>NZ_BAAAFG010000016.1:2037-227705 GCF_039523415.1 Gangjinia marincola
ACCACAGCAACCTGCCTCGTAAGCTGTAGATACCTCATAACCTTTATAATGACGATCTACGTAATTCTTGAGCTCAACAGGGTTTGGAGACATACTAAATGTCTTACCGCCTGAAATATCAGTCGCACAATGAACTTTCCAGCTTCGTTTGTGAATGTCAATACCAATGAATAACTTAGGTGTCGCAGTTTGTTGGGTGTCCATACCTTTTGATTTTAGTGAATCTTAAAGATACTCGACAGGCTGCTTTTACATAGATGCTATAAACAATTGCTATCACAGGCTTATCCTGAAAATTCCTGAGGAATTTTCAGCTTATCGTGTACTTGCAAAAGTCCGTGCCAACCCACGCAACTGTTCATAGCCTAGACCGTTGCCAGTAATTAGAATATGATTTCGCTAAAGAATGCCATAGAATCTATGATTGAAATCTCTCAAAAAGAGATGGACACTTTCATGTCTTTTTGTTACAAGAAATCATTCAAAAAGAAAGGGATTTTAAGCGATGACGATAAGTTTATTGATGAAATTTACTTTATCGAAAAAGGCATCTTGAGAGTAAAAATAATTGATTTAGAAGGAACAGAACACACTACACATTTTGCAATAGAAAATCAATTCATTGCCGATTACAATGCGTTCCTTACGCAACAAAAGTCCAGATATCAATTAGAAGCAATGGAGAATACAGATGTAATTGTACTTCCGAGAAAAGCCATTGAATGGGGTTACAAAAATATGAGCAATGGGCAAAAAATGGGAAGAATAATTGCTGAGTATTACTTTGTTTATATGGATACAAGAATTCAAAATCTATATACCTTATCACCTATAGAACGCTATCGGTTAATGAATGAAATATTCCCTAATATTCATAATCGAGTTCCACAACACATGATAGCTTCATACTTAGGAATTACACCAATACATCTAAGTAGAATAAAAAAGCAATTACTCTAAATCATAAACATTTGTTATCGTTTTGAAACTGCTTTAGTGATGAAATTTGTCAAAACAATTTATGACAAATGGAATTCATTGAAACCTTAAAAGAAAGAAATGCAGTTTTACTTTGGTTTGGAATAATAAACCTGAGTGTTGCGTTTTTACTCATATTCTTTTCTTATTTCAAACCAATAGAGTTTGCTGGAACAAATGCATGGTACAAACCGATTAAGTTTGCACTTTCTACAACAATACTATCATTGTCCATAGCTTGGTACTCTGGTTATTTGACAAAGGGTAATGACATCAATTTGATGAATTGGGTTATTATAATTACGCTGGCATTTGAAGTTATCTACATCACTTGGCAAGCAAGTAAAGGACAGGCTTCACACTATAACCAATCCTCACCATTTTACTCATTCATGTTTTCAATGATGGCTTTAGCGGCTACTATTGCCACCATTGCTATAGGATGTATTGGATATAAATTTTTCTTAGACCCTATAAATGATTTGCCTAATTATTATTTATGGGCTATCCGCTTTGGTTTTATCCTATTCGTCATTTTCTCATTTGAAGGGTTTGTTATGGGAGGTAACATGGCACATACAGTTGGAGCAAATGATGGAGTAAAAGGATTGCCGTTTCTAAATTGGAGTCTTAGTTATGGTGACTTACGTATTGCACACTTTATAGGTATGCATGCTCTTCAAGTACTTCCATTACTAGCTTGGTACTTCTTAAAAAATATAAAATTGACTGTTCTAGCGTCTGTAATTTATACACTCTTAGCAATCTTCATTTTAGTTATGGCACTAAGAGGAAATTCAATATTCAAATTCTAAAACTATATAAAATGAAAAGTAAATTAAAAACAGGGTATTTATTAATAATTCTTTATTCACTAGTCCTAGTGAGTTGCTACTCGGTTAAAAAGACCGTGGAAAAGAGTAAGCTCAATTCGGAAAAAATAAACTGGCCTGCTAATTATAAGCCAGAAGAAGCAGGTTTTTTTGTTCATAATGAAATTGACATTAATGCTGAACCTCAAGCAGTATGGGATATTTTAATTAAAGCCGAAGATTGGCCAAAGTGGTATGAAGGAGCTACAGATGTAAACATTATAAACAATAAGTCAACGCAACTTGGAGACAAAACAATATTCTCTTGGAAAACGATGGGTCAAAGTTTCGAATCAACTACTATCAAAGAGTTCTCACCGCCTTACAGGTTAAGTTGGGAAGCAACTAAAAATAACATTAAAGGCTACCATGCTTGGCTGATTATACCAACCGATAATGGATGTAAAGTGATTACAAGTGAAACTCAACATGGTTTTTTAACCTTTATGCAAAAGGTATTTGTTCCGAATAAGTTGGAAAAATTACATGACATATGGTTAAAGGAACTCAAAAAAAAAGCTGAAAATGAAATTAAAGAATAAGACGGTTGATAGATTAAAGAAAAACTACGGGAATTGGGCTTTAGTAACTGGAGCTACCTCAGGAATCGGTAAAGCGTTTGCTACCAAATTAGCTGAATCAGGCTTTAATTTAGTAATTACTGGACGCAGAGAAGAACAATTAAATTCACTGAGTACGGAATTCTTCGACCAACACAAAGTAGAAGCAATACCGATTGTTGGTGATTTGTCTCAAAAAAAAGCCATTGAATCACTTTTAGAAGAGACCAATCACTTGTCTATTGGCATAGTAATTTTGAACGCTGGATTTGGCACTTCAGGAGAGTTTATAAATTCTAATATTCAAAATGAATTAAACTTGGTTGATCTAAATTGTAAATCAGTCTTAGAAATGTTGCATCACTTTAGCAATAAAATGAAAGCTGAGACAAGAAAAGGAGCCATTGTATTACTTAGTTCAATGGTTGCATTTCAAGGCGTACCAAATGCTGCCAACTATGCTGCAAGTAAAGCATACATCCAATCTCTTGGCGAAGGATTGGCGAGAGAGTTAAAACCTTTAGGTATTGATATTTTATGCGCTGCACCTGGACCAGTTAAGTCAGGTTTCGCTGATAGAGCAAATATGAAAATGGGAATGTCGCTTTCCCCATATGACGTTGCTTTGCCAATCATAAGTGCTATTGGAAAGAAAACCACTTTACTTCCTGGTTTTTTAACCAAGTTTCTGGTTTACAATTTAAGACTTTTACCTAGATCAGGAAAAATAAGAGTAATGGAAAAAGTTATGAGTGGGTTTACAAAGCATCAGAAATAACTACTGGCAACAATGTATCCTATGAAAAGCCTTAGTCCAGTCCTCTAAAGTTAAATAATATTTTCTTTTTTACTTAAACCACCTTTTTTTCTTTTAATATAACTTGCTCAGCATTACTGAATCGAGTTGAGCACAAGCTCTATATAGGATCGTTAAAGGCAATGGCCCAAGGGGACCTTTTTGCGTTCCTCTCTCCGCCAGCCGGCGGATCGTCGGATGCAAGACACCCCAATTAAATCTAATTGTCTATTTTTAACTAATGGTGTAAAGGCAAAAAGCGTGCTGAGCGAAGACGAAGTAGATTCAACACAATGTATCCGCCAGTAGTCGGACAAGTAACTATGGGGCGTCCCGAAGCATCGGGAATGGCTACCCGTGGCGCTGTGCCTATAACATGCCTTCCTCTCTCCACCATGGGGCGGATCGCCGGAGGCAGGACACAAATCCCGTTGGCAGTAATTCGAATAAACGGAAATGAAAGAAATCTTAAGGCAGAACATAATTAATCGCTTGGGAAAGATTCCAATAAATCTTGACCTTGTTCTCGATTCATTTACCGAAAATAGAGTAAAAAGAAACTCAATCATTTTAATGTCAGGAAATATCTGTCGGAATTGTTATTTCTTAACCAATGGAAGCTTCAAAATTGTTCGAACGGACGCTTCCGGAGTTTCAAATAATGTTGGACTTGTATTTGACCAAGAATGGTTTACTGTTATAGATAGCTTCAAAAACAGAATACCATCCCAAGAGAGCATTATAGCCGCTGAAGACACGGATTTTCTCTCCTTGTCTCTAGATGAATTTAATTTCTTGAGCCAAAACATTCCTGAATTTAATACAGTTTATAGGCAAATGTTGGAAGAATCACATTCTGATTTCCTGAATCGAGTTAATAATCTAATGGCTCTTGATTCGTTGGATAGATTGAAGTATTTCAACAAAAAATATCCATTTGCACTTGGTAGAGTCAACGGAAAGGAAATTGCGTCTCACTTGGGTATGACACCAGAAACTTTAAGCAGACTTCGAACAAAAATTTAAAAGTCTTGATATGCATCAAGTTTTAGTTAATTGACTTGAACCACTTTTGTAATGAACTAAAAATTACAGAAAAAATGAAAAATTCAAGTTTAAAATTAACCGAAAAAAGAGTAATCGTTTTCTCATTCCTTCACGCATTACTCATATTTAGCCTAGGTACAGCTGGATTGATTTATGACTTACACGGCATAACCTTTGGAATCATTATTATTCTCACCTTTACTGGCTTGTGTTTACTCTACTTCAAGAATCATAGTTTTCAAAATTTTATGAGACGTTTCTCGTTGGAGTCACTAACATTCCTTCACCTTTGGCGAATAATAGCCGCCGTACTTTTCATTCAATACGGAGCTGAAAATTTGTTGCCATCTATGTTCGCTTATCTTGCAGGTTATGGTGATTTAATTGCTGGATTGATGGTTCCTGTAGTTCTCTATTTTAGAGACAAAAAAATATCCTTTTGGTTGTTCAATATTGTTGGGTTTGCTGATTTCTTGATTGCGGTTGGTACTGGACTTACATTTACGTTTTCAGGTTCAAACGACATTGAGAACTTAAGACTTTTGCCATTGGCTATGATTCCATTATTCGGAGTTCCAATATCTGGACTGACACATATTGTTATGTTTGATAAACTTGGACTATGGACATCTGAAAAGGAAAGAACTACTGCCAAGATTGTATAAACGCAATAGCGGTTTGGGTGCAAACTCAAACCGTTTTTTAAATTGTTTAAGTAAATTGCTAAACCGAAAATTAAGTATGTATAATCCGCTACTATTATTATACTAGACCGTTAGGCACAAAGCAAAAACTACTGAAAAATAAATCAAAATTGGCAGAAAAAATTCAAAAATATGACTTTAAAGAAGGTCTTCCCCAAGAGTTTGAAATCATTGATTTTAATTTATTTTTTACCGATTTTTCTAAAGAAATCAAAAAACCTCATAGAGTAGAGTTCTATCAAATATTTTGGTTTCAAGAGGGCTCACCAACACATATGGTGGACTTTAAACCCATAAAAATCAATCCGAACTCGTTACTATTTATCAATAAAAATAGTGTTCAACTTTTTGACACCGAAACAACATTTAAAGGAAAAGCCATTCTGTTTACCGACAATTTTTTCTGCAAAACAAAATTAGACACACGATTTTTAAAAAGTACAATTCTCTTTAATGATTTGCTTTCTGTTGCTCAAATCAATATTTCAGATTCGATAATCGAGACAATATTTAAACAACTTGAAACAGAAACAGAAAATATAAAAGATGAATATCAAGCAGACATTATTAGAAATGACTTGCGAAATCTCTTGTTACATTCTGAAAGGGAAAGAAAAAAGCAAGGTTTTGTTGAGTTTGTAAAGGATACAAATTTAGAGTTCGCCTTGATTTTTAAAGACCTTTTGGAATACAATTTTATCCAACATAAAAATGTAGGTTTTTATGCAAACAAAATGAACATTTCTACAAAAAGGCTAAATCAAACGACCTTAAGAATATTTGGAAAATCGCCTAAAAATATCATAGACGATAGAGTTTTGCTTGAATGCAAGCGATTGTTGATTTATACCAGCGATAGCGTAAAAGAAATAGCTTATTCATTAGGATTTGAAGAACCTACTAACTTTATCAAATATTTTAAGAAACACACAGGCGAAACACCAAATTCCTTTAGCGAACAATACAATTAGGCTCAAAAGTATCATTCAAAGGCGTTTTTGTATCGCCACTTTTCTTCTTCCTTGCCGCAACTTTGAAATATCAAATTAAAATCAAAAAAAATGAAACAGATACTATTAAGTGCAACAGCAGTTCTAGCAATGGGATTAACATCTTGCAATGGACAACAAAAACAAAATTTAGAAACTAAAAAAGAAGAAAAAATGGAAATTTCAAACAAAGAAAAAGTAGTTGCTCTTTTAAAAAGTATAGAAACGGGAGCTCAAGAACCAGTTGGTTACATTAATCAAGACAATTACATTCAACACAACCTTGGAGTAGCGGACGGACTTGCAGGCTTTGGAGCGTTGTTACAACAACTTCCACCAAATTCAGCAAAAGTAAATACGGTAAGAGCATTTCAAGATGGAGATTTCGTATTCACTCAAACCGACTACAATTTTTTCGGCCCTAAAATTGGATTTGACATTTTTCGTTTTGAGGACGGCAAAATTGTAGAACATTGGGACAATCTGCAAGAAAAACCAGAAAACCCCAACCCAAGTGGACACACAATGATTGATGGAACGACTCAAATTATGGATTTGGGCAAGACCAAAGAAAACAAACAGTTGGTAGAAAACTTTGTGAATGATATTTTGGTTAATGGCAAAATGGAAAAATTATCTGGATATTTTGAGGGTGACAATTACATTCAACACAATCCACAAATCGCAGATGGACTTTCTGGACTTGGAAAAGCATTAGAATATATGGCTTCACAAGGTATTAAAATGAAATACAACAAGGTTCATAAAGTACTGGGCGAAGGGAATTTTGTTTTATCAGTAAGCGAAGGCTTATTTGGAGACGAGCATACTTCATTTTACGACCTATTTAGAGTTGAGAATGGTAAAATTGCAGAACATTGGGACGTTGTTGAAGCCATATTACCAAAAAGCGAATGGAGAAACGATAACGGAAAATTTTGAAAAAAGCCCAGTGCGTAACAATGGTAACCGTTGCACAACCCGATAAATCCTAAAATTTAGACCTCACATGCGCTCTTTTAAGGGCGTTTTTATTTTCAGACTGGTGTTATATGGTCAAAATTTGGGATCCCTAAAAGTAAGCTTTTGAGGTATCTTTTACCATTTTTGATCATCTTCATTAAATGGGCCGCTCCTACTCCACGTTGAACCAGTTTTTTAGTGAATTTTAGATACTTCTTCAGATTATAGGCCACCGCGGAAAGGTGCATCACCTTATTGGCTTGCCGTATTATCCCCTAATTCGTCAGGATCGTTGTATGTAATACCTTTATTACAATCTAATTGTCTATTTTTATCCTAAGGTGTAAAGCAAAAAGCGTGCTGAGCCAAGACGAAGTACATTCAACACAGTGTATTCGCCAGTAGTCGGACAAGTACCCTATGGGCGTCCCGAAGCGTCGGGAATGGCTGCCCGTGGCGCTGCGTCTATAAAATGCCTTCCTCTCTCCACCATGGGGTGGATCGCCGGAGGCAGGATATAAAAATCGTTGTCAATAATGCAAAACAAACCTTGAGAGAAGAATGAAAATATATAAAAAAGTGACCTCAATTTTTTTATTTGGTTTACCGCTACTACTATCTGCGCAGAATTTGCCAAGTTTATTAACAAACAAAAATATAAATTCAACATTCTCAATACTTGCTTATGATAAAAATGCTGAAGAATGGGGAGTTGCAGTTGCAACTGACAATATTTATGTGGGTAATTCTACGATTTTCATAGAACCTAGTCTTGGTGCATTTTCGGTTATTGCAGAAACAGAACCTGATTATGCTATGAAAGGATTTGAATATCTACGTGAGGGTAAAACAATAGAGGAATCCATTAAAAAAGTCAAACAAAATGACACTGAATCTAACTACAGGCAGGTTTCAGGAATTGACTCAAATGGAAACGTTTTTGCTTTCACCGGCGAATCTCTTAAATATTGGAACGGGAACGCTTCTCATAAGATGGGCAAATACTACGTTGTGATGGGAAATCAGCTTGATGATAAAGTTTTAGATAGAATGGCTACAACCTTTGAAAATACTAATGGCACATTGGCTCAACGTCTTCTAAAAAGTATTACAGCTGGTCAAGATGCTGGCGGACAGATAACAGGAAAACAGTCAGCAGCGCTAGCAGTAAAAGGAAAGAATAATGAATGGTACAATCAAATAGATTTGAGAGTAGATAATTCAAAACAACCTTTTGACGAACTACAGACACTAATGAATTATCATTACGGTAGAATAAGATTAAATCAAGCACGATATGCTTTTAAAAGAGGAAATACTGAAATGGCGGCACAAAAATTAACCGAAGCTGAATCAATGCTTAGTGGCTGGACAGGTATTTACTCAAAAATTGCACTGACCAATATTTTAATTGGAAGTAAGGATAAGGCAGTCCATTGGATAAAAAAAGGTGTTGATGAAAACCCAAATTGGAAAGTAAATCTTCCAGCTTTCTATTTCATGAAAGAGAATCAAGAATTGAACAACTTGATAAAACCTGAAACATTTACCTCTAAAGATTGGGAAAATGCCATTGCGATACTCATTTCAGTCGACAGAAATATTGAGGCAATCGAATTATGTAATGATCTGTTTAAAAAGAACATAAAAACAACATACTTATATTACCTCATTGGTAAAGCTTATTACAATATTGATAAATTAAAAAAGGCAACGAACAATCTAGAAAAAGCCGTAGCTATAGACGAAAAAAACGTAGAGGCTAGAAATTTGTTAACCGAAGTAAAATCAAACTAGCAATATAGCACTATTGACGACAACGTAACGATACCCTCCCATCAAGTGCGTAAGTTAAAAATAATAGAGGTTACCTTTTAGAGTTTTTCACCTACTCACACAATTGTCAATGCTATTACTGTTTAAGTTTTAATTCAAACCAGTTACTGGTGTCTTGACCAGTTAGTTCTGCAAGCAAATCCAAAAGTGCTTCAGTAGTTTTAATTTGCCGATTATGCATCTGATTTAATAATTTCTCCATCTGTTGTTCTCCTATTTTTTCTTCCAAATCTAATAATCGAAAAGCACCTTTATAGGTCACCACAGCGTTGCTTCTTTCGTGGCTTTTATCGATTCCCCAAACCGGCGGAGCTTCCATTTTTTTTATCCAATCACCGAATCTCTTATTATAGGCGTCCATCGCTTCCTTGCCATAATCTCTACGATACATTACAAGAGCGCTATATTCTGCAAAAGATTCATTGAGCCAATCTTCCCAAGTTGATAACTCTGCTTTGAGCCACCATAAATGCGCAATTTCATGAGCCAATACTTTTATATGCGTTTTTGTGAATTTTTTATCAAAATTGAGTGATATAAAATTGGGACGGGCATAACTTACAGATCGTTTTGAATCGCTTACTACAATTACCAACTTATCGATATCAGTTGGTCCGTATGTGTCCTCAAAATAGGTATAATATTTCTTTGATTTGTTTTGAACATCGCTAATAATACTATCTGACACTTGATGAGAATAAATATGTATTTTCTCATTGTCAGTGATCGTTTTGGTGGCTTCAGTAGAAATCAAAAAGGGAATATCGAACGTGGGTTTGGTGCTTTTAAGGATGTTATCATTTGATAGATTGGGAGCTATAATCGTATCTGATGAATTGATTATTAAGGTGTAATCAAAAAGGCCGTACTCAAAATTCCACGGAAAGTAATCGGTATAGATATTAAATTCTGTCCACTCTTTTTTATATTGAAAACGCTCATTTTTGATTTCATCGAAGTGGTTGTTATATGTTATTGTAAGCGTTTTATCCTTGATGTCTTGTACCGGAATCAGAATTTGTTTTTTTCTACTGCCGTAGACTAATTCTTCTTCAGTAAGTGTATAAGAAATCACCTTACGTTGAGAAATCACTGAGTTGATTTTGGCACCACCTTGTATCCATAATTTAATAGTATCGACATTATTATAAGATCCAAAATTGATCGTTAGGTTGGCTTGATACGTCCTGTTATTCATATCAATAGTTATCTCACCATTATAGCGATCAATTTTCTGGGCTATTGAAAGTTGGTAACAAAGGATCGTGACGATTACAAAAATGTATTTTTTCATTTTTTTACTATATCTATTTTAGAATATTGCGCGAATCAATAAAGGACAATACATTATCCTATTATAGTGATGCTCCCATAATATAGATTGCTACAGTTAATCAATGTCAAAAAAACTCATTCATTTAATTTATAAAACCAAAACTTGTTTACTTCTAGAATCCTCATTAGCGGTCTCTAGTTTTTTCAAAAGTTTTTTCAAAACATCTCCGTTATTCATTAAACGTTGTGCAGCTCCACGGTTATTTTCTAGCTCACTTTTAAGTTTTTCAATATACCTTCCGTGCACTTCTCTTCCTGAAACTAATTTTGACATTGATTGATAATAACACAAAAAGTACATTAAATACAATGAGTACAGATTCTGGAAAAAACGTTCTAAATTCTGATGCGACTGTCTTTTTTAAACTTTTTGCCCTTAGTCCAAATATTGAAATGTATCGACCATTTCGTATTTAGGGCTGCGCTCAAAGAATTCTCTCAAAAAAGCGGTATGGCTCCCGCCAGATAAAATGAAAACCCGATCATCTGGAGTCATTGGTATTCTGTTTAAATTAGAATAGATGCGTAAATTTCTTTGATAGTATTTTGCTGCTTCATCGGCGCCTTCAAAATTATCTTCTGTTCCAGCATAGGCCAGAATATCAGCGTTAACGACAATCAGAAAATCCAGAAATTTAGGGTGGTTCATCAATTTAAGTTTTTCCAAAAGATTAAGCGTATCCATATCTGATCCAAGTTCAGGATACTCCTCAAAAGGATTTTCGTAATAGTTATTTACGGTAACTGAATCGATTTGATTCTCAATTTCTCCTGCTATCCTATAATTATAGCCCATTTTATGATCGATGCCATAAATTTTGTCCAAACCGCTCATACTGGCTAAAGGAAATGCAACTAAGCCGATCTCACCATACCAAGAAACAGGTTGAGATGAATTTTTAAGGAATTCATTGTATTCTAGGTTAAGGATAGAATCTTTTTCAGTTGGATATTCAACGCAAACAATTGTAGGTTTAAATTTGCTGATCATCTCAGCAATCCTTTTTGCATCTTGTTGATTTTTCCTGTCGTTTTCATCAAATTCGGTAGAATTTGCATCAGATGTCTTTCCCATGTGAAAGGTGGCAAAATTTAATACCGGAATCTTGTTTGAAATAGTGTCTGAATTTGCTTGAGGTATAATTTCAATTTCTTCGATAGATTTCTTCTCCTCAGCACAAGAGAAAGAAACTATAATTATAATTATGAACAAGATGTTTTTCATAGTTTACTATTATTAAGGTCGAGTTTTAGGTTTTTATATACTATACCACTTGGTAATCAATTAAAATTATAATACCATAAACCTACGATTTTTGATTTTCTAACGAATTCATAAGTACTATCCTGCTTAAGAAAATTTTTGTGTAGATCAAATCTTGATAATATATCGAAATTATTAAATATGGAAATCACTGAGTTAACATTTTAATGCTCTGTAACATTGTTCTGTGCTTAGCTGCATATAAGGCAATCTTCACAGATATACAATTTTTCTTCTTTGTACTAACTTAACATTTTCTCTAAACCGTCCATACAATTTTTGATGCTTGAGTAGTAGAATTACATTTTCCAAACTTATAATCTTACATCTATTTCAAATTTATCAAAAATGCTAATAATATATTATTTTCTGCATCAGAACATTATTTTTTTTTAAACCCATAAAATCGTTATGTTTCTAAGGTTTGAGAGTTCTTTAAATTTTAGAGAAGAAATATTATCTGAGTGACGGAAAGTAAATGCCAGTTCGTTTTTACAAGGTTTCATTACTCTAACCTATTTGCTGCGGTTGCTATTCTTTTTGGACCAATAATAAGATGGATGAGATTAAGACATTACATTAAAAACTTCCATAAAAAGATTTCTTCAAGATTTTAGGATAGAAATTGATCAAATTTAGTTTCTTTGCAATCCAAGTTTTACGGGTAGTAGCTTAGTCTACGCCTTAGGCGTAGCAGGCCTGTCACGCTTTGCGTGATAAAGTACTGGTCCTTTTTATGTTTTTCGTCTACATTCTATACAGTTTATCTACATCTAAATTCTACACTGGCCAAACAGAAGATCTAAAGAAGCGTTTGCAACGTCATAATAATGGTTTAGTTAATTCAACTAAAAATGGTGCACCGTGGAATATTATATGGAAAGGTGTGAAGGAGAATAGAATTGAGGCTGTAAAATTAGAGCGTAGCATAAAAAACGTGGGGCGAAAAGATTTCTTCATGATTTGGGGATAGAAATTCATCAAATTTAGTTTCTTTGCAATCCAAGTTTTACGGGTAGTAGCTTAGTCTACGCCTTAGGCGTAGCAGGCCTGTCACGCTTTGCGTGATAAAGTGCTGGTCCTTTTTATGTTTTTCGTCTACATTCTATACAGTTTATCTACATCTAAATTCTACACTGGCCAAACAGAAGATCTAAAGAAGCGTTTGCAACGTCATAATAATGGTTTAGTTAATTCAACTAAAAATGGTGCACCGTGGAATATTATATGGAAAGTTGTGAAGGAGAATAGAATTGAAGCCGTAAAATTAGAACGAAGAATAAAAAAACGTGGGGCGAAAAGATTTCTTCATGATTTGGGGATAGAAATTCATCAAATTTAGTTTCTTTGCAAACCAATTTTACGGGTAGTAGCTTAGTCTACGCCTTAGGCGTAGCAGGCCTGTCACGCTTTGCGTGATAAAGTGCTGGTCCTTTTTATGTTTTTCGTCTACATTCTATACAGTTTATCTACATCTAAATTCTACACTGGCCAAACAGAAGATCTAAAGAAGCGTTTGCAACGACATAATAAAGGTTTAGTTAATTCAACTAAAAATGGTGCACCGTGGAATATTATATGGAAAGGTGTGAAGGAGAGTAGAATCGAGGCTGTAAAATTAGAGCGTAGCGTAAAAAAACGTGGGGCGAAAAGATTTCTTCATGATTTGGGGATAGAAATTGATCGAATTTAGTTTCTTTGCAATCCAAGTTTTACGGGTAGTAGCTTAGTCCGGTTAAAGTGCTGGTCTGGGGGACCAGAGATCGGAGGTTCGAATCCTCTCTACCCGACACTCACAATCCATTCGTCAATTGGCGGATGGATTTTTGTTTTGATAACGCATAAAGCAATAGCTTTAGAATGGCTAAAAATGTAGGATCACTGTAGTAGGAGGCACCTCTTAAAACTTCACTAAATATCTACCTAGATCACAAGTATTTGCGTTATTTAGACCCAGTCTTATCACGTGTATGAAGTTTTATCACGCTAGTGTTCTCTTACTGCTATTAATTTGGAACGTCTGTTTTTCACAAACAGACTCCCTGCGGGTTGCCCAAGACTCCCTTAAACAGGTGATCATAAAATCCAATACCATCCCGATTAAATTAAAATACGCAACTGAGTCTGTTAGTTTGTTAACTACCGCACAGCTCAATCAAAATAATGGGTATGACGTTTCACAGGTGCTCAACCAAGTTCCCGGGATCTTTATGCAGTCTGGCGCGCTCAATACTAACCGCATTAGCATACGTGGGATTGGTGCCCGCAATTCTTTTGGAACCGTGGGAATCAGAGCGTATTTTGGAGACATCCCACTCACTAATGGCAACGCAGAGTCTGCCGTAGAAGATTTTGAGCTGGCTTCGGTTTCGTCAATTGAGGTCTACAAAGGACCTTCTGCCAGTAGTTACGGCGTAGGTTTAGGTGGTACGCTTCTGCTTCAGCCAATCTATAAAAAAAGTAATGGCACCTCACTCACCACCACAGGAACCTTTGGGAGTTTTGGGTTAGAAAGAGCCGTGGCACTCCTTCAGTATAAAAAAGAAAAGGTCAACCTTAATCTAATCGCCAGTAGACAAGAGGCAGAAGGTTATAGAGAGAACAACACCTACGATCGTCTTACACTCACCACAACCGGTAAACTTAAGCTCACTGAGCAACACAGCCTAAGCGTAATTTCTAGTTTAATCAACTTAACCGCGTTTATTCCAAGTTCACTTTCTGCTACCAACTTGGCAGAAAATCCCACTCAGGCAGCCTTTACCTGGGGAAATGCTCAGGGATTTGAAGACAGCAACTACTTCTTGATCGGGACGACCTGGGACTATTCGTTGACGCCAAACCAGACTATCGTCACCAGTGTATTTGGCACAAACCGCACGAACTATGAACCACGGCCGTTCAATATTCTGGATGAAAACAGCCATACCTATGGCGTGCGCAGCCGATACTTGTTCACTAAAAAGAACCTGAGTTGGACCATGGGCGCAGAACTATTTAGAGAAAACTACGATCAGGTCACCTATCAAAACCTGTATGAGGAGTTCCCCGCAGGAACCGGAAGCGTGAAAGGCAGCCTGCTCGACCAATTTAGTGAGATTCGCTATAATAATAACGCTTTCGCGGAAGTCAATATAAACCTAACCGAAAAGCTCATTCTTTCTGGCGGAATCAACCTCAACAAAACCTCTTACGAGATCGAAAACAAAACAACGACCGAAGTACTGGAATACGATTTTGACTATATCTTATCCCCGAAGCTGGGGCTAAATTATTCAGTAAATCCGCAAACTGTTTTTTATGGCAATGTTTCACACGGCTTCTCCCCTCCTACTTCTGAAGAAACCCTTCTTCCGCAAGGTTCATTTAATCCTGATATTTCACCAGAGCGAGGTTGGAATCTGGAGCTGGGCACCAGCCTGTCGCTGCTAAAAAGTAAGCTTAATCTAACCGCATCTGTATATCGACTTTGGGTTGATGATTTGTTGGTTAGTCGGCGAACTGCGCTGGATGAAGCCTTTGCGATTAATGCCGGTCAAACTTTGCATACGGGCATTGAAACATTAGTTAATCTCAATGTACTAAATACTCCTAGTTGGGAGGTATCTCCTATGGCTTCTGCCGCATTCTACTTGTATGAGTTTGAAGATTTTCAAGAAATTGTGGGAGAGGAACTGATCAACTATAATGGGAATCAGCTCACAGGAGTGCCACAAGGGGTATATAACGTGTCAACTCAGTTTAAACATGCTTCTGGGATATTTGGAAATGTAGTGCTTCAGCATGTGGGTGAGATTCCGGTGAATGATATGAATACGGTATTTTCTGATTCCTATAGCTTAATCAACACAAGGCTTAATTATAAAAGAGAAGTTTCTAAGCCGATCGATGTAGTGGTTTTTTTCGGCATCAATAATATGTTTGATACCAATTATGTTTCCCAGCTGCAAGTAAATGCCAGAGGCTTTGGCGGTAACGAACCCAGGTATTTTTATCCCGGTCTACCAAGAAATTATTACGTTGGAATTCAAGTCTCATTGAACTAAAAAACCTCTGCAAATAGTAAACTTACAGAGGTTTAGTAAATTACACTACGATCTTTAATTCCCTAGATTTAGTTTCTCCAGGTGTAATTGTACTGTTTTATCTTTTTTGTTGTATTCTACTAACATCACACTACCAAGTTTACCCGGTAAGACTCTCATATCAACTGTACCATTGGATTTATTTAAATACATTTTATCTTGAGATAAATTACCGTCATTATAGATCACTGTTTTAAGCGCGAATTTATTTCGTTCTCCTTTTAAACGCTCATAATCAATAAATGTGCTGTAAAATCTATCATTCGTTATATCACGTTGAGTAAATTCAAAATCAAATGCCCCGATTGTTTTTAAAATGTGTGCATTAAATTGAGGAGAACCAAAATCAAACACACTAGGTGCTCTAGACTTACCTTTTTCAAATACCTTAACATCTTCTAACTTAAACGTATTATCAAACTTAAATACAGCTGCATTCGTAATTGTTAATTGAGTCAAAGGTGTTTGTGAATTGCCCCCTCCAAGTACTAAGCTTGCAATACCAGCTGCACTTGCAGTTTTTCTATAGCGCTCACCAATAGCGTAATAACTTCCATCATTAGTTCGTACGATATCGTGAAAATAGATATATCCACGCTTCTTCTTCTTTCCATCAATAGAAGAAGGCATTTTAGGATCAATTTCATTTTCCCAACTAATTTTAGAATCTCTTAGCACCGTTCCATCGAGATTAAATGTCTCAGCAAATAAACCCGCACTCTTATCTGAAAAAATCTTAGCTCCGTTTTCAAAATACTCTCCCAGTACAACCAATTTTTTTTCATCGGTTAAGAAGGCGTTCGTCACCAATCTTGGATTGTCATTTCGCTCAAACTTACTTTCAAATAACATTTTACCGTTATCAATATCGATTACGATTACACGATAATCAATTTTCTTAGATGCATTGGATTTTCGACTTCCCTCAAGTGCGACAACAACTTCTTCATTGGCTTCGATAGGGTTAATCGTGTAAATCAGTTTATCTTCTAACGGAGAATTATATTCCCACGATGAATTACCATCTGTGGCAACGTATTTTAAGGAGTAACCAATTTTCTTGTTATCTTTCACATAATTCACCAAAAATCCTTTGTTGTCGACCGGAAATAACATGTTAAAAGAACCTGTTTGCTCCATCATCGCAAGATATTTTAATTCTTTACTAGTAAGCGGGATATCAATATCTTCTTTTTGATTGGCCTTTCTGTCAAAAGTGATTACTTTTAAGAATTTCTCTTTTTTGTTTGCCAGTGCAAAAATCAATGCCTGATTATTGAATTTACTATCTACCAAATAGGTGCGTTTATCATCTATATAAGATTTTTTAGCGACTTCATTAAGTGAGTTATCAATGACTTCAATGGCGAACTCGCGCTGCCCCTTTTTAAGTCTATCAACTTCGTAGAAAAAATAATATCCATCCACATCATTTTGGTTGTCAAGCATCACACCAGAATTTCTTACTTCAAACTGAGTGATTTCATTAATTGTTTTTTCTTGAGCTGTCATAAACAGAGAAGAAAAAAGGAATAAAAAAACGTACTTCTTGATCATAGGTATTAGGGTTTTAATTTTCTAAACATTTAGTGTTTTCGCCATTATCGCGATTATACTGCTGACACAATAAGGTAGCAATGGTTTTAATTTCTGTAATTTCCAGGTTATGAATGAATAGACGTATTTGATTAAGCATCAATTCATCAGACATGTCGTTTTTTTGAGGAACATATTTACCTAATTCATGATTTAATCTGGCATGATATATTGTTTCAAACACTAGAATCAATTTATCCTTAAAATAGGCCTCTGAGATTAAATTTTCAGACCTATATTTTGATAACAAATAGATAGAAAGATCTAAGAATTTAAAGTCAATTGTGAAATCAATGGTGTGATGAAGTGTAATCTCCCTCACATCAGCCAATGTGCGCTGAGCTAAGAGATCACTGTTATTACTTTTTACGTTAAATGTTTTTTTAAGAAATTCTAAGCGCTCTTTAATTTCAGGATGCGTTTTTAGGGTATCCTTCCTTAATGAAAAATCATCCACCTCATCCTCAAGATCAAATAAGGAAGACTTTTCTTCTGCTAACCACTTATCTTTAAAAGGCAATTTTCGAAAATTGAATCGTTTTTTCAATTGAGGATCGTGGTCAAAGAGAACATCATCTTCTATTTCAAGTCTTTCCAAGGCAGATAAAGCAGCAGACTGGTTATACTTAGTTTTTGATAAAAGTAAAAAACCAAGTGAGTCCGCTTCTTTTTCAGATTGGATTGTTCTATTGATGAATTCTACTCCAATATCATCCATCATTGACATAACGCCCCTTGTCACTCCGTATTTCTTGCGCCTAATGTTCTTTAAACGTTCTTTGGTTGATTTAGAATGCAAGGTATTTACATAGTTAGTCAACTTCTTCTTGTTATGTTCCAATTGATAATGAGCGATTTCATGGGCGACAATAAAAGCCAGTTCATCCTCACTCTCTATATAATTGAAGAGTGCAAGATTTAAATGAAAAAGACCATTGCCGTAACAAGCTGCGTTTGGAATAGTACTATTTTTCACTAAAAAAGTGAGGTCTTTGGCGTTAATTTCAGCATTATTTTTAGCAATTTCATTGATAACATTATCTAAAGAAAAATCAATCGTGGCGTTGAAATAAAAAGCGCTATCCTCAACACTTTCAACAAATCCTGCATAAAGTTCCTTGTATTTTTTCTTGATCTTCTTAGCGTTTTTTCCTTGAATATTAGATAAGTAAGACTCATGGAGCGTCTCTAGCTTATCTTCAAAGAGATCAAAGTCATTAGGATGATATTGATTTTGAGCTGAGATTTTAATCCCGTAAAAGAATAAAAGAGGGAAAAGTATGAATAGAATGTTGTTTCTCAATTAACAAGATTTTAAGATTTGCAAAGATAACAGCATCTTTGAATTTCGCAATAAAAAAGAAGTAGTCCTATACCACCTTAATGTTGATCAAATAATATGTATTTTTAAGTCAAAATTTATCATGAAAAAATTCTGCTTTATTTTTTTCGTATGCACTTTGATTGCCTGCGCCCAGCGCGAAAAAGAAAATGATGTGCCACTCACTACCGCCAATTATGATCACGAAATAGTTGTAGATGGACTAAATATCCCATGGGGAATGACGTTTTTACCTAATGGTGACCTGCTTGTTACAGAAAAAACAGGTGAGCTCATTCGGTTTGATGGCCAAAAGAAAGCTATGATAACGGGCGTGCCACAAGTTTACGTGAGAGGCCAGGGAGGGCTATTAGATATCGCCCTACATCCAGATTATAAAAATAATGGCTGGTTGTACCTTACCTATGCATCTGACGATGGTGAAGAAAAAGGTGGTCACACCGCACTCATGAGAGCCAAACTTGAGAATAATACCCTAGTCGAAAAGGAAGTACTTTATAAAGCTTCTCCCAACACTACTAAAGGTCAACATTTTGGAAGCCGAATCGTATTTGACAACAAAGGTTACCTATATTTCTCCATCGGTGAACGCGGAGCTAGGGATGTAAATCCACAAGATATTACCCGCGATGGCGGAAAAATTTACCGTTTAAATGACGATGGTAGCATCCCAAAAGACAATCCATTTTACGATCAGGCAGATGCGAAAAAAGCCATTTATTCCTATGGGCATCGCAATCCGCAGGGAATGGACAAACACCCTGAAAGCGGCAAAATCTGGCTGCATGAGCATGGTCCGCGAGGCGGAGACGAAATCAATATCGTAGAAAAAGGCGAAAACTACGGCTGGCCCGTCATCACCTACGGGATTAACTATAGCGGTACTGAAATTACAGACCAAACCTCAAAACCGGGTATGCAACAGCCCATCTACTATTGGATACCCTCTATCGCTCCCAGCGGAATGACCTTTGTAACTTCATCTAAATATCCCCAACTGCAAGGCAATCTTTTGGTTGGATCTCTTAAATTTGAATATTTAGAGCATGTGGTTTTAAAGGGACAACAAGTGACGAAACGCGAAAAACTGTTGGAAGGAATTGGTCGGGTTCGTAGTGTCATCCAGGGACCAGATGGTTTTGTCTACGTAGGCGTTGAAGGAACAGGTATTGTCAAATTAATTCCAAAAAAATAAATATGAAAGCTATATCACTGCTGCTGCTTCTATGTATGGTTGTTTCTTGCCAAGAATCCACCGCTAAGAAGAACGAAACCTTAAAAATTGGACAGAAAGAGGTTGCTATACAAAGTCCACTGGAAGAAAGCATCGCCCGGGGCGAAGAAGTCTATAATGACTTTTGCAAACAATGTCATCTACCAAACGGCAAAGGTGTGAAAAATATCTATCCGCCCTTGGCGAATTCTGATTGGCTCAAAGAGAAACGCAAAGAAAGTATTCACGCTGTTAAGTATGGACTGCAAGGTGAAATCGAGGTTAACGGTCAAACTTACAGTAACATAATGATGCCCATGGGTCTGGAAGATCAAGAGGTCGCAGATGTGATGAACTACACCATGAATAGTTGGGGCAACACTCAAGAAAGAATGGTAACTAAAGAAGAAGTCGCCGGCGTTGAAAAATAACTCGTCTACTTCCAGCTATACCTTCATTGGCCTTATGTCTGGTACCTCACTAGATGGCCTTGATCTGGTATGCTGCACCATAGAACAACAAAATGATGTGTATTCCTACACAATCATCGCCTCAAAAGAAGTTCCCTATACACCAGAGTGGAAGAAAAAACTATCTACTGCGCCCGGGCTTTCTGCCATAGAATTACTACATCTGCATAATGAATATGGCACTTGGTTGGGTGAACAAACCAAACTATTTATTCATGAAAAAGATCTCAAAATAGACGCGGTTTCCAGTCACGGTCACACGGTGCATCACTTGCCGGATAGTGGACTAACATTTCAGCTGGGTAGCGGCCAGCATATAGCAAATGCCTGTCAACACAGGGTGATATGTGATTTTAGAACCTTAGATGTTGCGTTATGTGGTCAAGGTGCACCCTTAGTCCCTATTGGAGACGAACTTCTTTTCTCTACCTATAATTTTTGCCTTAATCTGGGCGGAATAGCAAATGTATCCTTCAAACAAAATGAAAAACGTATAGCCTACGACATTGGTATTGCCAATATGCTGCTTAACTATCTAAGCGAAAAGCAAGGCGAGGCCTATGATCAAGCAGGTGAATCAGCTAAATCCGGACAAATAAACCAAACTTTGCTGGAGCAACTCAATAAAATAGAGTATTACAAAAAAAACTTTCCAAAATCTACAGGGTACGAATGGTTTGCCGCTGAAATTATTCCACTGATTGAGCAGACAAAAGACAGCATTCCCAATCTGCTTCATACTTCAGTACATCATATTGCGGATCAAATCGCTGCTGAGCTGCTTCGGCATCAAACTAAAAAAACCTCAACAGTTTTGGTTACCGGCGGCGGAGCCTTTAATACCTTTTTGATAGATACGCTCCAGAAAAAAGCGGGTCATGACATTCGGTTAAAAGTGCCTAATAATGAGTTAATTACATGCAAAGAAGCCTTAGTTTTTGCCTTGATGGGAATGCGTCGTTTAGAAGGCAAGGTTAATTGTTTGCGCAGCGTAACCGGAGCAAAACGCGATTCATGTAGCGGAGTCATCTACCAACCAGCTTAAATGCTACTTATAGAATTTAGATCAGTCTTTATCGCTAAATTTTTCAGTCCCCTTTTTAGGCAATGCAAAAAAGAAAAGAGTAAAACCACATTCTCCTTAACCACGAACATTTGGTTTAAACACTTCCCAATACGTACCTTTGAAGCAAAATAGAAGCTATGCTTATCATAGGAATCGCAGGGGGAACCGGTTGCGGAAAAACAACCGTTGTAAATCAAATCATTAAGGAACTTGATCACGATGAAGTCACGGTTATCTCTCAAGACTCCTATTATAAGGACACGAGTGAATTGTCCTATGAAGAGCGGACGAAGATTAACTTTGACCACCCAAAGTCCATTGATTTTGATCTATTGACCCTACACCTTCAAACCTTACGCCAAGGAAAACCCATAGAGCAACCGGTATATAGTTTTGCACTTCACAATAGAACAGGAGAAACAGTAACCACTCACCCTAAAAAAGTAATTATTATTGAAGGTATTCTTATCCTCACCAATCCTGAACTTCGCAAACTCTTTGATATTAAAATATTTGTTCACACAGACAGTGACGAACGTCTTATTAGACGGTTAAAACGGGATATTGCAGAACGAGGCAGAGACCTGGATGAAGTGCTAAACCGCTATCAATCTACTTTAAAACCTATGCATCAACAGTTTATTGAGCCTACAAAGGAGTTTGCCGATATTATCATCCCAAATAATAAATATAACAATGTAGCTGTTGATATCGTGAAGACAATCATCAACGAACGTTTAGTCTAAACCTGTATCTTTAGGACATCATGAAGCTAAAAGAACTTCGGCAGAAAAAATGGTTCAAAGTGATAAGTAACAAATACATACTTATGCTCATCATTTTTGGTACTTGGATGTTTTTTTTAGATAGCAATAATTGGTTTATCCACCACGAACTCAATAGTGAGATAGACGACCTTAATAAAAATAAACTGTACTACCTCAATGAAATCTCAAAAGACGAGAAAACCTTGGAACGATTAGAAGATTCTGTCGGTTTAGAGCGTTTCGCGCGTGAGGAATACTACATGAAGCGAGAAAATGAAGATATTTATATTATTGAATACGAGGATAGCCTAAAACAACGTAAATAAATGAGTCAAGAATTATTTCATGAATTTGACCCGGTTTCTGCCAAGCAGTGGAAACAAAAAATACAGGCAGACCTCAAAGGAGCTTCGTACGAAGAAGTAATCACGCCTACGGCGGAAGGAATTGACATCAAACCTTTTTATCATAAAGATACAGATGGGGTTACCCACCAGATTAAAAGTCCGACGAATTGGTTGATTTCTGAAGAAATATCTGCGCAGGCTCTCGCCGAAAAAGATACAGATCCATCGGCGAAGGGAACTGAGCATTATACCCTAAGGTTCACCGAAGATTGTGCTGAAATAACTAGACTTCTAAAAAAACTCCCGGAAGATTTTCCGGTACACATCACCGTCAAAACTGATCCAAAAAATCTCCATGAAGCGCTGAAAAATAACCTACATCAACATCTAAGCATTAGTTTTGATCCTATAGCTCAACTTGCCTATAGCGGGAACTGGTTTAACAATCAAGCAGAAGATTTTAATGCTTTAGTTGAACATTTGCAGCACGATTACGCCACGCTAGAAGTTGATTTTCGTGGGTATCATGAGGCTGGGGCAACCATTACCCAACAATTAGCCTATTTATTGGCTCACACCAATGAATATTTTAATGTATTTGAGCAACATAAGAAAGAATTCAAATCGCTCAAGCTAGTGGTTAAAACAGCTATCGGTGGTAATTACTTTTTTGAAATAGCAAAGCACAAAGCAATTCGTTTATTACTTAACACCCTTTCAAAAGAATACGGTATTGCGCTAAGCCTTAACATCATCGCCGCACCGGGCAAACGCAATAAAACATTATACGACTACAACACCAATATGCTGCGTACCACCACAGAGTGCATGAGCGCCGTTTTAGGGGGTGCAGATGTTTTATGTAACAGACCTTATGATAATATGTATCATGAACCCAATGAATTTGGAGACCGTATTGCCCGCAATCAATTGCTTATTCTAAAACATGAGAGCTATTTTAACGCAGTCGAAAATCCGGCAGATGGAGCATATTACATAGAAACACTCACACACCAACTTTCAGAAAATGCATTAGACATTTTTAAGCAGATCGAACAAGGTGGTGGTTTCTTAAAACAGTTGGCAGAAGGTGTCATCCAGCGAAAAATTAAGGAACAGGCAAGTAAAGAACAAAAAGCGTTTGACCAGCAGGAAAAAGTGCTGGTGGGAACCAATAAATTTGAGAACAAAGAAGATCAAATGCATCAGAAAATAGAAAAGCATCCCTTTTTGACCTCAAAATCAAGAAAAACTTTAATTGAACCCATCATTCAACGTCGCTTAGCCGAAAAACTCGAACAGGAGCGATTAAATGCTGAGACTTCAGCCTAGCTCATAGTCAATCATATGCGAAAAGATATTCAACATATTCAGCTAACAGATCAACCTAAAGAAGAAGCTTCGGCGCTTTCCGAAAAGGAGATTTTTCTCACTGCAGAGGATATTCCGGTGAAACCGTACTATTCACAAGAAGATATGGCAGATCTGGAGCACCTCAACTTTGCCGCGGGAATAGCCCCAAATCTTAGAGGGCCCTACTCCACCATGTATGTGCGCAGACCCTGGACGATTAGACAATATGCAGGATTTTCAACAGCCGAAGAAAGTAACGCCTTCTACCGCAGAAACCTTGCCGCAGGACAAAAAGGCTTATCGGTTGCTTTTGATTTAGCCACACATCGTGGTTATGACAGTGATCATGAACGTGTGGTGGGTGATGTGGGGAAAGCCGGGGTAGCGATTGATACGGTAGAGGATATGAAACTGCTGTTTGATCAGATTCCGCTGGATAAGATGTCGGTTTCAATGACGATGAATGGCGCAGTGCTTCCCATCATGGCATTTTACATCGTAGCAGCACAAGAACAAGGAGTAAACATAAGTGCATTAAGTGGCACCATTCAAAACGATATTTTAAAGGAGTTTATGGTGCGAAATACATACATCTACCCTCCTACTCCGTCAATGAAGATCATTGCAGATATCTTTGAATATACGTCTAAGAACATGCCTAAGTTTAATAGCATAAGTATTTCAGGATATCATATGCAAGAGGCGGGTGCTACCTGCGATATTGAGCTGGCATACACCTTAGCCGATGGATTGGAATATATTAGAAAAGGTTTAGATACCGGGATGGATATTGATGATTTTGCGCCCCGACTTTCTTTCTTTTGGGCGATAGGCATGAATCATTTTATGGAAATCGCTAAAATGCGGGCCGCTAGAATGCTTTGGGCAAAACTGGTCAAACAGTTCAATCCAAAAAATCCAAAATCTCTGGCACTGCGGACACATTGCCAAACCAGTGGTTGGAGCCTTACAGAACAAGACCCGTTTAATAACGTGGCGCGTACCTGTATTGAAGCTACTGCAGCGGCCTTTGGTGGTACGCAGAGTTTGCACACCAATGCCCTAGATGAAGCTATTGCCTTACCCACAGATTTTTCGGCACGTATCGCAAGAAATACTCAGCTGTATTTGCAGCATGAAACCATGATTACTAAAACGGTAGATCCGTGGGCAGGAAGTTACTATGTGGAGAAACTTACACATGATATCGCTGAGAAAGCCTGGAAATTGATTGAAGAGGTTGAAGAATTAGGTGGAATGACCAAAGCCATTGAAGCAGGAATCCCTAAATTAAGAATAGAAGAAGCAGCTACCCGTAAACAAGCGCGTATCGATAGCAGCCAAGATATTATTGTAGGGGTAAACAAATACCGCCTTGAAAAAGAAGATCCCATCGTCACGCTTGAGGTGGATAACGATACCGTTAGAAAACAACAAATCGATCGTCTGGAGCGCACAAAAAGAGAGCGAGACAATGTCGCTGTTGAGAAAGCCCTTAGTGCTTTAACCAATGCGGCGAGGGAGAAGATGGATGAAAAAACGAGTTCAGGAGGAAAAGATTCCCGCATTCGCGGGAATGACGATGACAATTTACTGATGTTAGCAGTAAATGCAGCGAAAGAAAGAGCTACCTTAGGGGAGATAAGCGATGCGCTTGAAGAAGCCTTTGGTCGATATAAAGCACAAATTAAATCCTTTAGTGGCGTGTATAGCAAAGAAATTAAAAATGACAGCTCCTTTAAAAAAGCGCAAGAGTTAGCGGACTATTTTGCTGAAAAAGAAGGCCGTAGACCCAGAATTATGGTAGCTAAAATGGGGCAAGACGGGCATGATCGTGGTGCCAAAGTAGTTGCTACCAGTTATGCAGATGTAGGCTTTGACGTAGATATTGGTCCGTTGTTCCAAACTCCCCAAGAAGCAGCTAAACAAGCCGTAGAAAATGACGTGCATATTTTAGGGGTCTCTTCTCTTGCAGGCGGTCATAAAACTTTAGTTCCTCACGTAATCGAAGCATTAAAAAAACACGACCGCGAAGATATTATGGTCATTGTTGGAGGGGTTATTCCTGCACAAGATTACCAACATCTGTTTGATGCAGGCGCAGTAGCCGTCTTTGGACCCGGTACCAAAATAAGTGAAGCAGCGATTCAATTGTTGGAGATTTTGATTGATGAGGAGTGAGGTGAGTTTATGAGTTCGTGAGTTCGTGATTCAATAAATAGTATCCTGCCAGGTCTTCAAAACCTTGTAGGTATCAATAGTTTTCCAAATTCTGGTATAGAATCTTTTTGTCTAAACAACAAAGTCAAACTTGCATTCTTAAGATTAGGCTCAAAGAGACCTACTTTTAATATAATTGATAAAACACTATATTACCTAACAAATACAACCATACATGAAATACACTGATAAAATGCTGCGCGATGATGCACTTAAAGGAAAAACTATTGTGGTCACCGGCGGCGGGAGCGGCTTAGGTAAAGCCATGACGCGTTATTTTCTGGAATTGGGCGCAGACGTGGCCATCTCTTCCAGAAATCTGGATAAACTTAAAAACACCGCAAAAGAATTAAGTGATGAGACGGGCAGTGCCTGTTTCCCGGTGCAATGTGACGTGCGTCATATCGATCAGGTTGATGCGATGCGAGAGGCTGTGATGAAAGAATTTGGAACAGTCGATGGTCTTGTAAATAATGCTGCGGGAAACTTTATCTCTCCCACAGAGAGACTATCAGCCAATGCCTTCGACGTGATTATTGATATCGTTCTTAAAGGAACAAAAAATTGTACCTTATCTTTTGGAAAGCATTGGATCGATCAAGGTGAAAAAAACAAAACCGTACTCAATGTGGTAACAACCTACGCCTGGACAGGTTCAGCTTTTGTGGTACCAAGTGCTACCGCCAAGGCCGGCGTATTAGCGATGACACGATCTTTAGCGGTAGAATGGGCAAAATACGGGATGCGTTTTAATGCCGTTGCTCCGGGACCTTTTCCTACCAAAGGAGCTTGGGATAGATTGCTTCCGGGTGACTTGAAAGACAAATTTGATCTGGCAAAAAAAGTACCCCTTAAACGTGTGGGCGAGCATCAGGAATTGGCAAACCTATGCGCCTATTTGATGAGCGATTTTTCGGCTTACGTGAATGGAGAAGTAATTACCATTGATGGTGGAGAATGGCTACAGGGAGCAGGACAGTTCAACCTTTTGGAAGCTATTCCGCAGGAAATGTGGGATCAATTGGAGGCCATGATACGTTTTCAAAAAAAGTAACAGTAAAAGGAAATTTTAATTTTCTTAAAATATAAGATCATATAATTCTCATTTACCCTGTTAACAACTCCGGTTTTAGGTTGATCAATTATGTTGTATTTTTACACCGAATACGAATAGGAATTATGGGGAAGATTATCGCTATAGCGAATCAAAAAGGCGGAGTAGGTAAAACTACGACTTCAGTCAATTTGGCCGCCTCTTTAGGCGTGCTTGAAAAAAAAGTCTTGCTTATTGATGCAGATCCACAGGCAAATGCCTCCAGTGGTTTAGGTATTGATATTGAAGAGATTAAAAGTGGGACCTACCAATTGCTGGAACATACAGCTTCGGCAAAAAAGGTCATCATCCCAACAGATTCTCCTAATTTAGATATCATTCCTGCCCATATCGATTTGGTTGCGATAGAAATTGAATTAGTCGATAAAGATGAGCGGGAATATATGCTTAAAAAGGCCCTTGCTCCTATTAAAAATGACTACGATTTCATTCTGATAGATTGTGCACCTTCTTTAGGTCTTTTGACACTCAATGCACTAACTGCGGCAGATGCGGTAATGATTCCCATCCAATGTGAGTATTTTGCGCTTGAAGGATTAGGCAAATTACTTAATACGGTAAAAAGCGTACAAAAAATCCATAATCCCAATCTGGATATTGAAGGTCTGCTGCTCACCATGTACGATTCCAGACTACGACTTTCTAATCAGGTGGTAGAGGAGGTTCAAAAGCACTTTGATCAAATGGTGTTTAAAACAATTATTCAACGTAATGTGCGTTTAAGTGAAGCCCCTAGTTATGGAGAAAGCATTATAAATTACGACGCAGGTAGTAAAGGTGCTTCAAATTACTTAAGTTTGGCTAGAGAAATCATTGCAAAGAATGAAGCTTTGGTGCAGTAATGCCAACCTTAGTATTGTTTTCTTCTGAATAAAAATTACCGATCACCACGCAAGACACATGGCAAAAGCGACAAAAAAACAAGCCTTAGGACGCGGACTTTCAGCTTTACTGAAAGACCCCGAAAACGATATCACCACAGCACAAGACAAAAATGCAGATAAGGTCGTTGGCAATATAGTAGAACTAGAGCTTGATTCTATAGAGGTAAATCCCTTTCAGCCCAGAACCAGTTTCAATGAAGAGGCACTTCAAGAATTGGCAACTTCTATCAAAGAACTGGGAGTAATCCAGCCCATTACCGTAAGAAAGCTAGGCTTTAACTCCTATCAATTGGTTTCTGGAGAGCGAAGGTATAGAGCATCTAAATTGATTAGTCTTGACCGCATTCCTGCCTATATCAGAATTGCAAATGACCAGGAATCGCTGGAGATGGCCCTGGTTGAAAATATTCAACGCCAGGATCTTGATCCTATTGAAATTTCTTTATCCTACCAACGCCTTATTGACGAGATTAACTTAACCCAGGAACAATTAAGTGATCGTGTGGGTAAAAAACGCTCTACCATCTCAAATTATTTGCGTCTGTTAAAATTAGACCCCATTATTCAAACCGGGATGAGAGACGGTTTTATCAGTATGGGGCATGGAAGAACTTTGATCACCATTGAAGACCCTGCTAAACAAATTGAGGCGTATGAGGAGGTGATCGAAAAATCTTTAAGCGTTAGAGATACTGAAGCTCTAGTGCGCAACATGACCACCTCTAAAAAGTCTTCTTCATCTACTGCAAACGATAGAGAGTCTCTACCCGATTATATCATAGAAAATATTGACCTCTTCAAGTCGCATTTTGGTGCAAAAGTAGATATCAAATCATTTAGCGATGGGAGAGGGAAAATTACCATTCCGTTTTCTTCTGAAGAAGATTTTAAACGCATTAAAAAAATGATAGACGGTGCCTAATTTTCGGTATATTCTTCTCTTTACAATTTTTATGTGTTCTGTTTCAGGGATTATCGCTCAACAGGATAGTCTTCAGGTAAAAAATGAGGATAGTATTCGTCTACTCAAAAAACAGCTCAGAAAAGCGAAACGTGTTAAAGCTTACGATCCATTAGCTCCAGCGAAGGCCGCATTTTATTCTGCGGTTGTTCCGGGTCTGGGGCAAGCCTATAACGGTCGTTATTGGAAAATTCCGCTAGTATATGGCGCGCTGGTAACTACTTTTGTGGTGAGAGATTTTTACGATGGAGAATACAATCGTTTTAGAGATGCCTACCGCAGAAGGTTGAACGGTTTTGATGACGACGAATTCGCCGATATTCTAACAGATGACAACCTGATCGATTTACAACAGAACACCCAGCGAACGCGAGATGTCTGGACATTGTTAACTGTTGCAGCATATATTTTAAATATTGTAGATGCTAATGTAGATGCCCATTTACAACAATTTAATGTCAGCGATCAACTCACCATCAATCCCGATTTAAGGTATGATCAGTTCACAGGACTAGGTACGTATGGTATAGCACTACAATATAATTTTTAAGCATGAATATCGCCTTACTTGGATACGGTAGAATGGGAAAAACAATTGAACGGCTGGCAATAGATCGTGGTCACCACATTGTTTTAAAAGCATCCTCCCCGATTGTCGTAAAAGATTTAGAGCAAGCAGATATCGCCATTGAGTTTAGTCTACCTGGTGCTGCATTCCAAAATATAACACGCTGTTTCGAAGCCAACACTCCAGTAGTTAGCGGCACTACAGGTTGGTTGGAGAACTATGACCAAGCTATAGCCATATGCAAGCAATATGACGCTGCATTTATCTACGCTTCTAATTTTAGTTTGGGTGTAAATCTTTTCTTTGAACTCAATAAACAGCTAGCTAAGTTGATGCAACGGTTTAAAGAATATAGCCTGGAGATGGAAGAAATTCATCATACCAAAAAATTGGATGCTCCCAGCGGTACTGCCATTAGTTTAGCAGAACAGGTGATTGAAATATCCAACCATACAGATTGGGAATTAAATGAATTTGGAGATACTACTAAAATACCCATCATCGCAAAGCGAATTGAAGATGTTCCCGGGACACATCGTTTAACCTATAGCTCAACAGTTGATGAGATACAGATTGAACACAAAGCCCTGAACAGAGATGGATTTGCCTTAGGAGCAGTCATCGCAGCAGAATGGCTGCAACATAAAAAAGGAGTCTATAGCATGAAAGATGTGCTTGGACTCTAAAAATAAATTACTTCTTTTGCGTAACCTTATGGGCGAGAAGAAGACTAGTATAAAAAGACAATTATGACAATTACCGAGTGGATTATATTTTTCCTTTTAGTGCAAGTAATTCATTTTGCTGCAACCTGGAAATTATATCAAAAGGCAGGTAGACAAGCCTGGGAAGCTGCCGTTCCCTTCTATAATGCTGTTGTTTTAATGAAGATCATTAATCGCCCGGTGTGGTGGGTAATTCTTCTCTTTATACCAATTGTAAACCTTATCATGTTTATGGTGGTGTGGGTAGAAACTATTCGCAGCTTTGGGCGCAATTCACGGCTAGACACCATCCTGGTTATTGTAACGCTGGGATTCTATATCTTTTATGTGAATTATGTATTGGATGTAACCTACATTAAAGACAGAAGTCTAAAACCAAGATCGGGAGTAGGAGAATGGGTAAGCTCTATTTTATTTGCGATCATCGCTGCCACCCTGGTTCATACGTATGTGATGCGACCTTTCACTATTCCAACTTCGTCTCTAGAAAAAACATTGTTGGTAGGTGATTTCTTATTTGTAAGTAAGTTTCACTACGGCGCACGTTTACCCATGACAGCCATTGCGGCACCCATGGTTCATGATACTATCCCAATTTTAAAAACAAAGTCCTACGTAAAATGGCCGCAAGTACCTTACTTTAGATTTCCAGGATTTACAGATATTCGACAAAATGATATTGTTGTTTTCAACTGGCCTGTAGATACCGTAAATCGTTTTTATGGTTTAGATGACGGGAAGTATTACGATAAGCCAATTGATAAAAAATCTAATTATGTAAAACGTGCTGTTGGTCTCCCTGGAGATTCCCTGGAAATTATTGGTGGGAAAATTTTTATCAATGGTGACTCACTACAATTACCAGATCGGGCAAAACCTCAATATTCATATATCGTACAGGGAAAAGGTCAAGGCTTTGATCTGAATGACCTAATCCAACGTTATACTATTACCGATCCCATCATGTGGTATAATAAAGAACAGCGCCAGTATCAATTTCAGGCATTGTCTGAAGATATTATCGCTAAATTTAAATATCACCCCAATGTAGAATGGATTAAGCGCATTGAAGCTCCTAAAGGAAAACGTAACATTGGTCTTTTTCCTAAAAAAGGCACACAAAAATGGAACCTGGATCACTACGGTCCTATTTACATTCCACAAAAAGGAAAAACAGTCAAAATCGATACGTCTACCATTCCTCTATATGCCCACATTATTGAATACTATGATGGTAAAGAAATGGGTACACCTCAAGAAATTACAATCCAAGGTGACCAGGTACTTATGAATGGTCAACCTATTACACAATACACCTTTAAACAGGATTATTACTGGATGATGGGAGATAACAGGCACAACAGTGCAGATAGTCGTGAATATGGCTACGTTCCCTATAATCATGTGGTAGGGAAACCTGTATTTATCTGGATGTCCTGGGATAGCAATGCCTCTAAGCTGGTAGATAAGATACGTTGGGAACGTCTCTTTACGACGGTGAGCGGTAGCGGCGAACCGGTTTCATACCTCTATTATTTCCTTATCGCTCTGGTTATTTATATTGGCTACAGCTCTTTTAGAAAGCGGAAAAAGAAAACTGCTGAAGAATAAGGGTTATGAAGCCACTTCTCCACCTCTGCTATTTTGGAAGCATAGCACAATACGCCGTGATCGCAAAGACTTGTATGGATGGTGATGATAATGCCGAAATCTTTTTTGAACGAGAAGACAACTATCAAAAGCAGACCTATCGTAATCGTCAATACATTTATGGTGCTAACGGAAAGTTACTGCTTAACATTCCCATCCTTCATCCAAAGAAGGGCGAAAAGAAAGTCTATAAACACGTTGAGATTGATCCCAATGAAAACTGGCGAAGCCTTCATTTAAAATCCATTGAAAGCGCATATCAATCTTCTCCTTTTTTTGAATTTTACTACGATAACATCCAGTCTACATTATCAGCATCGATAAAATCGCTTTATGAGTTTAACGTAACTTGTACTAAAGTGGTTTTAGATTCCTTAGAATTATTTCCCGCCATAAACTTCACAAACTCATATAAAATTTATCTTGACGATCAGGACGATTTTCGTTATTTAGTAAATGCTAAGGCAACATTGCACGCTAATTTTCCTAAGTATACTCAGGTATTTGATGATAAGCACGGCTTTATTCCTAATCTATCTATTTTGGATTTGCTTTTTAATGAAGGGCCGGCCAGTTTGAGATATTTGTACCAGGTGGGTAATAGCTTATAAACGAATGCGGGTAGAAACAGGAAAATGATCTGATAGTTCAATATCATAATTAGAAAATCCTGAAATAGAAATTTCCTCATCTACAAAGATCATATCAATCCGCAATGGGATAAAGTCAAAATTAAATGTTCTGCCTAAGCCCGTTCCCGCTTCTTTGAATGCATCCTTTAGCCCGGTGTTGCTCAATTGCCGATAAACATAAGAATAAGCAGTATTGTTCAAATCAACACACACAACCTTTCGGTGGGAAACCGCCTCTAAAGCAGAAGTTAATTTTTTAGTTTGGCCCTGTTGTAATTTAAAAGCGTTGGACATTCTAGTTAGTAAAATATCACGCTGCTCTTCCTGCTGTAAATCACTTACACGGGGATTAATTTTCAATGATTCTAAATGTACATTAAAAATACGTAATGTATCCTTTTTGATGACCACATCTGCATAAATCGCATTATTCATACTTCCTTCAAAGTCAAGCGAACCTTTACTAACAATTGGGTATTTTGAAAAAATAGCCTGCCCTGTTTTTCCTTCTTTAAGTCTTGGTTCGATATAGGCATAAGAGAAATCCTTAAATCGTTCATTACCTTGATCATAATACTCTTGCACGCATAGAATATCAGGAGATTCTGCAGCAATAAATGCCGCAATTCTATTCGAAACATTTACGGTTTTCATCCATTCATACCGGTTAAAGTTTCGAACGTTAAAACTCATTACACTAATCGAATCCGCCGTTTGCGACTCCTCTTCGGCATATTGATACAAAGAAGTTAAATGATTTAAGCCGAAAAGTAATACGATTAAAGAAAGTAGTAATTGTTTTTTAAACCGAATTGCCCAAAACAATAAGAAAAAAATATTGATAATGATTAAAAAGGGAACTCCTAAGCTCAAAATCGCCAGCGCCGGAAAAGTAGTTGGTGGGATAAAAGGCAGCAGGTACGCAAGTAATAGCGCGGCCGCAAAGAGACTGTTTAAAAAGAATATGATCTTATCGATAAAAGATAGTTTCTTCAAAGCTTACGAATCCTTACCGGCGTTAAATAAAAAATCTTTTTCTTTTTTTGAAAGGCTGTCATAGCCACTTTTACTAATCTTATCTAAAATAGCATCAATCTTTTGTTGTTGCTCGCTGGCCGAACTGTTCTTAACAGACGAAGTTCGTTTGGTGGAATTCTTCTGGGTACGATGAACAGTTTTGAGCGGTGATTTTTTCTTAAATGTAAATAAATTGACGACCGAATCTACCAACTTTTCAAAACCTGTTCCAATATCCTTTCCTTTTTGCAATTGTGAGGTATAAAAGTATCCTAAAAAAGCACCTCCTAAATGAGCGATATGACCCCCTGCATTTCCTAACGGAATTTGAATCACATCCAATACGACCAACACCGCTGTAATATACCATAGTTTAAGATTTCCAAAAATAAAAAGCCTCACAGGCATATTTGGTACATAGGTGGTAATTCCTACTAAGACGGCCATCACGCCGGCAGAAGCACCTAGAAGATATGAATTACCCAATTGAGTAAAGGCTGGAAACAAATTATAACTAAGTAAATACAGCAATCCTCCAACGATAGCACCTAAAAAATAATAATTCAAAAGTCGCTTACCGTTGTAGTAGGTATGAAATATCTTGCCTGCAAAATAGAGCACAATCACATTAGAGAGCAGGTGAAAAAAACCTTGATGTAAGAAAGCATAAGTAATGATCGACCATGGCTGAACAATAAATTCCATGGGTTCTTTAGGTAAAACAAACCACTCCATGATGAATTCTGTTGGAAACTGAAACAGATAACCAACCACATTGATCACCTTAAAGAACACAAAAACAACCACATTTGCAATAATGAGCTTCTCTGCCATTGTTGCTACAGTATATTTATATCGGGCTTTTTGTTTCCAATCCATTAGTCCCACCTGTTTTTATTAAACTCATTTCGTTTCCAGTACCATACCATCAAAAACCCAACCAACGCTCCACCTAAATGCGCCCAATGCGCAATATTAAGTGGGGAACCTGTTATACCGAAAAATAAGTCGATGCATAACAATCCAGGAATGAAATATTTAGCTTTAATAGGTACCGGCAAAAAGATCAGCATCAGCTCCACATTGGGAAACAACATCCCAAAACCTACAAGAACACCATACACTGCACCAGAAGCTCCCAACATAGGCGATCGGTAAATAGAAGCTATACCATCTATTGCATCCTGGGAGACATCAAAACCACCAGACGTTCTACCTGTGGTAAGCAATTCATTAATATTTTGAGGTGTTAGACCTGAATCAACTAGTGTGGCGAAAAAACTTTGATAACGAAAATAATCGATGCCAATATGCAAAGCAACCGCCCCTAAGCCGGCACTTATATAAAAAAATAAAAACCTCTGCGGTCCCCATTTCATTTCTAGAGCACTACCAAACGCCCATAACCCATACATATTAAATAAAATATGACCAAAGCCGCCATGCATAAACATATGAGTAAGAATTTGCCACACTTGAAAGTTTTCATTTTCTGGAAACCACATGGCAAATAGTCTAATAGCCATGTCGCCCAGTGTCATAGAACCAATAAAAAAGATCACGTTGATGATTAGGAGTACTTTAACCGTTTCGGTAATTCTCGCCATAAAAATTCTAAAATTTACGCTCCAGCTGCTCTGCCGTTAACGTTATAAATATTTGTTTATTTGATGGGGTCGTGAGTGTTTCTTTACAAGCAAACAATCGATTAACAAGCTGCAACTGTTCCTCTTGTGCTAACAATGTACCATTTCTCACCGCCATACTGTCTGCCAAGGATCTTGCCAATAAATCAGTTTGTTCAAAACCAGCATCAGGGACCTCCTGTTGAAAGTCTGAAAGTAACTTCTCCAGTAATATTGGCACTTCACCCTCGGTTAACATGGTTGGAATTCCTTTTACTTCTACCTGCTCGTTGGCTATTTCTCCAAATAGAAATCCTGTTTGCTCTAACATAGGTTTCAATTCAACAATTAAGCCTATCTCATTTCCCGAAAAAGGTAAAGAAAGTGGAAATAATAATTGCTGACTTGCGCCGGTAGAAACCGTAATATTTTTTAGTAATTCTTCATATAAAATCCTGGTGTGAGCACGATGCTGATCAATCACTAACATTCCGTTTTTGACGGTGGTAACGATAAATTTTCGTTGTAATTGAAAAACGGTCGCTTCAGGTGCAGGTGCAGTGTTTTTTGTAAAAATACTACTGTTGACCTCCTCTGTCTCAAACGTTACGGTAGAAGCTTCTGTTTGCTGTTCTTGCTTTTCAGCTTGAATTCCGCTATACAAGGCATCCCAGGTAGGCTCACGTTTATCGTGTTTAAATCCTGTTGACGTTTTAGACGATACATTAACCTTTACCCCACCATTATCTTCAGCAAATGGATTAAAAGTGTGATCTACCTCAATAACGGGAGCGATAACATGCTTATTCTTGTATTGATAAGGAACTTCCATACCAGCATCACGATCAAAGTCAAGTACAGGAGCTACGTTAAATTGACCTAGGCTGTGTTTGATTGTACTTCGCAACATCGCGTAAAGAGCGTGTTCATCGTCAAATTTGATTTCGGTTTTAGTGGGATGAATATTAATGTCGATTCGTTGAGGATCCACGCTGAGATATAGAAAATACCTGGGATGCACTTTATCATTGAGCAGTCCCTCAAATGCAGCAGAAACAGCATGATTGAGGTACGGGCTTTTTATAAAGCGGTCATTGACAAAGAAAAATTGTTCGCCACGGGTTCGTTTAGCAAATTCTGGTTTTCCAACAAAACCCTTAATTTTCACTACATCGGTCTCCTCTTCAACGGGAACCAGCTTTTCATTCGTTTTTATCCCAAAAACATTCACAATACGTTGTCGCTGATTGGATGCAGGCAACCTAAATACCTCATTCCCATTGTGCAGCATGGTGAAAGAAATTTCGGGATGGGCCAGCGCCACTCTATGAAACTCGTCAATAATATGGCGTGTTTCAACAGCATCAGACTTTAAAAAGTTTCTTCGGGCAGGAATATTAAAAAAAAGATTTTTTACACTCAGGACAGTACCTTTAGGAGTGACACATACTTCTTGAGAAATTACTTTACTACCTTCGATAGTGATACATGTTCCCGTCTCTTCGTTTTCCTGTTTGGTCTTAAGTTCCACATGGGCCACAGCTGCGATGGATGCAAGGGCTTCACCTCTAAATCCTTTAGACTGTATTTTAAACAAATCTTCAGCCTGATTAATTTTTGAGGTAGCATGGCGCTCAAACGCCATCCTGGCATCTGTTTCACTCAGACCTTTACCGTTATCAATCACTTGGATCAATACTTTACCTGCCTCTTTAATGAGTAATTTAATAGTAGTTGCACCTGCATCAATAGCATTTTCAAGTAATTCTTTAACGACAGAAGACGGACGCTGTACAACCTCTCCCGCTGCTATTTGATTCGCAACGTGATCTGGTAAGAGCTTGATGATATCACTCATTTATCGCGGCGTAGAGAAGATGGATAAATCAAAATCGATGAGCCACAAGAATAAGAATACGAGAATAAGAACAACGTAAAGTATGGTTTTATTGACTCTGCGATCGGCGGGCTGTTTAAGTTCCTCAAAGGCTGCTTGCGCTTTGTTTTTTAGTCCACGAGGACCATTTACCGTTTTGCGGTAAGGATCAAATTTGTGCTCAATCTCAAATGGACTACCCTCTTTGTCACTTTTGTAGTATCGCGGAGTGTAACTAAACTTATTATTACCCCTGGTTTTAAAAACATTACCCAACATCGCCTTTTTCTTTAGTTATGTAAAGATAATGAAAATCATGTTTAATGCCGAACCTTAATCCTGCAAATACTCAAGTGAAAATAGTTTGAAATGACCTACTAGTCTTTGTAGAATTTTGCGTCTTTGCGCAGCTGTGCCATCTTTATGGCTGCTATAGCAGCTTCAGTACCTTTATTTCCATACTTTCCTCCACTACGATCAATGGACTGTTGCTTTGTATTATCTGTAAGTACACAAAATATTACGGGGATATCTTGTTGTAAATTTAGGTCTTTAATTCCTTGAGTTACTCCTTCGCAGACAAAGTCAAAGTGTTTGGTTTCACCTTGAATAACGCTTCCTACAGCGATGATAGCGTCCAGCATTTCAAAACTTTCGGTCAACTTCTTACAGCCATAAATCAATTCAAAACTGCCCGGTACATTCCACCGTACAATATTTTCTTTAAGAACTCCATTATCTATAAATGCATCAAATGCACCTTGAAAAAGACCTTGAGTGATGTCTTCATTCCACTCTGAAACAACAATCCCAAACTTGAAGTTTTTCGCGTTTGGGATTGTTTCTTTATCGTATTGTGATAAGTTTTTATTGGCAGTAGCCATAATTATTTATTCATCGCCTGTGCCATTCCTAAATAAACGGCTGACTGGCGGGTTTCATCTGCATTAGGATATTCTTTTTCAAGACGCTCTAGATAGTTAAGTGCCTGGTCTGCTTTCTTTAAATCGAGTGCTGTGATCGCTGCCTTAAGTAAGTACCTAGGCGTGGTGAATTCGTTTGACCTCATCTCTAATGCCGCAATGTAATATTCCAGTGCTTGTTCAGGTTGATCCAATTGCATGAATGCATCTCCAATGGCCCCTTGAGCTAGCGGACCTAGAATTTGGTCATCTCCTTGAAATTGATCCAGCTGATCAATTGCTTCTTGATATTTTGCAGTGTTCAAGAAGGACATCCCAGCATAGTAATGCGCTAAATTTGCTGCTTTAGTGCCGCTATATTCCTCGGTAATATCCAGGAAGCCAAACTTCCCCTCTCCTCCATTTAGCGCTAAATTAAAAAGAGAATCTTTCTCGGTCGCAGCCGCTTCAAGCGCATTTCCAAAGTAATCCTGAGACTGTGCCATTTCATTTGCTGCTTCTAATTCCTTAGGTTCCTGAATAAAATTTTGATACCCTAAGTAACCTAAAACCGCTAAAGCGACTAAACCTACAAAACCTAAAATGTAGTTTTGATTTTTGGCGATGAAAGCTTCAGTTTTATTGGCAGACTCATCAAGCGTGCTAAAAACTTCAGCCGTTGTTGACTGTTCTTCAACTACTTCTTCGGTTTCTTTTTTCGATTTCGGTTTATATCCTCTGCGTTTATACGTGGCCATATATCATTTAATTGGTGCGCAAAAATAAAATTTTTATTGGTATTTAAAAGAGAAAATATTGCTTATTTTTCAATACTTTGCATCAAATATAAGAGAAGTATTTGATCTAACTTTTCTTGATGCAGTTTTCTGATTTTCAATTTTTTATGTTTCTCAAACGACTCTCCTTAATTCAATATAAAAACCTTGCTTCAACTTCTTTTGAATTTGACCAAAAGATTAATTGCCTTGTAGGTAACAATGGCGTAGGAAAAACAAATGTATTAGATAGTATTTATCACCTTGCATTTGGAAAAAGTTATTTTAATCCTATTACTGGTCAAAATATCATGCACGATACAGAATTTTTTGTGTTAGACGGGGTGTTTGAAAAAGAAGAACGTGATGAAAAAGTTATAGTAAGTGCAAAACGCGGACAAAAAAAAATCATAAAAAGAAATGGAAAAGAATATGATAAATTAAGTGATCATGTGGGATTTATTCCTCTAGTCATTATCTCCCCTGCAGATCGTGACCTGATTATTGAAGGCAGTGATACCCGCCGAAAGTTCTTGAATAATGTGATTTCGCAAAGTGATAAAGACTATCTTAACCAAGTAATCACTTACACTAAAATTTTATCGCAACGCAATTCACTGTTGAAATACTTTGCTGCCAATAAAACGTTTGATCGGGATACCTTGAGTATTTACAATGACCAAATGATTGATTTAGGAAATAAGATTCATCAAAAACGTGAACATTTTTTAAAGAAATTTACACCTATTTTTAAGTCGCGATATGAATCTATTAGCAGTGGTTCTGAAGAGGTTAACCTTACCTATAAAAGTCAATTAAATGAAGAATCCCTAGAACATTTATTTGAACAAAACCTGCAAAAGGACATGGCTATGCAATATACCTCTATAGGAGTCCATAAAGATGATCTGGTAATGTTCATTAACGATTATCCTGTGAAAAAATTTGGTTCTCAGGGGCAACAAAAGTCGTTTTTAATCGCTTTGAAATTAGCACAATACGATTTCATTAAGGAGCAAAGCGGCGTTAATCCTATTTTGCTACTAGACGATATTTTTGATAAATTAGATGAACATCGCGTCGCTAAGATTGTAGATCTGGTCACTACAGATCAATTAGGACAATTATTTATAAGTGATACACATGCAGAACGGACTGAACGTGTTGTCAAAGAAACCTCGCAGAGTTATCACATCTTTAAAATGTAATCACATGAAAAAAATAACCAATTCCATCCTGTGGTGCCTTTTGATGGTGATCATGACTCAATGTAAACAAAATATTTCTCTCGCTGACGCGGAAGACCTAAATGGATACTGGCAAATAGAGAAGGTAGAGTTTACCGATGGTACGGTTAAAGAATTTAGAGCCAACCCAACGGTGGACTATATTTTTATCGAAGGTGATCAAGGTATACGTAAAAAAGTTCGTCCGCAATTTGACGGCACATTTACAACCAGTGACTCGCAAGAGAATATCACGATTACTAAAGAGGGTGAATCCTTAGTCCTAATTTATGAAACAGATATGGATCGCTGGAAGGAAAATTTACTTGCATTGGAGGCGGAAGAATTCCGTATTCAAAATGAAGAAGGAGTTATTTATACGTATAAGAAATTTGAGCCAATTAATATAAATAATTAAGCTGTTTTTGATGACAAAGAGAACTAATGACCACCAATCTATTAAAGATGTCCTAAAGAGCTTCGTAACAGAAAACAAGCTTGAGAAGGGGTTGGATAAAGTTCATGTGGCTGAGGCATGGCAAAAACAAATGGGTCCAGCGATTCAAAAATATACTCACGTTATACGATTAGAACGCCAAACGCTTTATGTTTCGCTTACTTCATCAGTGCTGCGTGAAGAATTGAGTTACGGAAAAGAAAAAATCATACGGTTGATCAATGAAGAGATTGGAAAAGAAGTAATTAAGAAATTGGTGCTTAAATAAAAAAGCCGAATTCTTTTGAATCGGCTTTAATATGGTAATTAGTGTATGCTTTAGAACATCTCTCTTCCTGAAAAGTGAAACGCTCCCTCAATAGCAGCATTATCATCACTATCACTTCCATGAACAGCGTTCTCTCCTATAGAGGCAGCATATAATTTGCGAATAGTACCTTCAGCAGCATCTTCAGGATTTGTTGCACCAATTAAAGTTCTAAAGTCTTCTACTGCATTATCTTTTTCAAGGATAGCAGCAACGATAGGACCACGGGTCATATATTCTACCAGTTCTGGAAAGAAAGGGCGCTCTTTGTGGATTTCGTAGAATGTTTCAGCATCATTTTTTGTCATGTGCGTTAACTTCATCGCCACAATTCTAAATCCAGCCGAATTGATTTTTTCTAATATTGCCCCAATGTGTCCTTTTTCAACAGCATCAGGCTTAAGCATTGTAAATGTTCTATTGCCTGCCATAATTATCTTTTTTGAGTTTATCTAAGCGGCTGCAAAAATAATCATTTCTTCACAGTAGACGTTACGGAATAGTCAATTTTTAAATTTTCGAATACAATATTCTCTAATCCCCTCATCTCAAATTCAACCTGCATCGTTTTTAGATTAATATACATCATACCAAAACTAGGTGAAGTAACTAATTTTCCCACTCTAAAAGGGTTGGATTCCTCTTTATCACCACTATAGGAATGCGTCAAACCACTTGAGGTGAAATCAATCAATGGAAAGGAATAGCCGGAGAGGTTTTTTTTGAAAATTCTGATAAATGTCGATCACCACTTAAGACGACCACGGGATGATCTGGTATTTTAGTTAGTAATGCATAAAATCGCTCTTGTTCATGAGGAAAATTCCCCCAGGTTTCCCACCCATGTTCATTGGATAGTAATTGAATGCTTGTCATTACAACGCTCATCAAAGCTGTAGTATTTTTGAGCTGCGTTTCAAGCCAACTCCACTGCTTTTCTCCTAATATAGTCCCTTCTCCGTCCTCATGACCAAATAGCGCTTTTTACCTTTTCCTTTCTTCTTGTTTTTGCGTAAAGGTGATCTAAAATATCGTGTGTCCAGCATGATTATTTGTACAGTTCCATAGGGAGTCAAAATAGTTTCGGCATGATACACCCCTTCTCTATCTCTTCGGGGATCATTCTTAGGCACATCATAAAAGTCTAAAAAGAGTTGCTGACTTTCCTTTTTCATTTTAAATTCTCTCCCTGCATCGTTTTTTCCGTAGTCATGATCATCCCAGGTACCTAGTACGGGAACCTCATTTTTTAATCGTTGATATCCGGGATTTGACGATTGTCGATCATATTTTGCTTTTAGAAGCTCCATATCTTTCGTATCCCCGTAAATATTATCACCACCCCAGATAAAAACATCGGGTTGCAGTTCAATAATTTCATCCCAAAAAGGTTGCTCCCTATCTTGTTTATTACAACTGCCTAGCGCCAAAGTAAGAATCGAATCTTTTGTCTGAATAGTTTGTTGAGCATTTAGCGTCAACATAAACATACCTAGAATACTAAGAAGTGCTGTTTTCATAATAGCAAGATGCAATAATTTCTAATATTCTATTTTACGTCATCTTTAAATAATTGTATTTTTGACACCTATGACTGCATCTGATATTGCTGAAATCAAGCAACTCCTTCAAACTCCCAAAAAAATTGCTATAATTCCGCACAAAAACCCAGATGGAGACGCTATGGGATCTACACTTGCATTATACCAATACCTCATACAAAAAAATCACGATGCTGTAGTTGTTTCTCCTAACGACTACCCAGATTTTCTCAAGTGGCTACCCTTTGAAAATAAAGTTATTAATGCGGAAAAGGATACCGAAAGTGCTGAAAAGATTATCAAGGAAGCAGACCTCATTTTCACCCTTGACTTTAATCATCTTTCCAGAGTAGCAAATTTGCAGAACGCACTTGAAAAAGCCGAAGCTACCTTTATTATGATTGATCATCATCAATCACCAGATGATTATGCTTCTTATACATACAGCGATGTATCCATGAGTTCCACCTGCCAAATGGTGTATCATTTTTTAGACTTTTTAGGAGATACAGCAATGATTACTAAAGAAATGGCAACTTGTATCTATACGGGTATTGTGACCGATACAGGATCGTTTAGATTTGCCTCTACAACCAGTACGACCCATCACGTCGTTGCCAGTTTATTGGATCGTGGTGCCGAAAACGCTACGATTCATCAAAAGATTTACAACACAAACTCAAAAAGCAGGTTACAACTATTAGGTGTTGCTTTGAATAACTTAGTGGTCAAAAAAGATTATCATACCGCATATATCTCCCTTTCGCAGGAAGAGCTAAATCAACATGATTTCAAAAAAGGAGATACCGAAGGCTTCGTTAATTATGGTTTATCGCTTAAAGGAATTAAATTTGCATTGATTTTTATAGAGAATAAAGACGAGGGGATAATCAAGATCTCTTTACGCTCAATTGGAGATTTTGATGTCAATTCCTTCGCCAGAACTCACTTTAGTGGTGGTGGACATACTAATGCCGCAGGTGGAAAAAGTGATCTCTCACTCACCAAAACTATCTTGGCGTTTGAAAAGATCCTACCTCATTACAAAAAAGAATTGACCTCATGAAAAATCTAATGTATATTCTCTTGATCACTGTAGGAATGGTTGCTTGTAAGCCTCAAGAAGCGCGACGACCTGTTTCAAATTCTTCTGGTACGTTTATCGACCAATCTATTGATCGCAACATAAAGCAAGTAGCTTTTGAAGAAAAGCTCATTGAAGACATCATCGCAAAAGATACCGCCAACCAATACATTGCTTCAAAAAACGGATTTTGGTATTATTATGTAGCAAAAGATATGGCAAAATCTACCCTACCACAGGTGGGAGACCAATTGGTTTTTGACTACAAAGTAGACCGGCTGGATGGAACACCAATCTATACCGTAGATGAAGTTTCTCCAAAAAGTTACGTAATGGATAAAGAAGAGATTTTTACCGGCTTGCGGATAGGACTTAAACTCATGAAAACTGGGGAAACTGTAACTTTTTTATTTCCTTCGCATCTTGGATTTGGATATTACGGTGATAAAAACAAGATTGGCACTAATTATCCGTTAAAAACAACAGTTAGTTTGACCACCTTAAAAAAAGAAAACGACTCAATAATAAATTAAATAACCATGAAAAAAATATCAATTATCATAGCCGCTATAGTAGTTACAGTATTCTCTGCCTGCAAAGAAGTATATCCTGATTTGTCAGACGGTCTATATGCCGAAATCGAAACAAATAAAGGAACTTTTGTAGGCGAGTTATTCTATAAAGCTACTCCACTTACGGTAGCAAACTTTGTTTCACTAGCCGAAGGTTCTAACACCTTTGTTGACAGTACCTATTTAGGCAAAAACTTCTATGATGGGATTAGCTTTCATCGTGTGATCAAAGATTTTATGATTCAGGGAGGTGATCCAATGGGAACTGGTTCTGGAGGACCCGGATATAAGTTTGAAGATGAAATTGTGGATTCATTACAGCATGATGGAAAAGGATATTTTTCTATGGCTAATTCTGGACCGGCAACTAACGGAAGTCAGTTTTTTGTTACGCTCAAAGAAACCCCTTGGCTCAATGGTAAACATACTGTTTTTGGAAAAGTAGTAAAAGGTCAGGAAGTGGTAGATAGTATTGGTGCTGTAGAAACTGTTAAGCCCGGAGATAAACCAGTAAATCCTGTAACCATAAATACCGTTACAATCATACGAAAAGGGAAAGAAGCCAAAGACTTTGATGCTCCAAAAATATTTGAAAATATAATGGAAGAAGCCGAAGTAGCTAAAGCAGAAGCCGAAAAAAAAGCACAACAAGCCATTGAAGAAACTAAAGTGCGTCTAGCAGATCTTAAAGAAAAAGCAGAAGAAATGCCGAGTGGTTTGAAGATTTATCGTATCAAAGATGTAGATGGAGAACAACCGAAAAGTACAGATAAAGTATCTCTTGATTATGCAGGCTATTTTGAAGACGGTAAAATTTTTGACACTAACATGATAGAAGTTGCAAAAAACTATGGTAAAGAAAATATAATTCGTCCGTCGTTAGATGCTTACAAACCTATTCAAACGACCTACAGTGCAGATGCCCCAATGATTCCGGGATTTAAGGAAGCTATGCTGAACATGCAGGTCGGTGATCGATGGGTTGTCTTTATTCCGACAGAACTTGCCTGGGGTGAGCGCGGCTCAAGAGGCACCATACCACCTAATGCAGATGTAGTATTTGACATGGAAATCGTTGGTATCAATTAAATCCTTACATGCCTTAGTAAAAAGCGCCGCATAAGAATGCGGCGCTTTTTTTATGCTTAATTCTGAAAACATCTCCTTAAGCCTCATTAGTAAAAGGGAACAGATTCTCTAAAACCATCATATTATCATACTTTTTATAATTACTCGAGTAAGCTCACTTTAGAGGGGAAAGAATAGTTGTAAACTATTCAGGGGAGTTTAAAAAATCTTACTTACTAACACAAAACACCTCCCTAGCCCTCCTTATTAGGAGGGAATTTGCATTCCACTAACTTGACGGCTTGCAAGGTTTCCAAAACCTTGTAGGTCCTTTGATTTATACCTCCAAGGTCAAAAAAAGATCTTACAGGATTATTTAAGAATGTGCTTTCTCTCCGCCAGCCGGCAAATCGAAATGACCCAAACAGTCGTATTTATTTCTTCGGGATTTCCTTTAAAATCTCCTGTACAAAGGTCCAGAACTTTTGAACCGAAGAAATGCTCACCCGCTCATCGGGTGAGTGAGCCCCGCGAATGGTAGGACCAAATGAAATCATGTCTAAGTTTGGATAATGCTCACCAATGATTCCGCACTCCAATCCGGCATGACAAGCGCCAACATGAGGTTCTTCTCCATCATTCAGCTGAACATATAATCGCTTAACTACGTCTAGAATTGCAGAATCTGTGTTTGGCGCCCACCCCGGATAATCTCCGCTAAACTTTACCTGATATCCCGCCAACTCAAAAATCGCTTGAAGACCTTCTGCAACTTGCCATTTGGTTGAATCAACTGAGGATCTTGTTAAGCAGGCGATCTCTAAAGTTCCATTTTTAAGAGTTACACGCGCCACATTGTTAGATGCTTCGACTAAATCTTCAATCGTAGGACTCATTCTAAAGACGCCATTATGAGCGGCATGCAGAGCTTGGATAAATTTTCCGGAGTCTGATATACTCATCGCTTTATCAGCAGCTTCCGTGCTAAGCAATGCTATCTTTAAGTTAGGCTCTATGGCATTAAACTCCACTTGAACAGCAGACTTTAATTCCTCAAACTCACCTTGAAATTCATTGTTGGCTTCCGCCGAAAGGCAGAAAGTCACTACAGCTTCACGCGGAATAGCGTTTCTTAGGCTACCCCCCTTAAAAGAAATTAACCGGATGCCATGCTTAATTCCTATGTTTAGAAAACGTGCCGCCAGCTTATTAGCGTTCCCAAGACCTTTATGAATATCCATCCCAGAGTGTCCCCCTTGAAGTCCTTTAATAGATAAAGTAAAAAAGGTATCGTCCGAAGCTGTTTTTTCTTCTTTGTAAGCGTGAGTTACTGTTACGTCTACTCCACCGGCACAACCAATGTCAATATGATCATCTTCTTCTGTATCTAGGTTTAATAAGATGCTTCCACTTAAAATTGATTCATCCAGTTCCTTTGCTCCGGTCATTCCCGTCTCTTCGTCAATAGTAAAAAGGGCTTCGATGGCCGGGTGAGGCAGGTCTTTACTCTCCAATACAGCCATAATAGTAGCTACACCTAATCCATTATCTGCTCCCAGCGTCGTTCCTTTTGCTCTCACCCAATCCTCATCCACATACATTTGTATTCCTTCACGATCAAAATCAAAGGTGGTATCGTTATTTTTTTGATGCACCATATCTAAATGGGATTGCATCACCACGGTCTGGCGATCTTCCATACCCGATGTGGCTGGTTTTTTGATAATAATATTTCCAATGTTATCTTCTAAGGTCTCCAGTCCCGATGACTTACCAAAGGTCTTCATAAATTGGCGTACGCGCTCTTCTTTTTTTGATGGACGCGGAACTGCATTTAGATCAGCAAAATTTTTCCAAATAGACTTAGGTGAAAGTGATCGAACTTCTTGGCTCATAAAAATTTTTTTTCCAAAGATATCTGTAAAATCTGTAGATTAAAACAAACATTGTATTTTTGATCAATGCCCAAAAAACGTACGATTGCATTCGCTTTGTTTCTGCCTGTCCAATGGGGTATCATTCAGGGATTAAAAACCTCTCCACAATTTGTAGAGGAGTATTACAGCAATGGCGTTTATCCCTATATCTCCATGACAGAACGTTTCTTATTTGGATGGTTACCTTTTTCTTTTGGGGATTTACTCTACACGGTATTAGGGATTTTATTAATTCGGTGGATGTGGTTACGTATCAAAAATAAATTTAAACAACCTAAACGTTGGATCACCAGCAGTCTTGCTACTCTATCGATTATTTACTTCTGCTTTCACCTATTTTGGGGCTTTAATTACTACCGCCAACCTTTGCATACTATTTTGAGTCTTGAGCGTGATTATACCACAGAAAAATTAAGAGAATACACCACTACGCTCATACAAAAAGCAAACGCGCTTCATCTTCAGTTGACTCAAAATGACTCCCTAAAGGTAGTGATGCCCTATTCTAAGCATGAATTGCGCCAATTGGCCATTGCTGCTGCAAAACAAAATGATGATAAGATTCCGTTGACCTATACCCAACCCAGTGTAAAATCTTCGGTCTATAGCATTCCCTTAACCTATATGGGATTTAACGGCTATCTCAATCCATTAACCAATGAGGCACAGGTAAATTATTTGATGCCTTCTTACAAACACCCCACCACAACCAGTCATGAAATTGGACACCAGCTGGGATTTGCTAAGGAAAATGAGGCGAATTTTATCGCTTGCCTAAATAGTATGGTGCATGAGAATGAATATTTTAGATACTCCGGTTACACGTTTGCGCTTAGATATTGCTTAGCCGAATTATACCGACGTGAACCTGAGGACACCGAAGAGCTTATTGACCGGGTCAATTATGGAATCAGACTTAATTACGATGAAGTACGCCAATTTTGGCTGGCCTATCAAAACCCTATGGAACCCGTATTTGAGGCATTTTATGGGCAATTTCTCAAGGTAAATAATCAACCCCAGGGCATGCAAAGCTACAGCTATGTTGTAGCATTACTTGTAAACTACGGGTTAGAAAAGTTTGAATAAACGACCGTTCAAACCTAAAAAAGATGCTATATTTAACATCTTTCAATCAATTAAACCTTTCACATGCTACGAAACGTACTTTCAGCAGCGCTATTATTTTTTGGGATTGTTGCTTCTGCTCAAGAATACTTTCCTAAAAATGACGGCGTTAAAGCTTCGCAAACCGTATATACGGTGTTTAAAAATGTCTCGATACATACCACTCCCGGTAAAACCATTAAAAATGGGATGCTACTTATTAAAGATGGTAAGGTAGTAGATGTAGGGAAATCTTTTTCAGTTCCTAAAAATGCCATGAGTGTGGACTTAGCGGGAAAAGAAATTTACCCTTCTTTCGTAGATATCTACTCTCACTTTGGTATTGAAAAACCAAAAAGTGAAGGTGGAAGTCCTTTTGGCGGAAATCCTCAATACGGCTCCTCACGCGAAGGTTATTACTGGAATGACCATATAAGACCTACCAACGACCCATTAGAAGAATTTAAATTTGATAAAAAATCGGCCGATGCGATGATCAAAGCCGGCTTTGGTGCCGTCGTTACTCACGTACCAGATGGTATCGTTCGCGGTACGGGGATGGTGGTAGCACTTAATGAAAAAGGGAACAACGGTGATCGCATTTTGAAAACAAATGTTGCACAGTACAACTCATTTCAAAAAAGTGCCCGTTCAAAGCAATTGTATCCTACATCTCGCATGGGAGCCATGGCGCTTTTACGTCAATTAAATCATGATGCCACATGGTATGCAGGGGGTAATGCTGAAAACAAGGACTTAACACTAGAGGCGTACAATAAAAATAAATCCCTACCGCAGATTTTTGATGCCGGCGGACTTTTAGACGACATGCGGGCTGATAAAGTGGGGGATCAATTTGGCATTCAATATATCATTGTAGGTGGCGGTGATGAGTATCAACGTATTAAAGATATCAAAGCGACCGGGGCTACTTATATTCTGCCAATCGACTTTCAGGAAACTTATGATGTGTCTGACCCGTACCTCACCGATTATGTTAGTCTGGAGGATATGAAACACTGGCAACAAGGCCCTACTAATCCGGCGATGTTTGCTAAAAATGAGATTCCATTTGTTTTAACCACGAATGGCTTAAAATCACCCAAAGAGTTTAAAGGTAATCTAATGAAAGCCGTTAAACACGGGTTGAGTAAAGAGGATGCCTTAGCAGCACTTACTACTGTCCCTGCTCAACTAATTGGTATGCAAAACAGTTTAGGTACTCTTAAAAAAGGTGCTCTGGCAAACTTCATGATTACCAGTGGTGATTTATTTGAAAAAGACACAAAAGTATATGAACATTGGGTACAAGGCAATAAAACGGTTATCACCGATATGAATGCGGTTGATCTTACCGGAAAGTATACCTTAAACGTACAAGGGCAACAATACGATCTCGCGATCACCGGTGATGCGTCTAAGCCAAAGGCGGAAGTAACTCAAGGTGATTTAAAATTAGGAGGTAAGGTAAGCCTAAACAATGACTGGATGAATCTGGTGATGACATCTGCAGATACCACCAAAAAAGAGTTTGTTCGCTTAATTGCTAAAATTCCTGCAAACCCGAAGAATTTTTCAGGAAAAGCAGTACTACCCAATGGCACAGAAACTTCTTTTACAGCCACTCAAAAACCGGAAGAAGACAAAGAGAAAGATGACGAAAAGAAAAAGAAGGATGAGAAGAAGCTAGACATGCTTCCGATCACCTATCCCAACAATGCCTATGGATATGAGAAGCTTCCGCAGCAGCAGGATATGCTTTTTAAGAATGTAACAGTATGGACCAATGAAGCCGAAGGAATTTTAGAACAAACCGACGTGTTAGTAAAGGACGGTAAAATTGCGAAAATTGGTAAAAATCTTTCCGCAGGAAGAGCTACGGTCATTGATGGAACCGGAAAACATCTCACCCCGGGAATAGTGGATGAACATTCGCATATCGCGGCATCTGCTATAAATGAAGCAGGACATAACAACACCGCGGAAGTGCGCATGAAGGATGTTGTTGACCCTACAGATGTAGATATTTACCGCAACCTGGCCGGAGGAGTGACCTCCATTCAATTATTACATGGATCTGCTAATCCCGTTGGTGGACGCTCAGCCATATTGAAATTAAAGTGGGGATCCTCTGCTGAAGAGATGATCAATAAGGATGCACCCGGCTTCATCAAGTTTGCTTTAGGTGAGAATGTAAAGCAAGCCAACTGGAACAGTTATTCACGTTTTCCACAAACTCGTATGGGTGTAGAGCAGGTATTTGTTGATGCTTTTACCAGAGCTAAGGAGTACGAAGCGAAAAAGGCGACGGGCAACTACCGCATGGATGAGGAGCTTGAAACCATGTTAGAGATCATTAACAGCGAACGCTTTGTAAGTTGTCATTCTTATGTACAAAGTGAAATTAATATGCTCATGAAAGTGGCTGAACGTTTCGGCTTTAATATCAATACGTTTACCCACATTTTAGAAGGATATAAAGTAGCCGATAAAATGGCAGCGCATGGAGCCGGTGGTTCTACCTTTAGCGATTGGTGGGCATACAAATATGAGGTTAAAGATGCCATTCCGTACAACGCAGCCATCATGCACAACGCTGGCGTGGTGACCGCAATTAATAGTGATGATGCCGAAATGAGCCGAAGACTCAATCAAGAAGCTGCCAAATCAGTTAAGTACGGCGGAATAAGCGAAGAAGATGCCCTCAAGTTTGTTACGCTAAACCCTGCAAAATTACTTCATATTGATGATAAGGTGGGTAGTGTAAAGGTGGGTAAAGATGCAGATCTGGTCTTATGGAGCGGCCACCCGCTGCATGTCGCGACTAAAGCCGAAAAAACAGTGATCGAAGGAAAGCTTTATTTTGACATTGAGAATGATGCTAAGCAACGCGCTAAGATCAAACAGCAACGCAATCAACTCATTGCGGCCATGTTACAAGAGAAAAACGCCGGACTCAAAACCGTACCGGTAAAAGGAAAAGATAAAATGCGTTTTCACTGTGATAGCGTAGAAACTCATGATGTATTTAAAAAATAAAATTTTTACGATGAAAACACGTATCTATATACTAGTTCAAGTAGTGATGTTTTGTGGTTTGGTGTCTTTTGCACAGCAAACTCCGGCACCTAAGCAAATTCAAGCGGTAACCATCATGAATGCTACGGCTCATATTGGCAATGGCGAAGTGATTGAGAACAGCATTATCATGTTTGAAAACGGAAAAATTAGCTTTATTGGCGATGCCACCACGGTTAAAATTGAAGCCAAAGGAGAAATCATAAATGCTGCCGGTAAGCACGTTTACCCAGGGATCATTGCTCCTAATTCAACCTTAGGATTAGTAGAAATTGGCGCGGTGCGTCAAACAAATGATGATGGTGAAATTGGTGGCGTCATCCCGCATGTAAGGGGATTGATTGCCTATAATTCAGAATCTCAAGTGGTCGAAAGTATGCGCCCTAACGGGGTGTTGATTGGTCAAATAACCCCGCGTGACGGCGTAGTTGCAGGAACCTCTTCTATTGTTCAGTTTGATGCCTGGAACTGGGAAGATGCTGTGATCAAAGAAGATGACGGCATTCACCTAAACTGGCCCAATAGCGTAACCAGAGGTCGTTGGTGGATGGGTGAAGATCCTGGGTATAAAGCCAATGATAAATACAAAGAACGCATCGCGACCATTGAGCAGGTTTTCAAGACTGCTAAAGCCTATTTAGCAGGTTCGCGTTCTGAAAAAGATTTGCAGTTTGAAGCGATGGCAGGATTGTTTGATAAAAGTCAAAAACTATACGTGAATGTAAGCGGTGAGCGCGAAATTTTAGATGCGATTGCCTTTAAAAAGGAATATGATGTGGATATGGTAGTCATTGGGGGCTATGATGCACACAAAGTGGCTGATCAGCTTAAGGCGAATAATATTCCTGTATTGTTGAAACGTGTACATACGACTCCGCAACGCGACGATGAAGATTATGACTTACCCTACAAACTTGCTAAAATGTTGGTTGATAAAGGAGTGTTGGTGGCGTTACAAAATGCGGGACAAATGGAACGTGCCAATGCCCGTAACCTACCTTTTCAGGCCGGGCAAACCATGAGTACAGGACTGACAGCAGAGCAGGCATTAATGTTGATTACCAGTAATCCTGCTAAAATCTTAGGCATTGATGATCGATTAGGAACTTTGGAGAAAGGTAAGGATGCTACTCTATTTATTTCAGAAGGGAATGCATTGGACATGCGAACCAATCAGCTCACCAGAGCTTTTATTGAAGGAAGAGATATTAGTTTAGAAACCCATCAAACCACGCTGGCTAAGCGATATAGTGATAAATACGAAGGGCAGAAGAAGGAGAAGTGATGAGTTGATGAGTTTATGAGTTTATGAGTTTATGAGTTTATGAACGTAATACTTTTAACGTACAAATAAGTTGGCGCGGATTTAAATTCAAGACGGTCTCAATATGAGATTAATCAAATTATAACTTTAGAATATCTTCAGATGTTTTGAAAATTTATTAAGATCGGAATATGGCATTTCAAAGTGAGATAAGGCAGAGTCTAATAAATCGATTGACCGAAAAAGTTAACGGCAGGAATTATGGTAAATACTTAAATAAGGTACGTCTAAATCCTATACGTGGTTTCAAAGATGAAACTATAACCTTTGATTTTCCCGTTACCGCTATTATAGGTCCTAACGGAGGTGGAAAAACTAGTGTACTGGGAGCTGCAGGTTGCGCGTATATTTCTGTTAGACCTGGTCGATTTTTTGCTAAAAGTGGAAGATTTGATGATAGCATGCAAAACTGGAAAATTAATTATGAATTAATAGATAGAAGTATTAACCCTAATGATTCCATAAATAGAAGAGCAAAATTTACAAATTTTAAATGGACTAGGGATCGAATCTCCAGAAATGTGGCCTTGTTTGGTGTATCTAGAACTGTACCTGCAAATGAAAGAAAAGAATTTAGTAAATGCGCCTCTGGTAGATTTCATGTAACGGAAGATAGAATATTTCAACTTGAACAAAATGTTATTGATGCCGCACAGAAAATTCTTGGTAAAGATTTAAACAATTATACTAGAATTAATGTTGATGACAATGGTAAGGTTACTTTATTAACGGGATCAACAAATGAAGGTGTTCAATTTTCTGAATTTCACTTTGGTGCTGGAGAATCCAGTATTATAAAAATGGTTCTGAAAATAGAATCTTTACCCGATAATTCTCTCATTCTAATAGAAGAAATAGAAAATGGTCTCCATCCGATAGCGACAATCAGAATGGTCGAATATCTCATCGATGTAGCCTCTAGAAAAAGTTCACAGGCAATTTTTACAACCCATAGTAATGATGCTCTCTTACCTCTTCCCTCTAAGGCTATATGGTCTGCGACCAATAATAAGTTTTTCCAAGGTAAATTAGACGTAAAGTCATTGAGAGCGATAACGGGACAAGTAGATGCGAAATTAGCAATATTCGTAGAGGATGATTTTGCCAAGATGTGGGTGGAATCTTGTATCGCAAGTGATTCAGAAATTAATTATGAAGAGGTTCAAGTGCACAAGATGGAAGGTGATGGCATTGCCAAATCAGTAAATAAATACCATAATATGAATCCAACCACAGGAAATAGCTCAATTTGCATTCTTGATGGTGATTCTCAACAAAACGATTCAGAAGAAGAAAAAGTATATAAACTCCCAGGTGAATCACCAGAAGCATATATTTTTGATGAAGTATTGGAAAATATCAATTCCGAAACAGACTCAATGATAGGAGAGCTTACTATAGCGCTTCACAGAAAGTTTGAAGATCAAGAAGAGGTAAAATCAATAATTAATCACGTAAGATTAACCAATAGAGATTATCATTTACTTTTTAGTCAAATTGGTAAAAAGCTTGGTTTTATTTCAGAAATAGTAGTAAAAAGCGCTTTTCTCAATATATGGAAAACTCAGTATCCAGATCAAGTGCAATTAATAAACTCATTTATAAAAAAAACCTGGATTAGGTGATTTCTAATAGAAAAATTCTTAGATCTCTCTAATTATTGTTTTATGATAAAAAATTTAAATCAAAGCAGTATAAGCAGAACAGACATCTTGGCGTTAGAACGTACTAAACTTGCGAATGAGCGAACCTTTTTGGCGTACTTTAGGACCTTTGTGGTGCTACTCAGTTCTGGATTTGTAATATTCAAGGTAGATGTGCTGAGTAATCTTACCACCTTAGGGTATTTTTTTATTTCAACGGCTTTTGTCTTATTGATTATAGGTCTGGTGCGCTTTTTCTACGTGAGGAAACAGATTAGAAAATCCTTTTATTAAACTTCAGCGCTGGTTTACCCTTAAGTAAGATTGAGATTTTAAGCTTATAATGTTGTAACATATCTCTTTGATTGACGTCTCTTTAGGCAAGGTTCAAGATATTAGGAATGTCATTTTTCTGTATCTTGTTACATCAATTTCACAATAACCAACCTATTTGTCTTATGAAACGCGCTCTACTCCCTTTCTTAAGTGTTTTAGCACTTTTGTTCTCATCTTTTTTACAAGCACAGTCCATCAATACCACCGATACGCGATTGATGCACCAACCTGCGATTGGCACAAACCATATTGCGTTTATCTATGCCAATGATCTTTGGGTAGTCGATCTTAATGGGAATAACCCCCGCAGATTAACCGTGGATGAAGGCTATGAAAGTAATCCTATCTTCTCCCCCGATGGTAAAACCATTGCGTTTTCTGCTGAATATGATGGAAACCTGGATGTATTCACCGTCCCTGTGACTGGTGGAATACCCAAACGACTCACCTATCATCCCTATCCGGACATTGCCCGCGATTTTACACCAGATGGCAAAAAAGTTTTATTTGCCTCACAGCGTAATATTTTCACCAACCGCTACGCACAATTGTTTACCGTTTCTACTAATGGCGGACCGGTCTCTCAACTAGAAATTCCCAATGCCTGGTGGGCCAGCTATTCTGCTGACGGAAAATACATCGCCTATACCCCAATTTCTGATCGATTTACCCAGTGGAAGCACTACCGTGGTGGCACCGCTTCTAAGATATGGGTATACGATGTAGCTACTCAAGAAATTACAAAAGTCCCAAAACCCACAAGCGGAAGCAACGACTCTCAGCCAAACTGGCTCAATGGAAAGGTATACTTTAAAAGTGATCGCGACGGCGAATTCAATATATACAGCTTTGATCCTGCGACCAAACAAGTTTCCAAACACACCAATTATACCGATCATCATGTCGCTAACCTTTCGGCTAACGCCGGAAAGTTAATCTATGAACAAGCCGGTTACCTGCATCAATTTAACCCTTCTACGCAAAAAAGCACCAAAATTAGTGTAGGAATAGGAACAGATCTGTTACAAATGCGTTCGCGTTTTGTAAGCGGAAGCGAATACGTTCGTAGTGGCGGAATTTCACCTTCAGGTGCAAGGGTGGTACTTGACTTTAGAGGTGATATAGTTACCGTTCCCGCAGAAAAGGGAGATGTAAATAACCTTACCGAAACCACTGGTACTCACGAAAAATTCCCTGCCTGGTCTCCGGATGGAGCTAAAATCGCCTATTTCTCAGATGAGTCGGGTGAATATGCCTTACACGTTCGCAGTATGGGCGATGCGGTAAGTACAAAGAAAATTCCGTTAAAAGGAGCCGGATTTTATGCTTATCTCCACTGGTCACCAGACAGTAAGCAGGTTGCTTATGTCGACAATAGCAGAACATTATACATCACAAATGTTGATAATGCTAAAACGACTCAAATAGCTTCAGACGTGCTGTATGTACCAGGCGTGTTTCGGGAGTTGTTTGGCAGCTGGTCACCAGATTCAAAGTGGTTAACCTATACAAACATCATCAAAACAAATTTTGAACAGGCCTACTTATTTTCGGTAGAAAAAAATCAATCCTATCCCATTTCGGATGGATTGAGTAATGTGACCGAACCCACGTTTGATCCAAGTGGAAAATATGTCTACATGACCGCATCTACCGATGCCGGACCCGTGGTGAACTGGTTTGATCAAAGCAATCAGGACATGAGAAGTACGAATAGTCTTTACCTGGTCACTTTAGCTAAGGAAACGCCCAATCCGTTTGCACGTGAAAATGATATGGAAAAGCCTGAAGAAAAGGCTCAAAATGACGAAGAGGATGATAAGAAAAATAAAAAAGGAAAGAAAGATAAAAAGGACAAGGCACCTGCAACACCAGCCATAAAGGTAGACGTAGACGGACTTATGAATCGCATTGTGCATATCCCGGTACCTCCCGGAAATTATGGAAGCCTTGCTTCGCCGGAAGAAGGTAAACTGTATTATCTCGCCTACGGCAATAGTTTTTCAGAACCACCTATGTTAAACCGCTATGACCTAAAAGATCGCAAGAATGAGGATTTGTTTACAACTTGGGCGTTTGAGGTTGCTGCAAAAGGGAAAAAGATGCTGGTGTATCGCGACGATCAATGGTACGTAACCGATACCGGTAAAAAACCAGACGGCAAACCTTTAGCGGTAAACTCGATCAAAATCAAGATTGATCCTAAAGCTGAATGGACCAGTATTTTTAATGAAGCCTGGCGTGTCAACCGCGACTATTTTTATGATCCCGGCATGCATGGGGTAGACTGGAACGCAATGAAGGCTAAATACCAACCTATGGTAAACGATGCGCCCACAAAGGAAGATTTGTATCGCATGATGGGATGGATGTTTAGCGAACTTGGCGTTGGTCACCACAGGTTTGGATCCAGAGGAGATGATTTTATTGAAACGGACAATATTAATGGCGGACTGTTAGGTGCAGATTATGTCATTGAAAATAATCGCTATAAAATAGACAAGATTTATGGCGGACTCAATTGGAACCCAGGACTACGCGCCCCATTAACTGAGCCCGGCGTGAATGTAAGTGAAGGTATGTATATCATAAAAGTAGACGGTAAGGAAGTAACCGGAAGCGATAACCTGCACGAATATTTTGAAAATAAAGCCAACCGATTGGTCACGCTTACGATAAGTAAAAGTGCGAATGGTAAAGACTCAAAAGAAGTACAAGTAACTCCGGCATCATCAGAGCGGGCTTTGCGCAACAGAGCCTGGATTGAAGGCAATATTGAAAAGGTAAACAAAGCGACTAATGGGCAAGTAGCCTATGTTTATGTCCCTAATACGGCGTACGCCGGGCATGAGTATTTTAAGAGATACTTCTATCCACAGGCAAACAAAAAAGCCATTATTATTGATGAACGATTTAACGGCGGTGGGCAATTGGCAGACTATGTGATTGACATGCTCAAAAAGCCGGTACAATCCTACTGGGATTTTAGGTATGGAGATGATATGAAAGCTCCCAGTGCGTCTATTCAAGGACCTAAGGTGATGTTGATAGACGAAACAGCAGGATCCGGAGGAGATTACTTGCCTTGGATGTTTAGAAAATTTGAACTGGGTACATTGGTTGGAAAACGTACCTGGGGAGGTTTAGTTGGTGTATTGGGTTACCCGGAATTTATTGATGGCGGTAGTGTGACGGCACCTAATGTTGCATTTTATACGGAAGAGGGATTCAAAGTTGAAAATGAAGGCGTGCCACCAGATGTAGAAGTAGACCAAACCCCTAAAGACGTGATCGCCGGAAGGGACCCTCAACTGGAAAAAGCAATTGAAATTGCATTAAAAGAATTAAAAGAAAACCCTGTAAAGCCTTGGCCAAAACCGGAATATCCTGATGTAACCAAACAGAAATAAATTTTGTTGGTCTAGAGTGCGCGGATTTTAAATCCGCGCTACGCAAACTGTGCTAGTTAAGGACTTATTCTTTAAAAATTAATGCCCTATTCGGGTAGTCGGTGATAATCCCATCAACTCCCCAAGAGAGCAGTTCTTGCATGCGCTCTGGATCATTGACTGTCCAAGGAATCACCTTTATGCCTTTTTGATGAATATTGTTCACTACAGACTGTGATAATAATTCGTGAAACGGACTGTAAATTGCCGGCGTAAATCTTAAAGCATCTAAATTAGCCTTGAACGAACCGCGCTCTACCAAATACGCCAATGAATATTCAGGATAGGTTGTATGAAGATAGTTCAATATGCGTAAATCAAAACTTTGTAAGGTCAAACGCTGCGGCGGTATGCTTTCTTTAATTGCTTCGATTACAAGTTTACAAAATTCTGGTGCAGCGGGATGAAACAGGTCATCATCTTCTGGTTCCGTCTTAAGTTCAATATTGTATGTTATGGTTGATGTATGTTTTTCAGCATAAGCTTCAGCTAGTTCGATTACCTCTGTGAGCAGAGGTTTTTTCGCCAGGATATTTTTCTGCTCTGGAAAACGCGGATTGCTTCGGTTCCCGCAGTCATATTGGGCAATTTGATCGTAGGTTAGTTGATACAGATTAATACGATCGGTTTTCTCTTTTTCGAGTTCTTTTCCGTCAGGATCAATACAAATTTCAGGATTAAACCAAGGTTCGTGCGATACTACTACTTTTTTATCCATAGAAATAACCACATCCAGTTCTAGGGTATTCACACCCAATTCTAGGGCTTTTTTGAACGCCGGCAGCGTGTTTTCAGGCGCTAATCCGCGTGCACCGCGGTGTCCTTGTAGATCAAAGTTATAGGTTCTCATTTCTATTTCGTTCTGATTGACTTCGGGATGATCTTTACATCCGGTAAGAAAAAGTATGACTAAAACACAACTAATAACTTGGGTATGCATATCACCTCTGGATTATTCTCACTCAACAAACTCGGCTTCCTCAGGCTTTTCAAATAACTTTTCACTTAATCGCGTAGCTGTGACTGAAGGTTGGCTAAACTTACGTTCGCTGCGTTGTTCTACAGGAACACCGTCTTTTACCGTATACCAATTCATCGTCTCAGGGAGCTTTAGTCCATTAACATCCTTCCACGTGTCGTATTTGATGTAATGAAAGTCATCAGATTTTCCTTCTTTTCCATAGGTCACCGTGTATCCCAACCATTGCATTTGCTTTGTTTTGGGGTGATAGTACAACACATACTCATCATCTGGTGAATCACCTACATCACTTTTATAGCCGATTTTGATTCCAGGATATTTCATTCCCTCCATAGTAAGGGAATCCGTTTCAGAGTACACTATTCCGTCATCTGCCAATACAAAAGGCATAGCATAAAAATAGAACATTAGATTGTGGTAAAATCGGGCTCTTTCAGGATTAAAATACGTAGAATCCTGTAGCAACCATACCTTGTCACCATTAAATCCTAAGCTGTAGTTAGAGGTAGTAATTAAAGTTTTGCGAGAATTTAAATCTACGGTATGTACTTCTTTACCATCTCCTTCACCCATAGTGAAACACAGGTTATTCATGCGTTGCCATTGGTCTAGCCCGCCATGTGCTTCCAAAACTTCAACTAAATTAGGGGGAAGATCTGGTTGACGTTTAGATTCTTCTTTTTGATTTTCAGCCGGGGCGGTTGTATTCTGTTTACAGGAGATGAGTAGCACAGCACAGAGGATACAGGCAAAAAAGTGTTTCATAATTCAAGGTTTTAATTACGTCTCAATTTAGACAATTAAACTGTATTTTTGACTAGAATTAAGCGCATGCACAAGAAAATTACGAGTCTTAGCAATCCAGTGATTAAACAGTTACTTCAGCTTCAACAAAAATCTAAAGTTAGAAGAAAACAGAAGCAGTTTGTGGTAGAAGGGCAGCGTGAAATTACCTTAGCCGTACAGAATGAATACCTGGTTGACACCCTTTTTTTTGCAGAAGAGTTGATCGATTATAATGCTATTGAATCTACGATTATGGCTTCGCAAGTCATCGCTATTTCTACAGCGCTTTATGAAAAAGTCGCTTACCGCGGAAGCACAGAAGGGCTCATTGCCATTGTTCAATCGAAAGAGCACAGGCTGCAAGACCTAAATTTTTCTAAAAATCCCTTTTTACTTATCGCCGAAGCTCCTGAAAAACCCGGAAATATTGGTGCGCTTTTACGCACGGCAGATGCTGCCGGGGTTGATGCCGTCATTATTGCGAATCCGCGTACAGACATCTATAATCCTAATATAATTCGTTCTAGCGTAGGCGGAATTTTCACCAACCACATCGCCGCAGCGACCATTAATGAATTATCTTCATTTTTAGATCAACATAGTATAATGGTATATGGAGCTGCATTGCAGGCTTCGGTTCCATACACCTCCATAGACTTTAATCAACCTTGTGCCATCGCCGTGGGAACAGAAGCAGATGGATTATCTCATGAGTTTCTAGAAATAACCGATCAAAACATCATCATCCCCATGCAAGGAAAAATTGATTCTATGAATGTCTCTGTCGCCGCAGGCATTTTACTATTTGAAGCCAGAAAGCAACGGGGATTTGTTAGTTAGTAGTTATTGAGTTATTGGGTTATTAGTTTATTGGTGTGAAGGATTGGAGATTGAAGATTTTGGGTTTGGGATCGGAAATTTTTGACTCTAGACTCTTGGCTCTTGACTCCAAAATTGAAATCTCACTACTTTCCTCTAATTATTAACGACAAAATCCACGAAAGTCACTTCAAATTTTACACTATAAATAGGCTATCTTTGCACGCGTAAAATTCAACTCTTATATGTCGCCTAAAACACTCTTTTATATTCTTATCGGGATTATTGTGCTCAACTTTATCGTAGATAAAATCATCGATGCCATTAATGCCCGACACTTTGATGATCCTGTCCCACAGGAATTAGAAGATGTGTATGAAGATGCCGAGTATCAAAAGTCCCAAGCCTATAAAAAAACACGATATAGATTCGGGTTAATAACTTCTACATTTTCGTTAATGCTTACGCTGGCGTTTTTCTTTTTTGATGGGTTTGCCATCGTAGATCAATTGGCACGCAGCTATGCAGATCATCCCATCTTGATCGCGCTGCTCTTTTTTGGAATCATTATGCTGGCGAGTGATATCTTAACGCTTCCGTTTTCCTATTACAGTACCTTTGTTATTGAAGAACGTTTCGGGTTTAATAAGATGTCTCTTGAAACATTTGTGCTGGACAAGCTTAAAGGCTGGCTCATGGGCGGACTCATAGGCGGAGGGATTTTAGCCCTAATCATTTGGTTCTATTCCGCCGTAGGCGAAAACTTTTGGCTCTATGCATGGGCACTGGTTGCAGCATTCGCCTTATTTATGAATATGTTTTATGCCAAGCTTATCGTACCTTTGTTCAATAAGCAGACCCCTTTACAAAAAGGTTCATTGCGCGATAAAATTGAGGCCTATGCTAAAACCGTAGGATTTCAACTCAATAACATCTTTGTGATAGATGGCTCAAAACGCAGTACAAAGGCAAACGCATATTTTTCTGGTTTTGGTCGTGAAAAAAGAATTACCTTGTACGATACATTGATCAATGATTTGGAGGAAGAAGAAATTGTCGCCGTGCTCGCACATGAAGTGGGTCATTATAAAAAAAATCACATCATCGTAAACCTTATCATTAGTATACTTACCACTGGATTCACGCTTTGGGTATTGTCACTTTTCATTGGAAATCCTTTGCTTTCTCAAGCACTAGGTGTGTTAGAGCCTAGTTTTCATATAGGACTGATTGCCTTTGGGATTTTATATACGCCAATTTCAGAAATTACGGGACTGATCATGAATGCGCTATCAAGAGCCTTTGAATATCAGGCAGATGACTATGCTAAAAATACGTATAAAGGCGAACCACTTATTGAAGGTTTAAAGAAATTAAGCAGTAAAAGCCTGAGTAATCTTACTCCGCACCCTCTCTACGTTTTTATGCATTACTCCCATCCCACTCTGCTGCAACGTTTTCAAAATCTTAGGTAGCAAATTGGTATTTCTTTTGCTATCTTAGTCCTATGCAGTTGACAGAGCAGTATCTAGAAGAAGAAAATAAACGCATCGCAAAAGAATATAAGGAACTTTTGCGCATTAGCTACCGCACGCTCTCTGCTGCCGATAAAAAAATGATCCGCCAGGCGTTTGAAATTGCGGTGGATGGGCATAAAGATCAACGCAGAAAGTCTGGCGAAGCCTATATTTTTCATCCCATTGCGGTGGCTAAGATCGTCGCCTCTCAAATTGGATTAGATGCGACCTCGATAGCTTCTGCCCTATTGCACGACGTAGTTGAAGATACCGAGTATTCTTTAGAAGATATCGAAAAGATCTTTGGTGAAACCATCATGCGTATCGTTGATGGGCTCACTAAAATATCTAATCTTAAGCAAGAGGGTGATGTTTCGCTACAAGCTGAAAACTTTAGAAAAATGCTCCTCACTCTTAATGAGGATGTGAGAGTGATCATTATCAAGATCGCAGACCGGTTGCATAACATGCAAACCATGGATAGCATGCGCCCTGATAAACAGGTTAAAATTGCCAGCGAGACTCTTTATATCTACGCACCATTGGCACATCGTATTGGTCTATATAACATTAAAACAGAGCTGGAAGATTTGAGCCTTAAATATACAGAGCCAGATGTGTATCAAAATATTTACAAAAAAATTGAAGAAAGTAAGGCTAAGCAAGAAAATTATATTGAAGACTTTTCTAAAGTAATTGCAGATTCGCTTGACGCGGAAGGATTGAATTACGACATCAAAGGGCGGTATAAATCCATCTATTCCATACGCAACAAGCTGATTAAGCAAAACGTATCGTTTGAAGAGGTATATGACAAATTCGCTATACGTATCATTTACCGAAGCGATCGCAACAACGAAAAATTTGTTGCCTGGAAGATCTATAGCATCGTAACAGATCACTTCACTCCCAATCCAACACGGCTTAGGGACTGGATATCTTCTCCAAAATCCACGGGATACGAAGCTTTGCATATCACTGTAATGGGTCCCAAAGGCAGATGGGTAGAAGTTCAAATTCGTAGTGAACGCATGCATGAAATCGCAGAAAAAGGCTACGCCGCACATTACAAATACAAACATGGTGCAGCGCAAGAAGAAGAAAGCTTGGATCAATGGTTAAATAAGCTTCAGGAGGCTTTAGAGAATTCTGAGTCCAACGCGGTAGAGTTTGTAGAACAATTTAAATTAAACCTTTACTCCAAAGAAATATTTGTATTCACGCCAAAAGGAGATTTAAAGTCTTTGCCAAAAGGCGCTACTCCGTTGGATTTTGCTTTTAGCATACATACTGAAGTTGGATTAAAAACACGTGGAGCCAGAGTGAATGGGAAATTGGTTCCACTAAGTCACGAATTACAAAGTGGCGATCAGGTAGATATTATTACGTCAAACAGCGCTAAACCCAATTCCAACTGGCTGGATTATGCCAATACCGCCAGAGCCAGGGCAAAGATTAAATCTTCCTTAAAAGAAGAGCGTAAAGAAATTGCGGAAGAAGGTAAAGCTATCCTTGCCAGAAAACTGAAAGCGCAAAAGATTCCGTTTAATGAAAAAACGGTTAATGAGCTGGTTGTGTATTTTAAGCTTAAAACCAGTTTAGATTTGTTCTATCGCGTGGGCGTAGGGTCAATCGACAATATCAAACTAAAAGAATATGCCGCTTCACGCAGTAATGCGCTGGTAACATTCTTTAAAAATAAGATCAGAAAGCCTACCACTCCGGCCAATGTAGATCAAGAAGAAATTACCTCAAATTACGATCAATTGGTTTTTGGTCCAGACGAGGAGAAGATGGACTATAAATTCGCCAATTGCTGTAGTCCCATCCCGGGCGATCCCGTTTTTGGGTTTATCACAGTAAGTGATGGAATAAAAGTGCACAAAAAAAACTGCCCTAATGCTATCCAGCTGCAAAGTAATTATGCCTACCGCATTATTAAAGCAAAATGGATAGACTCTACCCAACAAGGTTTTAAAGCAGTGATCAATTTAACCGGTTTAGATAATCTGGGATTGGTGAATGAGGTGACCAATGAAATTTCGCAAAACATGCACGTGAATATGAAAAGCATCAGTTTTGATAGTCGCGGCGGAGTTTTTCATGGAAAAATCACTGTTATCGTTACAAATAACAGCACGTTAAATACTTTGATTGACCATTTAAAAAGTATTAATGGAATTGATAAAGTCACGCGTGAATAATACTTAACATGCTGTAAATAACTTCCACCTAATCTCGTTCTAATTTAGGCTAGTACTTTCTACCTATTTCCCTACTTTTGTGACAGATGAGTAAAAAGAAAATTCTTGAAGACGATCAAAATCTGGTTAAAAGTGTATTCACCACATTTTTAGAAGATAACGGGCACCGCAAAACGCCTGAACGTTATGCAATCTTACAAGAAATTTACGATAGTGAAGAACATTTTGATATTGAATCCTTATATATTAAAATGAAAAATAAAAACTATCGTGTAAGTAGAGCAACGCTGTACAATACCATCGAATTGTTACTGGATTCTGGTTTGGTACGTAAACACCAATTTGGTAAAAATCAGGCACAGTATGAAAAATCATATTTTGACAAACAACACGATCATGTTATTCTCACAGATACCGGTGAAGTGATTGAATTTTGTGATCCTCGCATAGAAACCATTAAAAAAACGATTGAAGAAGTGTTTGACATAAACATCGCCAAACACTCACTCTACTTTTACGGCACGCGCAAGGCTGCTAATAAAGACACTAACGACTAAGATATGGCTGTAGACTTACTCCTGGGATTACAATGGGGAGACGAAGGAAAAGGTAAGATTGTAGATGTCCTTACCAAAGATTATGACATCATTGCACGTTTTCAAGGGGGACCCAATGCGGGCCACACCTTAGAATTTGATGGGATCAAACATGTACTGCATACGATCCCCTCTGGTATTTTTCATGAAAACGCAACAAACTTGGTAGGAAACGGAGTCGTCATTGACCCCGTAATTTTTAAACGCGAATTGGATAACCTTAACCAATTTAAGGACTTAGACTACAAGAGTAAATTATTGATTTCCCGTAAAGCCCATTTGATTCTACCCACACACCGTTTATTAGATGCCGCTAGTGAAGCCTCAAAAGGAAAAGCGAAAATTGGTTCCACATTAAAAGGCATAGGTCCTACGTACATGGATAAAACGGGAAGAAATGGAATAAGAGTAGGTGATATTGAACTCAAAGGCTTTAAGAAAAAATACCGTGCCTTAGCCAACAAACATGAAGCGATGATTAAGTTTTATGACGTTGATGTTCAATATAATTTAGACGAATTAGAAAAAGAATTTTTCAATGCAATAGAAGTGTTGAAATATTTAAAATTTATTGATTCTGAAGAATTTTTATTCAACGCACAGCGTGAGGGCAAAACGATTTTAGCAGAAGGTGCACAAGGATCGCTCTTAGACATTGACTTTGGAACATATCCTTATGTGACCTCTTCTAACACTACTGCTGCAGGAGCCTGTACCGGCTTAGGTGTAGCCCCGAATAACATAAAAGAAGTTTTTGGAATATTCAAAGCCTATACCACAAGAGTAGGATCTGGACCTTTCCCAACCGAATTGTTTGATGAAGATGGTGCCACGATGAGTAAAGTAGGGAATGAATTTGGAGCTACCACCGGACGACCAAGACGTTGTGGATGGCTAGATTTAGTCGCCTTAAAATATGCTGTTCAAATCAACGGGGTTACACAACTTATGATGATGAAAGGAGACGTACTAAGTGGTTTTGACACCATCAAAGTATGTACAGCGTATCAGTATAAAGGCAAAGAAATTAAGCACCTACCCTATTCTATTGAAGAGCAAGATGTCACTCCCGTATATCATGAAATGAAAGGTTGGAGCGAAGATTTAACAGGAATGACACAGGCAGAGCAATTACCAACTGCGCTTAATGAGTACATCGATTTCTTAGAAAAGGAGTTAGAGGTACCTATTAAGATTGTTTCTGTAGGACCTGATCGCACTCAAACAATACATCGCTAAAACTAAAGCGCTCCTTGCTTGGAGCGTTTTTTGATTATCTTTATTTTTTATTCAATCTCTTATGGATATAGATGCAGATATAAATTGGACTACAAAAAAGCTTCGGTCAACAAGCGACCCTAGCATGATTACACTTATCAAAAATCTTCTTTCTGAAAATTTTGAAGCTCACTCAGTAGATACCCTTTCTTTAGCTCACTATAACCAGAAGTTGATTTTGGCAGAGAAAAGTACAAAAGAAGACCATGGTTATTCGCTGAATCAGGTGAAAGAAGAAGTAAAAAGATGGCGAAAAAGATAATATGGCCGCCAGAGGCACTTTTTGAGCTTAAAGAGATACGAGTATTTTGAAGTAATAATAAAATCGTTAAATGTTGCCAATCGTGTAATTGATGCAATTATTGAATCTACTTGTTTTTTAGAAAGCGATTTTGAAATTTTTCAACCAGACAGTTTTAAGCTTGAAAATGATGGCAACTAAAGAGACTATAAATTATAAAATATAGAGTAACCTAAAAGATTTTACCTCTTGAGATTCATATTCTCTCCGTCATTCATAGCAGCAAAATGCCTAAATACTACTAATTAGTGAAGCCTAATAACCCTATTATATTCTTATTCTTTAACCTATTCTTTCTGATAGGTGGATTTGTATTCTCCCAGGAGGAAATTCCGCCCGAAAATAAAATTGACTATACCAGTGATCGAACTACTATTGATGAGATCAATTATCCCGGTGCAATTATCTTACGTAAAGTCAATAAACAAGTGCATTTTATTCATAAAGGAATAGATGTGTGGTGTGACCAAGCGGTATTTTATGATGCTGAAAACTTTTTTAAAGCATTTGGAAATGTTCGCATGAAGCAAGGTGACACCATCAACATGAGAAGTAAGTATGCCGAGTATAACGGCAATACAGAATTTGCCTTTGCCAGCACCAATGTAAAGCTCAAATCACCTAACAATACGATTACAACAGATAGTCTTTTCTTTGATCGCGCCAAACAAGAAGCTTTTTACCGCAGCGGCGGTACGGTAAAAGATACAGCCAGTACGATCACCAGTAAGATAGGACGCTTTTTTATGGAGCAAAATAAATTTTCATTCGTGGTGAATGTGAAGGTTGTTAATCCAGAATATGTAATTAATTCATCCCAGCTGGATTTTTATGATGATACCGGGCATGCGTATTTATACGGTCCATCAACCATTGTAAGTGACGCCAGCACCGTTTACTGTGAACGCGGATTTTATGACACAAGAGGAGATACAGGCTACTTTGTGAAAAACTCAAGAATTAATTATGAAAATCGAATTCTGGAAGGAGACAGTCTTTATTTTGATCGTAACCGCAGTTTTGCTTCGGCAGTAAACAATATTAAAGTTACCGATACGCTGAATGCTTCAGTAATTAAAGGTCATTATGCTGAAGTATTTAGAGCAAAAGACTCCGTTTTTATCACTAAAAGAGCCTTAGCGATCACCCGGCAAGAAAATGATTCGGTTTATATCCATAGTGATACCTTAATGATCACCGGTAAGCCTGAAAATCGCATCATACGAGGGTTTTACGATACCAGACTCTTCAAAACCAACATGAGTGGTAAATGTGACTCTATTCATGTGAATCAATCCAGCGGACTTACCCAAATGATCGGGAAACCTATTGTGTGGTCCAGTAACAATCAGCTTACTGGAGATACCATTCACCTCATTTCAGATCCTAAAACCGAAAAACTGGATACACTAAAAGTCTTTTACGACTCATTTATGGTGCAGCAAGACTCCATTGATGCATCCGCATACAATCAAGTAAAAGGAAAAGAAATGTACGGCTTGTTTAAAGAGAATGAACTTTATGAGGTCAATTTTATTAAAAACACTGAAACAATTTACTACACCCGTGAAGACGCCGGCGATTTGATAGGTATCAATAAAACTAAGTCATCTACCATAAAAATGTTGTTGGATAATCGCGAAATCATTGATGTATATTATTATACTGATGTGGATGGTGATATTTATCCCGAAGAAGAGTTCCCTCCCAATGCACGAAAACTAAAAGGCTTTATTTGGCGTGGAGAAGAGCAATTGTATAGCGTAGATGATTTATTTTCAGGAGAAGGGCCGGTTGAATTAATCAAAATAACCGGAATTCCATTACCGGAAGAGGAAGAAGAATTTTTTGAAGAACGCGATGAGGATGACCCACTGCTTAATTCTAAATCCCGTTTAGATGCCGATGTGCTACGTAACATTCCGCGTGATACCATTGAACCACCTAAGCGTGAGCCGCTATCCCCGCGACTAGATGAGCGTAAACAAAGAAAAAGGAAGGACAAAGAAAACGATGAATAAAGATTTTCTTAGGTATCAAGCGCAAACCACGCCACATCCATTGGGCATGGAAATTTCGCATGCCAAAGGATCCTATATATATACTACTGATGGAAGAAAACATCTGGATTTTGTCGCAGGTGTTTCTGCCTGCACCTTAGGTCATAGCCACCCTGCCATCGTAAATGCGGTACAGGAACAATCTAAAAAATACATGCATGTGATGGTGTACGGCGAATATGCGCAAAGCCCGGCCGTATCGCTTTGCAAGCTTCTTGCAAAGCAGCTCCCCGCATCTTTAGAAAAGACCTACTTGGTCAATAGCGGTACTGAAGCCATCGACGGAGCCATGAAACTCGCCCGTAGAGTGACGGGGAGATCGCAGATTTTATCTGCGTATACGGCCTACCATGGCAATACATATGGCGCCCTGAGTTTAATGACCTATGAAGAGCGCTTAATACCATTTAAACCACTGGTAGGAGACATCGATCACATCTTCTTTAATGAAGAAAAGTGCATCCATAAAATCACCACGAAAACAGCCGCTGTGGTGTTAGAGACTATTCAGGGAGGCGCAGGATTTATTATGCCGCTTCCGGGATACCTAAAAGCTATCAAAAAACGATGTAAAGAGGTTGGAGCTTTATTGATTTTGGACGAAATTCAACCCGGTTTTGGTCGCACCGGAAAACTCTTCGGCTTTGAGCATGAACAAGTTATACCAGACATACTAGTGATGGGTAAAGGTATGGGTGGAGGACTTCCGATTGGTGCATTTACTGCATCTTCAGCACATATGGACATGTTAAGTGATCAACCCAAATTAGGCCACATTACAACGTTTGGGGGCAATCCCGTGATTGCTTCAGCAGCCTTGGCAACCTTGAACGAATTAATCACTTCAGACCTTATAGAAAAAACGCTTGAGAAAGAGAAATTGATTCGGTCACTCCTCATTCACCCGCTAATTGAAGAGATAAGAGGTCGTGGTTTAATGCTGGCTGTCATGACAAAAGAGGCTGAAATTACCACTAGCGTCATAATGCGCTGCAAAGAACGCGGACTTATTCTTTTTTGGTTACTCTTTGAACCACGCGCTATTCGCATTACGCCACCATTGACCGTTTCACAGGAAGAAATTAGAGAAGGCTGTGGCATTATTCTTGAAATATTAGAAGAAATTAATGCTAATTGAACAACGTATAAACCTTTAGACACGCCTGATCAACGCGAATGTTAATTAATTTGTTAAAAACATAACCCCAGTCTAGCAGTCTCGCCTTTGATCATTCCTAACTTTATACAAGAACTTAACACGTGTGCCTATGTACCCAGCTCATAACGAAGATGGCAATTTTGCGCTTACCAGGTTTGAGTCCATGTTAAAAACAAATGATGTACTATTCTTTGATTCTGAAGAATTTGAAAACATCGTGAATCATTACCTTGAAAATGGTAAGGTCAACTTAGCTAAAAAAGCCATAAAGCTAGGTTTGGCACAACATCCTACATCTACTACTCTTAAGTTGTTTCAAATTGAGGTTTTCATTTTTGAAAACTATTTTGAAAAAGCAGATGAACTACTTAATGAGCTATACACGTTAGAACCATATAACGAAGAAATATATATTCAAAAGGCAAATATCTACTCTAAACAAGATAAACATCAAAAGGCGATTGAGATGTTGGAGCGCGCTTTAGAATATACCCCAGACAAAGCTGATGTATATTCATTGCTTGGTATGGAATATTTATTTTTAGACAATTTTGAAGAGGCCAAAACGCATTTTATGCGTTGTCTAGAGCATAATGAGGAAGATTACTCGGCGCTGTATAATATTATCTATTGCTTTGATTTTCTAGATCAACAAGAAGAAGCCATTGATTACCTCAATATATTTTTAAATAAGAATCCCTATTGCGAAGTGGCCTGGCACCAATTAGGCAAGCAATATTTTGACGCTAAACTTTACGAAAAAGCACTCACCTCTTTTGATTTTGCTATCATAAGTGACGATCAATTTATTGGAGCTTACTTAGAAAAAGGAAAAGTATTAGAAAAGCTTAAACGGTACAACGAAGCCATTGAGAATTATCGCATTACACTAGAACTCGATGACCCAACATCATTCGCTTATTTACGCATTGGGAAATGTTTTGAAGCGCTTGGAGAAGATGACCTGGCACTTAAGCATTATAAAAAAACAGTTCATGAAGACCCGCTGCTAGACAAAGGCTGGATTTCAATTAGCGACTATTACATCAAAAAATCTGACTTCCAAAAAGCACTCTACTATATTAATAAAGCAGTAGATATAGATGAAAATAACGTACTCTACTGGAAACGGTATGCAAAAATAAATCATCGCCTGAACTTTCTTGAAGAGGCAGAACGAGGCTATCGCAAATCTTTAGAACTAGGAAACTACGAGTTAGAAACTTGGGTGACACGCTGCGATATTCTACTTAAATTGGGAGAATACGAAGCGGCACTGACCAATTGTTTACAGGCAGAAGAGTTTCACCCTGAAGCAGCAGAAATTATGTATCGCATGGCAGGCATCTATTTTAAACTTAATGACGGCGATAAAGGCTACTACTACTTAAAAAATGCCTTAAAAATAGATCCCGAATATGCCATCTTAATGGATGAGCTTTTTCCTTATGTATTTACCCGCAAGAGTGTGTTAGATTTGGTAAAAGTCTACCAAAAATAATCTTCCACGTGTACTTACTTCATATTATGGTCTGATTGAGTTACGATTTGATCCTAATCCTTATTACTTTTACGCCAAATTTTAGGCATGTCAAGAAACTTAAAGGATTACGCTGTTATTACACTTAAAGGTATGGCCATGGGAGCAGCAGATGTTATTCCGGGTGTTTCAGGCGGGACAATCGCCTTTATCTCTGGCATTTATGAAGAACTAATTACCACCATTAGTGGTGTAGATGTAAAACTGCTCACTACATGGAAAGAAAAGGGGTTGAACACGATGTGGAAGGAACTCAACGGCAACTTTATCCTAGCGCTTTTCTTGGGTATTGGCATTAGCGTTCTTTCTCTTTTAAACCTTGCCAATTATCTGTTAGAAGAGCATCCCATTTTGGTATGGGCATTTTTCTTTGGACTAGTACTGGCCAGTATTTGGTACATTGGCAGTCAAATCAAAAACGTTAAGCCGCTTACATTTCTGGTGATGATTATCGCCGCCCTAATCGCGTATGGGATCACAACCTTACCTCCCTTAGGCGGAACCGATAATCTCTTTTTCTTAGCCTTAGCCGGATCATTTGCAGTGTGTGCTATGATATTACCGGGGATTTCAGGAGCTTTTATTTTGGTATTATTAGGCGCCTATAAAACAATAAGTGAGGCGGTAGATGAAGCAAATTATAAGATCATTGCTGCGGTAATGACAGGTGCTATCGTAGGTTTGCTCACCTTTAGCCGAATCTTACGCTGGCTATTCAAAAACTTTCAAAATTTAACCCTGGCAGGTCTAACCGGATTCATCGCCGGTTCGCTGATAAAGATTTGGCCCTGGAAGAACGTATTGCAAACCAGGCAGCTAAAAGATAAGATCATTACTGTAAAAGATGAACCTTATCTTCCCTCTTGGAGTAATGAACAGGATAATGTTCTTTTTGCCGTGCTACTTATGCTTACAGGATTCTTTTTAATTATTATCTTAGAGCGCATCGCAAAAAAACAGCCCTTTACATCAAATGCAACAGACTAGAACCTTTACTGATCGCTTCTTTTTAGTTCTAAAAGGACTATTTATGGGAGCTGCCAATAAAGTTCCCGGGGTTTCTGGTGGTGTAGTTGCTTTTGTCGTTGGTTTTTATGAGGAATTCATTTTCTCATTGCAACGCTTTAATGGTAAAGCGCTACTGCTACTGGTAAACCTTAGGTTTAAAAGCTTCTATCAATATGTAAATGGTTCGTTCTTAAGTCCGTTGTTGCTGGGAATGATCATTAGTTATTTTTCAGTATCGCTTTTGATCGACTGGCTTTTGATTCATTATGAGACCATGGTTTGGGCTGCGTTCTTTGGAATGATCATTGGCTCCGTATACTACATTGCCAAAAATTTTGAAGGTTGGAACCGCAAATATTTGCTGCTGGCGTTTTTGGGAGTGGCTTTTGGTATTTTTATTAGCTTACTTAAGCCCGCAACCGAAAATGACAATTTATGGTTTGTCTTTTTTTGTGGTATGATCAGCGTTTCTGGAATGACCCTACCGGGCTTATCGGGATCGTTTATTCTAATACTCATCGGGAATTATGTCTTATTACTGGTGGACTCTGTAAACGCAATTACACTCACCATAGCAGATCTAATCCAAGGTGATTTATCATTTTTAGACAATGATGAACGTGTACAAATGCTCAAAGTGTTTGCCAGTTTTCTTGCTGGTTCAATTGCAGGATTGATTACGCTTTCTAATGTGTTAACCTATTTATTAAAACATTTTAAAAACAGTGTATTTTCAATTATAACGGGGTTCATCGCCGGTTCATTAGGCGTGGTTTGGCCGTGGAAAAACAAGGTGTACAAATTAAACGACCAAGGAGAACTCATTTACGATCTTAATAACAACCCTATACTGGATCAATATGAACGATATTGGCCATCCTTATCAGATTCTTCTACGTGGATTGCAATTTTCTTCATATTTTTAGGAATTATTATCGTACTTGCATTAGAGTGGTACGGCAAAAGAACGGTTAAGACTACACATGAATAAATACGGATTAATTGGGAAAGATGTTTCCTATTCTTATTCAAAACAACACTTTGAGCAAAAATTTACTGCTGAAGATATCAAGGCGACCTACCAAAACTTTGACATCAGTGATATTGGCGGTGTGCAACAAATATTTAATATCGAAACTGATCTAAAAGGATTAAATGTAACTATTCCCTATAAGGAAAAGATCATTCCGTTTTTAGATGAGTTAGATGAAACCGCACAAAAAATTGGCGCTGTAAACACTATTAAATTATTACCCGGCGGAAAACGAATTGGATACAACACCGATGCTTTTGGATTTATCAAATCAATTTTTCCGTTACTTAGAAATCAACACACCAATGCCTTAGTATTAGGCACCGGTGGTGCTTCAAAAGCCATTATGCATTGTCTAAATAGTTTAGGCATTCAAGGCAAACAGGTTTCGCGAACGCCCGAAGCTCACCAATGTAGCTACGACCAGTTGGATGAAAAGATCATGACCTCGCATTATCTCATCATCAACTGTACGCCTTTAGGTACAGCTCCTAATACAGGACAGTGCCCTGATATACCCTACAAGTTCATTTCACACAAGCATTTTTTGTTCGATTTAATTTACAATCCGCCGATTACCAAATTTTTGGCCTTAGGTAAACAGCTAGGAGCGCAAATTTCAAATGGTCAAAAAATGTTAGAGTTTCAAGCTGAGCAATCCTGGGATATCTGGAATAGCTAGTTTGTTCTGATACATTTTGTCTAGAAACCTCTAAAATTCTTGTCAGCTAGCGTAGTTGTTAGTATCTTTCATAGTTCAAAGCAAGATGAACTAGCACCTAAACATTGAAAGAGATGTCTGACAACGAAAAGAACACCCCAAAAAGCGTAGAAAAAGCAACTGAACACAAAGATTCCTCAACAGAGCAACACGAGGATCAACTTGAAAGAGCTATAGTAGAAGAGTCTGATTCAGCTTCAGTTGAACCTGCCTCACCCATTGTGGATGTTGATGATGAGCCTTCAGCTCCTGCTAAAGAACCAGAAGTTTCTACCCCCGCAGCTAAGCTTCCGAAGAAAACAAAAAAAACTACTCCACCGGCCGATGAACATGAGGATGCAGTCACCTCTATTGTTGATGAAAAAGAAGCTGTGGAGAAAAAATCTACTACACCAACCACAACTGTAGATGAAGAGGAAGAGCCGCTTGCACAGGCCGTTGTAGCAGAATCGAAAAAACAAGACAGCGCTCAAGATGAGATTGATGATGCAAATGCAGAAGATGGTGAAGATGAGACCGCTAACCAACGTCATGATATTCAAAAAAAGGATTATCATGCCATGGATCAAGAAGAATTGGTCAAAGAATTAAATAGCCTGGTTAAAAATCATTCTATACAATCCATCAAAGAACATGTTGATGAAATTAAGGCTGAGTTTACCGCAAAATACAATGAAGAACTAGAACAAAAGAAGGAGGATTTTCTTGAAGATGGTGGGAATATCATTGACTTTTACTACGTTTCTACCACTAAAAAGAATTTTGATGCGGCTTATCGTGAATATAGAAATAAGCGCAACGAATACTACAATAATCTAAAGAACAGACTGCAGGATAACCTAAAAAACAGAGAAGAAATCATTGAGGAGCTTAAAGGGTTAATAGGTGCGGGTAGTGACATGCGTGAAAATTTTAATCAATTTAAGGCATTACAAGAACGTTGGAGAAATGCAGGACCTATCCCAAGAGATAAATACAATTTAGTATGGAATACCTACCACCACCATGTTGAGCATTTTTATGACTTCTTGCATCTGGATCGTGAATTTAGAGATCTGGACTTTAAGCACAATTTAGAAGAAAAATTAAAGATCATTGAGCGCGCTGAAGCTTTAGCAGAACAAGCAGATGTGAATAAGGCCTTTAGAGAACTACAGCATCTGCACAAGATTTGGAAAGAAGAACTTGGACCGGTTGAAAAAGAAAAGCGTGATGAAATTTGGGAGCAATTTAGTGCGGCTACCAAAAAAATCCACGAAAAACGACAGGCTAACTTTGCTGAAATGGAGAAAGACTTTGAGAAAAATCTTGAGGTCAAAAAAGAAATCATTCGGCAAATTGAAGAGATTGCAAATAAAGAAATCACCTCTCATAAAATGGTGCAACAGCACATTACACAAGTGGAACAACTTCGCGAAATGTTCTTTAAAGCAGGTAAAGTTCCTAGAAATGTAAACGAACAAACCTGGGCGGAGTTTAAAGAAACCGTGCGAAGGTTCAACCGTAACAAAAATGCATTTTATAAGAAATTAAAAAAAGAACAGTTTGCCAACTTAGAGAAAAAGCGCGATCTCATTAAAATTGCTAATGATAATAAAGATAGCGATGACTTTAAGGTGGTTACTCCGCTCATGAAGAAAATACAGCAGGACTGGAAAAATATTGGCCATGTACCTCGCCGTGATAGCGATAAAATCTGGAAAGAATTTAAAGCGGCTTGTAATTATTACTTTGACCGATTACACAAACAACGTAATGAAGAGAACAAGGGCGAAATGGAGTCATACGACGCAAAAAAAGCGTTATTGGATAAATTAAAAGCTTTAGAGATTAAAGATGTTGAAAAGGGATTGGCACAGGTAAAAGAACTCATTACTGCTTGGAGAAAAGAAGGTCGTGTACCCAGACATAAAAGTTACATAGAAGGAAAATTCAACAAAGCCCTGGATCATGTATTTGAGCAGCTTAAGCTTTCAAAAACTGAGGCTGAAATGCTTAAATACGAGAATCGTCTTGATCGCATGGACACTTCACAAGGATCATATGACATGAGTAAAGAGGTTTCATTTATAAAAAAGAAAATTAGTGAAGCGACTGGAGAATTGAGACAGTTAGAAAACAATATGGCATTTTTCTCTAATGCAGGTGAGAATAATCCACTATTCAAAGAGGCGAATAAAAATTTAGAACGCCACAGGCAGCAGCTCAAGACCTGGAAGGCCAAGCTTAGAAAATTGAATCAGGTAAAGCATGCGGCTAGTAAAGAGGAAGAGTAAATGATTTGGACCGCTCTCCTTTTCATTGCTATGGGTATCGCTATCAAATATGGTAAAATGTATTTTTTGATAGCTGGATATAATACCACGTCCAAAGAGAAAAGAAAACACTATGATATTAAGGGGAATGCAGCTGTTTTGGCAATACTATGTTTGCTATAGCTGCGTTGTTATTATAGGGTATTTCGCCGCAGACTGGTTAGCAATTCCCAGAATTGAAAAACTTTCCATGTATGGTGCATTAATAATAGGTATTCCTTACTTGCTCATAAGAACGAACTCAGATAAATTTAAAAAAGACACCCAAAAAAACTAGCCTAACTTTTATTCAATACATTCTTCTTGAAATGCTCATAATTAAGCTCTAAATCAGTGAGCGATATATATCCTTTAGCTATTGCATAGTACTTGTCATTATGTTTGAGCACCAACGTAGGAAATCCTGAAACACCAAGGCTAGCTGCAAATTTAAAATCTGCTTCTGCTGCCTCACGGTATTCTTTTTGGTTCATTTTTATCAAAGCTTCTTCCCTATCCAAACCAAACGACGCCAGCAAATCTGCATAGGCGTCCAAATCTTTAGGTTTAATGCCGGTATCATAGATTGAGTTTTGCAAAGCTGCTGCAAAAGCTATCTGGGCTTCGGGTTGTTCCTGTTTTAAAATAGACATCGCAATTGCTGAGGGGATTGAAGTAAAAATTGCAGTCCCTTCTGCTAGAATTCCGTTTAAAAATCCTTCGCCAAATTTGACTCCGGTTCTATCTTCTACTACTTTATATGCTTCGGAGATGTAGCCTGCTACTTCGCCTATGGGGCCAATTCTATTGCCGGTTATCATTCCGCCAGAAATTACTTCAGCCTTAAAATCATCCTTATGTGTCTTACAAAATTCTTGTATGACCGGCGAAAAGCCATAGCACCACCCGCACAACGCATCATAGATATAATATAACCTCATTTTTTTTACAAGAAAGATACAAGAATGATCAAATAATGGCAGTCTTTAAACATTTTCTTGGCAAAGGATTAACGCCAACCAACACAAATCTTAAGTAATTTGAAATAAAAAACATGAGTGATAAAAAAGTATTAACCACCATCAATCCGGCTACCGAAGAACAAATAGCCACCTACGACGTTTATTCCAAAAATCAAGTCAAGAAGGAAATTGAATTATGCCATCAGGCATTTATGTCGTGGAAGCAGGTTTCTCTAGAAGACAGAGCAGAAAAGATCAGTGCTATTGGCGAACACCTTAAAAAAAACAAAGCGCCTTTGGCTGAACTTATGACCCGGGAAATGGGTAAACTGTTGAAGCATAGCAAACAAGAAATCGATCTTTGCATTGCTATTTGTCAATATACGGCCAAAAATGGTCAAAAGGAACTTAAAGATGAACATAGAGAACTTCCAGATGGCGGTAAAGGGATTATCACCTACTCCCCTATTGGGGTTATTTACGGTATACAGCCTTGGAATTTTCCGGTCTATCAAGTAATTCGCTATGCGGTTGCTAATCTTATGGCGGGGAATGGCGTTTTGCTAAAGCATGCTGAAAACGTGACTGGTTGTGGACTAACCCTAGAGCGTTTATTTAAAGAAGCAGGTTTGCCCGAAAATTTATTTAAGGTACTGTTGCTGGATCATGATACGTCAGACATGGTAATTAATCATGATTTGGTACGCGGAGTCACACTTACCGGAAGCTCTGGTGCAGGCGAGATTATTGCAGAAAAGGCCGGAAAAGCACTCAAAAAAACAGTACTTGAATTGGGAAGTAATGATGCCTATTTGGTCTTGGCAGATGCTGATATTGAATTAGCCGTAAAACATTGCGTACGCGGAAGGGTCTATAACAATGGAGAAACCTGCGTGGCCGCAAAACGATTTGTAGTTGTAAAGGATGTGTACGATGAATTTACTAAGGCCTTTGTGGAAAAGATGAGTCAACTTAAAATCGGTGATCCTAAGGCCGAAGATGTAAAAATAGGACCTATGGCGCGAGAAGATTTGAGGGATAAATTGCATAAGCAAGTTGAGGATAGTGTGAAAAATGGAGCCGAGGTACTTTGTGGAGGCGAAAAACCAAACCAAAAAGGATTTTATTATCCCGCTACGGTATTGGGTAATGTGACCCCTGGTCAACCTGCCTATGATGAAGAACTTTTTGGCCCAGTAGCTTCTCTTATCAAAGCAAATGATGATGATGATGCGATGCGTATTGCTAATGATAGCAGATTTGGCTTGGGTGGCGGAATTTTCTCCAAGGATACGGACAAGGCAATTAACATGGCAAAACATCATTTTGATACCGGGATAGTATTAATTAACTCGTATGGTGTAGCGCAACCTAATATGCCCTTTGGCGGAGTGAAAGATTCAGGTTATGGACGGGAACATGGAGGTTTTGGAATAAAAGAATTTGTAAATGCAAAATCTATTATGCTGTTGGAAAGATAATTTTTGGCAATATGAGAAAAAAACTGTTTCAAGAGTGCGTTTTATAAATGTATATTGAAACAGTTTTTATTACCTACAATAGTACTTTATTTAATGCTCCCCATCATGTTTTATAATCGTACGCACTCTTTTCCAAAATACATCTGAAGCAATTGAAGTATCTGGCAATTGATCCAAAACTTTTTCAAAATTTAGATGAGTGGGATTTCCCTGGGTCGGTAAATTTATTTTACGATTATCTGCGACAAACGCCATATTCCATTCTGTAAAATTTCTTTTGGGGATGGCGCCCTTCCATAATAATTGGATATCTTTATGCCGACTATCCCTTTCAATACGTTCATATAAATCCAATATATCCATTTTGGCTCCTTCTAAAATTTGAAAAAAGGAATCTTCGTGATATACCAAACAACCCGTTATGTCACAGGATTGATTGTATTCTCTAGCGATTTTGACGATCTGTTGAATATCTTTGGAATCGATTTCTTGATTAGCAACTGAGCGATAACTTAATTCAAATAAAACATTTTTCTTTTCAAAGGATTTTTTATAATCACTAGGTTTTACTCCATAACGCTCTAAGAAGATTTTTGAAAAATAACTCCTACTGGTAAGACCAATACGGTAGCAAATTTCTGAAATACTCAAATCAGAAGCCTGTATCAAATCTTTAGCATACTCTAGTCTTACATTAAGTATAAATTTACCTACAGATTCTCCATACAAAAAACGCGTGCCCGCCTGAAGTTTTTTAGGAGACAGCCCGTATTCGCGGCTCAACTCTTCTACCGGAATTTTACGTGCAATATGTTCTGAAACAAATGTGCCTATCTTCGTAATTTTTGAGAGTTCAGATTTTGATAGCTTTATATCGAATACGTCATTGACAGAGTCATTATCGTGCGCTTCAATTTGTGATGCTAACATATTTAACACTGCTCCTTCTGTAATTAAGCGACCAACAGCATCAGTATTTGTATTTTCTGTAAGTATTTCGGCATATTGAGCCGTTAAGGTATCGATATCGCCCAAGTAGCGATAAGGTTTATCTGTAGTTTCTTTGTCTAATATTTCACTAAGAAGGTGTTCTAGTTGCCTAACTTCACCTCTATTTGTATCTGTAGCAGATAATTTGGTTTTGTCAATCAGCACAAAACACATTTCAAGTTTCTCGTCTTTTGCAAAAACTGTCTCTGCAGTAAAACCGGGGTGACTTATAATGATTAGGTTTTGATTTTGCTCAATCTTGGTAAAATCTTCCTCCTTTGAAAAGCGATGAAATAAATGCCCTTTTACATTAAAGCAAAAGTATACCAATCGTTTATCTGAAAGCTTCAGGTCAATTTTGAATTCTTCTTTATAGGTAATATTATACACTCTACATGATAAACCTGGAAGGATATCGTACGAACTTATATACCCATCGGCTTTATCGTTAGAGATGGTGAGCATGGCTGCACCGTAGTTTTCTTTAATATCACCTTCAAAATAAACGGCTAATGAGCGAAGGTGCTCAATCGCTGAACTTTCGTTCATCTTATGCATAATCAATACTATTTACTAAATCTTCAACAAAAATTGATAAATCAGGCTACAAAGATACGGGTTAGAAGGGTTTACGTTATATATTTCTTAAAAATTAAGATATTATTAAGAATTTTGTTGAATAAATCTTAATAAGAAAACCAAAAATTTATGACGCTAAAGAACTCATATGCGATAAACAAAAAAACCCTGCGTTTGTGCGCAGGGTTTTCAAACTATTGATGATTAGAAAATTACTTCTTTCCTTCCATCTTATCTTTCAAGCTTTGTAAAGCTTCATTTGCGTCACCTAAGGTTGGCTTGGCTTCTTGAGCAGCAGCAGCAGCTTTTTTAGCAGCTTTCTTTACAATCTTAGCTTCTTCTTCTTTATATACAGAAGTATGTGAAGCTACAACTCGCTTAAATTCTTTGTTGTACTCAATCACCATAAATTCTGCCTCTTCTCCCTTTTTTAGGGTAGAACCGTCTTCTTTTTCAAGATGTCGCTGTGGCACAAATGCGGTGATATCTTCTGTAAGTTTTACAGTAGCACCTTTATCAACAATCTCTTCGATCTCTGCCGTATGTTTGGTACCCACGCCGTAATCAGCTTCGTACTTATCCCACGGGTTTTCTTCGATTTGTTTGTGACCAAGACTTAACTTACGTCCTTCTACATCTAACTCAAGTACCACTACATCCAGCTTATCGCCAATGTTACAGAACTCTGATGGATGCTTCACTTTCTTAGTCCAAGAAAGATCAGAGATATAAATTAAACCATCGATACCTTCTTCTAACTCCACAAACACTCCAAAGTTAGTAAAGTTACGTACAATACCGGTATGGCGTGATCCTACAGGATATTTAGATGTAATATCCGTCCATGGATCTGGCGTTAATTGTTTAATACCAAGTGACATTTTACGATCTTCACGATCTAATGTCAAGACCTGTGCTTCAACTTCATCACCCACTTTCACAAAGTCTTGTGCAGATCTTAAGTGTGTGCTCCAGGACATTTCACTTACGTGGATTAGTCCTTCAACACCTTCAGACACTTCAATGAATGCACCATAGTCTGCAATTACAACAACCTTACCGGTTACCTTATCACCAACTTTGATTTCTTCACTTAATGCTTCCCAAGGATGCTTGCTTAATTGCTTAAGGCCAAGTTGGATACGAGTTTTATCCTCATCAAAATCAAGGATTACCACATTGATCTTCTCATCTAGTTCAACTACTTCATTAGGATGGTTGATACGAGACCAAGAAAGGTCTGTGATGTGGACGAGTCCATCAACACCACCTAAATCAACAAATACACCGTAAGAAGTCACGTTTTTCACGGTTCCTTCTAATACCTGTCCTTTTTCTAATTGACCGATAATTTCTTTTTTCTGCTCCTCAATATCAGCCTCAATAAGTGCTTTATGAGAAACAACAACGTTTTTAAACTCGTGATTAATTTTCACGACTTTAAATTCCATTGTTTTATTGACATACACATCGTAATCGCGAATAGGCTTCACGTCAATTTGAGATCCAGGTAAGAATGCCTCAATTCCAAATACATCAACGATCATCCCACCTTTGGTACGGCATTTTACAAAACCGTTTACGATAGTACCATCTTCATGTGCTTTGTTGATACGCTCCCACGCCTTAATTGTTCTGGCTTTACGGTGAGATAATACTAATTGTCCTGTAGCGTCTTCACGCACATCAATTAATACCTCAACCTTATCTCCTACTTTAAGATCTGGATTGTATCTAAATTCATTTAGTGAAATGACCCCTTCACTCTTTGCGTTAATGTCGATAATAGCATCACGATCTGTAAGGTTAATTACTTCACCTTCTACCACCTCATCATCCAGGGTATCCACAAAATTCTCTGCAACTAATTTTTCAAATTGCTCTAGTTTTTTATCATCGACGGTTTCAATACCTTCTTGATAGTTCTCCCAGTCAAAATCATTTAAGAATTGCTCAGGGTTTTTTTGCTGTGCATCAGTAAAATCTACTTTTGCTTTTGTTTGCGTTGCTTCAACTTCTTGAACCTCTGCATTTTGTGTTTCTTCAGCCATAGTGCTGATTAAAAATTTGTATTCTGTTTCTTCGGAAAATATGCAGTAAAAAACAGAAGAACGTTATTGTTTAAGTTTGATATTCCTAATGGTCTTTCCTTAGCTGCGCCAAAAGGACGGCAAAAATACAACTTATTTTTTGATTATCAAATGTTTAGAACTACTGAAAATTGAACGTGAAATTGAAGCAGAAACTGAAAAATATGGAAGATTATACCCTCCCCACAATACGATCCATCGCCAGTTGATAGATAGTATTGAACTGTCCGCTTAAGGTAAGGGCAGAATTATCAATTTCGATAGCTCCTTCTGCTTTACGTAGTGGAGAATCTTTACGTGTAGTATCAATATGATCGCGGTGTTGCACATTGTGTAGTACTTCCTCATAAGTCGCCGAATCACCTTTTTCCTGTAATTCTTTGAACCTTCTTGTAGCCCGCTCTTCAGCACTGGCCGTCATGAATATTTTAAGTTCAGCATCAGGAAAAACCACGGTGCCTATATCTCTTCCGTCCATCACAATGCCTTTGCCGTTTCCCATCTTTTGCTGCTGTTCTACCAGCTTTTTTCGGACTTCACTGATAGCAGCCACTTCACTTACAAAACCTGAAACTTCTAATGAACGTATAAGCCCTTCGACATTTCTGCCATTCAAATATATTTGTGCAACAGGCTTATCTTCTTCGTGTTGAAAATCTAATTGTATGTTAGACAGGGCCGTTATCAGTTTATCCCTAACTACTTTTCCTTCGGCTATAAATCCATGTTGCAAAGCATACAATGTCACTGCTCTATACATCGCACCGGTATCTACATAAATATAATTGAGCTTTTGTGCCAATTGTTTAGCAACGGTACTTTTTCCCGTAGAGGAATAGCCGTCTATCGCGATGGTGATCTTTTTACTCACTTAGTTTAAATCCAGGTTCAATCCAAAAAAACTACTGCTGCCCGCACGATTATACTGCGCATAACTGTAATTGAGACGTAATTTATTGAATTTAATGGAGAATCCACCACTGATTCCCGCAAAAGCACGCTGATTTTCAATGCGAAGTTCCTCCCCCCTTCGAAAGCTGTAGCCTAAGCGGATATTAAATCCCCCTTCAGGAAACAATTCTGCACCAATAACAACATGGCGCAAAGCATTATTGAAAAATCCCGGATCATTTCCTGTCACGTTACCTTCTAGATCAACCTGATCCTGATTTGTATTTCTAAAAGCAATATCCCATTTTTGTAAATTCTCAAGGGTTAAATGCCAACGTAGCGGAATCTTAGCAGGTTTTTGAGAAAATCCTAATGTCACTTCAAGCGGTAAAGGTTCGCGAACGGCATCATAGGTAGTGATTTGCGCTCCTGCATTACGCACTACCAAGGCCATCACGGCATCTTGTTTTTCCCAAACGTAAGTCAACCCAATATCCATGGCAGCGCCCAGAGAGCTATAGCTTTCAAGGGAAGAAGAAATAAGCTTCAGATTACCACCGGCGTATAGATCGGTAGTTCCTATTCTTCGGGCATAGCCCACAGAAACAGCTGCTTCTCCCCCACTAAAATCCCCGGTAGAATTTCCTAATTCGTCGTAGCCGTCAAAGTTTCCGTAGTTAATATAAGTCACACCAGCGTGGATAACCTGCGTTCTGCGGTCCAGCATATATGCATACGATGCTGTCCCGTAATTAACATCACCTAAATAATTGCTAAAGTTCACCGCTAACTGATTGTCCATCTCATAGTTGATGTTTGCCGGATTAAATAAAGCTGAAGAAGGATCGTAATCATAGGTGGTCACTACTCTTCCGCCAAGTGCCGCTTGCCGCGGAGAGGCAACCAGATTAAGAAATTGATAGGTATACCGCCCACCGATCTGCGCATGCAGGGTAACCCCAAAGAGGGTAAGCATTATAAAAACTAATGGCTTTGGCATGCAGGCAAAAATAGCTATTCTATGGTAGGTTAACGTGTTGAAAAGAAGAATATTTTATTCCCCCTACTTCTAAGGGGAATTTGTTTTAATCTGAGAAGTTCAGTTTAATGAGTATGAAATTCTATTATGAAATACATCCCTCTAACGCCCCTTGTGCCATCGCTAAAGCTAATGCGACACGCGGTCAAGGGGGAGGATTTATACGTAACAAAAATTGAATTAAGTTCTTACACAAAGGACCTCAAAAAAGACACAATGGTTCACAAAGAAAATTGTCCTTTATATTAAGATATTTATAGATAACGAATTGAAAACTTGTGGCTGACTACTGCTTACTAAATTAAAGCTCCTTTGCGTTCTTTACTTTTTGTTTGGTAAGTGCTACTTGTAAGACTTCACTCATGTCTTTAACATAGTGAAAAGTAAGTCCTTTTAAGTAGTCCTGCTTGATATCCTCAATATCAGATTTGTTATCTGCACACAACACGATTTCTTTAATTCGGGCACGCTTGGCGGCGAGAATCTTTTCTTTAATTCCACCGACCGGAAGCACTTTTCCACGCAGCGTGATTTCGCCGGTCATTGCAATGCTCTTTTTCACTTTTCGCTGGGTAAATAAAGATACCAGTGATGTTAACATTGTGATCCCGGCACTTGGACCATCCTTTGGGGTAGCCCCTTCTGGCACATGGATATGTACGTTATACTTCTCAAAAACCGAAGGGTCAATTCCAAATTCTTCTGCATTGGCTTTGATGTATTCCATTGCAATGGTCGCCGACTCTTTCATGACCTTTCCTAAATTTCCGGTAATGCTTAGATTCCCTTTTCCTTTAGATAAAATGGATTCGATAAATAAAATATCTCCTCCTACCTTAGTCCACGCCAATCCAGTTACCACACCTGCAACATCGTTGTTTTCATACTTGTCGCGCTCTAATTTAGTAGTCCCCAAAACCTCTACTACATCTTCATTAGAAATGGTGATGTTATATTCCTCTTCCATCGCGATATTTTTGGCTGCATAACGCACCATTTTTGCGATTTGTTTTTCCAGTCCGCGCACACCACTTTCACGTGTATATCCTTCTACAATCTTTTCAAGTCGTTTTTTTCCAATCTTAAGTTGGTCTTTGGTCATCCCGTGCTCCTTAAGCTGCTTCGGCAGTAGATGCTTACGGGCGATTTCTACTTTTTCTTCAATCGTATACCCGGTTACATTAATGATTTCCATACGATCTCTCAAGGCCGGCTGAATCGTATTTAAGCTATTAGACGTAGCGATAAACATCACTTTAGAAAGGTCATAGCCTAATTCTAAAAAGTTATCATGAAACTCACTGTTTTGCTCTGGATCTAAGACTTCTAGCAAGGCGGAAGATGGATCACCTTGGATTCCGCTAGAAAGCTTATCGATTTCATCTAATACAAACACAGGATTACTGGTTCCTGCTTTCTTGATGCTTTGAATAATTCTACCGGGCATGGCACCGATATAGGTTTTACGATGACCGCGTACTTCGGCTTCATCACGCATACCTCCTAAGGAGACACGAACATACTCTCGTCCAAGTGCTTCGGCAACTGACTTCCCCAGCGAAGTTTTCCCCACACCGGGAGGTCCATACAAGCAAATGATGGGCGACTTCATATCGTTTCGTAATTTAAGTACCGCTAAGTATTCAATAATACGACGTTTTACCTCATCTAAACCGTGATGATCCCGATCTAATATCTTTTTGGCGCGTTTTAAGTCGAATTTATCTTTACTAAATTCATTCCAGGGTAATTCCAGTACTAAATCCAGATAATTACGTTGGATAGAGAATTCAGCCACCTGCGGATTCATACGCTGTAGCTTCGCAATCTCTTTTTTGAAATGCTTGGCCACTTTCTCGTTCCATTTTTTCTTCTTTCCGCGGGCTTTCATTTCTTCAATCTCATCCTCGTGCGAAGCGCCACCCAACTCTTCTTGAATGGTTTTCATTTGCTGATGCAAGAAATATTCTCGTTGCTGTTGGCTCATATCGCTCTGCACCTTAGACTGGATATCTTGTTTAAGTTCCAGTTTTTGAAATTCTGTATTCATGAATTTCAAGGTTTCCAGTGCGCGCTCTTTGAGATCATTCGTTTCTAATAAAGACTGTTTATCCTCAACAGATAAACTCATATTAGAAGAAACAAAGTTGATGAGGAAACTTGGACTCTCAATATTCTTTATTGCGAAAGACGCTTCGCTGGGAATGTTCGGACTGTGGCTGATGATTTGAAGCGATAGATCCTTAATGGATTCTACGATAGCAGAGAATTCTTCATTAGCCTTCTCTGGTCTAGTTTCAGGAACTTCCTTGATCGAAGCTGTGAGGTAAGGTTGCTCTGCCGTAATTTCCTGTATTTCAAAGCGTTTTTTTCCCTGGATAATTACCGTTGTGTTACCATCTGGCATTTTAAGTACACGTAATATTCGGGCTACAACACCAGTCGTATAAATATCTGTAAAGGCAGGATTTTCAACTTCCTCATCAGTTTGTGCCACTACTCCTATTACTTTACTACCATTGTTGGCATCATTGATGAGCTTGATAGATTTATCTCTCCCGGCTGTAATTGGAATGACTACTCCCGGAAAAAGAACTGTGTTTCTTAACGGTAAAATTGGAATTGAATCAGGTAACTCTTCATTATTGATTTCTTCTTCATCTTCAGGCGTCATTAAGGGTATTAATTCGGCATCCTGATCTATTCCTTGTAATGACATTTTGTCAAATGAAATTGATTTCACTTTACTCATAGTATTATTTCTAGTGTACTTTAATTGTCTCTTAAAGGGAATTCTTCCGTATATATCTATCTGTCAACACCCTGATCTTCCCGTTTTGATCATTTTTATACTCATAAATGGCAATTCTTATGCCATCGCTCCATTTTCCGACTAAAAATAAAAAAGATGACAAAAAGTGTAACAGTTTATATTTGGAGGTATCTTTAGAATAGAATGTGATCATTTTTTGCAACTAACCCAACCACATATTAGCTCATTACTTGCGCAATGTAAACAAGGAGATCAACGTGCACAGCTTAAGGTCTATGATTTATATTATAAGGCAATGTATAATACTGCACGCCGAATTGTGCATGATGCTGCTGAGGCCGAAGATATTATGCAAGAAGCTTTTTTAAAAGCGTTTAGCAAGTTAGATAGTTTTAGAGAGGATTCATCTTTTGGTTCATGGTTAAAGCGAATCGTGGTGAATCACAGTATTAGGGCCTATCATCAACAGATAAAAATGCAAAAGGTAGCCTATGAGCATGTAGAACATGAAGTAATGACGCATCATCAGAGAGTTGTCCTGGAGAAAAACGAAGTTACTGCAGCGAAAGTCAAACGAGTTTTGAGTGCGTTAAACTCACTTAAAGAGAATTATCGCTTGTCCCTCACCTTGCATTTGATCGAGGGATACGATTATGAGGAGGTTAGTACTATTATGGAAATATCATATGCAAATTGCAGAACTATGATTTCTAGAGCAAAAGAAAAATTGAGAAAAATATTGACAAATGAGTACCAATAAGCACGTAGAAGATATATTTAAAGAGCTCTCTTTTGATCTTCAAGAGCCAACAACGGGACATAGAGAACGCTTTACTAAGAAATTAAGCGAGAATAATTACCGTAGAAAATCTCATTGGCCAACCTGGCTTAGTATTGCAGCGAGTATTGTACTAATAATGAGTATTGCGGGATTATTTATTTTTTCTACCGCTCCTTCGGAAGCCGGCGAACTGGGAAGTGTTTCTAAAGAAATGAAACAAACACAGTCTTTCTATTCGGCTGCAATTGAGCATGAGCTAAATCAATTAAAAAATAATACATCTCCTGAAGCAAAGCAACTTATTCAGGATGCCATGATCCAAATAACGTTACTTGAAGCACGATATGATGTTTTGAAATCAGATTTAATAGAAAGTGAGCAAGATCAACGCGTAATATTTGCTATGATTAACAATTTTCAACAACGCATTGATCTCTTAAAAGAGGTCATGGAAAAAATTCAAACCATTAATGAACTAAAATCAACTAAAAATGAAAATCAATACCTTTAAACTTATCGTATGTTTATTATGTGTTCCAGTAATCACTTTAGCTCACGGCGAGAAAGGCAAGAATTGGAAGCATACCAAATCTAAAAAAATCAATAAAAATTTTAATGTTAATGCTAACGCGCTCTTGGCAATTGATAACAGCTACGGTAATATTGATATTACAACCTGGGATCAAAATAAAGTAGTCATGGAAATCATTATCACAACTAGCGGAGATGATCTTGAAGATGTACAAGAGCATCTTGACAATATTAATGTAGATATTAGTTCCAGCTCAAGTAAGGTTTCTGCTAAAACGATTTTCGACAAAAAAGAAAAAAGTTGGTGGAGTAGTTGGTGGGGAGGAAATAACAATGTCCACACCGAAATAAATTACATCATTAAAGCTCCTAGTAGCAATAATTTTGAATTGGATAATGACTATGGCAGTATTGCGCTGGATAAAGCTACGGGTAGTGTGGATATCAATTGTGATTATGGTAAACTAATCCTGGGAGAATTATTATCTACAGATAATTATTTGAATTTTGATTATACCAATAATAGCACCATTCAATACATGAAGTCTGGCAAAATTAGCGCAGATTATAGCGGCTTTGAATTGATGAAAGCCGACGATTTGGAGTTGCGAGCAGATTATACAAAGTCTAGCTTAGGAGCCATTAAAAAACTAAATTATAACTGTGACTACGGGAAAATTACCGTGGAGAAAACAATGGGTGTAATAGGGCGTGGTGATTATGTCTCTCAGCGTATCGGGCAATTAGAAGGAGAGGCCGATTTGAATAGTGACTACGGAAGTATAAAAATTGAAACGGTGAGAGAAAAATCAGGAAACATAAGAATTGATTCTGATTATACTCCGGTAAGAATTGGTTACGATGCTAACTATGAGTTTACGATCACTGCAGACTTATCTTATGCCAACTTAAAAGGAAAGGATGAGCTCACGCTAACGTTAGACGAAAAAAGCAATGGAGGTCGTAAAATAAACGGATATCACCTCAATAAAAATGCGAAAAATACGATTAATATCAATTCAGATTATGGAAGTGTTACCTTAACCAAACAATAATAATCTTTCTAATTTAACTAGTAATAAAACGAACAACATAAAACAAATTATCATGAAAAAACTATCTGTATTAATCATCGCATTAGCCTTTGTATCAACAACTCAAGCTCAATGGTGGGGAAGCGATAAAATAAAGGGAAATGGTAAGGTAATAACTGAAAATCGATCTACCGGTGACTACGATGAAGTTACATTACAGGGCTGGATGGACGTAGAGTTAGTTCAAGGAACCGAAGGCAAACTGGTTATCTCTGGTGAAAGCAATTTATTAGAATATATTGAGACAGAAGTTAAAGGTGGAGAGCTTGTAATAAAGCAAAAGAAAGGTGTTCAACTTAAACCCACCAGCGGTGAAACTATTTTGATCAAAGTTCCTGTAGAGGCCATAAGTGGTGCTAATGTGGTAGGATCTGGTGACATGATAGGAAAAATGAAATTAAAAGCTGATTTCTTTGAAACCAGTGTTACAGGATCTGGAGATTTAGTAATTGAAGTTGAAGCGAGAGATACCAATGCAAAAGTAACCGGGTCAGGAGATTTGTCAATTAAAGGAAGTACAAAAACACTGGATTGCAGAGTTTCGGGTTCTGGTGATCTGGATGCAAGAAATCTTGTAGCAGAAAATGTAGATGCTAAGGTAGCGGGATCTGGTGATATAAGCGTTCATGCAACACAAAGTCTAAAAGCAAGCGTTGCGGGATCTGGTGACATCACCTACAAAGGTGACCCAGAAATGCGTGACATTAACAAAGCTGGCTCTGGTGACGTTACCAAAGGCTAATTTCTAATTAAGGTCATGTCCACTTAGTCCATTCATGCCTCAAGCAAGGAAGGAAGGAAAATCCTATACAGTCGAACAAATTCGGCAACAAGCGTAAAAAACTGAGACCTCAGATAAAGAGTCTCAGTCTTTTTAGGTAATATTATGTAACAATTACCTTTGCAGGAAAAGAAGATGGAGAAAAACCTAAAACTCATATGGGACTTTAGAGGACCAACTGCAAAACAAACGGCGGAGCACCATGAAATTCACTTAAAAGAATATAGTACTGCCCAAAATCTGACCTTAACTACTACGGGAACAATGGATATATCAGAGCTGTATTCAATTGCCTATATGATTGTTACACCTACTGAAATGCCTGAGGTACGAGATGCATTAAAACCCCATCGAGGTCAGTATGCAGAGTAGTCATTCTGTTTAAGATTTAAGGTTTAGGTTGAAAATTTATTGTTAGATTGAACCAGAAGTTTACTTAGCTCCTTTTAATTACAAGCGTCCGAATTAAGAATACTCTCTAATAACTTTTGGCAAAGACTTTGCTTAGTTATATTTGCCACTTAACAAAAAATGATCATGAAACGAATTTTATTTACTTGTACATTTCTATTTATTACCATAGGCGCTTTCGCACAAACTGTTGGAACGATTGATACTAACCTCATCCTTTCTAAAATGACCGAACTTCCTAAAGTTCAAAAAGAAGTAGATGAATATGCCAAGGGATTAGAAACTCAGTTGCAGGAAAAAATGGATGTTTATAGACAAGACATCAAAACATTTCAAGAAGAAATGCAGGGCAAGGAGCAAAAGGACATTGACCAGGACACACTTAAAGAGAAGCAAAAAGAGATGATGACGAAGGAACAGGATATTTCAAACTTTAGAAAGAATGCACAAATGATGGTGCAGCTTAAAGAAAATGAGCTTATGCAACCTATTTATAATAAGCTAAGCCAGGCGATTGCAGATGTAGCAAAAGAAAAGAAGTATACTCAAGTTCTTACTATAGATAACACCATTGCTTATATGGATCCAGCGCATGATATCACAACATTGGTTCTTACGAAGTTAGGATTACAGATGTAATCTCTCATCTTATTTTTTTAACAAAAAGAGCCTTATTAGAGGCTCTTTTTATTTTACCAATGAAAATTTCGATCTCCTATATCCAAATCTTCTCTCACTAAATAATCGGTTATAGTTCTATAGGTATCACCGTACTGTTTATGACGAAAGGATAAGGTAAGAGAATCCTTCGTTAATTTTAGAATCTTGAAATCCTTAAAATTCTTTTCCTGATTGAATAATGCCGGTATTTGATCGCTGGATAGTCTAAGATAGGATTGCTGATTACTATTTGTTAAAATTTTCCAGGTTGCAACTAATGATTCCCCACATTCATTGGACTCGTTGTTGTTATCACTCACCTTACCTTCTACCGAAAACTCCTGTCGATACCGCATAAAACAGTAGCCCATGTTCATTCTGGTCTTATCGTTAAACCTTCGGGCGATTTTCCAGGTTTTAGTAGAGTCTGAAGCTAGTAACTGCTCAGGATTCTTTGGAAGACGATAAGGTTCCTCAATTTCCTCCGCACAAGAAAACAGACTAATTAGTAAAGTTAACGCTATGAGATATTTTTGCATGTTCTAAATGTAATCATCCCGTTGGATAATAGATGTAAATATCCACATTTCTACGTATTAATGTATACAAATGGTCGCATTAACTATAGGGAAAGCATAGAGATTTTTTTTAGATGAGAATAACTTAGAATATACCTGTGATAGAATTTATCTTATCTACTATAATTAGGTGCCTCTTTGGTAATTGTGACATCATGTGGATGACTTTCATTAATTCCGCTGGCGGTTATTTTAATGAATTTGGCACTATTTTTAAGATCCTCCACCGTAGCTGCACCACAATATCCCATTCCGGCTCTTAGTCCGCCTATGAATTGGGTCATGCTCTCTACCAGTTCTCCTTTATACGGTACACGACCTACGATACCTTCGGGCACTAATTTTTTAATATCGTCTTCTACATCTTGAAAATAGCGATCTTTAGAACCTTCTTTCATTGCTTCAACAGATCCCATGCCGCGGTAAGATTTAAACTTTCGGCCTTCATAAATAATGGTTTCTCCAGGGGATTCTTTGGTTCCTGCCAGCAACGATCCCAACATCACACAGTCTGCTCCTGCTGCAAGTGCTTTGGGTATATCCCCTGTGTATCTAATTCCGCCATCGGCAATTACAGGTACTCCCGTTCCTTTAATGGCAGCAGCCACTTCAAGTACAGCAGAAAATTGTGGAAAACCTACCCCCGCCACTACACGTGTTGTACAGATCGATCCCGGACCTATTCCCACTTTCACAGCATCTGCTCCTGCATCAACCAGATATTTAGCCGCTTGGGCTGTGGCGATATTACCTACCACCACCTCAAGCTTAGGGAATTTTTCTTTAACTTCTGTTAGAATGGTTACCACCCCTTTTGTGTGACCGTGAGCCGTATCTATCACAATCGCATCAACGCCAGCTTTTACTAAAGCCTCTGCACGCTCTACGGCGTCTCCTGTTACTCCTATTGCTGCGGCAACGCGTAATCTTCCGAAGGAATCCTTGTTTGCATGAGGTTTTTGGGTGAGCTTGGTGATATCTCTAAAGGTTATTAATCCTATGAGCATATATTTCTCATCAACTACAGGGAGTTTTTCAATTTTGTTTTTTTGTAAAATGACTTCGGCATCACTTAAAGAGGTACCTTTTTTTACAGTAACCAGATCTTTAGTCGTCATAACTTCACTTATGGGACGATCGTTTTGGTGTTCAAAGCGCAAGTCACGATTAGTTACAATTCCGATCAATTTTTTATCGCTATCTACAATTGGAATCCCGCCAATGCTATGCTCTGCCATATGTTGCTTCGCATCAAGTACAGTTGCCGTTTGTGGAAGCGTCACAGGATCAAGAATCATCCCATTCTCTGCACGTTTTACTTTACGCACCTTAGTCGCTTGTTGCTCAATGGTCATGTTTTTGTGGAGGACCCCTATCCCACCCTCACGCGCAATAGCAATAGCCATTTTGGATTCAGTTACTGTGTCCATAGCAGCAGAAACTACGGGAACATTAAGCGAAATATTTTTTGTGAACTTGGACTTTATGCTTACTTCTCTGGGGAGCACCTGGCTGTATGCGGGAACAAGAAGAACATCATCGTACGTTAATCCTTCTCCTATAATCTTAGATTCGTGTGCGGTCATGGCAATTAATTTAATGCGAAAAGATGTCGCTTAATTTCTAATTGCATGCAAATATACATTTTAGAAATGAGTTTATAACGTGATTTTAAATTCACTTTATTTTTATGAGGATCATAAGGTCAACTGCAAGGTAAGATAATAGGTTCTAGGTTCTGAAGGAATAATCCCGGGACCCGGATATCCTGTAGCCCTTCGAGTAAAATACACCTCATCTAACAGATTATTTATCCCGGTTTCAATGCGCCATTTTTTATAGGTATACGAAAAAGAAAGGTCCATAATATCATATGCCGGAATACTGCCTATTATACCACTTTGACTATCATTAACGTCCTGAGGGGCATTTGTGGCGTCTGTAAATTGTTCTGAAATATAGGTGTATTGAAGACTCCCCAGAAAATTTTTATAACCAAAATTAAGTCCGCTTTTTAGATTTACCTGCGGAATAAATTCTACCCGATTATCCTCTACCCCATTACTATCAGAAGAAGTATAGTCGGATCGAGTGAGGGCCAAATTATTAAATAGATTTAACCGAAGGTTCGGCGTATTAGATAGCAAGGTATTTTTTACATTCCAATCGATTAAACTTTCAAATCCATAGATAAATGCATCTCCAATATTGGATCGAAAGCGTATTAATCTGCCCGTTCCAATTTCGTTCCCATTGACATCAATTCTAGTCTCTTCACGCTGAATTTCACCAATACGGCCGTTATAAAACAATCCAAAAGCACTTACATCGTAAGAAAATAAGTTTTCGTATTTGCCGCGAACTCCAATATCTGCAGTATAACCACTTTCGTCCTCAATGTTTTCATCAATCACAAAATTAGGGTTCGTGATACGTATATCGCTAAAGGTTACTGATCGGTAATTTTCAGATACATTGGCATAAAATTCCACTGCCGAAGTTGGTTTATAAGAAAATCCTAAACCCAGCAAGATAAAATTACGCTCAAAGCTTCGGGAATCGTCAATTTCTTCATTTAATAGAACATTCCCAGCCAGGTCAACCACAATATTTTTAAATGAGCCTTCACTTTCGGTTTTGATGTATTCAAATCTAAATCCCGGGGTAATGCTGAATTTTTCAGAAAGCTCAAAAATATTTTCTCCAAAAAATGCCAGATTGGTATTGGGAAAATCAAAATTTGCCTGCCGTGGATAGTTAGGGAATTCTTCTGTAGCGAAATTAAAATCCGGTTCTGCTGAAGCAGATCCCGGTCCTTGCCGCTGATCATTATTGGTTTGGTAAAATTTTGTTCCTACGAGTAAGGTTGCTGGAATTTCTTTTAACGCATACTTTGTAATAACCCGCGCCTCTGCACCCCAATTAACAAAATTATCCACCAATAATTCTCTTTGTTCATTAGGGTCGTCTACCGTATTTACTCGATTTTCCCTAAAGCCTACAGCACTTCTTGAAGCATCTAATCCAAAAAACTGAAGACTGGCCTTGGTTTGTTGAGAGAATATATGCTCCAACTGCAAGGCGTATAATAACCAATCAACCTTAAACCAGTTACGCGCTCTATTCGTAAAGGATGGATCTTCGTAAAACTGTGCGTCTGAAATTCCGCCGGGCTGCTGCGCCAGATAATTCATGTACGTCGTTTCCAGTTTTAGCTTAGTTTTTTTTGAAAAATCATACGCCAGTGAAGCGAAGATATTTTTTGAGTCAAACCCGCTGTTACATCTAAAACATTCTCCATTTTTATAACTAAAATAGGTGTAATAACTCAGGTCTCCCACTTTGCCTCCAAGACTATTAAAACTGGTAAATAATCCAAAAGAGCCTATACTCTGCCGGGTCACTAATTCAATTTCTTTAGTGGGATCTGGTTCTTTGAATTTAAAATTAATCAAGCCACCAAATTGAGTCCCGTATTGGAGTGATGCGGCTCCCCTTACAATCTGTATTTCTTCCAGCGCCTCTGGCGGTGGGGAATAATAACTCTCTGGATAACCCAACACGTCTGCACTTATATCGTATCCATTTTGCCTAATATTGAAATTTGCAGAGCGATTTGGGTTTAATCCTCTCCCGCCAATATTGAGTTGTAAACCTGCATTACAATCCTCATAAATATTCAAACCTACTACCTGATTGTAAATCTGTCGCGGATTGTTTGCCGCAATATTACCTACGATATTTTCGAGTAATACCACTTCACTCTTTTTACCCGCGTAAATAGCAGTTCCCTCCACAGGTTTTAAGCGACGAAGACTAAAGAGCTTTTGACGTTGCTGGGTAATAATTACTTCGTTTAGTTCCTCTCCTAAGGGCTCAAGCGTTATAGTAATGGTCTTTGAAGGATCAAATATTACCGGTTCCTGAAAAATCTGATATGCCATTGAAAAAGCCAGCACGGTATATGTTCCTGGAGTGAGACCGGTTATTGTAAATGAACCTTGCGCGTTACTGTAAAAGGTCTTATCGATCTCTTCGATAAATACCTCGGTGCCTTTAATAGGGTTTCCACCACCATCTTGAACTTTCACCTGGTACGTTTGTCCAATTGAAATAAAACAAAAGCCCATTAGGGCAAGTATATTACAAACCTTTAATTTCATCATTGAACGGCAATATCCATTTTTTTGAACTAAACGAGTCCTTTATGGTACTTAAATCTATGGTCGGATCAATAAATGGTTGGCTCAATCTCCCATTTAAGGCCACGTGACTATCTACAAAAACGCCGATGGGTCGATGACCCTGGCTTTCAAAATGCTTTTTTAAAAAATGAGCGTACTCTACTATAAAATCTGGCTGAAAGGACATTTGTTTTTCCTGAAAGGAGGTCAAAAAATCTGTATTATTAACATAAAACCATTTACCTGTTTCTTTGTTAACTATTTTGAATTGCGCGTATCCGGTTTTTTCCATCAACATGACGCGCCATGAAAAGCGATACCCCTCTTCTGTCCAAAAAAGTTCACCGGGATAGGCCAGATATCTAAACGGCACAAGCAATTGAATAAACAGAACCAATCCCACAATGACTTGTGCGATTGTCCCTGATGATCTCTTCTGAAGGATTACCGGTGCTGATGAATGAGGTGTAATTTTCAGAAGCTTTGTGAGTCTATCGATAATTTTTTCATGAAACTCTGCAGAAAAATAAATCAACGTTGAACAGATCATTACGTAGGGAAATATTCCGATAGGAAATAATACCCAGGTAAGCATATGAAAAACTACGACGACGGTAAATGCAATCCATTTTCGGTTTCCAAACCACAAAAAAAACGGAATCAACAGATCATAGATCGCTCCTATCCAACTAAAGGCATATTGCACCCACTCTTTTGCCATTAAATTGCCAATAAAAGGGGTATCTACTTTTGAGGGCAACCAGATTTTTAAAGGCATGGCATCCAATAACCAATCTGAATTTAATTTCGCCAAGCCGGCATAAAAGTAAACCAGTGTGATCATAAGTTTAATCGCATCTATGGTCCAACTAGGCACTACCGGGCTGCTCAACATTTTATTTCGCATAGCATCAACAGAAAAATAATGATGTGCGGGTAAAAAAATAAGCATGAAACTCACCACACTAACAAAGTAATAATGGTTGAGATAAGTGGTTTTATCCATCAATTCGATGTAAGTGAAACTTAGAAAAAAGATAACACTCGACACACGATATTTAAAGCCAAGTAAGATAAAAAGGGCAGAAATACCACATATAATAAATAAGATATATGTATATATTCCTAACGGCTTTACCCATTCAAAACCGTAATAACTAAAGAAAAAAGAGGGTTCAATATACATTTTTGAGATCCAGCCGTAGCTCCAAAAACGTATGATGCTAAATAGCATTAGACCACCAAAAAGAATACGAAAGACCGCTAAGGGAGCGGCCTTTGTGGTTCTATTGAGATATGTAGAAACAATACCAGACAATACTAATCCCCGTCTGCATCTACAAAATCAATATTGATACTCATAGCAGAGACCATATCCACCTTAAAAAGTGGCACCAAACGCTGTACTTCTTCGTATGCCCCTAGCATATCATTGGGTACATCGTTATCTTCTATTTCTGCTTTAAATGTATCTAATTCCTGTACTTTAGTAAAGGCAAGATCAAATTGATCGTTAATCAAATCTCCTAAATTGGCACCATCTTTAAGTTCATTGAGTTCTTGAAGATAGGAATAAAGGCTCTCGCCTGAAGTTGTTTCATTCACATGTTCTCCATTAAAGAAATCACGTGTGGCATCCAATCCTTCAAGAAAAAGTTCTTTTGCAAGAGTTCCCTCGTAAAATGCTTCCAATGTTTGAGGCTCCTTATTGCCGGAAAATACTCCTAACGGAATTCCCATTTTACCTGCGCGTAGAAATTTTTCATAATAGAAAATGTAATCATTCACAAATCGATCTACCGAAGCTGTTGCAGATGAACCTGAATTACCTACAAATTCATCTCTATAAGAATTTTGCCATTGCTCTTTCACTAGGTTGATCAAGGTTTGCATATCATCAATCACTTGCATTAAATAAGCTGAACGAAGAGCTGAACCATCCTCTGTCGAAAACTGAGCAATAATATCATCCTCTGTCGTTTCATTATACAATAAATAGTCAATTGTACCAAAACCCTTAGCGGTACGATTTGAGGGTAGCGTGAGATTCACATTCTGATTATTGATATTAGCCTCAATCGTAGTAGCATTCACAGGATAAGTGTTGAGATTTAACCTAAGATCATTATTTTCTGCCGGTCCAATTTCAAACATAGCTGTACGTTGCCATATAAGATATGCCGCTTTCCAGCTTTCTCTTACATTGTTCAATGAATTTATTGAAGGATCTGCTGTAAAATCTTCTGCCTCTGTTCTAAGTTGAGAGAGAGCAACATCTACATTTTGATAATAGGGAATAATGATATTGTCTGCCCAATTAATCAATAATTCTGTACGATCAAATGTATCAGATTGAGGAGTATCTGTGCTATCAGATTCACAGGAATTTAAAAGTATAAATCCAATTAAAAGAAAGGCTATTTTCTTCATTTTAAATTTTTTTGCAAATTTAAAAAAGGGATTCCGTTCTGGAAAAGAGTGGTCTCCCTTTTCAACTTAACTAAACAATATTTAACGTTAACTTCCAGCTTGTTCAATCGTAAAATCAAATTCTGCCGCAATGATTTCTGAAATAGTTGACAGGGTTTCTACACTTACATCCCAAAGACCATCTTCGCCATCATCCATAAGATCAGTAAGTAAGTCGTCGACCTCTGCAGCATTAAAGTAGGGCTGATTTGTTGCAGGATTCTTTGTGAATTGAAGGCTGTAAATAAATCCATACGCCTCAGAGAGATCATGAAAAGCAGTTCCCCAATTTTCAGTTGCAATACCAGATTTAGCCTGCTCAAGATAATAAACCGCGCGAATACCAATAATATTTGATATTTCCTGCTGAATGATATTTGCTTGTTCATCACGAATATCATAATCTTTCGCAACAATAGCTGCTCTTCCCGTCTTGAATGCATTGAATATTCGCTCTGCAATGCCTGAAAAATCCTCATCATTTTCAACTCTACCGATGTATTTATTCAAATAATCATCTGCTTCTCCAATTTTATCATTAGGATTAGCCGGATTTTCAGAAGTACCGTATAAATAGCCATAAGCCTCATCCCATTTGTGCTCCATGGTGGTGTAGGTTTTTCCTTCGGCTAGAATATCACTATCGTTCTCTTCTCGATTTTGACCTTCATCCAATACTGCCGGACTCAAATAATTGTTAAGCGTTTGATCTACCATCAAAGCACCTATGAGAGATTTAGTAAAAAGCTGATTAAATTCTAACCCCTGCGCGTTGACATAACGCACATTATCGCCGTCTGCCAATTGCCCTGCTTCACCTGCCTGTGCTGAATTATCCTGAAAAGGAAAAATCTCATTCGCTTGTTTTGACAACCAGGATTCCAGCGTATTTTTTATCGTTGCGCTCAACGTCAAATTTGTACTAAAGTAATCTGCAGATGCTGCTACTTTGCTTTTAATACTTTTATCTGAATCATTTAAATCTGATGAAGAAAAAGGATCATTTTCATTACTAAATTGATTTAATAAAAGCTCATCATCTATTGAAAAATCTAATAATCTATCATTTAATTCATCTGCCATGAGAATACGGGTGGTCTGACCACTAAAATTCACCGTGCTTTCTCCATTACGGGTAAAGTTATAATTAGTAGGTACTTCTAACTGAACATCTGTTGTGGCGTCATCGTCATCTGTACAAGCAGTAAAGGAAACTGCCATAATGGTAGCTATGAAAATAGGGTGTTTAGTGAATTTCATACTTCTGTTTCTTTTATTTAGACTAATTCTTAATAATGACACAAAAATATAGTACAGCAAGAAACTGACAAAACTTATTTAGAATAAATATAAATAATTAACAATTTGGTAAAACTAGGCGAGTAAAATCTCTTTGTGTACTGGTGTTTTAATTAGGAGTTTATCACCCTAATGATACGCCGTAAATAGCTTTGTAGCTTCGTTGTAGGCAGATTCAAAACTGGTCATTTTAACGCCAAAATCTGTTTTTTCTTTGGTGAGGTAAGACACCACTTTTTCTGTAGGCATATTGCCGGTTAGTTCATCTTTTGCCATTGGACAACCTCCAAAGCCTTGAATGGCTCCGTCAAATCTTCTACATCCTGATTGATAGGCAGCATGAACTTTTTCATACCAAGTGGTAGGTGTTGTATGGAGATGCGCGCCAAATTCAACGCCAGGATATTTAGGAACTAAATTTGAAAATAGGTACGAGATATTTTCGGGATTAGAGGTGCCCACGGTATCTGATAGGGATAAAATCTTGGTTCCCATGAGGGCAAGTTTTTCGGTCCACTCCCCTACTATTTCCACATTCCAGGGATCTCCATACGGATTACCAAATCCCATCGAAATATAGACCACCACTTCTTTATTAGCATTCTTAGCAATCGCTAAAATTTCACGCAAAACTTCGACTGACTGGGCGATGGTTTTATGGGTGTTTCGCATTTGGAAATTCTCTGAAATAGAAAACGGATAGCCTAAATAATGAATTTCCTTTTCCGCTGCAGCGGCAATAGCTCCGCGAACATTAGCTACTATAGCCAACAATTTACTCTTAGTTGTAGAAAGGTCTAATTGAGCAAGTACCTCACTTGTATCTACCATCTGGGGGATTGCTTTTGGAGATACAAAACTGCCCACATCTATGGTATCGAATCCACAGCGTAATAAACTTTGAATGTACTGCACCTTTCTCTCTGTAGGAATGAAGGATTTAATGCCTTGCATGGCATCTCGCGGACATTCAATAAGTTTGACAGTCGACATACAGTGTGGTTGTGCAACCAAAGATACGCGCATGGTGATGGATGTGCAATGAAAAAGAGTAAAAATGCCCTTACCTAATCTCTCCCAAAGGGAGAGGAATTTATTTTTGAGTTCAATTAAAAATTGTTGGCTTTATGCTCTCCTCTCCGATCGGGAGAGGGACTGGGGTGAGGCCTCTACCCCACCAAAATAAACACCGCTATACCCACAAACACGACAATTTGAAGCCATTTGAGCATTACTCCTAGATTCTTTTTTTCTCTTAAGGCCGAAGAAATTGATCCTGATAATACAGCTATGGTAGAAAATATGATCAGCGATACGAGCATGAACAATCCGCCCAGTACATAAAACTGAAGCACTTTAGACAGCGATTCACTAAATAAAAAACCCGGAAAAAAAGCCAAGAAAAATAAGGATACTTTAGGGTTTAGAATGTTCATTAAAACACCCTGTTTAAATAATTGCCGAGTTGTTTTTTTAGGAACAGCGTCTTCATTTAGTTCAATCTGAGCAGAAGATGTGTATACGTTATACGCTAAATACAGTAAATAACATGCTCCTATGATCTTTAACCCTATATAAATAGAATCGTTTGCTTTTATTAATGCGGAAACCCCAAAAGCGATGAGCGTAGTATGGAAAATACAGCCAGATATTAACCCGTATACAGTCGCCAGCCCGTATTTAGTGCCATGGGTAATACTTTGAAGCAGAACATAAATGTTATCTGGTCCCGGAGAAAGTGCCAGCACCGTGGTGGCAAAACAAAAAGAAAATAGGATTTCTACCATTGAAGATCAAAACTCTAAAAAAACAATATCTTCTCCAATTTAGTGTAAGTTTATTTACCCAAAATCGACTATCTATAAAATAAGTAACTATGAAAACACTTCTACCTCTCATTTTTGGATTACTTACACTTGGAATTTTTGCGCAAGATGCTTCTTACGACATTACTTTTACCAGTACCTGGAGCCAGTCTACTCACCCTCATACAAGTGGAAGTCTGCCGGGTAATGCGCATTGGTCAAATCTTGTAGGTGCAATACATGATGATAACATCACTTTTGTGGAAATGGGAGAAATGGCAAGCCCAGGGGTTGAGGACGTGGCTGAACTTGGATCAAACAATGTATTTTTTAATGAAGTTAATCAGGCTATAACCGAAGGAACCGCACTGGAGGCATTAGACGGGGGAGCAATATCCACATCAAGTGGTCAGGTTACCTTAACCAACGTTACCCTTACACAAGAATTCTCTCACATCTCACTGCTTTCTATGATTGCTCCAAGTCCAGACTGGATTATCGCGGTTAGTAGTGTAAACTTACTGGATGATACCGGTAACTGGAGGGATGAAATTGTGATAGATCTCTTTCCCTACGATGCCGGAACAGATGACGGGGTAGATTACACGTCGGGCAACAGTAATACAAATCCTGCTCAACCTATTTCTTCGCTACAAGGCGTAATGCCCTTTTCGCAAGAAAAGATGGGAACAATAACATTTTCCTTGGCGGAAGTACTTTCAACTCCATCCATAACCGAGAAATTTTCAGTTGATCTTTTTCCTAATCCTGCGACAGATAAAATCACTGTTTCTACTGCCGAAGCTACATCCCATGAAATTACATTCTTTTCGGTATTAGGTCAAGAAGTAATGAGCATATTCTCTAATAAAGAAAATACAACAATGGATATCTCTTCATTGGCTTCGGGAGTATATTTAATCAAAGTCGCTTCCGGCGATCAGTCCATCACGCAAAAATTAGTAATTCGCTAAGATGGCTTTATTGATATCTCGCACAAGTTTGGGACCTTCATAAATAAAACCTGTATACAACTGCACCAGACTCGCACCTGCGTCTAATTTATCCAGTGCATCTTGCGCGCTCATGATTCCGCCAACACCAATAATAGGGAAAGCATGATTACTTTTTTCGGCTAAAAACTTAATGACCTCTGTGGCACGATTAGTTAAGGGTTTTCCACTAAGTCCGCCGGTTTCCGTTTTATGCTTGTCAGTCAGGTTTTCTCTTGAAATGGTGGTGTTCGTCGCAATGACTCCGTGGATTTCAGCATCGTTTACAATATCAATAATGTCTAGTAGCTGTTCATTGCTTAAATCTGGTGCAATTTTAAGCAAAATCGGCTTTGGGGTAGATTTCGTGCTGTTTTCTTTCATCAAAGTCTTGAGTAACTTAGTCAACGGCTCCTTGTCTTGTAGCTCCCTCAATCCGGGAGTATTGGGAGAGCTCACATTCACTACAAAATAATCCACGTGGTCAAATAAAGCTTCAAAGCACAACAGATAATCTTGAGTGGCTTCGGAGTTAGGCGTAGTTTTGTTTTTTCCTATATTTCCGCCAATAAGCACCTTACCCTTATTTTTTTTCAGCCTGGCTACAGCCGCTTCCATTCCTTCATTATTGAACCCCATGCGATTGATAATGGCTTGATCCCTTTTGAGTCGAAATAATCTTTTCTTTGGATTGCCCTCTTGAGCTTTTGGAGTAATGGTACCTATTTCAATAAAACCAAAACCAAAGTCACTTAGTTCCTTGTACAATTTAGCATCCTTATCAAAACCGGCTGCTAGCCCAACCGGGTTAGGAAATGTTAATCCAAATACGTTTCGCTCAAGTCGTTTATCATGGATTACATATCGTTTTCCTACAAGTGATAAAAATCCCGGAATATTACTTAGCTTCTTAATCCACAAAAACGTGAAATAATGAACTTTTTCTGGGTCAAATCTAAAAAGTGCAGGGCGAACAAGCGATCTATACATGTGTACTGGTTTGTAGATCACAAAAATAACGTATCCTCTAAGGCTTGGCAAAGTTGCATGCAAATTTCTTGGTGAATAGCAGGTCAAGATTGTATTTTTAAGCTTTTAAGACCTATACATGACAAACAAAAACGACCTCATTAAACGCTTTATCTCGTACGTAACCGTCGATTCTCAGTCTGACCCTAAAAGTAAAACCACTCCCAGCACTCCTAAACAATGGGATATGGCAAATCTCTTAGTTCAACAGCTAAAAGAATTTGGTTTAAGTGATGTGAGTATTGATGAGAAGGCCTACGTGATGGCAACCCTACCCGGTAATGTGGATCATGATGTACCCGCCATAGGGTTTATTTCGCATTATGATACTACCCCTGATTATACCGGTACGAACATCAATCCCCAAATTCATAAAGATTACGACGGCGAAGACATCATCTTAAATGAAGCCGAAGAGATTGTACTCTCACCAGATTACTTTTCTGATTTAAAATTGTACAAAGGACAGACGCTTATCACTACTGATGGAACAACATTATTAGGAGCTGATGATAAAGCAGGGATTACAGAGATCATGGAAGCTGTCAAATACCTTATTTCTCATCCTGAAATTAAACACGGAGACCTAAAAATAGGCTTTACACCAGACGAAGAAATAGGCCGGGGTGCACATCACTTTGATGTTGAAAAATTTGGCGCAGAATGGGCCTATACCATAGACGGCAGTCAAATCGGCGAACTGGAATATGAAAATTTTAATGCCGCTGGAGCTGTGGTCACTATTAAGGGAAAAATAGTTCATCCCGGCTATGCCAAAGGTAAGCTCATTAATAGCATGTATATGGCAACCGACTTTATTAATTCTTTACCACGGCTGGAAACGCCAGAACATACTGAAGGTCGCCAGGGATTTTTTCACCTACATGATATTAAAGGCAGTGTAGAAGAAACTAACTTAGAATATATTATTCGAGATCACGACAAGGCTCATTTTGAAGCCAGAAAAGAGATCATGGAGAAACTGGTGGCAGATCTTAATGCTCAGTACGAGACAGATGCTATCTCAGTTGAGATAGAAGATCAATATTTCAATATGCGAGAAAAGGTGGAGCCGGTGATGCACATAGTCGACATTGCCGAAGAAGCGATGAAGGAAGTAGGCATCATGCCAATCATCAAACCCATTCGCGGCGGAACAGATGGTTCTCAACTCAGTTATATGGGCCTACCCTGCCCCAATATTTTTGCCGGTGGACATAATTTTCACGGGCGTTATGAGTATGTTCCGGTAGAAAGCATGCAAAAAGCAGTCGAAGTAATCGTGAAAATCGCTGAGCTAACTGCGCAGAAGTATACCTCTTAATGTTGAAAGCTATGAATAATTTACCTCAACTCCCCTTAGAAGAATGGAAAAAAAGCAAAATATCCCTTCACCTTATTTTTCAGATCATTGGGAAGGTTCGATTAAAGATGACTCCGCGTAAAAATCATTGGTGGTATATCACGCATTATATCTCCAGCAAGGGTTTTACCACCTCTGCGATTCCCTATGACGGCGGCTATCATACCTTCACCATAGAGGTTAATGTGTTGGACATGGAGGTTGAGATTACCACCAGCAAGGGTGCCACTAAAGTTATACCTCTAACGGATGGATTACCCATCAAAGCCTTTTACACACAGTTTTTAGAAAGCCTGCACACACTGGATATTCAGCCAGAAATTATCCAGGAACCCTTTGATATGGGAGTGACTTCTGCATTTAATGAAATCACGGCCTACCATCATTTTGATGCGACCTACATCAAGAAGTTTTGGGAAGCCATGCGTTGGGTGGATACTGTCTTTTCAGAATTTAGCGGTCGGTTCAACGGTAAGACCTGCCCGGTACAATTGTACTGGCACCACATGGATTTAGCTATAACTCGATTTAACGGGAAAGAAGCGCCGAAGATGGATCAAAATGCCCGCTTGTCTGACAAAGATGCCTACTCGCATGAATGCATTAGCTTTGGCTTTTGGGCAGGAGATGATGAGGTAAGGGAACCTGCATTTTATGCTTACACCTATCCCTCACCCAATGGAATCGACCAAGAACCTTTACACCCTAAAGAAGCGAACTGGATCGACAGCAACGGCAGCCCTATGGCATTTTACCGCTATGATGATTTATTGAAAGAAAAAGATCCTAAAGCCACCTTACTTGCTTTTTTAGAATCCAGTTATCACGCCGGAGCGAAAAGAGCCAATTGGGATATAGAAAAGTTTGAGGTGACTCCTCTGGAAAAACTGTGATAATACTAATTAAAAGTCAAATTAAGAGAATAGTTATTTTATTGGAAAAGCTAGGAGTTTAATTTAAGAAATGAGAAAAATAGATAAACATCAAAATGTATACGACAAGGAATTGCAGCTAATTATTGAACAATCAAGTATACTACTTCAAGCAAAGAATAATTCATTTAATGGTGAGTTAAAGTCTTCTGGAACACTAATTGAATCCTATATTTAGGGAATAATAAAAAAACATATTCCGCATGGATATGGTGTCGTTAGCGGCTATATAACTGACACGAAAAATTTAGAAGGTGATAATAACTTAATTCAGCATGATATCATTATAGTTGATAATAGAAATCCTCCACTCTACAAATTCGGATTTTCTGATATACAAATCGTTCCTGTGGAGTCGGTTTGTGGAGTTATAGAAGTGAAAAGAACCTTAACCAAAAAATCAATTAAAAAAGCAATTGATCACCTTTTGAGATCTAAAGAAGTGCTAGATAACTATAAAGAAGGGCTAAAATCAAAAGTTCGCGAAGAAAAAATGATATCTCCAAATGGAGTAAGTGCATATTTGGCTCCCCTTTATGGCATAGTTTCTTTGGAAATAAATCGTAGATCTCTTCCAAAAAATCATTTAGAGGAAATATTAGATAATCAGATAAAGAATTTTATTGATATCGTATGGTCAATGTCTGATGGATTTTTGACTATTCCTATTATGAAGAATGTGAATAAAGATGACACTAAATACGTAAGTGATTTAACTCGAATTTCTCATGCTACGACAGAATATGAATACTTCAGCAGTGGGTTTAATGATAAAAATCATAAGGAAGATATATTTAGAACAGGTTTATTTTTTATTAGAAATTATGTACAGATGACCACAGGTAAGCAAATTGAGTTTAAGGATCAAGCCGAATATTTAGGCTTTACTAAATAATATATTATACCAAATTTGACTGATATGTGGTAACAAAAATCATTTTATATGACTGGGACACCTTAAGAACTCCTTAACGTACATCTTCACGCGGAGTTTGTATTTTTCAGAGAAATAATCTAACCCATGAAAAAAATCGTATTTGCATTGGCTGCTGTTGTCATGATCTCTAGCTGTAAAGAGAACCAAGCTTCTTCCGAAGAAAATACCACCGCAGAAACTTCTAAAACTGCTGAAACCTCTGCTAAAGAGAATTCAACGTCCTCTGAAAAAATGAAAGAATCTGTGGAAGGAAACCTTAGAATTTATCCTATTTCACATGCCTCCATGGTATTGATGTGGGATGACACTACGATTTATGTGGATCCGGTGGGAGATGTGGAGCAATACGATAAATACCCAAAACCAGATATGGTGTTGGTGACCCATGCACACGGAGACCATTTTGATCAAAAGGTGTTAGGAGCGGTAACTACCGATAAGACTACCATGGTCATGCCAAAACATGTTTCTGAACAGTTAAAGGATAATTATATGGCAAAGGTACACGTCATGAATAATGGGGATACCACAACCCTCAAGAGCATTAAAATTGAAGCGGTCGCCATGTATAATGTGCGGGAGGAAGCTAAAAATTTTCATCCCAAAGGAAAGTGGAATGGTTACGTGATTGAACGGGATGGTAAGCGCGTATATATTTCTGGTGATACCGGTCCGACTGAAGAAATGCAGAATCTTAAGGATATTGATGTGGCGTTTGTGTGTATGAATTTACCGTATACCATGACGGTCGAATCTGCCGCGGAGGCAGTATTGGATTTTAAACCTAAAAAAGTTTATCCCTATCATTATCGCGGGAAAGATGGCCTATACGATACCGATAAATTTGCGCAACTGGTGCATGAAGATAGCGATGAGATTACTGTGGTAAGTTGTGAGTGGTATCCTGAGAGGGGTTAGATGGTTAGAATATCTCTATTCCAACATACTTTCCAACTTTAATTAATGAAAATTTTGAGACTGAAAAAACAATCGCTGTAAAAAGGATCAAAAACAATTTCAAGTAGTTAACTGATGTGATAAACACAAAAGAAGTTTATAAAGACTCCTTCTTCTAAGGAGAGAAGGGCATAGGAAAACTACTCTTCCAACTTTTGCATCACAAAGCTTCGTACCAATTCGGTCGTGATTCCAAAAGCTACGTGGGCTAGAAGTTCACTAGCTTGATATTTTAACGGAATTTCATCAGGACTATTCTTTAAATCCAATGCTGGCAGAGATACTTCGTGGGTACCTACCCAGGTAGAGGCTCCAAGAAAGGCACCTTCCATCGCATTAAATTCGGGTTTTTCTCTTTTAGCGTACCCGTAAGAGGCGCCTATACTGGCAGCAAAGGGTAAGTTGACCAATTGAGCGGCCAGTTCTTTATTCGTATCACTTAGCTTATCCCCGGTGATGGTCTCACTAATCGAATCTACTAATTTTTCTTGAGCAGACCTTGTATTGGGTCGGCGAACCGGCAGTACGCGTTCGATCAACATTTTAACGGCAGTACCCGCTAGACCTCCGGCAATACCCGCGATGAATCCTCTGCTTGTTTTAGACGCAAACGTATCTTTTTCTATCCAGCTTATATCGTTCTCCATAGTTGAAAATTTTCTTCAAAATAGTTCGTTTCTAAACGAAATTCACCTTTTTAACGGCGTTTTAGAGATTTTTTGGCGATATTTCTTAACTAAATAGATTCAATGTGACCAAGCAGGAAAAATTAAACGCATTTTTTAAAGGAGATCGTCCTTTTTTAGAAGGTGTATTACAGCTCCGGAGTCTTTTACACCAAACAGAACTTACCGAAACGTGGAAATGGAATTTTCCGGTGTATACCTTGAATGAAAAAAATATACTGGGTTTGGGGGATTTTAAACGTCACTTTGGACTATGGTTCTTTAACGGAGTCTTTCTTTCTGATCCGGAAAACCTTTTAGTAAATGCCCAAGAAGGAAAAACAAAAGCACTACGCCAAATGCGTTTTACCAATGCGGATCAGATCAATGAATCAGTCATCATGCCGTACATTCGCGAAGCCATTCAACTTCAAATAGAAGGGAAAGTGCTTCCATCCAAAGCCACCAGTAAGAACGTGGTTATCCCATTAGAATTGAAAGAAGCCTTTCAACAACACCCAAATTTAGCTAACGCCTTCAACCAACTTACTCCGGGAAAACAACGCGAATACAGCACCTACATTAGGGAGGCGAAGCAGCAAGCCACCAAAGAACGCCGAATCCAAAAGATTACTCCCCTTATCCTTGCTTTAAAAGGGTCAACGATAAATACACTACATCTAAATGAAAAACCAACCCGATTTCACCTCACTTTCTGCCCTGTATATTAATTGTACCTTAAAAAAGTCTCCGCGCCAAAGTCATACCCGCGGCCTTATGGACGTGTCCATCAACATTATGAAAAAGGAAGGCGTACAGGTAGAAACCTTACGTTTAGTAGATTATGAGGTCGCTACCGGAGTTCAACCAGACATGACCCAACACGGTGCTACAACAGATGAATGGCCCAAACTATTTGAAAAAATCATGGCAGCAGATATTCTGGTGATGGGTACGCCCATCTGGCTGGGTGAAAAATCAAGTGAGGCTCAAAAACTCATTGAACGCCTCTATGCAATGAGCGGAAAAACAAACGACAAAGGACAATACATTTTTTACGGTAAAGTAGGCGGTTGTGTCATCACGGGAAATGAAGATGGGGTTAAGCACTGTGCGATGGGAATTTTATACGCCTTGCAACACGTGGGATATTCAATTCCGCCGCAAGCTGATTGCGGATGGATTGGAGAGATAGGCCCCGGTCCCAGTTATTTAGACGAAGAGACTGATGCGAAAAACAATGCGTTTACCAACCGTAACACCACCTTTATGACGTATAACATGCTGCATTTGGCGAAGATGCTAAAAGAACAAGGTGGATATCCCGCTTACGGAAACTCTAAAGAAGCCTGGAGCGATGGATCACGCTGGGGCTTTGAAAATCCGGAGTATCGTTAATCGTTATTGGTTATTGGTTATTGGTTATTGGTTATTTTAAATTAGCTCAATCATTATAACGATCTGCGCTCTATATTCTATAGCTCTTATTGCTCAAATATTATCAGCTTCTCTTTTCGCTTTCGCTGAAGCATAAACACCATATACGCAGATAGTGCCAGGTATTGAACTAGTGTAGCCGTAATAATCTCCTTTTGCCCTGCGTAAGAAAGTAAATCCACAAAATCTTGATTTTGTACTACCGTAAAAAACGGAAGCGCAGTCATATCGGTATCCTTTACCAAAGCCTGCGGAATGTCCAAAAAGACCCGCGTAGTAAAGAGCAGTGAAATCAATGTCGGGATTAAAATCCACGCAGATTTTAAGGTTTTCCAGTGCGTCATCCAAACACGTGCGATCACTAAAAATGTAATGGGTAAAAACCAAATGATAAAACGTTCTGTATCCCCTCCCCCAAACCAGGCGATCACTATAGATAGTAAGGATAAAGGGATTAGATATTTTTGAGATTTAAAGAAGTCTAGCGTAGTCTTATAAAAGTATATCAATGGAATCCACAACACCCCAAACACATAAAAATAAGCCGTGATCAGCATAAAGATGGATTTGCTGTGCATGGTGATGTAGATCGTGCGTAAAAAACCGTATTTGCTGGCTTGATCCGGTAGCGCCGTGACCAGTTGGTGTGTGATATACACTCCTATAAGTCCGATCCCGAAAGAAACGGCCGTTAAACCCACCTGACGTATCAACCTTATTTTGCGAACCTTGAAAATTCCGTCGTTATATTGAATGGGCTGATTCATAAGCAATACGCCAAATGCAAAAAAGGCAATAAACTCTCTGGTAAATACACCAACAAATAAAATAATACAGAACAAAAGATATTTCCACCAGGTAAAGCCTTGGTGGAGTAGTCTAAGCATAATCAGGCTTAACATAATAAACACCATAGCCACCGTATCGCAATTCGCAGGATAGTAGGTGTATAATCGCAAGTATCCGCTCCAATGCAGCATAAAATAGAGCGTGATCAAAAATGCAGGTACCGCATTTTTCAGCATTACTTTAGCGTAGCCAAATAAGAGCAAGCAACTCATCAAGGTCGCAATCCAATTGATGATTAAAAAATTATCGAGTATTCCAAACGGCAGTTGCGCCGCTAAATATGGAGGAACAAGTCGATAGACGTAAGGGGCCTTATTTACAATGGGTTGGCTCTCCATCATCTGTAAGGTGGTGGTAAAATATTTTACGCCATCCATTCCTTGGCCGTTCGCATATTCGATACGATCCTGGGTATAAAAATAACTCAGTAGCAAGGCGATATAGACCATACCTACTATAACATAACCGTATGCATGAAGTAACCGTGCGATCATGATGACAGATTAGATAAGAGAATTGAATAAAAATGCTGCGTAAGCGGAACGGCACCAAAACTTTCTTTCCAATACACTAAGCCTTCGTTTAGAATCGTGCCGTTTCCTTCTGAAGAACTTCCAAAACTGATGTATTTTTTGCGAAGATATTTTTTAATTATCGCATCAAACAGAACATCAAGTGCTCCATCCTCGTTTCGGGAATCTGTGCCAGAGCTGTATTGAAAATGAGCCACATGTTTAGTTTCAAAAATCACGACCCCTGCTTTAATTTCGTCATTGAGAAAAGCTCCATAGCAGTGTATCTGTTTTGGGAAACGTTTCGCTAACAATTCAATTTCAGCTAGGCTATGTACCGGCTTGACTCCAAATCTCTCGGTTAAATTGGGAATAAGCACCTTGTTCCAAAAGGGCTCAAAACATCCTGAAACTAATTTTAATCCAGACGCTTCTGCCTTCTTTAAGGCGCGTTTTCGGTTTCGGTTGGGTTGGTAGCCTTCAGCTAAGTCGATGATATAATAGGAATCTGTTCTCGTGATGGTTCCCTTCAGCATAGCTAAGGCCAATGCTTCGGCTTCCGTTGGTTTGCTGCGATAAATGGATGGTAAGGTTTTAATCTGGAGCTGTCTTTTTCCGCGTTCAGCGTAAAACTTCAGCGTAGCGTTCACCATCGCCAGCATGTCCAGTGTTTTGATAATCGGCTTAACGATAAATCCGCCGTAACTCAATCCCTGGTGGCTGTGGATCGCGTCCTCCCGGCTATTTGCCAGCAGTAGCCCCACCAACTTCCCTTTAGCATAGATCATCACCGATGCGTCTGTAAACCGATCAGCGTGATATTCCATAAAGTCACGTTTAAAAAGAAAGCTTTGCTGATTAGAATTTTCGCAAAACGCGTCCCATTCGGCTTGCTTTTTAGGGGAGTAATACTCGATATGAAAGCGGTCTTCTTGCACTAGTCGATCACTAAATAACACCGCGCTGCGCTGTATGGAGTATGTACCAATTTATAGCGATCCAAGCCAAAGACTTCACGCAGGGCAACCGTTTCACCTGGAAAATCCTCATGGTTGATTTCATCAAACGCTACGATGCTGCCCTTGGTCAAATACGGCTTAATGGCCTGCAGACATTCTTTGTTGGGTTCATAGATATCAAAGTCAAAATATGCGAGTGAAATGACGGTTTGTGGATTTCGCTGCAAGTAATCGTGAATGGTTTTTGAGGCATCGCCTTTAACCAGTTCGTGCCGATCCAGCGGTGAAGTAACGCCCTCCTGCTCCCGCACGTTCATTACTTGCTTTAGGTAATCTTCGTATCCCTTCGTCACGTTATATCCGCCTTCTTTTACAATGCTGGAATCTCCGTCTTTTTCGTGAACTGAAGGAAAACCTTCAAACGTATCAAAGCCCACAATTTTTCTAAGTCGGTTAAAGGGTTCATAAATGCCTCTAAAGGTTTCATACAGTGCCATATTTTGCCCCCAGCGCACGCCAAATTCCATGATGACGCCGTGTACATCAAGGATTTGTTTGTACAATTCGTGGATGTACAACATGCGCGAAAATTCGGTTTTGGGGATATAGAGCGCCAGATTTGCGATTAGCTCCTCTGGTGGGATAGGCGAATCTTCAAGCAATCCGGCTAAGCTTGTTCTTCGATCGACTTCGGCCGGAGTAAAATTATCTTTGGTATGAATGTTCTTGGTCATGTGGCGTTCTTAACGGGTCTAAAATACTATTTTTAGCCGAGTTGATTTGGCTTGCGCCGAAAGGATTCTGCACGCATGTGAAGTTCTGACAAGAAATGTATCTTTGCCATTGAAATTGATCCTTATGAATTTAGCAGACATCCCGAAGCTGAAACACACCAGCGCCAACAACTTTTTTCTTCTTGCCGGCCCCTGCGCCATTGAGGGCGAAGAGATGGCACTTCGCATTGCCGAAAAAGTTGTAAAACTCACTGATGAGTTGAAGATCCCTTACGTTTTTAAAGGGAGTTTTAAAAAAGCCAATCGCAGCAGGATCGATAGTTTTACAGGGATAGGCGATGAAAAAGCGCTAAAAATTCTTCAAAAGGTATCGACCACCTTTGATGTTCCTACCGTGACTGATATTCATGAAGTCGAAGATGCTGCAAAAGCAGCTGCATACGTAGATGTGTTGCAGATTCCGGCCTTTTTGGTTCGTCAAACCGATCTTGTGGTGGCAGCAGCTCAAACCGGTAAAGTAGTTAACTTAAAGAAGGGACAATTCATGAGTCCCGAAAGCATGCAGCACGCGGTCAAAAAAGTAACGGATAGTGGAAATGACAAGGCGTGGATTACAGATCGCGGAACCATGTTTGGGTACCAGGATATGATCGTTGATTTTAGAGGAGTTCCAACCATGAAGCAATACGCTCCCGTAGTCTTGGATGTCACGCATAGTTTACAACAACCTAATCAATCCAGCGGAGTCACCGGTGGCCGACCTGAAATGATTGAGACTCTCTGCCGTGCCGGAATCGCCACAGGCGTAAATGGTCTTTTTATGGAAACACACTTTGATCCTGCGAATGCTAAAAGTGACGGAGCCAACATGCTGGATCTTTCATTACTCGAAGGCTTATTAACGCGGTTGGTTAGATTGAGGGAAACTGTTATTAATTTGTAACAGATTGTGTCACGCTGAGCTTGTCGAAGCGCCGTAATCTTAACACGTCACAGCCGTCTTCGACAGGCTCAGACTGACAATGCTAATCAAAGACTATGAAGATCTTGATATCATTTAGAACTTGTCGAAACAGGTTAGATTAAATATTTAGAGATCTTCTTACACCATGAATCATGATTATTCGTAGAGGAAATCTCCAAGACCTTCCTGCAATACAGGAATTATTCAAACAAACCGTACGTACCGTAAACGCGAACGACTATTCTGCAAAGCAGGTAAAAGTTTGGGCATCCAGCGTAGAAGATCTTGAACGCTTGCAAAACTTTTTTACGATCGAAGAATTCTATTTGGCGTTTGATGAGAATAAACTGGTAGGTTTTGCGTCGTTAAAAGGCACCGACTATTTTGAAAAGCTCTTTGTGCATAAAGATCATCAAAGCAAAGGAATCGCAAAACAGCTGGTGGATGTGATTTAAGCAAGAGCGAAAGAAAAAGGTGCTGCTCAAATTCATTCTGATGTGAGCATTACCGCCCTACCCTTCTTTATATCAAAAGAGTATGAGATTGTCAAAAAACAGCAGAAAGATTTTAAAGGCATCTTATTCGAAAATTATATTATTTTAAAAACTTTAATATAGTTTTTTAGCAGCTGTGAGAATGCTCATGAGCACATCATCGTTAATTTCTTCCAACTGCGTGTACCGCAGCGATCGCATTTTTTTACGCTTATCTCTCTCCAGATACGGATGAAAGAGTGGTAATTCATCGGCTTTTGCAAACACCAAATCCACATACTTCTTGGATGCCGGCACGTTGAGATAGCAAAACATCTGATCATGGAGAAAATAAAAGGGAATGCTCCATTTAAATTTTAACGCTGCCTGAGGAACCGTATGTTCTATAATGACCTGCAAATGCAACAGCATACTGCGATGCGGCTCTGCTTGTCGTAGGATGTATTCTTCTGCCGGATTCATGGTCAACCAATATAACTATTATTCTTTTTTACTTGTATGACTGAGAATTTTATATTTACTTTGTATTTCAAAGCACTTTGATATGGAGTCAAATAAATATTTAGAAGACCTTTCTGAAATTAAGGAGTTGATGAACTCCTCTTCCCGCTTTATATCCCTTAGCGGATTATCGGGCATCATGGCAGGGATTTACGCCATCCTAGGTGCGGCCATCGCCTTCTTTTACCTGCTCCCCCACGATGGTTACCTCATCATCAACAGCTGGCGTTTTGATATGCTGATCGTGGTGTTGTTTAGTATATTAGGATTGAGTGTGCTAACAGCTTATGTACTTACCCGCAGAAAAGCCAAAAAAAACAACGAGAAATTTTGGAACGCAACCACCAAGCGTCTACTGATTAATTTTCTGGTTCCATTAGTCACCGGCGGAATCTATATTTTGATTAAACTACAAAGTCAGCAGTATGGCTTAACGGCTTCCCTCATGCTTATATTCTATGGATTAGCCTTAGTGAATGCTTCTAAATATACCTTAGGTACTATAAAATACTTGGGATACGGTCAAATTATTATCGGGTTAGTGTGTGCTGCTTACCCGGGATACGGCTTATGGTTTTGGATTATAGGCTTTGGTGTATTTCATATCATTTACGGGGCAATCATGTACCGTCAAGAGAAGAACTAATGGGATTATTAGACGGCATTAATAAATTATTTGATCATCGCATCAGGCTGGGCATTATGTCCATTTTGATGGTGAATGAGGATGCCGATTTTAATCGACTCAAGGAATTACTCAATGTAACCGATGGTAATCTGGCCAGCCATACAAAGACCTTAGAATCGGCAGACTATATCACGATAGAAAAATCCTTTATCGGTAAAAAACCAAACACCAAATACAAGGCTACACGCTTAGGAAAACAAGCCTTTAAAAAACATATTGAAGCCATTGAAAAATTAATACATAAACCTTAACCCTTTTTTTTAATCTTTTACTTTGAAAAACAAAGTACTTTAAATCTATACTTATGAATCAATACCCTTCTTCTAAATCCGGTTTTGTCAACTGGCTTAAAACCTCTATCACTGCGCGTCTACTTATGGTGGGTGCACTCACCTTACTTTTGCTTATTCCTTTGGCTTTTGTCAAGGAATTAATTTTTGAACGATCCCTTAGAAAACAAGAGGTTGTGAGAGAGATCAACGAAAAATGGGGACGCGAACTCTTATTTGAAGGGCCTATCTTAAAAGTCCCCTATTATACCTATAGCGAGAAAATAAGCTACACCTCTAACAATACTCCGATTAAAGAAATTATTTCTAAGTTGAATTACGGTTACTTTTTCCCAGACAAGCTCAATATTGATGCTAAGGTGGACGCCACACAAAAGAAGTACGGTATTTTTGAATCCACGGTATATTCCTCTGTGTTAGAGGTGTATGGATCGTTTGGAATCCCCAATTTTAAGGCAAAAGACCTCAAGCCAGAAGATATCCTGTGGGATAAAGCTTCGGTCATCTTAAAAACCTCCAATTTAAAAGGCATCAAGAACGAAGTGGAGCTTGAGCTGAACAACGCTAAGACACTTTTTACGCCTAAGTATCAACATCAGGATAAAATACGCTACAATGAGATTGTTCTTCAGCAGTTAGAAAGCTCCCCACTGAAAGAAGAGATGCTTCCGAAGGAAAAACCCGTCAACTTCAACTTTACGCTACAGACCAATGGCAGTCAGCGCGTTCAATTTATTCCTATCGGAAAAGAAACGCACGTTAGCATGAGCTCCGACTGGCCTGATCCAAGCTTTATAGGTGCGTTCCTACCCGAAGAAAATGATCAAAAAGTAGTATCTCCCGAAGGGTTTACTGCTACGTGGAATGTTTTTCAAACCAATCGGCAGTTTGAACAACAGTTCTTTAAGACCCTGCCCAACCTCAATGAGTTTGCGTTTGGAGTGTCTTTTTTCGTCCCGGTAGATGATTATCAAAAGAGTGAACGTTCTGCTAAATATGGATTTCTAGTCATTGCGCTCACCTTTTTAGTGTTCTTTTTAATTCAAACCATGAGCGGCATTTCCATTCATCCCTTTCAATACCTCATGATTGGACTGGCACTCACTATGTTCTACACCTTGCTGGTGTCCATCTCTGAGCACAGTTCGTTTATGAAGGCCTACATTACCGCAGGGATTGCAGTCGTGCTCCTCATTACCATTTATGCGAAGAGCATCTTAAAAAACATCAAATTCCCCGTGTTTATCTTATGCTCCCTCACGGCATTGTACAGTTTTATCTATGTGATTATCCAGTTGGAAGATTATGCCTTACTGGTAGGTAGCATAGGCTTGTTTATTATCCTTGCACTGGTCATGTTTGTTTCACGTAAAATTGACTGGACCACCTAATCCTTTCGTATAGATCAGGACCTTAGCCAACTACCAGGCTAAGGTCCTTTTTATCTCTAAGCCAATGAGGTTCAATCCTACTTCTTTTTATTTGTTTATCCTTCTACTTGTGTTAGAAGTGATCATTGCCCTTTTCGTCACCCACCCGTTTATTCGGGGTTTTGTGGGAGATGTATTGGTAGTGATGTTGATGATCTGCGCATTACATACATTTCTTCCAAATAGATGTTACCCCTGTATAGGAGTGGCTTGGATATTCGCCGTGGCAGTTGAATGCGTTCAATATACCGGAATCACTCAGCATCTCACGAGTGATCATAAGCTTTTACGAATTATCTTGGGAAACACCTTTGATGTTTTCGATCTCCTCGCCTATTCACTAGGAGCAGTTGTATCATTAGTTCTTTATAAACATGTTACACATGATTACACGCAATTACATTAATACGCATTTCGTCGTTTTATCTCGGCTAAGCGCAGCAACTGCATGCTGTGCAGTGCTTCTTTTACTCAGAGTTAAATTGCTAAACTCCTTTTTTTTGCTCTTTTTAGTGTGGAATCTCATTCTCGCTTATGTGCCCTTTGTACTAAGTTCTTACCTCTTGCATCGGGAAAAAGCCTCTAAACTTAGGACACTCATACTAGGACTAGTTTGGCTGGCGTTTCTGCCTAACGCACCGTATATTCTCACGGATCTAATTCACCTACAATTGAGTACCCCTTTTAGCATAGAGTTTATTTTAGACGCAAGCGTCATTGTAAGCTTTGCACTAACAGGCATATGGCTTTATGTGCTATCTGTTCAACAGATGAAACTGGTTTTTAAAAGGCATGCTTCAGCCAGATGGCTCAACCTGTTTTTTTACCTGTTACCTTTTCTAGTAAGTTTTGGGGTGTATTTGGGGAGATTTCTTCGTTTTAATTCGTGGGATATTTTGGTTAATCCTTTGGTACTCTTGCAAGATATACTGAATCTAGTACTTCATCCATTTCAGTATAAAATGGGTTGGTTTTTTATTCTAGGATTTGCAATGCTCTTGCTCCTTATGACTAAGATTTTTACTGGATACATGGCTTCGGCTACTCCCTCCCCTCCACAAAATCCTGCAGATATGAAAAACGTTCTGTGAGCTGACCCTTTTCAGTCATTTTTGCTCGCGCCAAAACTCCGCTTTTATCTCCGTTAAAAAATGCCGGAATCACATGCTTTAAAAATAGCGCTCCAAATCCTTCGCTGGCATCCTTAGGCAATTCACAGGGTAAATTGTCTACTGCCATCACTGTAATCGCTCCTTTTTGATCGTAAGCTACCTCTTTTTCGGTGTGTGGATCATACCCATAAAAGGGATTTTCAATGGTGGATGGACGTAACGTACTGGCAATAGGTCCGTCAATATCACACGATACATCGGCGATCAGGTTAATGTTAAAGTCTTCGTGTTTTGCATCATCCCGCGTAAAGAAATAAGGCGCGCCATCGCCATAAAAATGTCCGGTGATGAGCATATCGGCCACCTTAGCAAACCGCATAAAGTTGGAGTGCAGTAGTTCTGGATTATTAAATACTTCGGTCTTGGTCGGAACGTATCCGTCTTTTCTGATGTAGTAATCAGTGACCTGTAAACGCGTAAACACCGTTTGGGTATTTTTAAACTGGCGTAATTGTAAAAATTCTTTGGGTTTTACTTCATGCACGTGCAACACTTCCAATACTTCCCTAATGCCGCCGGCTACTTTTCCGCTTCCGGTCATGGCAATATTGATAGGAGGTAATTTAGGTGCTATTTTCTTCAATTCCTTTTTGACCTGGGCGTAATCCGGCAAGTGCTCTACCTTCGGCAACTCAAACAAGTTCTCCCGCAAACCTAGTGCTCTAAACCCGTTGTAGGCTCCTACAATCCCGGCGTATCTTCCAAAACCAATAAGCCGGGCACCCGATTTTCTGGTGATCACTTCATGATCGTACAATTCGATGTTTTTCTCTAACACGGCTTTTAACAAATCCCTGTTATAAGGCTGTTTCTTAATGGTATGGCTAAAGAAAAAGTATTTTTTATTCGGAATCAGTGCCTCAATCGGCACTTCTTTCACGCCTATCATGACTTCTGCTTGAGATACATCGCTTACGACGTCTATGCCTTCTTCGCGGTACTGCTCATCTGAAAATACCCGGATATCTGAAGCTTCTACCACAAAATCAGCGTTCTTAAATTCCTTATCGGCTGCATGTAACTGTGCCGGAGTGCAGACAACGCGACGGTCTGGCGGACTTTTACGCTCTTTGATAAAGGCAAAGGTAAGTTTACTCATAAGTTGATGTATTCAATAATACCGAAAAATACAGTTTTTCAAAGACACCTAAAACCTACTGCTATGAATTATTTTCTATGCGCTAAAATTTAATACTTCTTTAAGTACCGCAGGGTGGTATTTGTCGTATTCTTCACCTAAAATAAAACACATGAAAAAATTTATACTTGCGCTCTTTTCTATTTTACTTCTAGTGAGCTGTGGGAGTACCAAAAAAGCCAAAATTGAAGGAAATAAAGAGGTGGTCACCGTGTCCAACAACATTCAAGGTAGCTTCAACTCGGTTGAAATCAGTGATGATATTAAGGTAAAAATGAAACAAGGCTTTACCGATAACTATGTACTTACCACAGATGAAAATTTGGTGAGCGTGGTGCAGTTTAAAGTGGTCGATAGCGTCTTACGTATTTACACTACACAACGTATTACCAAAAGCAAAGAATTGAATGTGTATTTAACTGCGCAAAACTTAGAATACATTTCCCTTAGAAATGACAGTCGCTTTGAAAGCGATGGCTTACTTACCACAGATTTTCTATCTGTGACGGGTAGTGGTGGCAGTCAAATAGAAATAGATATAGAAACTACTCAATTTAACCTTAATCTAAAGGATAATAGCTTAGTTGAGGTTGATGGCAAAGCAGAGAATATCGATTTTTACCTTACCGATCGCAGTGATGTAAAGGGAGAACTGGACATTGATACAGGTTCCATAAATTTACAAGAGTCGGCAGAATTTGACATGGAGGGAAAAGCAAACGAAGTTAGCCTGACCATCGCCGGAGGAACCCATTATAACGGAACTGATTTTGAACTGAAAACTGCACAGCTCACGGCTTTAGACAAAAGTGAAGTAAATGTATTGGTAAGTGACAATGTGACGGTTTATGCAAAAGATAAAACCACGATCAACCTTTACGGACGCCCTGAGGTTACAGTAAAAACCTTAAGCGATCGCGCTACGATTAATAAGAAGTAATTGGCATATTTTTAGCTTATTTGTAGTACATTTACACTCTTATCAGAGTTCAGAGTTCAGAGTTCAGAGTTCAGAGTTCAGAGTAGAGAGTTCAGAGTTCAGAGTTCAGAGTTCAGAGTTCAGAGTTCAGAGTTCAGAGTTCAGAGTTCAGAGTTCAGAGTTCAGAGTTCAGAGTTCAGAGTTCAGAGTTTAGAGTTTAGAGTTTAGAAATATAGCACACAGCTCTAAGAGTCAAACTTTATTACTCAAAACTCATCGATCTCAACTCATCACTAAAAAATCGGGGTCGACTTGGTTTTGACAGCAGGATGTATTGAATGGTAAGCACGCCGAACGCTGGAACACAGTTCGTAAATCTCATGTTTCACACTTTTTAAACGGCGAGAATAACTACGCCCTAGCTGCATAATCCGAATTATAGTAGGATGTGCCTCGGTTCGTAAGACGAACAAGCAGGAAGTCTCTCAGCAGCCTTGGTTTGCGGCGACTGATATAGAGACTTCGTAAAAGTAAACCTAGCCCCCACAGGGTCTTGATGTGAGGGTGAAACCCAAAGTGAGAATAAGGATGGTCTAGGTTGTTTTTTGCCAGGATCATCACGAAAACCCAAGAAAAAACTAAGCGTGTAGAAAGCTCTTGAATACCTTGTTTGGACGAGGGTTCGAACCCCTCCGACTCCACCTTCGCTTGCCTTAGCTCTATTTTGAGCGACGGCAAGCTTTCTTTTATATAATACTTCAGCTAACTTAGAGATTCACGATTTGCAAGCTTCGGTGGACGCCGTCCACTACTTTTTTCTTCTTATTCAAATAAACTGCTATACCCTCAATATGTAAATCCGTATCCAATCCTCTGAAGCTTTATGCGAAAGAGGGCTTTTTTTATTCTAGTCAAAATTTTTTGTGTTTTTATATATTCCGTTCAGGGCTTCGGTGGACGCCGTCCACTACTTTTTTCTTCTTATTTAAATAAACTGCTATACCCTCAATATGTAAATCCGTATCCAATTCTCTGAAGCTTTATGCGAAAGGGAGTATCCAATCCTCTGAAGCTTTATGCGAAAGGGAGTATCCAATCCTCTGAAGCTTTACGCGAAAGAGGGTATCCAATCCTCTGAAGCCTTACGCGAAAGAGGATGGTAGTTACTCAGCACAACACATGCACAGATGAAATTAATCTAAATTTCTTATTTTGTGGTATGACAATGATACCGCTTCCATACGCTATATACATTTTAAAATGCTCTAATGGGAAATATTATACCGGGTTCACGGCAAACCTTAGCCAACGACTCAAAGCGCATCAACGCGGGGAAGTAAGCTTTACAAGAAATAAACTTCCTGTAGAACTTGTACACGTCGCGTTTTTCTTAGAAAAACAAAAAGCATACGACTTTGAACGCTATCTCAAATCAGGCTCCGGAATTGCTTTTCGGAACAAAAGATTGATTTAAGTCACCTGTGCGTCCAGCACAGGATAGTGGTATGTGGAGTAATGGAGGCTTAATAGGGCTATTACTAGGTAATGATTTCAAATCTGTCCATAAGGAATACCGCGAATTTCAATTCACATCCTAACATTAAATCTCAAATCTTGTCCCTATAACTAAATAGTGGTATAACGTTAAAGTGACCCTCGAAAAATAAGATCAATTCCAAAGAAAGGAGCAGTTTCAAATTCTGAATTCAAGCGTATGCGGTCATCACCTCCCACTTGAAATGTAAGTATTTGCAATCCAACCGTATCATTTTGATTATAAACACCAAAATCTGTGGTATCTAATCCTGCTTTACCTCGTATAATTAATGTATCATCAAAAAATCCATACGCTGCAAAAAGTGCAAATCGTATAGATTCTTCTTGCACATATAGATCGTCGATCGTTTGAGTAAGATGATAGGATTTTATAGAGGTAATTAAATTGGCGCCCACACCAAAAGCCTCTGTAAACGAATATTTAATGTCTGTTCGTATAGGTAATACGGCATTAATATAGAATTTATCATTATCAGATTTATACCAAAGTCCTACTAACGGAGTGAGCGTGGTTCCAAAATTTTCGGTTGAAAAATAACTTCCAAATTTAAGGGAGTAGCTACTGGAATAGCGTTTTTCTAATAGTGCCAGACCTCCTATTTGAAAATCCTCAGAACCCAGATCATCAAAATCTGAGGCTAATTTTGGCAATACAATATAGGTTCCGCTCCATTTATTGCCATGGTCACGTTTTATACCTGCATTTAGGCGTGTCATAATGAGGTTACTTCGGTCGTCCGTAAAGTTTAAACCTAATCTGGTATTTTCATAGGTAAATCCACCAATTACTACAGTTTTGCTGGTTACGGGAAGTGGAACGTATACTTCTAAGTAGGTATTACTTGCTTCGGTTTCGGCATTACTATCGCCATTATCAAACGTAGTATTGTTGTAGGAAAATTTTACCAGATCTATATAATCCTGAGCGTTAATGGTGTGAGACAATAGTAATATTAAGCTCACCCCAAGGTAGAATCTCTTCATATTAATTTAGTTAAGAGTACAATTATTTGTCATCTCATGAATAAGGATACTCCAATAAGTTGTTAAGATAGCATCGATTCCTGAATTTTTCATAAAAAAGAAAATTCCTTCTTTATTACAAAGAGGAATTTTCTAACTGGGCTAATTCAACCTTAGGCATCTACAAGTTCAGGTACTGATTTGGTTTTAATTACTTTAGTTTTACTAATTGGAGGAGTATCGCCTTCCCAATTCATGTTTTTGCCGTAGGTAAACACTTCGTTCTGTTGCTTTGGATCCATGACCATTAAGTAGATCCATTCATTATCCAACAAGGTCTTAAGCGATTCGTTGCGCAACAGAATTTCTGAAATGCGTTGCACCGGTGCATGGATCAGTACCGAAAGTCTCAACGGCTTGTGGTAGCCTTGAGTATCGGTTTGGCTGACCGATTGCAAGGGTAATCCCATCTTAAGGTCTCCCCCATTTCCTTGTACTACCCCAAAACGTCCTGTGATGTTATGCGTGATTTTAGATCCGCCGCCAAAGGCATCATTGTCCACCGTAGAGAAGTAGTAATGGTTGTTGATCCATTGAGTAACCACCATAGGTCCTTGCATGATTCCTTCCAGGGCTTTTCCCTTTTTATCATGCTCCCAGTCATACGAGTGTAAAAAGCAGCGACCATCTAGATTCACCTCTTTAGTAAGTGATCGTGGAGCCACGATAAAGCTGGCATTTTTAGCAAGTCCCCACTCCGGGCGTGTTTCTCCCCAGTGATTGGCTTTTTGATGGGCCGTGCGAACACCATTTTTAATCCCTAAGCGTTCCTGAGTGGCGGTCTGCTGAGCCTTTTTCAAATCTCGTTTTAATTGCGCTACTCTATCCTGATGACTCGCGGGAACATGGCTGTCAAAAAGCTCAATCTCATCAGTAGTGGTATTATGCTGTGCACCGATAAAGATTGTTTCTTTAGGAATCATATATCCATGATCTGTTGCCAGTAGGTCTCTTACCTGTGGCTCATTGGCAAGCTTAGCCAACATACGTGCATTGTGTTTCCCCGGGCTTGCCGCACAAGCACCACAATCTAAACTGGATCCAAAGGGATTATTGGCCGAGTGACTGCCGTGTCCTGCAAAAAGTACTAAGGGTGCGAAATTTTTCCACCCTGTGAGGTCAAAAGCAGATTTAACAATGCCTACTTTTTGTGTTAGCGGAATATCATGATTGTGCTGATGTGCTTCTTCAGCGAGATTCATGTGCGGTTCGCAGACTGTTTCATATGAAGAAGTTTGTTTCTGCAGCGTGCGATACGACCAACCCGGGAATAAGGTGCGGAGTATACTCGCAATCCCGTAGAAAACTCCTGTCCCCTCCACATAGCCAAAGGCTGAAGGCAACATATTCTTCATGCGTTTTAAGAAGTACTGGAAAAAGTTCCACTGCGCATTCTTCGCATGGTGTTTTTGTACCACTTTGGCTTTATTGTCCTGAGCTCTTTCGCTTACAGTATACGCAGAACCTACAATTGGCGGACAAGATTTGCGGGTAATCCCATCATCTGGATTAGCATAGTCCATGGCGATCCCAAAGAATCCGGCATACCCAAAGGTTTCATAATTACCCTTTGACTCTACATTACGTCGAATTAATTCTGAACGGGTATCAATACAAAAGGCCATCTGCGCATCAGGTGTTTTTGCCGCAGTCGAAATATCATTCAGGTGAATAGCCTGATCTTTTAATGTATGCTTCAGCTCTCCCTGCCAGCTTTTTTCCCATGCTTTTAGCCAAATGTACGCTAGTGCCGGATACGTATTTTGATCAGTAGTATTCTTTTCTTTCGGAATAAAATTCAAGTCTAATTTTTTTGCAATAAATAAACGTACGGCGAGATACTCTTCCAGGCTAATCGGGAATTCATTTTGCCATCCAGATCCCGAAGCGGTTCGATAATTGATATAACCCGTCCAACCTGGTAAGGATGCTAAATGATGCCAAAAAATCCTGCTGTAGTCGTTCTCTTCTACTCCCTTAAGTACAAAGATTAAGGTTTCTTCGGCAGTTTTAGGTATTTCTCTAAGGCGTGAAATCTTCAGTTCGTTGTCAAATGCAGCCAGCTCTCTCCATGCGGTAAAAAAGCCTTCTTCCTTTCTCGGCATTTCCCACTCTGCTAAACCTTCGTCCATAAATGCTGAAAGCCATTTCGCCATGATGCGATCCAACTGGTGGGATGGATTCTCTCCTTCTTCCGGTTCATTCGCTTCCAATTGATTTAAGTAGTTCTGCGGAAGCTCAGTAAACCCGTTTTCGGCTAAAAGTTCAACCAAAATCTTTTCCTTAATTTCACCTGTTTCTAAGGCTTCGCGATATACCGAAGCTTTTGGAAACATGGACACGTTCAACATCTTGTTGGCATTTGAAACTGCCTCAGTAAACGGAAGCTTCTCATAACCCGCCAACGGATTAGACGTCACAAAAGAGTATAACGGCCAGGTTTTCCCAATGACATTTGAGGCCTCCTCAATGCCGGTTTTAATAGTATGATAACTCATGAGTTGGTTGATTTATAGCGCAATACCGTGTTTGCACCAGGTTGAGAAAGATTAAGAAGTTTAACGTATAGCCAGGGAATCTTACGATAGGTTCCCAGCTTCATAATAAAGAATCCCAGTAAAAAGATGACTCCAAATATGACCTGCACAGCGGTTAAGGGTATAGGATTGGCAATCATTGGCATGTCTGCCATCATAAGCGTTACTCCATTGTACATAAGTGCGTAAATGCCTATTCCCACTAAAAACAATAAAGGAGCTACAAAAGTTTTTTGAAGAATTGTCAGCGCACCTGCTTTCACTACATTGTAAGTAGCTTGTCCCACGGTTATGGCGACAATGAGGGTTAAAAAGATTCCGCTATCCAGTGCTACGGCTTTCCCAGTCCATAAGTTGAATAAAAAGGCTCCTGCTAAACCGGCAACTCCTACAATGACCGCTTGTACAATTCTAATTTCAATTTTTGGCGGTTGTTGCGGATTAGAATGTACAATTTGCTCACCACTCGCTAGGAATAAATACGCCTTATAAAAACCGTGCAGGATAAGATGAGCTACTGCGGCGTTAAAAAAGCCCAGACCACATTGCATGATCATAAAGCCCATTTGTGCGATGGTAGAACAGGCTAATTTTTGTTTTACATTCACCTGCAACAGTTTGGTGAACTGTGCGATAATCGCGGTAAGACCTCCTATAATAAACAATACGGTCATCACATTGGCGCTAAATAACAAACTGGCAAAAAGAGCCAAAAGGATACCGGCACCATTAACAAATCCCGCGTGCATTAAGGCAGATGCAGGTGTGGGCGCAGTCATGGCAGAAAGTAACCAACGATGAAAAGGATACATCGCAGATTGCACGATAGCCCCCATGATGATACACAAACCGGCTATCAATAAAATGGGGTACGGAATCTCTGGTAAATTGGCGATGAGTCCGGTAAGGGTAAAGGCACCACTATAAAATGAGAGGAGTAAAACACCTAACGCCAAAAAAAAGCTACCTGTAAAAAAGTAGCGCTGCGTAAATGTTGATGCCTCCCGGGCTTCTCCCCAGCTTGAATTGATCCCGATTAATCGGGACATAAAAATTCCCATAATCAGCCAACTAAAGATCAATAGCAACACATGTTCAGAAACGACTAGTAACATGACAGAGAGCGTAAAGCCCACACACAATACCATAAATCTGGTATGGTGCTTAAAGCCGTGCAGGTAATGTACCGCAAAGCTACTTACCAAAGCGCTAAAGAAAGTTACAACCATCCAGATGAGCAGACTAAAGCCTGTAAAACGGAATATGCCTTCTCCTACTGCACTGCTTATAGCATTGATATCAGCGAGGAGTCCAGCGACTGTTCCTAAAAACAGTAGCCATAAAAATGTACTGATTACTTTAGGTACGCGTGTATATGAAGCTGTCTTAGTTTCAGCTTGCATAGAAATTGAAGTACTTACATCCATAGGTGATTGTTATAGATTAGAATTTCTACTAGAGTTAAGGCCATGATCCGTTCGCTCCAGGCTTACCTTTTGATTCATCTCTGCTGTAGAAGTAGACCTAGATTCGTTGGATTGATTTTTACCTTTGATAAAAAAGATTAGTCCTAAGATGACAGTGCAGATAAGAATTTGGTCGAAAAAGAGCGCGTTATTGTAAAACGACAATCCCATGAAAAAAGCAAAGAACAGAACGCCACCGGCAGATAGTAAATGAGTTCTTGTGAATTGCATAATGAATCTTTTAAGGTTGGTAAGTGAATAAGAACTAGTCGTTATCAACAGTGATGTTTAGAATTCCGTCGATTTTGAGGTTCTTTCCTAAAGCTCTGATCCCTGCGATATATTCTTTAGCTATTCGTTTTTCCTCTTGTAATTCTTGAATACGACCATCTAGCGGTTTGGTCTCACAACATTCATCACCCTCTCTCATTTGAAGACGCTGAATTTTATGAAAGTTGATCTTCTCATCAAGCAAGGAGCAAATAACGTGAGAGGCTTCAGAAGGGGTAAAGCTTCCTTGAACTAATTGAATTTTTTGATTGACATCTGTCGTGGGTTCTGCGAATTGGATTTCCATGATACGTGTTTATTAAGTGTGGATTAAATAATTTAACGGTGCAAAGATTGAGATATATATTCATTTATTTTTATTTATATTTATAATACAATACATAAATTAATCTTATGAACTATACCTTACACCAGCTTCAGATTTTTCTAAAAGTCGCCCAGTTACAAAGCATTACCAAGGCTTCTGAAGAATTGCATTTAACCCAACCGGCCGTCTCCATTCAGCTTAAAAACTTTCAGGATCAGTTTAATATTCCCCTGACCGAAGTGGTAGGAAGAAAACTTTATGTAACCGATTTTGGGAAAGAAATAGCAGAAGCGGCTGAAAATATCTTAAATGAAGTCCAGTCCATCAATCATAAAACCCTGAACTATCAGGGAGAACTCTTTGGCCGACTAAAACTCTCTGTCGTGTCCACCGGTAAATACGTGATGCCCTATTTTTTGACTGATTTTCTCAATCAGCACAAAGGCGTGGAACTTATCATAGATGTGACCAATAAATCCAGGGTCATCGAAAGCCTGGAACTTAACGAAGTAGATTTTGCGTTAGTTTCGGTCCTGCCCAAAAAACTCAAGGTCAACCGGGTGGAGCTAATGCCCAATAAATTATTTTACGTTACCGGTACCAAGATGGATGTCAATCCTAAAGCACGTAAAAAAACCTTATTCGAAAACTATCCCTTAATTTACAGAGAACAAGGTTCTGCCACCCGAAACGCCATGGAAACCTATATCTCCAAAAACAAGTTCAACGTACAAAAAAAGATGGAACTCACCTCCAATGAAGCGGTGAAACAAGCCGTTGTTGCCGGGCTGGGATCCTCTATCATGCCGCTCATTGGAATTAAGAATGAACTAAAAAATGAAGACTTACGCATCATTCCGGTCAAAGGATTGCCCATCATTACCAATTGGAATTTGATCTGGCTGTCTTCCAAAAAGCTCTCTCCGGCCGCTACCGCCTATCTGGATTATGTGAACCAAAATAAGAAGGCAGTGATTGAAGCCACTTTTCAATGGATTAAGGAGTTTTAAGGTATTAGAGATTACTCAAAGCTAGAAAGCCGCGCCACCACCTCTGCCCGATAGGATCGGCTGATGGGCAAAGCTTTGCCCGATACCTCTACCGTTTCATTGGTATAGCCGGTAATTGCAGCAAGCGACACGATAAAGGAGCGGTGTATTCGCAAAAAGGCAGAACCAGGTAGTTTACCTTCAAAGGCAGAAATGGTCTCCCGCGTCACCACGGTTTTGTCAGTTAAATGAATCTTGATGTAATCACTCAAACTCTCTACAAATACGATATCCTCAAACTCAATTTTTGTCATTTTTCGGTTTTCACGCACAAACACAAACGCATCTGCCGACTCCTTAGAGGCTACCGATGGAGGTAAAGGAACGTGCACCCTCCCCACCAGCTTGGCAATGGCCTGTTGCAGCCGTTCTTTAGCAATGGGTTTTAATAAATAATCCACCGCCTGCAGTTCAAATCCCTCTACGGCATATTCACGGTGCGCCGTGGTAAAGATCACCGGGGTATCCTGCTCCAACACCTTGGCAAAGGCTAATCCCGAAATTTCGGGCATATTAATGTCTAAAAACACCAGATCCACCGTATTCGCTTTTACATACTGCATCGCCTCAATCGCATTGGTACACTCGGCCACCACCTCCACCTCGCTTTCTTCGGCCAGGTGACGCACTAAAATCTCCCGCGCGGTACGTTCATCATCCACAATCATCACCTTATATCGCATGGTTTTTGAGTTGAAGGGTTAAACTAACGCTATACTGATCTTGAGCAGCACTGATCTCAAACTGATGCCGCTGCGGAAAAAGCAACTCCAGCCGTTTTTTGATATTGGGTAATCCAATGCCGGTTTCTGTGGAATGTTCGCTTTCGCGGAAGCTATTGCAGATGGTAAACATGATTTCTTGCGCTGTTACGTTAAAGGCTAACCCAATACGCAATGTGCCATTTATAATTGTACCATGCTTGAAGGCATTCTCCACAAAAGGTAAAAACAACATAGGCGGAAGCTGAAGATGTTGATATTTTTCCAGCGCTGAGTCAGATAGTTTCCAATCCACCTCCAGCGTATCCGGAAACCTCAATTCCTCCAAACTAATGTATTCCTTGATGTGTGCCAGTTCCTGTTCCAGCGTAACCTGTTGCTCCTGCACCTGATATAAAATATAATCCAGCAGGTTAGAAAATTTAAGGATGATGTCCGGCGTCTGCAAACTGTTTTTTAATGCAAAGCCGTAAATGGTGTTGAGCGAATTAAATAAAAAATGCGGATGCAACTGACGTTTTAGATACTGTAATTCCTGCTGTTTAAGTTGCAATTGGGTATCCAGTATTTTATTCTGAAGGGCTTTATTGGTTGCACTGGTCTTAAAACTATGCCGCAGCAGCACCATAAAACTGACCAATCCCACCACCAGAAAAATAAGGATCAGGATAAAGAACACATTTCGGCTCATAGGTGGCATGGTGGACACCTCAAAATTGGATAAAAAGATAAAGCTGCCAAACATCGCCAGTACGACGGCGTAGGTGGTAAAGATGATGGTATAGGCACTGTACAACGTAAACAAACCGTATCTGCGGGTCAATAAATATTGCGGAATCAAATAATAGACCGTCACATAGGTCGCTCCCATCGCAATGGGCAGTAACAGGCTGGAGAACCAGGTAACGTAGAGCGAGTTGGCCGAGTTATAGCTAAAAAAATACACGTAAAAAAACCACACCCCCACCCACAGCAGCAGATGCATCAACAAATACTTAGGTTGTTTAAAAGGCAGGATTTCCACGGCTGCAAGATGCAAAATATCGTAGAAACAGGGCAGGTTTTGAGACGAACGACGGTTTTAGCGGGGCTTTTGACTTTTGATATAAGATGGTAATAGTGTCCGGTTAAATTCTTTGACTACATCCAAAAAGGCAATCATAACAGCGCTTAACGATCATGTTAATCAAATGACACCATGCTTTTAACTAGTTTAAGAAGACTTCTTCAGCCGATAATCCAAATCACATATAGACATGATTGTCAAATGGTAACAATTATGCCTTGGTTCTTGGTGCTATAAGCATAGCGGTCTTGATTCTTTTAGCGGATAATAGTGATAAGATGGTTAAATCCCGACATCAATGGGTCATTGGTCGCAAAAAAAATTCTGTTAGCTTTACAGCGGGTATGTTTGTCAAAACAATTAAAATTTTCAACCTATGTTAGACAGAATTCAAGAAGGCGGCCCCGTATTTATGTGGCCCATCGTTATCGTATTTATTGTGTTAGTGGCACTGTTCGTCCGCCAGTTGGTCAGCACCGCAGACAAGCAAAAAACCATTACCCTACTTAGCAACATCAGCATCTTTATTTTAAGCTGGGGAGCGCTGGGTACAGTCATTGGATTGATAGAAGCCTTTGATTCCATTGAAGGCGCCGGGGATGTCTCTAAAGGCATGATGGCCGGCGGAATCAAACTCGCCTTTCTAACCACCGTATTTTCCCTGGTCACCTTTATTTTTGGCCGATTGTTTATCGTGGTACTGAACCTTAAGAAGTAATTAGGCTAATTCTGAAACTAAAGCAATATCAAAACAGTCTCCTTCCTAGATGTCATATTGAGTACCTCGACTAAGCTCAGCAAAGGCTCTGTCAAAATATATTGATATACTGCACATAACAAAGCTTCGACAGGCTCAGCTTGACATCGCTTACGCTGTTTTGATATTGCTTTATCTCGCTTAGATTCCCACAGATAGCCTTAACCAATTCCTGGCAGCTGATCCAAAATCGCCTATTCCTCTCCTGCCCTGTGCGCCATAAATCGGGTAAAGACATTAGTAGCTTTGCCGATCACGCTTTCATCCACCTGAAAGTTAGGATCGTGGGGCATGGAGATGATGCCTTTTTCGTAATCAGAGGCACCCACAAAAAAATATGTCCCCGGGACCTTGTCTAAGAACAGCGCGAAATCATCACTCCGCCCACCGGGAAAGACTCCGGTTAATTCGATAAAGTTTTGGGGGTCTTTTCCTAAATAGGAAATGGCAGCCTTGGTCACATTAGGATCATTCTTGAGTACGTAGGATTGGTCGATTATCTCCAGTGACGGAGTATAGGTGTTAAGGTCATTTTTCTGCAGGCGTTCGTTAAGCTCCCGCTTAAACTGCTCCAGTCGCTTGGCGTGACTAAAGCTAAAATAACTGGTGATAGTGGCTTTATCCTTGCTTTCATTTACATAAAAATCACTTTCCCTAAAGATATAGTCGCTGTAGATGGATTCGTATCCAAAAATCCCAATACGTTCACTCTCAAACGATGCCGGACTTCCAAACTGATCACTGGACACGTTATCAAAGGAGTCAATGATCTCTTTGGCTTTTTCGATCCCCTCAGGGTTTGTGGTGTTTAAGGTTACGACTACTTTTTTATAGTGCGCATAGAGCTCATTGGGTTTGGTGGCGATGACTCCGGTGGGGAAAGGCGTAAGGTGCAAGGCGTAGAATTCATCGGGTTGAATGAGTTCCAAGAGTCCATCTTCTAGCATGGCTTTGGCACCGGTGATGTTTTCTTCGGCTGGCTGAAACACAAAATAATAGGTCCCGCTCAGCTGATCTTTAAGCGCTGCGACGTTTTTGGCAATACCCATGGCGATGGTGGTATGCACATCATGTCCGCAGATATGCCGCACGCCTGGGTGTTGGGATTTAAACTCCACCGGGTCGTCTTCTAATTCTGTGGGTAACGCATCTATATCCGCCCGCCAGGCGATCTTTTTACCGGGCTTCCCGGTGTTAAGGATGCCTACCACACCGTAGCCGCCTATGTTTTGGTGTACTTCAAGTCCGTTGTTGATTAAATACTCAGCGATGATCTTTGCGGTACGTTTTTCCTCTCCAGCGATTTCAGGAAAGCGATGAAAATCCCTCCTGATCTCAATCAGTTCCTCTGCAAATGCAGCGGTTTGTTTCTCAATCGCAGAATCTAGCGTAGGGCGTGCATCAGGAGTTTGGGCATAGCCGGTGCAAGCGAGAAATGCCAACAACAGAAAGAAATGTTTCATAGCAGAATTTTTTAGAAAAAGAGTTTTAAAGTATTTAGAAAAAGTTCATTTTTGAGGTAGTTACTGCTGAATATGATATATTAATATTTGTTTCAATGGAAATTGTAATATTTAATGAAACTAGAATTATTTATCTATAAATTTCTACTGTCTAATATTATATCCAAAAAAGAAGTTGGCTGTAAAAAATAATTCGGATTTTCCTCTAACTTTTCTTTGATCAGAATAAGACCTCCATTTGTGTATGATTCCATTGTTTTTAGAATTAATTTAATTGTTTGATCTTCATCAAGTTCCCCTTTCTCTAAGTCTATCAAGTTTATATCTGTTTTTGCGATTAATGCAATAAACATATTCTCTTGTAAGTTGGTAAAGTCTTTACGAATAGCGGAACTTTTGCTACCCCAATGCTGAATATGATGGCTAAAGTCTGTTTTCTTTTCATTATCAGGAATTGGACTATATTCATCGTTGTAGAGACCTAGAAAGAAGGAATAGGTATATAATTCGTAGTTAGTACTGAAATGCTTCCCCAGATTAATCTTCTTTTCACCCTCGGCTCCAAACTTTTGAGAAAGTGAAGCAAACAAGTCCTTATGAACCTCACTGTATTTTGGAATTTTAGTTTTCCATTTTTCAAATAAATTATTCATCCTATAGTGTAATTACTTGTGTGTTAATTGTCTTCAAATTATTTGGATCAAAAGGCCTCTCTAGTTTTACCCAAAAAGCTTTATCTCTTCTAATGCTCTCAAATTCTTTTTTGATTGATAGTGTTTTAGCCGTTTTATCGGTATGAAGAAAATCTTTAATGAGTAATATTTTCTGATTCTCGGTTTCAAAGATTAAGTTCAAGAACTGAGCAGTTTTATTCTCACCAAATGATGATGTAGGCGCATCAAAAATCATTGGGAAATTCTCTTCTTTCGTCTCTGTGGCCAATTCTGAAATAGCAAAAAGAATTGAAATATGCATTGATGTTAACAAAGATTGATTTGGTTTATAGAAAACTCTTCCATCCTCTTGCAACTCAACTTCAACTATAGTTCGATTTACTTTATTTCGCCTCGTAAACACGATTGTACCAGTGAAAGCATCAATATTAATTTTTTTGAAGAAGTTATTCGACTTCGTTTGTAGCTTTTCAATAAATTCATCAAACTTTTTCTCTTTTGTATCTATGAAGATAGCTTCAACATCTCGTAATATATCTCTCGTTTTAATCAAGAATGAATTTGCTGAATCAGTATCTATTCTGTCTTTTTCCTCTTTTTTTATTTTCAATTGGGTTTCAAGCTTCTGATGTTCTGTGTTGTATCTAAGTTGATCCTCATTCTGATTTTTTAAATCCTTTTGCCAAGCATTATAATTTTTAAGTACATCTACTAATTTTTCTTCTGCAATGCTAGAATTACCTAAAATTCTCTCCCTTTCTAATTTTTCCTTTTCTAACTGCTCATTTAATTCATCAATCTCTTTTTTTCTATCACCATTAAACTCGAATAGTTCTTTAATTTTAGTTCTTATTGATCTAAGATTTTTTAAATTGTCTTCGTGACTAATACTCAAATTTTCAAGTCTATTGGTATAATCTAGCTTAAAAAGAGGCTCATCTTCTTCATCTTCTTTTTCATCGACAGCTTGACTTTCTAGATAATTCTTGAGTCTTTCCATCATAAATTCATAGGCGTCAGAACCCTTTTCTGCTTCACGATTACATACTTTGCATATTTCATCGTTTAGCATTTCTTCCATATGTGCCTTTGAAGGTACACCAGCAGGAAGTGGAACAGCATTGTTCAGCAAATCTGCTTTTGCTTTTTTCTCACCAAGTTTAATTCCCTTGTCTTTGTCAAACTCAGATTGAAGTTCTCTTCGTTTTTTACTATGCTCAGATACCTTTTCAGCAAACTCTTTGTGAAATGGTTCGAAATTGACAAGAATCCAATTTTCATCAAACAGGGATGTGGTATAGTTTTCATCAATTCTACCGTTGAGAAAAGAAATTTTTTGTTCAATACCTTTAATTCGTTTATTTAAGGTTTCTAAAGCATCTGCGTTTTTGACGTGACTTTCTGCTAATTGTAAATTACCTTCAATTTTCCTAATCTCCTCATCAGTAGAATTTAAATGAACTTCGTATTTAGCTTTCTCTTTTTCAAGAAGCGAAATCTCTCCCTCAAGCTTCTTGTAAAGGTTTGCGTTTTTCTTATCACGTTTCGCAGAATCTTCAACTGCTTTTTCAGCTTTCTCTCTAAGAAAAGTACCTTTCTCTGAATATTTATCATAGTGTTTTGCTTCTGAAAATAAGTTGATAAGGTTGACTAGGGCATTATCACTTTCAAAAATGTTTAAATCAGCTTCACCTTTAAACATAGAATATTTTCGAATTTGAAAAGGGAATACCCTATCAAGAAGAGCTGCACCATCTACCTGACTTCTCTCGCCTGAACTATTTTCTTCTATACCTTCAATCATAAAGCTTGAAGTCGAACATTGATTTTCTTTTTCCTTTTTAGCCAAAAAGGACCTAGTTATTATTTTACTATCGCCATACTGTTCAACAGTCATTGACACTCTTACCCTGAAACTTTCACCAATTTCAGTTTCACTTAATTTTTTCGCAGAAACAAGCAATTCTAAATCTTCATTCTCACCATTGAACAGCCAATCGACAGCTTCAAAAAATTTCGTTTTCCCTTCTCCGTTTTCACCGAGGATAATATTCAAACCTTCCGACAAAACAAAAGTATTGGTGTCGTAGTAACATAGATAATTGTCTATTTGTATTTTTCTGATAATCATAAGGCCTCGTTTAGAAATTGTGTGACTTGATTCCTTAGTACTGAGTCCGTAACTGGTGAAGTACCGTCTAATCCATCTACTATCAAGGCAATCGCTTTAATAATTGGTTTGTCAGAGGATAGCGCTTCTCTCACTGTAGAAGGTAAATCTGCCTTATCAAATTCATATTTAGATTCAAGTAAGTCGTGAGTCAAAAAACTTTTAAGTATAGTATCTTTTCTTGCCATAAGAGTTATTTTATATATCGTTCAGATTCAAACTATAATAGTCCAAAATATTCTTTAATGTTTTGTAAGTGTCAGACTTATTCATAGCAAGATTAGCGAAATCAACAACTCTCTCTAGTTCTTTCCTTACCAATCCTTTTTCCATCTCAAAAGTATTTTCTTCAGAACCAACCTCTGGGACTACTACTAGATCGTGAATTGTTGCGTGGGTTTTATTATAGTGCAAGCGTAAAACTCTTCCTCTACGTTGAATGAACTGTCTTGGGTTTCCGGTACTAGCGCAAAATACTGCCAACTCGGAACGAGGGACATCTACACCTTCGTCTAAACACTTCATTGACGTTAATACGTGAACATTCCCAGATTCAAAATTCTTCAATATGTTTTCGCGATTAATCGAGTTAGCAGTGAATTGCTTAACCATAATAGATTCGTCCGTTTGGCTTACAGCTTTAGTATATTCATTTATCAATCTATTTTCATCTTCCGTTTCAGTGCTAAAATCCACATTTTCAAAATTTGATTCTACACCTTCTGGTACATACACCAGTGTATATTTTAGATCTTTGCGCTTATCATATTCATTGATTATTATATTTTTAAAAGCTTCGAGTTTATTTGCTGCTTTGTGAATGATGCGTTTTCTTTGAAGAAGTAACCTCTCGATTTCAGGACTGCTTTTAAACGCACCCGTTTCTTTATCAAACATTCCCATTCTTAGTAATTGTAAGGATAATTTCCTATACTCCTCTAATTCCCGATCTGTGAGTTTAACCACGTGTGGGTAATACGTATAACTGCACAACCAACCTATTTTTAGAGCTTCTTCCATAGAATATGAAACTATGTAAGGCGGTTTGTCATTGAAAAAATCTTGAATGGCTGTATTTCCAAGTTCGTCGAATTTTCTACGTGGTGTAGCGGATAATCCTATTCTCTTTTCTAAATGTATAGTCGGTAAAATTTTTAAAAGGCCTTGTGAACCCAAATTATGGGTCTCATCTGCAATTAAGATAGTGTCATCAGGAAGTTGGGTGAAGTAGCTCTGAAATTTCTTTCTCGGTAAGGATGCATATGTAACAATGACAATAAAAGATGTATCAATAAGTTTTGACGCTGTGTTGAAGAAAGCAAGATTATTATCCCAATTTTCCTTAGAACTTACAGTAATGATATTTTTGAAGTTAAACTTAGCACATTCTTTTTTCCATTGTTCTACTAGTGCGGTTGTGGGTACGGTTATAATGGCTCTATAAACGTTTGTTTCTTTATATTCGTTTAATAAACAGTTAAGAGATGTAATTGTTTTTCCCGTCCCTGTCGCCATCGCAAAAATTCCCTTGTAATTATTGTCAACCCATTTTTTATACGCATTAATCTGATATTCTCTAGGGCCTTCCTTATAAGGAAATTTAGGTGTTCTGCGAATGATGTCGATTTGATTGAAAAGTTTTGTAATCGTTCGTTTTAGTTTAGGATTTGAGATGAGACTTCTCTTCTTTTTTAAGAGTTGTTCTTCTTGAACAAGTAGTTCATTGATATCCTTTTTACCAAACTTATCCTTAAGTACAACTTCTATATCATCAACGGGAATATACTCTACGTCTTCATCCTTTTCAGAAAAATAAGCATCAATCAGTTTCCGCTGTTTTCGTATCAAGGTATTTGATCGTCCATTTTCCCAGCTTAGAAAAGCTTCGAGTTCCTCTAAATTCTCAGATAATCCATAAAGGGTGAAATTGCAGGATGCCTTGTAACCTACCGAATCTTGCCCATCACTAAAAATTCCAGACTTATAATGCGCTATTCCTTTTCCATTTTTTGGTTTGATCACTTTGATTTCTATTCTCTTTTCAGAAATGAGAAAAGTTAAACACTCAAAAAAATGAGTATCATATTCATCCAACACTTTTCCCAAAGAAACTACATCCATTAAATCAAAAACCTTTCCTTGAGGTTCAGTATCTGCTTTTGTTATCGCTTCTTTGTCTTTTGAAGAAAGCAAATGGTTTATAACCATTTTCATTTTACCACCTTTACTGATGAAGGTGGCAAAGCCAACTGAAAGCAGGTTGATAGCAGAAGAACTGAAATAGCCTAGTAGTAGGTTAAACTCATTACTATTGGCCAACCCATCTAAGTAAAATTGTAGCGGTTCATTTTCAGAATCTGTTTTATAGTCTCGATCTTTTGACCATTCGCAGTCTTTAAGCATATTTTGATTGAGGTTCAGTTAGTTTTTTTATGGTTTCCACAACTAGTTTGACATCCTCAATTGTATTATATTTTCCGAGTGAAAAACGCAAAGAAGCGAGTGCGTCATCATCACTAAGCCCCATCGATTTGAGCACGTGAGAAGGTTCAAAAACAGCTGATGAACAAGCAGAACCATTCGAAACTGCAATGGTCTTCATTCTACCAATTAGTACATTGGCATCTTGACCTTTGAAACAAATATTAGTTGTATTATAAATTCTTTTAGTTAAATCACCATTCAGTGATGTTTGGCCTATTTTCACCAATTCATATTCCAAGGTATCTCTTAATTCAGAAACTAGAGCGCGATTTTCTATCATTTCTTGGCTAGAGATTTCACAGGCTTTCGCTAAAGCAATAATCCCAGGAACATTCAATGTTCCACTTCTCAAACCAATTTCGTGACCACCACCGTGTGTCTGAGGTGTAAGATTTACCGTTTTATCACTTCTTCGTATAAATAGAGCACCAATGCCTTTTGGGGCATACATCTTGTGTCCGCTGAAGCAGAGTAGGTCTATACCTAATTCCTGAACATCAACTTCAATTTTACCCAGCGCTTGTGTTGCGTCTGTCATAAATAAAGCTCCTTTCTCGTGAACTATCTCAGCAATTTTTTTGATCGGTTGAATGACTCCTGTTTCGTTATTGACGAACATAACCGAAACAAGAATGGTATCCGTCCTAATGGATTCTTCTAAGAGATCTAAACAAAGTAGACCATTTTCTTTAATAGGTAGAAAAGTTACCTCGAACCCTTTTCTTTCCAAATCTTTGCAAGTGTCTAGAACTGCCTTATGTTCGGTCGAAACAGTAATGATGTGGTTACCTTTGTTATTATAGCTTTCTGCTATTCCTTTAAGAGCAATGTTGATTGCTTCCGTAGCCCCACTAGTAAAGATTAGTTCACTGGATTCTGAATTTATAAAATGAGCGATTTGACTTCTAGCTTGTTTTACTCTTTTATTTATGATTTGACCAAAATGATGGGTACTGCTTGAGTTACCAAAATTATCTTTTAGATAAGGTAGCATTGCATCTAGTACCCTCGGATCGATTGGGGTAGTCGAATTGTAGTCTAGGTACGATATGTTTTGTTTTTGACTCAATCGATTTCTTGTAAAACATTATCTAAATCCTGTTCGTAGGAAATTTTAGAGGCATATCCTTCTTTCAGCCTTTGCAACTCATTTCCTTGAATTAATTCTCTATCATATAGGTAAATCAATAGCAAATAGGTCAACGAAGTAGAATTCATCAACATTCTTTTTGCAATAGGGTTCCAAACAACATAATGCCAAGGTTTACTATCGATGTTAAAATTGATGTCATTAAACCTCTCTAAAATCTCATCAAATGATTTTTCTTCTCTTTTATAGATTGTTAAGCACGCTTTGATAAATGGTATTAAGCCAATTGGACGGAAAAGAAGATTTCCTCCTATTTCACTATTTCTAAAAGGCGCGGCAGCATTCACTTCTAGGTTTAGGTAGTCCGATATAAATGAAAGATTATTTTTAAACGCATCCCAATACTGAATGCAAAAGGCTTTAAATTCTTCAATTTCTTCGTCAGATGGTCTAAATTTGAGATATTCAGCAACCTTACTTTTAGTTGGTTTTTTATTGAATTTGTTTTGAAAATAAACATTAAACAACTCAACATTAGCTTGATACAAAGTTATTATAGAAGTTATTGCTTCCTTGTTACTATTGGGTATTGCCTTTTGCTTTGCATAAACCACTCTTTTGTCGGTAAATAAATCATATTCTTCTAACATATATCTAGTTACTATTGCTACAGAGTCATCTTCGTCTAACGCAATAATATCATCCAATTTCACTGGTTTTGCATATCGATTCAAAGTTGTAAATAATCTTCTTGTTCGTTGTTTTCCTTCCGGATCATTTTTATGACCAATGAAAATTGCAGCTATTTGATGAGTCTTGAATTCAGGGTTCTCTATTAAGGCCGCTTTAATGCCTTCTACTCGATGTTGACCATCAACTGGAAAAATTTTATGATTACTTGGAAAATCTAGCAAGCCCATTTTATAGGTTTCCATATCATCATATTTAAACTCAATTTCCTGCCAATCGGGATAATCGTCGTAAACTGCTAGCACAAGGGAATTGAAAAAGACAGAAGGTTGATTGAGAATATAACTTTTAATGCTCAAAAAATTATTCGTAATACTTCTCTGAATCAGATCTTTAAGGGAATCTGATTTATGCAATTGCTCATCAATTTTTGAGACATACATACTCACTTGTTCAAAAGTCAAGGTGGTTACATAATAATCCCAATCTCCCATTTTGGATTTTAGTGCAGGTATTTTCATTATTGGAATGCTTTTATTGCCTGTTTAACTTCGGTATCAGGAATTTCAGTATTCATAGGTAAGAGTAATGAGTTTATGAATTGATTTTCAATACTAATCACATCCTCGTTGTCGTCTAACGGAAAATAAGCTAAATGCAAATCATTCTTCCAATAATTGAACATTCTGGTTAGTTTTGGCCTTTCGTTGTTCTTACTATATTTCTGAAAATATTCTTTCACTCGTTTTCTAAGATTTTGATTTTCTGTTATTTGCGCTCTTCCAACATACAGGGGATATTCGGTTATTCCAGAAATTATATTACATTTTACATAAAACATATAAAGTCCACCTTTATCATTTGGAACATCAAGAACACCACCATCAAAATCATCTGCATTTTCATTCAAGTACTTTATTTTTATCCAATTCTCAAATTTCAAGTCAAAATCAGCACAAGTAAATTTCTTCCACAGCTCTCCGTGAAGTTTGTACTCGACTTTTCTTAACTCTACTTCTTCTCCTAAAGAAAATGCGCTGCCTGTCATAGTGCTAAAAACATATTATCTAGATGAAACAAGCTGCACATCCTTCATCCTCGTCATCTCCCAAAATATCTACCAAATAGGGGGATTTCACTTTGGATTTTCTTTCCATCCTTTTGATATATTCCTCTTTTATCTTCTCAATTCTTTCAGGCTGTATTAATTCTTCTAAACTTTCGTTTTGTCCCCACGTATACCCATCTTTCTCATACTCCATTGCCTTCTTATATAGTTCAGGGTGTTGTTCATATAACCAAACCCATTCTATTTTTTGTTGGAAGAAGCAGAAGAAACACCCTGAACGGCTTCTCGCATATTCGCCTTTTTTGCCATTAATTTCAAATTCAATCTTATTATAATAGGCAGGTACACCAACACCACTTTCTTCTAATATTCTAAAAATATCAGCCTTAATCAATATTTCGTCATTTTCTATAAGTGGAAATGCCTCTTCTTTTGCTAGAGGATAATCTGTTGTTTTTAAGAAGTCGAAAACTAAGTGATTAAAGGCTTTAACATTTGAGTCTAACAATGTGTTGAGTTTCTGATCAAGAGTAAAGTCAGGGGTTATTTTTCTGGACAAAACCTGATGTACTTTTTCTTGACTTTGACCGAAATCTGTATTTTTAAATATCGGAATTAGTTGCTCTATATTTTGGTTTGAAAGCATCTTTGTCATTACATCCTTACTCCAAATATTCTTGCGAAAAGGAAATATTGACTGAATATTGTTTTTAGTAGAGATATAACCTTCTCTTTCTTCATCACCCCTGATACCTACGTATGAAACTACTGGATCATCACCAACATAATTTTCAAAAGGTGCTAATTTCAATTGTTTAGTACACCAGCGTGCATTGGATGAAGGCAAAAAACCACCATACATTTTTAAAAAATGATCGAATGGGTCCTCTGAACTTTTTCCTGCTCCTTGTAAAAGATTAATTTTTATGCCAAGATAGACTTCTAAGTTTCTAATTAGTTGGTACGTTTCCTCCAATTCCTTTCCAGTATCGCAAGAGTAAAATTCTAGGTCTATGGATGGATATTTTGTCTTTACGTAAATTGCCAGAGCAGCACTGTCTTTTCCTCCTGATATACCTAATACGTGTCTTATTTTGCTCATTTTAATAATTCTTTCAGCAGATTCAATACCGCTGCTATGTTTGAAGTATTGTCTTCGCCCAGTTTATTTTTTAATTCTTCTTTCAATTGCTCAATCTCTTTGCTCTTACTTTTAGGCATTCTGACAACCTTGGGGTCAATCTTGCTGAAGAACGAATCAATTTTAACGCCAATTACTTCCTCTTTACTCTCATCAATATCAGTTTTGGAAATTTTCGTCAAGCTATCTAAATCTAAAATCATTGACTTAAACTTCTCATAGAGTAAAACTTCATCTTCATCGGAAAACCTTTCAAGGGTTTTTCCCATTATAGACTGTCCTATGGAATTTAACCAAGCCTTTTTGTCATCCAATGGCGAGTCAAGACGCTGAATAAATGATTTTTGATTGTTTAAAAGCATATGCTTTTTTAAACCTGAAAATCGTTTTTGAAGATATTCTCTGTACTCCTCAAATTCAATTTTCTCACCAACAAACTCATTTATAATGAACTCCTCGAATCTATTAAGAAGGCCGTCATAAGCTGTTCTTAATTCTTTAACTGCATTTTGAAGATTTACTGTGTAATTTTGAAGTTTTGACTTGTCCTTTTGCAAAGTGCTTAAAGTAATTCCTAGAGCACCAGGAAAGGCTTCAAAGAACGTTTTCTCAGGATCTTTACTGTTCGCAATAGCTTTACGTATTTTCTTTGCCGAAGAAGATAATCTCTTGGTATTTTTACTGTATTCTGGTAATTGTTTGTAGAAAACAATGAATGGCTTAATAGTTTCGATAAACGATTCGTTATCAAACTTTTCTTGAGTTCCAATGTTTAGAAAAATACGATAGCTATTGAAAATATCTAACTTAACACCTTCTATATCAAAGGATTTTATTGAATATTTTTCCGGGTATTTAGCGATTAACTCAAGATTTTCTTCGGAAAGATCTGGTATATAGCTATCATCGTTAAAAATTGCAAAATCATCTCGTTTTAGAAAGAGAAAAGTAGGAATCCAAAAGTCAATAAATCCTTGTTTAAGTTTAAAAGGTCTTTTTTCGAGCATATCAACCAATTCGGAAATTTTGAGTTGTTCAGATTTGGCGCTTTCTAGAAAGTCCTCGGAAGCTCTCCATAGTTTATTGAACGAAGAGTATTTGTCGACGTGTACAACACCTGTTTTGTTTTCTCTTATCGGTGATATTCCGTTTTCTTTTAAAAGTGACAGATAAATGGTTTTTTCCGGTGGAAATTTAGAATCTTCAAAACCCAAGTTATCCTGATCCCAGCAATTCGTTAAGGCCCTAAAATAATTTCTTTTGGCTGTATGAATAGATGAAGAAATTTTATGCTTATTAACCAATTCATTTTTAAATAGAGGTGTTGCGTCATAAACCAAACTGCAAACTTGAGAAAGTAATTTATTAAAGTCCTTTTTATCGGCAATAGTTTTTTCCTCACCATTGAAGTACCATTTTACATCTTTGCCTCCTGAATAAATGCTGTCCGTTATATAGTGGTTGAGCAATCTTATTTGCGATTCTACAATGTTTTCAAGCTCCCTCTTTGCAACCTTGTCATCTTTGTTTTCTTCTATTACTTTCTGAATTTTTTCTATCTCAAATAACAAATTTTTTATCTCGCTAGAATTGTTGAAAAAACAATAAATTATAGCTTCTTCTTGAAGTTTAGACTTATTTTTAACATCACTCTCTTTCAGCTTACTATTAAAAACAAGATTTACGAAACCATCAACTTCTCCTAAGGGTATTTCTTGAATAGGGTAATCTGAAATAACAAACTCAAAATACCTTGGGGTGCCGGTTGTAAAAGAGTATTGCTTTGCAAATACAGGACTAAAGTGGAAATGCTTGTTTAAGAGCGTGGTGATGTCAACAACTTCTGAAATTTTATTTCCTGCTTCTATCAATGCATTTTGGATATCCAAATCCGTTCCCTCGAACAATATAAATCGTTTCGAATGTTCACGGTAACGAATAATATTCTTCGTTTCGAGATTTTTAATGACATTTTTCGAATCGATTATGCCACAAGCAATGTTCAAGTAATCAATTAAAAAATTGAAATCTAAAATTGAACCGCTAGCTGAAAAAATATTCAAAAGACCTATAACTTTTACAGTCTTGATATAGTTATTAATATCAAGGTCAAATGCTCTTTCTACTTCCTCAATTGCGGAACGGATAGAACCCCAAGAAGAAAAATCTGGATTATACCTTGATGTTAGAAATGAATAAAAATTAAAATTCAAATAGTCATAAACATTTGATAAATTGTAAAATGGATTTTCACGCTTATCAAATTTTGATAGACCGGTATGGTCTGAGGATTCAAGAAAGGAAAATAACGATCTTTCGTTTTGACCATATCTTTGTAGAGAAAGTGTCAGAATGTTTGCTGAAAGAATATCCAAAGGATATAACTTTGAAGCAATATCTTTGAGGAAATCCTTATTGAAGTTGAAAGCTTTAGTTTCGGTTGTCAACGTCAAGCACTTCTCGATATCTTTAGCCGATGAATTGGTATCGAATTTTTCAACAAGATATTCTGATGCTAAATACAACAGTTGTTCAACTGGCTCATTAAAAGTGATTTCACGAAAACGACCTTTAATCTTAGTCCATTCTTGTTGCTGTGTTTTACTTAACGAATAAGCATAAGATTCTAAACTTTGGTGAACCGTCGTTATAAGAACAATATTGTGTTCTGGATTGTTACAAAATTCAGCAAGCTGTTGAACAAAATACAATTCCCTCTCGGGATTATTTCTCGTAGCATATTCCAAAAATTTCCCAAACTCATCAATCAAAATAAATATGACCTTATTCTGGTAACCTAATGAATGATATCTATTGAATATTTCAGAAAGAATATTTTCTTGCTGATTTTTTTGAGACGCAATATCAAATGCGTCTGCAAATCGTTCTATTATAGACGAGTAAGAGCCTATTATTTTAACAAAATCTATATTAGGGTTGCTAATAAAATTAGGGTCAAAATAACGTCTTTCTCCTTTTACACTTTGTTCAAATGCTAAAAGAAAAGATGACTTCCCTGTACCATAAGTTCCCACTATATTAAAAGAACGAATACCTTTTTTAAAATCATTAACTACTTGGCTAACAACTTGTTTTGCATTTGGTGTTGGGATATAATTAAAATCCCTGTCAGTATCTCTAATGATATTAACCGATGTCGTGAAATTATTTGCCATAATATTTATCTAATACCTTGAATGCTTCAACCTTATTTTTGAACTGTAACTCTTTTATTCCCGCTTGATCTGTAAAAGTTATTCCGTCAAATTCACTAACTATTTCAGAAATTTTATTCATCAAACCCAAACGATTCAGCGCAAAAATTGAACCCGGGCTATTGATATTAAACTCTAAGGAATTTAAACTGATGGAATTTCCGTAATCTGCATTTTCAAGAATTGCATATAGTACAACGTATTCAGATAGATTATCTCTTTCGCTATTCTCGATGTAGAATTGCTCATCTTTTCCTTTTCCTGCTGTACTTAGCAGTTCAATTTCTGATAGTATTCCTGAAAAACTATCTTCTATGTTTTTTCCTTTAGATTCATTTTTATACAAATTCGTAAAGACATTAAAGTCTTTAGCCACAGTATTTTCATTGAAATTCAGATCACTTTCACTCTCAGCAATTCTCTTCAAATAGTTGACATATGTTTCTTTGTTAAAGAAAAGTTTTTCTTTTCTGAACTCATTGAAAATAATGCTATAAATAGAAGCAAATCCAGTTTTTACTAGATTAAAATGTAAAAGCCATAAACTTGCTTCATCTTCCAAAAAAGGGTCATAACCGATCTCATTGTCAAAAAGTCTCTTTCCAAATTCCGTCGGAAAATCATTATTATCCACAATGTTGAATGCCTTTAGCCAAAAACGTATTGAAGAAACCATATTTTTACCAACTCCAAGCTGAACAACAGCGTCTTCATCACTAAATTTTTTATTCTCAACTACGTAATCATACCCCTTTTTCAGCCACAGCTGTCGACAATGAAAAGAATCGTGTCCTGAAAAAACATACTTTTTAATTTCTGATTTCCTCAAAATTATTTGCATCTGAATTTTATAAAAATCAAAATAACTAATAAATGTTTAAGTCGATTATTAAATCGTGAAAAATTATAATTCCATTTTAAACAAAAAATAAAATTTTTGTTGTCAAATACACATTTCTTTATTGTACAATTCTAGAATAAATTGGTGTGATTAGAAAATACTCTCTGGAATTACGCATTTAAATACTCCGCTTTTTCTCGGCGATATATCTATATCAGTAAAAAACTATATTAAAATTATTTTATTTTTTAGTCACCAATATTAAAAAATAATACCATTAGCCCTTTAATATCAAATTCACACCAACTTTTACCACTCCCTTAAGACCTCCTCCTACTTCTTCTACGTATATTTCGAATAGAAAATAACGCTATGAGCAGAGGATTTGTCAAAGAAGATGATCAGGAAGAAGCCCCGCTGATTCCGCCCCGGGCTTCCCTCCCTCCCGGAGTCACCAACTATGTGACCCCCCACGGGCTGGAACTCCTGCAAGAGGAACTCCGCTCCCTGGATGATGCCATTCACCACCTTAACGAACCCGATGAACGCGAACGTCGCCGCGCCCTGGCACAATTGAATGGTAAACGCAACTTGCTGCTGAAACGCATCCAGTCTGCCCGGGTACTCACCCATGAGCAGACTCCGCCGGACATTCGCTTTGGTGCGCATATCACCTATACCGTAGATGCCAACCCTACACCCATCACCATCCAGATTGTAGGCGTAGATGAAGCCAGCGTACCTCAACAAAAGATCGCCTTTACCGCACCCATCGCTAAAGCCCTGATTGGTAAAAAACCCGGAGAACAGGTTGCCCTTGAATTAGGAGGTACCACGCGCCAGCTTAAGGTGCTGGAGGTAACGTATTCCTAAAACAGCACATGCGCTATCCTACCTTTCTTCTTTATTTGAAATACCGTACAATTTGCTAAGAAACTGTATTTTTATCTGGTCTTAATCTTTTGCCTATGATTGCTGCTGTTACTTTATTTCTCATTGTATCCCTTTCTGCACTCATCACCAAAATTGCCGCGATTGCCTTGGTACATACCGGACTCTCCACCGAAAGTGCGAAGTTTCAAGCCAGATCAGCCTATACCGGTACCGGCATGAGCACCGAAGAAACCGAAAGCATCATGAACCATCCCGTTCGCCGTAAGATCATCTATAACCTGATGCTGATTGGAAATGCCGGAATCGTCACCATGATGTCCTCCTTGATCCTCACCTTTGTCCTGCCCGATACCACCGCCTCCAGGCTCTACGGACTCCTCATCATTGTGGTGGGCATGGTGGTGCTTTGGCTGGCCGTAAAAAGTGCCTGGGTGGACCGCGGACTTTCCCGCATCATCAACCGCTTATTAAAACGTTACACTGATTTAGAGATTCATGATTATGCGTCGGTATTGCGGCTCAAAGATGACTTTCAGATCATTGAAGCGACCATCGACAAAGATAGCTGGATGAGTCAGCGTACACTGTTAGAACTCAACCTGCGCGAATATGGCATCACCATTTTAGGCGTGTACCGCAGCGCTGAGGGTTACTTTGGATCCCCTACCGGAACCTTTAAACTCCTGCCCCACGACCAGATTACCATCTACGGCAAAACCACCGGAATCGAACGTTTGTATAATCATGAAGTCACCGGGGAGACTTTAGTAGGTAGTGAGTAGCTGTTAGCTGTTAGTTGTTAGTTGTTAGCTGTTAGGTAGTAGTTTGTAGGTTCATGGTTATTGGTTATTGATCATTGGTTATTGATCATTGGTTATTGATCATTGATTATTGACTATTGGATATTGATCATTGGTTATTCCTTCGACATAGCCTGTGCTGAGCATAGCCGAAGTACTCAGGATGACAGGTGATTGGTTTGTGGTTTGTGGTTTGTGGTTTGTGGTTTGTGGTTTGTGGTTTGTGGTTTGTGGTTTGTGGTTTGTGGTTTGTGGTTTAAAGTTCTATATATTGATTTCTAATTTCTAAGCTCTAGGTTCTAGCTAATAACGATGAGCGATGAGCGAAAGAAAAGAGAGAAGAGAAAAGAGAGGATTTGACATAAACTTTAGTCTTACTCCCTTGTACTTCGTACCTTCCTTCTTGTACCTACTCTCCAACCCTCACCCTCACCCTCATACCCCATCCCTCATCCCTAATTCCTCATCCCTAGTCTTACCTCTAGCGAGTACTGCTTTTGCCATTCGGGGGATTTCTCGATTAAAGCATTCTAAAATTGCATCAGTTCCTAAGACATTGCCTTTAGCAATTCTGCCCAGTGCATACAGCGGAACGTCTTCTTTCCCCACCACCTGAGCAGTAGCTAGCGTTTCTATGCCCAATCCTTCATGCACCGCTTGTACATAGCCTGAAGCAAACAACTGCCTGATCAAAGGATCGCTGCAGTGTTGCATGTCAGGTGCGTTTAGTACAGAATTAATCAAAATGGAAGCCTTCACCGTCTTATTCCCTTTATTAAGTTCCCAGCCGCCGGATACGCGTTTGAGTTCCGGATCATCCAAAAAAGCGGCGGCGATAAGGTTTTGCCGAATCAGTTCGTGCACCTGTAATAAACTTTCTACCGGTGGTCCGTAGGTGTATCGTTTCATAAACTCATCCAGATCGATCAGGGCTGCTAATGCCGCAGCTGATATAGGCGAATGATCAAACTGCTCGTACAAAAACGGGTGTAGTTGCCTCCACACCTGACCCGCAACATAGTCCAGGGTAAACGCCGAGTTTCCTCGTGCCATCTCAATGCATTTTTTAAGGTAGTGCTGCGCCGATAGGTTAGGATCTGTAAACAGGTGGTTATTTGCAGGCAAGCTTCGCTGATCCCACCAGGTCAACAACTGGGCAGCGATTTCTTTGGGGTCGTTTGCGGCATGTAGTTTTACATATACCGAAGCGACCAAAGAAGCGGTGGGCCCGGTAAAATCTTCTAAGGTAAACGCTTCGGCCAAAGTCTCTATGTCTTTACGTAGCCCTTCTTTATACGCGCTAAGCAAAGCCTCTGGCGGAGTAAATTGATCATCAATCGCTTTGCCTAAAGGTTTGGCAACACAGGGCAATCCGTCGTTACTAAACGGAATGAGCTGAGCCGGTTCTTTGCCAGAGAATTGATACCTTAGGGATTCCCCTTCTTTAACAAAGCTGCCTCCCTTGGCACTACTAAGCTTGCGCATCACATCAATCATGGTTAAGCCATAGCCAATCACAATCACGTTTTGATCCTGAACCTCCATATCCATGATGGAAGGCGCATAGGGATCATCGATGTAAATGGCCTGCTCTTTTTTGGCATGCTGAATGTGTAAACGGGTTCGCTCTTCTTTTTCCAGCGGTAAATGCCCCATGGTGAGCACACAGGCCGCGACGGTATAGGTTGACTCATCACCGGCTACTAAGGTTATCTCAGGCGCCTTCCAATCCAGCTGGACAATCTCTTTTTGAATAAAATCCACCACCTGATGATCCATCAAAATATCCATGATGCTTTGTGCGCGTTTAAACAGATACCTCCCCATTTGCTTACGGGGCGGATAGGCGTCTTTAGCGGTGTCCTTATCTATGGCCACGCCTTGCTCCTTACACCACTGCGTATAATTAGGAAAAGCCGGAATGGTGATACCCTTGAAATCTAGCTGTTCCCGTCCGGGAAGGTCTTGTAACGCACGATCTGAAATATTGATCCTATTGGTATCGGGCTGCTGGATATCCCAGGCACTTCCTGTCGCCCAGACGTCACTGGGATCAAACATTAAAATTTTCAGCGCTGTTAGGTTGGATTGACTCGCTTCTACTATAAGTTGTTCTAAAGAAGATAGTCCTCGCGGGCCAAATCCTATAATGGCGATGTTCATAGGTATAGTTAGGTTACGCCGGGGGATTATTCCACCCCTGCGGCAGTTTTAATTTTATTTATGGCTCTGGTCCATTTGGAATACACCGCGATTGGGGACGGATAATCTGCCGGGGGCGGGTCCATTTCCCACGGGATATAGATCAATTCATCTTCTACGGGAGCAAGCTCAGGAATATAAGTCTGAATAAACTCCTTTGCCTTGTATTTTAAACTCTGATTCACCGGGTTGGTATACCAAATCTCATAAGCCTGTACGTGCCAGTTCATCCAGTTGGCGCTCACATCATAGTCAATTAAGTGCGATTCAAAGTACGCCGCTCCCCAGGTCCAGTCTATTTTTAGATCGTGAATCAAATAACTGGAGCAGTTTACGCGCCCGCGGTTACTCATAAATCCGGTGTGGTTCAATTGACGCATGTGCGCATCGATGAATGGGATCCCGGTTTGACCCTCGCACCATCGCTTAAAATAGGTGGTGTTATTTTCAAACTCAAGGGTTCTCTTTGTGTAGCCCTGGGTGGTAAAGATCGCCGAACCCATGCGCATTCCCTTAAACGTAAAAAAATCCCGCCACACTACTTCAAACACCAACCACCAGGTACTGATGTTCTTTTTAACCTGCTGCTCATAGTCCTTCACCTTCCAATAGACCGTACGCGGTGATAAGGCTCCCAGCGCAAAGTACGCCGAAAGTTTACTGCTAAAATCCATCCCTAGGGAACGATTTCGGGTCCATTTATAGCTGGTGAGTAATTCGGTTTCAAAGGTATAATACGCCAGGCGTTCTAATGCGGCATCCTCCCCACCGGGAAGGTAGGGGGTTACTTTTTTGTCCCGTTCTAATCCCAGTGCTTCGGGTGTGGGGAGGTCTGTAGGGAGTTCAGCCTCAATGACCCTGATCTGTTGAGGCACTTCATACATCTTACGCACCCCTGCTTTTTTGGTGGTGTTGATTCTAAAGGCCTTACTCGTTTTTGGGATATCTTCAATCGCATAAGGCAGATCGGCTTTATGGTACAGGGTCTTCCCCCACACCTGGATCAGCTCTACGTTTTTTGGAATGGCTTGCTGCACCTGTTGGAGGACCTGGATTTCTTCGGAAGCATACGCTTCTTCGGTATAGATACGTTCAATCCCATACTCCTCTACCAGCCGGGGTAAGATTTCTTCAGGCAGTCCTACCTGAATATAGAGCTTACCTCCCAAAGCTGTGATGTTTGCCTGAAGGTTCTGCAGGGTTGCTGCTAAAAAAAGAAAACGCTTGTATCCGGCTTTTTTAAAGCCATATGGAGTGTCTTGCCAATGCCGCGGATCAAATATATAAATCGGCAATATAGAATCAGATTCATGAAGCGCTTTGGTTAGCGTTTCATTGTCTAACAAGCGTAAGTCATTCTTAAACCAAAGTAAGCTACGGGTTGCCTTCATGAGAGGGAATTAAATTCTAACGGCATCATCGGTTTGCGAAGGTCGTCTTATGGTGTGTGTTGCTAAAATGCGCAGGCGTTCTTTTTTGGCTAATGCCGTTTTACGCTGCCCGTAGAGCCATTTTAGGGCATGGGCTCTGGTGGCTTTGATGTCTACAATCCGCTCCGGATAATCCCGCCCCAGGCTAAAGCCGTATAACTCCTCTTCCATCGGGGTGACCTTCCAGGGTTCTATGGCGAGGTGAGCGGGGAGGTTTTTAAGCTCAGGCACCCAGGTTTTGATAAATACTGCTTCAGGATCATGATCCAATGCATTTTTGGTGGGATTATACACCCGTACCGTATTGGTACCGGTTAATCCTGCCTGCATTTGAAACTGCCCGTAGTGAATGCCCGGTTCAAAATCCAAGAATTGCCTCGCCAGCCATGCGCTGCCGGTGGTAAAATGCTGAAATAAATGATGCGTTAAAAACGAGGTGATCATCGCCCGCATGCGAAAGTTGATATAGCCGGTAGCGGCTACGCAACGCACCGATGCGTCTACCAATGGATAGCCGGTATTTCCCGTGGTCCAGGCAGTGACAAAAGCTTCGTTATAGGGCTGGGGAATGGACATCAAGCCGCGGTTAATGGCTTCAACTTCCATGCGTGGTTCTTGTTCAAACTTTTGAATAAAATGACTTTGCCAGCGTAATCTGGAGCCAAAGGCCACCAACTGACGTTTATGCGCAGAGGTTTTGCGACGGCGTTCCACCTCCTGATACAATTCTCTGATAGAACATACTCCCCAGGAAATATAGGGAGACAGCCTGCTGCACCCGTATTGACTTTGTTCTGGTTTAGAGATAAAGTCGCTGTAAAATTCCAGACGTTCTTCAAAAAAACTGTTGTGGTACTCCAGATAGGATTCCCTCCCTCCTCGCTGAAACGAATGCTCTGGCGTGGTCAGTTCAAAGGTTTTAAAAGTTTTGGTAAAATAATCGATTGTGGTGGGATCTACTGCCACTCCGGTATCCACTACTTCGGCTAAGGGAGCTTTCATGTAGGTGTACCAAGACTTCCGCCAGTGATCCCGATTTGAAATGGCGCGTAATACGCCGTTATTTTGAACTTCTTTCCAAGTAATATTACGTTGTTTGCAGGCTTCCGCGAAAGCGATATCACGGGTGTAGGTAATGTCCAGCCCGGTTTCTTTAGTACTGTAAATGCACTCGATTTCATGGTCTTGTGCGACACGTGCTAAAAAAGGAACCGCCTCTTCTTCTACCGTAACCAGGTGATGTCCCCAGTGGTCCAAAGCGGTTTTTAATGAACGAAGAGACTCCTTGACAAAGTAGGCATGCCGATCAGCGTAATGAGGATCCTGCCAAATGTGTGGTTCATACAGGTATACGCAAAGTACCGGATTGCCCGAAGAACATGCTGCCTGCAGGGCTTCATGATCTACTACCCGCAGATCCCGTTTAAACCACATGATGGAAAGAGGCGTTGATGACATGAGGACTGATGTGTTAGGAGGATCTATTCTTCATCTTCCTCATACCCCGGAAGAAATTCTTCTTTAAACGAACGGTCATTTTTTATCCAATCGTAGGCGTAATACGCAATTTGTGCAATGGTAAGTACTCTAAATAAGGTTTTCATGGTGTTTAATTTTACTACAAGGTACTTTTATCTATCTAAGGTCAAGATGATATTACCGAACATTAACGCCACGGTGTTAAAAACTGTTATCGGGGTTTAACCTATCGTTTACTTGCGTCGCACACCCTCTAACAAATCATCGTTTAGGGATTTGTTTTCATTGGTATGTAAGACCGACATGTCTCCCGTACTTTCAAGCACCACCGCCTGAACCTCACTAAACTCCAATACATTGGCTTCTCGTAGTTTCGCAATCAAATCTGTCTTACCAATGTTGGCACTTTTTAGGTTATCGTAGAGAATTTCGCCGTCTTCCATGAGTAATAGCGGCGTGTTGGTAGCAAAGCTTCTAAACCATTTCATTTTTCTAACCAACAGAGAGAACAAGGTTTGGAAGGCGATGATCCCACTTAGCGCGACAGCTCCTTTTACGATGGACTCCTCTGGGTGCAGAATGATCGCCCCCAAAATGGTCCCGACGGCAATGGTAGAGGCAAAATCAAAACTGGACATCTTGGCAAAGGTGCGCAATCCTGAAATTCGGGTAATGGTGATCATCACAATAAATATGGCAATGATAGATAAGGCTACTTTGAGCAGTGGTGAATCGGCATCGTATATCCAATCAAACATAAGGCGGGTTATTAGGTGAATCCTAAAGATACGTTCTGTAGGTGAATTCAAATGACGTAGGCTGCGATAGGATGCAGAATAAATGGATTAAGGGTAAAATCTATTGGATTTTCTTGGCCTCCTCATTGTAATGAACGTTGATTAAATACTGACCGTCTATCGTGATTTTAAGCCTTGTAAGCAATATCTTCGCGTAATTGTTTGCACTTTTTCGTATCTTTGCACCAGTGAAAAAAGTCGCTCAACATATCACAGCTGGTTTACTGGCGCTTTTGGTGCTGTTTTCTTCGGTATCTTTTACCGTAGACATGCATTATTGTGGTGGTCATTTGGTGGATCTGGCGATCAATCATGAGGCCGAAAGTTGCAGCATGGAGCAACTTTTTGACCATCCTTCCGAAGGGCTGCAAGCTCTCATGTCATCCTGTTGTAAGGATAAGCAGATTACTATGATCGGTGAGGATCATGAAGTGCCCTCTTTTTCCGCAGAAAAAGACCTTGATGTACCCGTTCATGCCATCACTCATTCATATCTGTATGATGCTACGATGATCCGCTTAGATCAGGTCATCCCTTTCAATGCAGAATATCCTCCGCCTTTGCCGCAAAGGCCACTATTTATCCTTTACGAGTCCTACCTGATTTGATTAAACGTACACTTGTTATCTAACACTTGTTACACGTTTAATTCAATACCTTATGAAAACAATTTATTGGTGTCTATGCAGTCTACTGCTAACCACTTCACTTTGGTCCCAGGGACCCCCCATTACCGCTGATAAACCTATTATGCTGGGTGGCGGTAGTTTTACCGTAAAAACCCTGACTGAAATCAGGCGTACCGAACGCATGAACGCAACTTATATTCCTGTCATGCTTCATTATTTGCCTACTGCCAATTCACTGGTGGCGGTGCATCTTCCTTACCTGCATTATAACATTGCAGGAACAGAAGAAGATATATTGGCCGATATCAAAGTACTGGGAAAATACCAGTTTTATCGCAAGGATGGCACGGGTAAAACCTTTAGAATGGTGGCTAAAACCCTACAGAGTATCCCCACAGGAGATAAGGTCGATATCATTGGCTTAAGTACAGGCTTCTACGAAAGCTATTTTGGCATAGTTGCTGGATATGAAAGTCTTAAGTACGGGATATCGACTGAAATGGGATACAATCTGGTGCCAGATGGTACACAAGACGAATTTAGGGTAAAAGGTGGATTTGGACTCCCCTTATTAAAACCCCAATATCCCAACAAGCAGGTCAATCTCTTTTTTGAATACACCAGCAGTTTATTCCCAGAGCGGGATTGGTATCAATTACTATACGCGCAGGGGGTACAATATGCCCGTAAGAACATCACCTTTGATTTGGCCATCCAATGGCCCTTAACTCAGGATGTTGATGAGGGCAGAGAATTTTTAACCAGTGTGTTTTTAGGCACACGCTTTACATTTTAATTTAATTTACACAAGATGAAATATATAATAGTCATAATGGCAGCCGTACTACTGGGAGTAGCACCTGCACACGCACAAAAAGAACGGGATCAATTTATGGTACAGGTAGACGGTTTAGGCTGTCCATTTTGCGCCTATGGTCTGGAAAAGAAGTTCAAAGAATTTAAAGGCATCAAAGATGTCAAGATTGATATCGAAACCGGGGATTTTTCTTTTTCGTATCCTTCGGAAAAGGCTTTGACCCTAGAAGCGGTCGAACAACAAGTGATTAAAGCCGGATATACGCCCATGAGCGGAAAGGTCACCCGTGCCGACGGAAGCGTTCAAGAAATGAATGGAACCGTTGCCGTTGCCGAAGGTGATGCTGCCCTTACAAATGCAAGCTTTAAGGTTGGTGGGAAATGTGGCATGTGTGAAAACCGTATCCTAAAAGCGGTAAGCACCATTGAGGGAGCTTTTGATGCCTCTTGGGATCAAGATTCTAAGCAATTTATGGTGAAGTATGACGCCTCAAAAACCTCTGAAAAGGAGATTCAGCAGACCATTGCGAAAGCAGGTCATGATACGCCTATGTTTAAAGCAAAAGATGATGTATATACGAACCTTCCACCCTGTTGTAATTATGAACGTTTACAGTAAGCTAGCTAAAACCGCTATCCTTGCAGCAGGGATAGTGGCTTTTATAGGATGTCAAGAAGAAAAGGTCTTTCAACCCTGGCAGCCGGATAACGTGATTTCACTTGATGAGGTGAGTCCGCTGGGAATTACTGCCGTAGGAGATGACCTGTGGGTATCTGATAGTGATCGCAATCAATTGGTTAAGATTGATGAGAACGGCAAAACCCTAGCAACCATTGGCGGATTTGATCGCCCCATGCACATAGCTACCGATGGGGATCATATTATTGTACCTCAATATGGAAATGATGAGATCAGTCGTGTTGCCTTAACTAGTAAACAGATCAATAACGTAGATCTTGCATTTGGGAATGAACAGCAAAACGATAGCCTGGATGCGCCGGCCGGAGTATGGAAAGAAGGGAACGAATTGGCGATCGCCGACTTTTATAATCACCGGTTTTTATATAAAAATGCTCAAGATCAGTGGTTGATCATTGGGCAACAAGGTAAAAAAGATGGGGAGTTTTACTACCCTACCGATATCCAGTTGACCACCGATAGGATTATTGTGGCAGATGCCTATAATCATCGGGTACAAGTATTTGATAAACAAGGCAATCACCTCAACACCATTGGAGTTGAACAAAACATGAATGCTGCAACCGGTATCTGGATGGCAGAAAAGGAACTCTACGTAACTGACTTTGAAAATGATCGGGTATTGGTTTTTGATCTGGACGGAAAAGTAATCCAAGAGTTTACCGGGATTGAAAAACCTACCGATATCATCATCCATAAGGCTAAGCTTTACATCACCAGTTACCGTGGTGGAAAACTGCACGTGTTTAAGGGATAAAAGCGCTGATACATTCATTTTAATCTTAATGGTAACTTTAAACTATCGTATAGTAGAATTGATAAAATGAAGAAAATGATAAACACCTATCATATACAAGGCATGACCTGCAATGGTTGCCGTACCGATGTTGAACAACGATTGAATGCGGTTGAAGGAGTGACTAAAGCGCAAGTTGTTTTAGAAACTGAAGAAGCCACTATTACGATGGATTCGCATATCGCTACAGAAAAACTTCAGCAGGCATTACCTAAAAAATACACCATCACGCAGAAGCAGGAAGTAACGCCAAAATCTGAAATACCATCATCTAGCCCGGTGTTAGCTCAAGAAGAAAAATCCAAGCTTTCTCAATTAGCGCCGCTCTTGCTCATTTTGTTCTACATTGCTTCGGCCAGTATCTTGATGCATAGAGAGGAGTGGGGCCTTACGGAGATCATGTTGGATTTTATGGGACTTTTTTACATTGTCTTTAGCTTTTTTAAATTACTGGATCTAAAAGGATTCCCGGATAGTTTTAGGATGTACGATCCACTGGCCAAACGCGTTCCCGTTTATGCTAAGATTTATCCATTCATAGAATCAGCACTGGGACTCATGTTTTTATTTAGGTTCGAACTGTTGATTGCCCTTATTGCTACTATTCTCATCTTAGGAATAACTACAATAGGAGTTACCAAAACACTTTTGGATAAAAAATCCATTCAGTGTGCCTGCTTGGGTACAGCGCTCAAACTCCCCATGACCGAAGCAACTTTTATTGAAAATGCCATTATGATTGTGATGGCGGGAATCATGTTAGTTCAATACTTTAACCTTGTATGAAAATCAACATCAAATTGCTTAGAAACAGCGCTCTCGTATTGGGAGTGCTGTTTGTATTTGGCTGCGCCGGAAAAAGCTATAAAAACATCGACTATTTAGCTAACAGTGATATTCCTGCTACCTACAAGCTTGAAGAAGAACACCTCCCTAGCCTGAATGTGTTTGCCCCCCCAAAAGCCGAGAATGCTCCCGTCATCATTTTTGTACACGGTGGGAACTGGAACAGCGGCAAAAAAGAAACCTACTGGTTTTTAGGCCGAAACTTTGCCAAAAAAGACATCGTCACCGTGATTCCCGGGTATACCCTGAGTCCGCGTGTGAATTGTGAGGTAATGGCAAAAGAAATTGCCGAAGCTGTGCACTGGACCAAAGAAAACATTGCTCAATACGGAGGTGATCCAGAACAAATCTATGTAATGGGGCATAGTGCCGGCGGACATCTGGTCGCATTAATAAGCACCAATCCCACGTATCTAAAAAATCCCTCGGAGTATATTAAAGGTGTGATCTTGAATGATGCTGCAAAGTTGGACGCCTATAGCTTGCTACAGATCGATCCACCAACAGCTAAGTTCGATTATGCCACTACCTGGACGACCAGCCCAACCGAATGGAAAAACGCCTCACCCATCTATTATCTCGATGAGGAGACGCCTACAATGAAAGTCTATATTGGCACCGAAACTTACAAATCTATCCTATTTTATAATAAAGCGTTCTTGGAAGAACTCCGCCAGTACCAACCTGATGCTGAAGGCATTTACTTAGACAAAAAACATGTGCCAATGATGTCCCAGTTTGTTTGGCCGTGGAATGATCGCTACAAGGAGATTGTTGAGTTTATAGAATCTAATTAGTCTATATATCGGTGTGTGTGACAGAAAAACTACCGTTGGTAACGGTATATACCGCTCCGCCATTTACCGCAGGCTCTGACACAAAATTAAAGGTGCCAGAAATTCTTCGGTTTTGAATGTCATTTTCGGTGATGGTGATGCTTCCACTATCGGCAAACCCATCATCATCGGCATCGTTAGACGTTGGTGGCGAATAGTATCCTTGAACAAACGCCTGGTCGTCGTCAAACCATTCGTATGTACCCGGGACAATATCCACCGGTACAAAAATCTGAATTTGCTCTGCCGTGTTTCCCATGGCTCCCGTAATGATAACCGTATTTATAGATGTAGTGTTAAACGCTGAAACAAAGGGCGGGTCGTAATCTTCGCCGTCAACTACAGCAAAAAAGGTGTCATTTGAAGGATTGCCGGGATCGTTGTCATCATCGTTATTACAAGAAATCAGTGAAATAGCAACTAAGAGTAAAAGTGTAAGGGATTTTTTCATGAGTATTAAAATTTAGTTTCCCTTTGATGGGTAAGTAACTAAAAAGTTAACACCTCCTGAATAATTTCTTTACTGCTGCTGAATGATCTGCTTTAGTTGGTCTTTTTGAACCAAGCCTGATTGCCTCCAAACTTGTTTGCCTTCTTTAAACAGGATCATGGTGGGCACTCCTCTCACCTGGTATTGACCCGCCAGAGGCTGGTTTTTATCCACATCGACTTTGACAATTTTCACGTCATCGCCTAATTCATCTTTGACTTGTTTTAAAATCGGCGCCAGCGCTTTACAGGGGCCACACCAATCGGCGTAAAAGTCAACCAATACAGTAGGTGCGCTGGATATGATGGTGGAGAACGATGATTTCATGGTTTTATGGTTTGAATAATTCTGAAACTAAACGTTAATTTTTAATTTTTTCTACCACCAAACCACCCAATACTACAATTTGTTCTTTCATTTTTAAGTTATACATTATCCTTCTTTTCTTAAGATCGATATGCTCCGTTTTAAAGCCTTGAAAAGAAAAAGTTAATTTGTAATTTTTCTCATATGCTTTAAGAGGAATATCAAAGGTAAACTCCCCATTTTCATTGCTTATGACTCCTTTTCGCAACTCTGAGACGATAATATTGACGCCAGGTAACTCCAAACCATCTTTTGAGGTGACTTTACCCTTTATTTTTATGAAATCTTCTTTAGAAGTATTAGAGTAGTTGAATGTTTTTAAAGAATCAATTGTAATATGTTCTTGTTCTTTAGGATTTGATTGCGCATGTAAGGGTTGGCATAGGGCTAACAATGTAAATGTTCCAACGAGTAATCCGGTCAAATTTAAACCTGCATTCATTGGTCGATGATAAGATTGATTTAGTTGTATATCATTAATCTTAGCACAAATATTCTTGTTTTTTGAAATAATCTGATTGATTTCTGAAACACTTAATCTTGTAAAATCAAACACTTCTTTTTCACAGCTTAAGCAAAATTTCCCATCAGAACTTGGCGACATATCATTCCAAGTTTCAGGACAAGGTTCAGGTATTGACAATTTATATTTCATAAGTACATCTAAAAATACAAATAAAATTATAAGTATTGGGAAAGTTATCAGGAGCCTAATTATATATTTCTAAATTCAAAAATGAAATGCTACTACCCATTACCCAATCCTTATATATGCACGCAAAGTCGCTAGGGCGCAAAGTATTCTCTAAAACTGAAAACCATCAACTCACGACTCACAGACTCAGGGCTCTAAGTCTTGTTGACAGTCGCAATCAGCAGTTTTCAGTATTACCTTTTTGTTGGCAGCAATAATAACCCAATAACAAATAACTTAATAACTAGTCTTCAATTGCGGTCTGAAGTTTTCAGTTGTTGTTCAATATCCGTATTAAGGAATAGAATAATAACTAATCCATTAGTGCTCCTGCCTAAAACACTCACCTCTCATCAACTCATCACTCATCAACTCATCCCAACTACCAACTACCTACTACCTAACTTTACTCAAACCTCCCTAACCTGCGCTTTAGCAAGGTCACCTCCTCCTGCAAATTCTGAATCTTATCCAACAGGTTATGAATCACATCTAAGCCTTCTGGAGTAAAATTGAATTCGCGCTGCAGGCGAACGATTTTTTCTAATTTAGGCAATTCCTGATAAGCGATATAGTAGGATTCTTCTTCATACCGGGCATCAATCAAGTCAATCTCATTGAGTTGCATTACAAACTGCTCTTCTACGTCGTAAGTAGAACAAAATTCTTTAAGGGTAATGTAAACGGTGGTGTCCATGGCTAGAGGTTTGTTTTGGCGAGTTGTTCGACTATTTTTTTCTGTTCTGCCGTAAGGGTTTTTGGTAACTTGACCTGATAGGTGATGTACAAATCTCCGTAGGCATCTTTTTGTTTATATTTTGGCAATCCTTTACCGGAAAGCTTAACTTGTTTTCCATTTGGAGTAGCTTGTGCCAACTTGAGTTTCACCTTACCGCTGAGGGTATCGACCGTCATTTCTCCCCCCAATACCATTGTAGTCAGTGGAACTTCATAGGTTTTATAGAGATTACTGCCCTCACGTTTAAAAGCTGTATTATTTAAGATTTGAAAAGTGATGTAAAGATCTCCCTTGGGTCCGCCGTTGACGCCTTCACCTCCATAACCGGCGATTTTAATGGTTTGCCCGTCTTCAATCCCGGCAGGAATGGTAATTCTAATTTTCTTCCCATTTACCGTTAAGGTTTGCTTATGCGTTTCTAAAACATCTGTCAAGTTAAGCTGAAGCGAGGCGTTAAAATCCTGTCCGCGGAAGCCTTGTGAAGAGCTTCTACCAAAACCTGCTCCCCCGCCGGCGCCACCAAACATTTGAGAAAAGAAATCTGAAAAATCTTCGGCTCCACCTTCGCTGTAGGTATAGCCTCCAAAACCTCTTCCGGCGTGTTGTTGCTGCTGTTGAGCTTTTTTGGCTTTCTCAAATTCCTCGGCATGTTGCCAGTCTTTGCCGTACTCGTCGTATTTTTTCCGCTTGACGGGATCGTTCAGCACCTCATGCGCCTCATTAATTTCTTTAAATTTCTTTTCGGCATCAGCATCTCCGGGATTCAAGTCGGGATGATACTTACGGGCAAGTTTGCGGTAGGCTTTTTTAATGTCGTCTTGAGAAGCACTTTTTGCAATGCCCAGAGTCTTATAGTAATCGATAAATTCCATATATGCAATTGTATAGGGAAGATAAAGAACACCTGGTCGATACCTGTGCGTTTTTAGAATATTTTAGTAGCAAAAAAGACTTTTTTAGCTAAGCCTTAGCAGAAAATTTTTCTTTGAGCATCTTAGCGGCAGTTGTATATCCTCCTTGATTGCCATCTACAAAATGAATGTGTTGATCCACCCTATCTTCTACGTAACATGACATGATCGAAGCGTTGGTTATGTGCATGCCATAAATGATATGTTGTGCAGACTCCCGGTCATTTAAAAATTTCTCTAGCGCATTGACCTGGGGCGGAGTTCCCACAATGACCATATTAATTAATCCATCTAACATAATGGTGTCTGAACGTTTCGAAACGCTGTTTAGATAATTCTTTCCCTCTTTAGAAATTGAAAAATACATCGGCCCGAAAAGATTCAACATCCAATATTGGAGAATGCTTAACCATTTATGCTCTCCCACCCTCATATAAAATTCACGCTGAATTCGTTGCCAGGAGAGATCCAATTTAAGCTTAGCTACTGAAATTGGATTCCGCATTTCATGATTCCCAAAAATCTCTTCGATACGATATAAAATCTCGCTGTATACTTGGGATTGCCTGCTTTCATCCATACAATCAATTAAAAGACAGATTACTTTTTTAGATTCTTCATCTGGTAGGATTTGATTCCACCGGCATTCAAAGCCTTCCAGGTTAGGTTTTTTTCCTATAAATCGATCGGCTTCCTCTAAGACAAAATTATCTTTAATATGTCGCTCTGCATACTTTAAGCCTGATCCCACTACCACAGGAATGGTGAGCTGTTCAGTTACGTTTGCTTTTGCGATCTTAAGTGTTTTCTCCTCGCGGTATACTTCTTCTACCAATAAACTCCCCGTATATAACGTAAGATTAAGGCTTTGCTGAATGTGGTTTCGGTAAACGGCAAGCGCATCTAAGACACTATCATGCAAAACTGGCGGAATGATAAAGGTGACACCATCCCCACCAAAGAAATACGGAATCTCATGAGCTGGATCATTTTGCTTCACTTCATTTAGGACACTTACAATGCTACCAGTAGCTGCCATGTTTACATCATTGTGCAATCCACGCTCTATTGCCTTAGTGCTATTTTGAACATCTGCAATAACTATAAACCAATCGCCCGGTACCTTAGAAAAAAGACCATCATTGCCTACTAATTGCGCGAGTGGAATAGCATGATTAATCAATTTGCGGTAAAAGGTACTTGAATAGTTCAAAAGAATGCGAAAAATATAAGATGCTAATTAGGGTTAAATTACGTGATTAAAGTATTAACAAAGTAATAAATAGTTGAACCATTAATAAAGAATAAAGTAAGTTTAAAAAAACATCTTAATGGCTCCCTTTACGTTTATTTCAAATATTATAGATGATCCAGATCCAGTCATCGTATATCCGTTTGATGGGTATGCAAATAAGTCACACATTTACGCTCAAGCCAGGGTGTTAGAAGATGAAGGGATTCAACATCATGAAGAAGATTCTGTCTTAAAAAACATCTACAATACCTACAAACGTTTTGCTACAGATGAGATTCACAATGCAAAAGTAAGGGTGCGCTGTGACGAAGAAACCTTTATCACCTATTCTGATAAGGAGGGCTATATCTACATAGATCATGAGCATAATTTCACCCTTAAGCACCAGCAAAATTTATGGCTGCCCTTGACCTATGAATTGCTGGTAGATGATACTGTAATCCACACGGTTACCGCTTCGATCTTAAAGCCCCATCCCAAGGTTAATTTTGCGGTAATTAGCGATATAGATGATACCTTACTTGAGACGGGTGTAACTTCCTTTTTCAAGTGGCGTCTGTTAGTAAATTCTGTTGCAAAACACAGTGACAAGCGCAAGGCATTTAAAAATGCGGCTAAATTGTATCAGCAATTAAAAAAGGGACCTAGCGGCTACGGAGATAATCCTATGTTTTATTTATCTAATAGCCCGTGGAATTTGCATGAATACATTCATTCGTTTTTAAACCGAAATGATTTTCCCAAAGGACCTTTACTTATGCGGGACTTTGGTCTTGAGAATAAAAAGAAGGACCACTTTACGGAAGAAAATAAATACCTTAAATCCAAGCACTTACTTACCATATATCCCGAAACGAACTTTATTTTGGTGGGTGATGCAGGTGAATTAGACACCGATATTTATTTAGAACTGGCCAAAGAATTCCCCGGAAGAATTTTAGCGATTTACATTCGAAAGGTGAAGAAAAAAAAGAATAATGCGAGAGTAGAAGCTATTCTAACTGCACAAACAGATATTGAGGTGCTCTTATTTAAAGAGACTAAAGAAGCTTTGGCGCACGCGCGTGAACGAGGCTTTATTGAGCCACTTTAATAGCAACTACTTCTATTTCGATTTTAGCTCCTCTGGCCAACGCCTCTGCCGCAAAGGTAGTTCTGGCTGGCTTTTGAGGAAAATATGCCTGGTAAATCTCATTAAACGCTGAAAAATCTTGAATGTCATCTAAAATCACAGTGGCTTTAACAACATCGTCAAGTTCAAGGCCATGGTGCTTGAGCACTGCCTTAATATTTTCTAAGGCTTGTTTTGTCTCTGCCGTTATACCACCATCAACTAAGGTTCTGGTACTGTGATCCATCCCAATTTGTCCTGAAAGATAGTAGATGTCTCCTACTTGTACCACATCACTAAATGGTGCCGACTTCTTTTCAGGCTCATGAGATGAATGAAATACAGGTTCTATTGATAGTTGATGTTTGATGTTATCCCCGCCTCCTTCTTTAAGAGTAGTAGTACAGCTTAACAACAAAATGGTGAACAAAAGAAAAATGACATATCTCATAGGTGTAAAATAAAAAAGGCCACCTATGTACAGGTAGCCGGGTTATCTTATTAAAATATAGAATTAATTATCGGCTTCTACCTTGTCAAACTTCCATTTGCTCAAACCACCATTGAGGTCATATATTTTTTCAAAGCCTTTTTCTTTTAATATTTTGGCACATTTAGCACTGCGCCCGCCGCGCCCACAGTAGACTGCAACCGGTTTGGTTTTATCCAAATGTTCTAGCTTATTGGCAAAATTATCATCGTAAACAATATTTTGTGCATTGTTTAAATGAACCTCGTTAAATTCTTTAACCGTCCTAACATCAATGATCTGCGCTTTTTTAAGTTTAATTAACTCCTGCATTTCTGCTTGAGTCACTAACTGTATTTGCTGTTCCTCTTGAGCAACAGCTTTTTTACAACTTGTAGTAAGCTGAAAAAGCAACACGAAAATTATAAGACCTAATTTTTTCATATTTAGCGCAGTTAAGAATTAATTACCGGTCCATCCCACTCTGTTATACCTCCAATCAAGTTATAGGTTTTCGTAAAACCCATTTGATCCATAATCTGGCATGTTTGAGAACTTCTTCCGCCAGATCTGCAATACACGTAATAAGATTTGGATTTATCTAATTGTTGGATTTCTTCCATGAAGGATCCCGCAGCTAGGATGTTAATGTTTTGTGCCTCTGGGATATACCCTTCTTCAACCTCTTCAGGGGTGCGTACGTCTAATAAGACCGCTTCATCTTCGGCTGCGTACTTTTCTTGAAAATCTTTTGAAGATAACTCTTCCATAATTTGAATAACGAATCTATGGTAAAAGTAGTCTATTTCGGCATAAAAAATAACTCTATCCGTTTTTTCACGATCTCAACTTCGTAGTATTAGGCTTTCTTAATGCTACACCCTATGGCTTTAGTTTCTTGTACATCAATCTTTTTATTAGACAGTAATGCGTTGACAGCATCTTGTACGTAGAATTCGGTTGCATCAGCAGCATCTTTATAATTATTATCAATGGCTCCTATGTATTTGACAAGAAGATCATCGCCCTGTTTTTGTAATACGTAGGTGTGTGGTGTTTTAGTAGCACCGTACTGTGGATATACATTTTGACCTTTATCAAACAGATAAGGAAAGGTAAAGCCTTTTTCTTTGGCTCTCACTTTCATGTTTTTATAGCTGTCTTCGGGATATGCAGGGGTATCGTTAGGATTAATGGCAATCACGGGATAGCCCTTTTTTTTGAATTGTTGATCTAATGCAATGATTCTATCCTCATATAATACAGCATATGGACAATGATTCGTGGTAAAAATGACAATAAAACCTTTAGCTTCAGGATAATCAGCCAAAGACACCATTGAACCATCGATATTTTTTAGGCTAAAATCAGTAGCTTTATCACCTACCTTATATCCTTGAAATGTGCTGATGTCATCACTTGCTACCAAATTAGCTGCCATGGCTACGACAGAGATAATTCCTACAACAACAAGCGCAAAAAGTAATTTAGAAAATTTCATTTATAAGAATTTAGTTAGTTCTTCATTCAATTCTTTGTAGGTAAATGACTGCTCATAAAACGTACGGTCAGTACCCCGATAGATTAAGGTGGCTGGTATTGAACCAGACCAACGCGTGCTTACCTTATTGATCCACCCATTAGCATCTGGATCGTCTAATAACAATACATCTGATTGTATTTTATTTTTTTTTACAAAAGGGATGACTTGTTTTTCCAGTAATTGTGGCATATCCAGACTTACTAAAATCACCTTAACCTTACCAGGATATCGAGAACCTATTGTTTCAAAATACGGTAACTCTTGAACGCAAGGTTTACACCAGGTCGCCCAAAAATTGATTACATACGTGGTATCATTCTGCTGTTTAAGCAATGGAGCCAATTCCTCATAATTAACGATGGGAATTTCGTCCTTGGCAGTCTCTAATAAAGCTTGTGCTTTCAGATCAGTTTGCTCGTTACTTACACACCCCATCAATAGAAAACAGGTTCCGAAAATAAAAAAGTACAATTTGGTCATCTTGCCAAAAGTACCACATGGAGATAGGTTTAGAACAGACTTTAACGATACTTTAAAAATGTGCTGTATCCATTTTAAAACCAGCTGTATTAATTAAATGTTAAATCACAAAATCATCTGCATAATTCTTCTACTTTTGTACAAACAAATATTGTAGATACATTGATTGAAACAACGCAACAATTAGAGCGTAAAGCAGTGATTACCATTTCAACAACAGGTAACTTAGTGATTGACCAACTCGCGGAGGCGTTTAAACCCTATGATATAAGCCTTCCACAATTTAATGTATTGCGCATTTTGCGTGGTCAAAAAGGTAAACCGGCTAGTTTACAGTGTGTGCAGGATAAAATGCTGCACAAAATGAGTAACACTACCCGCCTGGTCGATAAATTAATTGCGAAAGGATATGTGTGTAGAGAAGTATGCAGTCATAATCGGCGTAAAATAGAGATCACACTTACTCAAGGAGGACTTGAATTTATTAATAGCCTGGATCGGGTATTAGATCAAACGGAACATGAGCTTACAAAAAATTATACGCAGCAAGAATTAGAAACCCTAATCCACTTACTTCAAAAAATGAACACCTAAATTTTTTATACTAACTATTGTACATACAACAATCAATTTAAACCTAGAAATTATGAAAACAATTCAATCACTTACATTAATTTTATTCGCAGCTACTATGACAGCAACAGCAACTAATCCTATTAAGGAAAAAATCAACGTAAAAGAGAGTTCTATCAACTGGACCGGAAAAAAACTTACCGGTTCCCACAATGGAACCATCCAATTAAAAAGTGGCTATCTTGAAATGGACGGCGATAAGATCACCGGCGGTGAATTTATTGTAGACATGTCTTCTATTATAGTTACCGATCTTAAAGCTGGCGATGGCAAAGAAAAACTAGAAGGTCACCTTCACTCTGATGACTTCTTTAGTACGAAAGATCATCCCACAGCTACTCTTACGATCAAAAATGCGATTAAAGCAGAAGGCGGATATAATGTGGCAGCAGACATGACGATCAAGAACATCACTAAACCAATCACGTTCTTTTTAGCAAAAGAGGGGAATAAGGCGATGGCCAATGTAAAGATTGATCGTACCAAATATAATGTGCGGTATGGTTCTGGTAGTTTTTTTGACAGTTTAGGTGACAATGTGATTTACGATGATTTTGAATTGGACGTAAACTTGACATTTTAACGGCTGTTTGGTTTGCATTTCAAATATTCATACCTATATTTGAACTAACAAATGAAAAAACAAACAGTACATACTTGGTGGTGGACATTTACTTCGTAAAACGTCGTGAACTAAGCTCCTGTACTTCATATACATCATTAAAGGCTTGTCATCACGACAGGCCTTTTTTAATGAATAAATTTTAATGCATGCGATTTCGCTTAACTACATATACTAAAAAACTTTTAGCCGATACCATTACGCCGGTTTCAGTATACCTGCGTGTGAGGGATAAGTTTCCTAATAGCCTGCTGCTTGAGAGTAGTGATTATCACGCTAACGATAACAGTTTTAGCTATATCTGTTGCAATCCTATTGCGACTATTACGGTGGATAAAAACAGCATAAAAAAGGAATTTCCAGATGGGTCGAACCAAAAAATTACCATCGATGAATCGGTCAACATTCCGCAGCAAATAGAAGAGTTTGCGCAATGCTTTGAACAGCAGGATCGACCTGATTTAAAGTTTATCCACAACGGTCTTTTTGGCTACATGAGTTACGATGCGGTACGGCATTTTGAAGACATCACCATCACCCGCCATCCAGATGCTATTGAAATCCCGGATCTGCATTATGCGGTATATCAAAATATCATCGCGATCAATCATTTCAATAACGAAGCCTATCTTTTTTGCCATAGTAGAACAGGAGATAATAATATCGCAGAGATTGAACGCCTGCTCAACGTAAAGACCTTTGCAGAATATCCGTTTCACAAAGAAGGTGAGCCAACCTCTAATTTAACCGATGATCAGTTTAAAGAATTTGTCGCTAAGGGAAAAAAGCATTGCGCACGCGGAGATGTATTTCAATTGGTGTTAAGCAGAAGATTCTCTCAGGCCTTTAAAGGCGATGAATTTAATGTGTATCGCACCCTGCGGAGTATCAATCCCTCGCCTTACCTATTTTATTTTGACTACGGGAATTTTAAAATATTTGGCAGCTCTCCTGAAGCTCAGCTGGTCGTAAAAGATAATCACGCCGAAATCCATCCCATTGCCGGGACCTTTAAGCGCACCGGTAATGATGAACAGGATGCAGAACTCGCCCGTAAGCTATCTGCAGATGAGAAAGAGAACAGTGAACACGTGATGCTGGTTGATTTGGCGCGTAATGATCTAAGCCGAAACGGTCAAGACGTCAACGTAGAAACCTACAGAGAGGTACAATTCTTTTCGCACGTCATTCATTTGGTAAGTAAGGTAACCGCCCAAAAACACGATCATTCCTCGACCATGCAGGTGGTGGCAGATACCTTTCCTGCGGGGACGTTGAGTGGAGCGCCTAAGCATAAGGCGATGCAGCTCATTGATCAATATGAAACCACCAACAGGGCATTTTACGGTGGTGCAATAGGGTTCATGGATTTTAGCGGCAATTTTAATCATGCTATAATCATTAGATCATTTTTGAGTAAAAACCATGCCTTGCATTATCAGGCTGGCGCCGGAATAGTTTCAGAAAGTGTTGAGGAAAACGAACTCCAGGAAGTCTATAACAAGCTAGGAGCATTGACTAAGGCCTTAGAAATGGCTGAAGAAGTATTCTAAAATGAAGATGAAGTTGAAGTTGAAGTCGAAGTTGAATGAATAGTATTGTCTGTCACATTGAGCGGAGTCGAAATGTGATTAATGAATTAAATTAAAAAGATTTCCGCCTTCGCGGGAAATATCATATGAAGAAAATCTTAGTCATTGATAATTACGACAGCTTTGTGTACAATCTTGTACACTACCTAGAAGAGCTGGAGTGCGAGGTCACCGTTAAACGCAACGATCAGTTGTATATCGAAGAGGTAGAAGCCTACGACAAAGTATTGCTCTCACCGGGTCCGGGTATTCCTGATGAAGCCGGGTTACTCAAGGAAATAATTAAGACATACGCCACCACCAAACCTATGCTAGGTGTTTGCTTAGGTCATCAAGCCATGGGGGAAGTATTTGGCGGTAAAATCATTAACCTTCCAGAGGTTTTTCACGGCGTAGCCACGACCATGAATGTGACGCAGCAGAATACGCTTCTCTTCAAAAATTTACCCGATGTTATTCAGGTTGGTCGGTATCACTCTTGGGTGGTCGATAAAGACTCCCTCCCGCAACAACTTGAAGTGACGGCAGTAGATGAATCCGGACAAATAATGGCGTTTCGCCATAAAGAATTAGACGTGCACGGTGTACAATTTCATCCGGAATCGGTCTTAACTCCCCAAGGAAAACAAATGATTAAAAACTGGGTAGAAGCATCTTAATATTATGCCATGAAAGAAACCCTAAACAGACTCATTAACCACGAAGAATTGACTAAGGCAGAAGCCAAATCTATCTTAGTCAATATTTCTGAAGGTAAATACAATCAAGCACAAATCGCTGCCTTTCTAACTGTATACATGATGCGCACGGTAACCGTAGAAGAGCTGGAAGGATTTAGAGATGCGCTCTTAGAATTATGTGTGGCGGTAGACTTAAGCGCATATGATCCCATTGATCTGTGTGGCACCGGGGGTGATGGCAAAAACACCTTTAATATTTCAACCTTGGCCAGTTTTGTTACTGCTGCTGTGGGAGTACCCGTGTCCAAACACGGTAATTACGGGGTTTCTTCTGTAAGTGGAAGCAGTAATGTAATGGAGCATTTGGGGATTAGCTTTAGCAATGAAACAGATCACCTAAAAAAATGTATGGATAAGACCAATATATGCGTACTGCATGCACCTCTCTTCCATCCCGCGATGAAGAATGTGGGACCAATAAGAAGAGAACTCGGTGTAAAAACCTTTTTCAACATGCTTGGTCCCATGGTTAATCCGGCATTTCCTCAAAAACAACTCGTAGGAGTATTTAATTTAGAACTCGCCAGAATGTACGGGTATCTCTATCAAAAAAGCAACAAACGGTTTACCATTTTACATGCCCTGGATGGGTACGATGAAATTTCACTTACCGGTGCAACCAAGGCTATCGGGAATGGAAAAGAGCAAATGCTTCAACCTACAGATTTTGGTGTTGAAACTATCGCACAAAATGACATCTACGGGGGAGAAAGTGTTCAAGAATCTGCAGCTATTTTCCTGAAAGTCATCCAAGGAAACGGTACTACCGCTCAGACTAACGTGGTCTGCGCTAATGCAGGCATGGCGATTGCCACAGCGAGAGATTTGACTCCGCAACAAGGATTTGATCAGGCAAAAGAGGCGCTATTAAGCGGTAAAGCGTTAAACACACTCAAAACACTACAAGCCCTAAGTCAATGAGAAACATTTTAGATCAAATAGTTGCCGACAAACGAAAGGAAGTGCATCTAAGAAAGCAAGTATTACTCCAAGAATATTTGGAGAAAAGTCCGCTGTTTGAACGTACTCCCATCCGCATGGCAGATACAGTAAGAGCGTCGACTACAGGAATTATTGCCGAATTTAAGCGACGATCTCCCAGTAAGTCGGTAATCAACCAAAATGCCAATGTTCAGGATGTAGCTCAAGGGTATGAAGAAGCAGGTTTTGGTGGAATGTCGGTTTTGACCGATGGCAAATACTTTGGAGGATCACTGGATGATTTAATATTGGCAAGAGCCAGCTGTAGTTTACCGCTGCTGCGGAAGGAGTTTATCATAGATGAATATCAAATCCTAACCGCCAAAGCATATGGGGCGGATTGTATTTTATTGATTGCTGCAGTCCTCTCTGCCGAAGAGATCAAACACTACAGTGCATTTGCGGGATCACTTGGCCTTTCAGTATTGTGCGAAATACACGGTGAAGATGAATTACAGAAAACCTTGGTAGAAACGGTAGACATGATTGGGGTCAACAATAGGAACTTAAAAACCTTTGAGGTTGATATCGCGACTAGCAAAAATTTAGCAGATCAAATCCCCAAAGAATTTTTAAAAGTATCAGAAAGCGGGATCAGTGATCCCCGTACTATTGTAGAGTTAATGCCCTATGGGTTTGAAGGTTTTTTGATTGGAGAGTGTTTTATGAAAGAACATGATCCAGCTCTTGCGGCATTTAAGTTTGCGGAAGAATTAAAAACACTGCACACACAAAAGTCGATTAGATTGAAGGAATAGTATAATAAGATCCCGGATCAAGTCCGGAATGACGAATAATGATATTCCCCCTCTTGAGAGGGGAAAGAATCGCCAAAGGCGATTCAGGGGTGTGTAAAAAGTAATGAATAAAAAGATCCCCGGGTCAAACCTGAGATGACACCGTCACATTGAGCGGAGTCGAAATGTGATTACTAAAACAAGTTTAAAAATTCCTGAAACATCCCGAAGCTTCGGGACAGGATATAAAAAGTTTCCCGCCTTCGCGGGAATGAATATGAAACTAAAAATCTGTGGCATAAAACATAATCCGACTGAGGTAGCTAGTCTATCACCTGACTACATGGGCTTTATCTTTTACGATAAATCTCCGCGTTATGTCGCAGAGGTTCCGGAAGACATACCTCTTCACATTCAAAAAGTGGGGGTATTCGTAAATGCTTCTGTGGAAGATGTTGTAGAAAAAACCAAAGGCTTCGGGTTGGCCGCGATACAATTGCATGGAGATGAGTCTGTGGAGTATATCGAACTGCTTCGGCATAGCTTCCGCGAAAGCGAAATAAACGTTCCAGAAATCTGGAAAGTATTCGGCATAAAGGATCAGTTGGACATTGATGCTCTTAGGAAATTCGAGTCAGTCTCAGATAAATTTTTATTTGATACTAAAGGAGCCTCACGGGGTGGGAATGGAGTCACATTTGACTGGCAACTACTCAAAAACTATAACCTCAACACACCCTATTGGCTTAGCGGCGGGATAGGACTTGAGGAAATGAAGGAGGTTAAAATATTTAGTCAAACCAAGGCTGCAAAAAAATTATACGGGATTGACATCAACAGCAAGGTCGAAATCAGCCCCGGATTAAAAGATAAAAAGAAAATTCACGAACTAAAAACATGCTATGATGATGACAGAACAACTCTCGTATCACGCTGATGAAAAAGGATATTACGGCGATTTTGGAGGAGCATTTATTCCGGAAATGCTCTACCCCAATGTGGAAGAGTTACGCTCTCACTACTTGGATATTATTGGAGAAACCTCGTTTCAGGAGGAGTTTCAGGCATTATTAAGGGATTATGTGGGGCGCCCAACACCGCTCTATTTCGCCAAAAGGTTAAGTGAAAAATACGGCACCAAAATTTACCTAAAAAGAGAAGATTTATGTCATACCGGTGCCCACAAGGTGAACAATACCATAGGTCAGATTTTACTAGCGCAACGATTGGGTAAAAAACGCATTATCGCAGAAACCGGCGCGGGTCAGCACGGTGTGGCTACCGCTACAGTTTGCGCGCTTATGGGTATTGAATGTATTGTGTATATGGGTGCGGTAGATATTGAGCGACAAGCCCCAAATGTGGCCCGCATGAAGATGTTGGGAGCCAAAGTAGTCCCTGCAACCTCTGGAAGCAAAACTCTTAAAGATGCGACCAATGAAGCGATACGAGACTGGATTAATAATCCTGTGGATACGCATTATATCATTGGCTCTGTGGTGGGACCTCATCCCTATCCAGATATGGTAGCCAGATTTCAAGCGATTATTTCTAAAGAAACCAAGAAACAGTTGCTGGAGAAAGAGGGGCGTGAAGATCCTGATTATGTAATTGCCTGCGTGGGTGGAGGCAGCAATGCCGCCGGAATGTATTATCATTATTTAGATAATCCTAAGGTTAAGATTATAGCCGTTGAAGCGGCAGGAAAAGGAGTTTCTAGTGGAGAAAGCGCAGCTACCACAGCTTTGGGAAAAGAAGGCATTATCCATGGCAGCAAAACGTTATTGATGCAAACCGGTGACGGTCAAATTACTGAGCCCTACTCTATTTCGGCAGGGTTAGATTATCCTGGGATCGGTCCTATGCACGCACATTTGTACCGTAGTGGTAGAGCTCAATTCGTCTCAGTGACCGATGAAGCTGCTATGCAAGCGGGGATAGAGGTTTCTAAACTTGAGGGAATTATTCCTGCGATTGAAACCAGTCACGCTTTTGCCATTTTTGATCAAATGGATTTTAAGGAGGATGATGTGTTGGTGTTTAATTTATCTGGTAGAGGCGATAAAGATTTACAGACCTATATTGATTATTTTGGGTTGTGAGAATGATTCGATTTAATTTTTCTGTCACATTGAGCGGAGTCGAAATGTGATTAAGACAAATGATTAAAACTCTGAAACATCCCGAAGCTTCGGGATAGGATATAAAAAGATTCCCGCCTACGCGGGAAGTAAACAGATCCCGGATCAAGTCCGGGAATAAATATGAATAGAATACAACAAAAATTACAGGAAAATAAAAAGCTTTTATCCATCTACTTTACAGCGGGGTACCCTAATTTAAAAGATACGGTTCCCGTACTTAAGGCTTTGCAAGCTTCAGGAGTAGACATGGTGGAAATAGGCCTGCCTTTTAGCGATCCCTTAGCCGATGGACCTACCATTCAAGAAAGTTCTACCGCTGCTCTTAAAAATGGAATGAATACACAAAAACTCTTTGATCAACTTAAAAGAATAAGAGCACAGGTAGACATTCCTTTGATCGCGATGGGATATTTTAATCCCATGCTTCAATATGGCGTAGAAAAATTTTGTGCTGCCTGTGCTGAAATTGGCATTGACGGTATCATTATGCCAGATCTTCCGCTTGACGTTTGGCAAGAAAAATATAAAGCTATCTATGATCAATACAGTTTACTCAACATCTTTTTGATCACTCCGCAAACCTCTGAAGAACGCATTAGAGCAATTGATGACGCCAGTGATGGCTTTATTTATATGGTAAGCAGTGCAAGTACAACAGGAGCGAAAACCGGATTTGGTGATGAGCAATCTGATTATTTTAAACGTATAGCTGCGATGAATTTAAAAAATCCGCAAATTGTAGGTTTTGGGATCAGTAACGCCCAAACGTTCAAGGCAGCCACCACTCATGCCAAAGGAGCAATCATTGGGTCTGCTTTTATTAAGCATCTAACAGCTCATGGAGTTGATAGAATTCAGGATTTTATTCGGGAAATAAGAGCGTAAGGCTGTTAGCTTCACGTTAAAATGAGGGGTAATCTCGTAGTATTCACTCACATTTGTGTTGATGAATATTCTGAACACCGCTATACTATTTATTTTTTTAGGCTATTTTTCAAGCCGCGCCCAATCTCCCTATGAGGTAGATTGGCTTACAGATAGTGGAATTACGGCTGTTGCTTTAGGTGGGACGTATTTTGGATTTAAAGAAATCAAGAGTAAACCATTTATTACTACTACAGAATTAAACTCGCTAAATCCTGAAAATATCCCTTTTTATGACCGTTGGGCGGTAGGGAATTATTCAGAAAAAGCCGAAAAAGTAAGCGATTATCCCTTTTATGCATCCTTTGCACTACCGATTATATTTTCTCTGGATAATAATCAGCGAAGTCACGCCGCAGATATTTACGGCATGTATGTACAATCTATGGCCATCACCGGTGCGCTCTATTCCCTTAGCGCAGGTTTAATTACTCGCTATCGGCCCTTGACGTACAATAAATCTCTTCCTTTTGAAAAACGAACACACAGTAAAAATACCCGTTCTTTTTTTGGTGGACACGTTGCCGCCACAGCCACAGCGACCTTTTTTACAGCAAAAATATACAATGACTTTAACCCTAATGGTGGATACACTGATATCGTGTGGGTAGGAGCAGTAGCAATTCCCTTGTTTGTAGCGTATTTAAGAACTAAAGCAGGGAAGCACTTTTTATCAGACAATGTCGTTGGCTTTTTAGTTGGAATGACCAGCGGAATTTTAGTCCCAGAGCTGCACAAGATTACCTCGTCAAACGAATCTCAAAATCCTGAAATCAAAGGGATACAGCGACCTTTTTCTATTGGTTATTCATTTTCTTTCTAACTAATGCAAGACGCATAAGTCATCTTAAGAAAATCCTAATCTATGTTACGATTTGGTTAAAGCCTTATGTAGGCCGCTATCTTTATAACACATTTGTACAAAATCGTAGTTTATGAGAATTTTCATTGTTTTTTTATTGTGCACAAGCCTGATGGCAGCTCAAGACGTTGACTTTACTACTAATTCTCCCTATGAAACCGACTGGGTGAAAGACGGAATTTGGACCGGAGTGGGCATAGGTGTAAGTGCCTATGGCTTATATCTTAATTTGCAAAAAGATGATTTTACAGAACAAGAATTAAACAACTTAAATAAAGATGATATCGCCGGTATAGACCGATGGGTAGCCGGAAACTCTTCAGAATCTGCGAATAGCCTAAGTGATATTCCTTTTTATGCCAGTTTTGCCATGCCCTTGGTATTGCTTTATGATAAAAATGAACGTTCACACGCGGGGCAAATAGCAGGTTTGTATGTAGAGACCATGGCTACCACAGCGGTATTTTATACCATGAGTTCTGCGCTGATTGATCGCACACGACCCTTAACCTACGACACGTCTCTTGAAACAGATGAGCGAGCAGATAGTAAAAATAAAAGTTCCTTTTTAGGGGGACATGTAGCGGCCACTACAGCTGCCACTATGTTTGCCGCGAAAGTATATCATGACTTTAATCCAAACAGCAAATACCGCAAATGGGTGTGGTTGACCGCAGGAGCATTGCCGCTTGCTGTAGGTTATCTGCGTATGGAGGCAGGGAAACATTTTTTAACCGACAATTTAGCAGGTTATGCGGTAGGGATTGCCTGCGGAATTCTAGTGCCAGAATTGCACAGAAAGAAAAATGCCGATATAAGTCTATTTCCATTGATTGGTAATGATTATAGGGCTATGGCTCTGACCTATAAATTTTAACGGGAGTTTAAAATAATTTTTTTAAAGGATGACTATCTTAGAAAAAAGAAAAAACTAAACACAATGGGAAGAGGGGATCGCAAAACAAAACGTGGTAAAATACAACTGGGAAGCTATGGTAAACTAAGACCTAGAAAGAAGAAATTTAAACCGAATGCAAAAACCATAAAAGCACAACAAGAGAAGGTCTAATCCTAAGAGAAATAAGTAGCATATTGCTTTACCCTAAAATCAAACGTATTGAATTTAGGGTTTTTATTTTTTAATTCTTTGTATTCCTGCATGCTTCCTATGGCCATATTGGCTGCACCAGAGGGAGAAATCAAACTCACTACACGTATGTTTCGGTGATCTGATAATTTGAAAAAGTGCTCTTTTGGATGCGCTTCATTTTCTAGGATTAAACTAATTTGATGCGTTTTTAGATGTTTCCGAAGAAAATATTCGGGTCCATTTTTACTGTTTCCACCCATTAATAAAAGTGTTTCTATCGAAGGATTCTCACGTAAAATGGAGACTATAGGTCTTAGCTCAGCATCGTACATTCCTAAATCTGAGGCATCTATTTTTTTCCGCTTCGCGGAAGAAACGATATCACAAATCCCAATCTTATATTTTTGTAGAAAATTCTTGCGTTGTTCAATGGCTTTAACTGTAGTTTCATAGCTCAACTGAAGGCTAAAAGCTTCGTCCAGCACCTTCCACAATAATCCATCAATACTGCCGTAACAAAAGTCTACATCGCCAAGTTTAAAATCTTGGGTAACGAACCGTGGCGGCGGAAGCGTTCCTACAATCAATTTAGTTGAACCTTCAGGAATAAAGGGTGGGTATGGATGGGTGCGTTTAAAAATATTATCGCGTAAAAACCAATTCGTTTTTTTCTAGATTAGAATGTTTTTCACTAAAACCATAGTCCTCATAATCAAACCCTTTTAAGTCATCAATGCTTTGCGCATTTTTGTCTATAATGTAACGCACCATTAACCCACGGGCTTTTTTGGCGTAAAAGCTTATGATTTTAAGTTTTCCGTTCTTATAGTCTTTAAAAATAGGTGTTATTACGGGAACCTTGAGTTCTTTCTCATTAACGGCTTTAAAATATTCATTACTCGCTAGATTTATGAAAAGCTCATTCTCTTTTAATTCTTCATTTAGAGATTGAGTCACTTTTTCTTGCCAAACATCATACAAATCATCATTGGTTTGACCAATGGGAAGCTTGGTTCCCATCTCTAAACGATAAGCCTGCATGAGGTCTAAAGGTCTTAAAACTCCGTATAAACCAGAAAGAATGCGCAGGCTATCTTGGAGGCGATCTAAATGCTTTGTATCAATAGAATAGGCATCGATCCCATCATACACATCGCCATCAAAGGTATAAATCGCAGGTCTGGAATTTGATTTGGTGTGCTCCTCTTCAAATTCTTGAAAGCGACCGTAATTTAAATCTGCCAGCTTATCGCTTATGCTCATAAGCTCAGCAATTTCATCTTTAGTCATTCTACCCAATTTGCGGGCGATTTGATTGGTAGTTTCTAAAAATTGAGGTTGAGTGCCACGATTGGTGGGTACTTTATCCTCTAAATTGAGTGACTTAGCGGGAGATACAACAATTTTCAACGGTATAACAATTTAGATTTTTTCAAAAATAAGAGCAATTGGCTAAACGTATTAGAATTTAGTATCAGCTTAACGAAATCTTATTCTTAATATTTCGCGTGCTGCGCATATTGTCGCCACTTTTCAATGCATGTGGTCATATCTTCAGGAATTTCAGAATCAAAAGACATGGCTTTACACGTTTTAGGATGTACAAATCCAAGTGTCTTGGCGTGTAGCGCTTGCCGTGGCAGTACCTGAAAACAGTTTTCTACAAACTGCTTGTATTTTGAAAAAGTAGTTCCTTTTAGAATCTTATCGCCGCCATAACGCTCATCGTTAAATAGCGTATGACCTATATACTTCATATGAACACGTATTTGATGTGTCCTCCCAGTTTCAAGTTTACAAGACACAAGCGTTACATAACCCAAGCGTTCAATGACTTTATAATGAGTAATGGCAGGTTTACCTTCCTGATCTTGATCATCTGTATAGACCATATTTTGAAGACGGTTTTTAGGATTTCGACCAATATTGCCTTCAATGGTACCCTCATCATCTTTGACATCTCCCCACACCAACGCGACATACTCACGTTGTGAGGTTTTATTGGCAAATTGATCTGAGAGGTGCGCCATGGCCTCCTCGGTCTTGGCGACGACTAAAAGTCCGCTGGTATCTTTATCAATTCGATGAACTAATCCCGGGCGGTTACTGGAGTTATTGGGTAAATGTTCAAAGTGGTGTATGAGTCCGTTAATCAACGTACCAGAGTAGTTGCCGTGACCGGGATGGACGACCATTCCGGCATCCTTATTGATCACTAGTAGTGTGTCATCTTCATAAACGATGTTTAGGGGCAAATCTTCAGGTACCAGTAAATTTTCATGGGGAGGATGCTCAAAGAGTACTTTTACAGCATCTCCTGCTTTGACCTTGTAATTTTGTTTGACCACTTGGTCGTTGACATAAATATTACCATTTTTTGCTGCTTGTTGGATCTTATTCCGCGTGGCGTTTTCAATAAAATTCATTAAGAATTTATCTACTCGTAGGGGTTCCTGCCCTTTAGATGCGACAAAATGATAGTGCTCGTATAACCCATCCTGGTCTTCAACGGTATCTATTGCACTCATTCTTGTGGTGTGGATGAAGTATCTGTATCAGTACTCTGGGGCAGCTTGTAGAGTTGTGAACCATCACCAATAATAATATCTATAGTAGATGTCTTCATGAGTTTATCCCCGGATTTTAATTTCTCCCCGTTGTGGTATAAACCCAGAACTGCATCTTTAGCAAAATCTGGACGCTTAGTGACTTCTCCTATTTTTAATCCAAGGGCAATTAGCGTAGGTTCAACCTGGCGCCTGGATTGGCGCATAAAAATGGGTATCTCCACATCACGATACCCTGAAGGATTTAGCGTCAAGTAAATTTTTCGATCTTCTTTAACAAAGCTTCCCGGTTTGGGGACTTGTTCAACGACAGCATATTGAGGATAGCTGGGGTTATAATTAGCAGAGTCGAGAACCTCATACCTTAAATTAAATTCTCTAAGTTTCTCTGCGGCAATGTCTGTAGAAAAACCAGCCAAATCAGGAACCTCGATTTTTTGATCATGGTTTGTCGTAAAACTAAGCCATTTTAATACTAAAAAGATCAACAAAAAGAGAATGATTAAGGCTATTCCAATTTGTATAAAAAAAGTTTTACTTTTTAAAAACTGTATAATTCGCATAGTATGTTATGTTCGACAAAGATATAAAAGCTGATTGTTTTTGGTGGCGTACCCCAAGTTTGATATTTTTGATTTGTTTACTAAACGATTTTCATGAAAAATATTGCAATTGCGATGGGTGGCTTTTCCAGTGAAGTAGAAATTTCTATTCGCAGCGGCAATTTAGTGAAAGACAATTTAGACGCTAAAAAATATAAAGGATATTGTATCCATGTCTTAGAAGAAGATTGGTTCTATTTGGACGATGATAAGAAAAGACATCCTGTAAACAAATCAGATTTTTCCCTTTCAATTGCAGGACAAAAAATTGTATTTGATGTTGTTTATAATACCATTCATGGCACTCCAGGGGAAGACGGAAAGTTGCAAGCATATTTTGAACTACTTGGGATTGTGCAAACTTCTTGTGATTTTTACCAAGCTGCACTAACATTCAATAAAAGGGATTGTATTAGCGTATTAAGAAAATACGGAATCAAAACTGCCGAAAATTTCTTTCTTAATGCAGGAGAAAACGTAAATGAGGGACAAATCCTACAGCACGTTGGTCTACCTTGTTTTGTAAAGGCCAATAGATCTGGAAGCAGTTACGGTGTTATTAAAGTAAGTCAAGCTGAACATTTGTTTAAGGCTATTGATGAGGCACTAAAATATGATGACCAACTTATCATAGAATCTTTTTTGGAAGGGACCGAAGTCTCTGTAGGATGTTTTACATATCAAGGAAAAATCATCGCATTACCTGTCACAGAGATCGTATCTGAAAATGACTTCTTTGACTATGAAGCCAAGTACTTGGGTAAATCTCAAGAGATTACTCCGGCAAGAATCACTCCAGAACAAACTAAAGCCGTGCAAGAGGCTATGACTACTATTTACCGTGTATTAAATCTCAAAGGAGTATGTCGCAGTGAGTTTATCTTTCATCAGGGAGAAGCTCATTTTATTGAGGTTAATACCAACCCCGGCTTATCACCAGAAAGTATTATACCGCAACAAGTAAAGGAATTTGGTCTTTCATTAGCTGAATTTTTCGATGAAATTATAACGCACGCCTTAACTGCATCAACTAAATCATCATGAAAAGAGCTGTTTTTCCCGGATCCTTTGATCCAATAACCCTAGGTCACTACGATATTATTGAACGCGGACTTACGCTTTTTGATGAGATTATCTTAGCCATTGGAGTAAATGCAGATAAAAATTATATGTTTTCAATGGAACAACGTATCGCCTTTTTAACGGAAACATTTAAGAATGAACCTAAAATTAAGGTAATGTCGTATCAAGGATTAACGGTAGATTTTTGCCAGCAGCAAGATGCCGAATTCATTCTAAGGGGCTTACGAAATCCCGGTGATTTTGAGTTTGAAAAAGCCATTGCACACACTAACCGTAAGTTGGCCAAGATAGAAACTGTTTTTTTATTAACCTCATCTGGCAAAAGTTATATTTCCAGTTCTATCGTGCGGGATGTGATTAGAAATGGTGGCGACTATACTGGTTTGGTTCCAGATGCAGTTAGAGTAAACTAAAAAAGCGCTACTTTAAAAGTAGCGCTTTAAATTTAATTTATTCGGTATAGCTTATTTCTTCACCACTTTACGGTTTACAACACCTTCAGTTGTAGTGAGTTTTAAAATATAAACTCCGCTAGAAAGAGAAGAAGTATTGATTGAACCGTTTTTCAATATTAGTTCAGTTTGTTTTCCAAGAACATCGTAAAAAATTGCAGATTCTACTTCAATAGAAGATGGTAAACCTACTCTTAATTCATCGCTTACTGGATTTGGATATAAGGATAACTGACTACTCAACTGATCATTAACCGAAAGAGAAACTTCACCTTCAATTGTAAATGCAGTAGAGGTAAAAGATAATCCTAAAGCACTAAAAGATGTCCACGATGTTGCTCCAGCACCAAAAAGATCATCTGGATCTATTAAATGTGCTTCAGCCCCATTACCATCGATACTTTGTCTCCAATTCCAACGATCTCCACCAGAATTTGGATCGCTAAAATCGACATTCACTCTAGGAGCCGCCACAATCCAGTAAGTCCCAGCAGGCAAAGTGAACTCATTACCTCCATTTGCTGAGGTGATGTTGATCGTAAAGAAATAATCAGTTGTATCCAGAGCAACAACATCATCATCTATGGCTAAATCTACTAATTCTAAAACTCCAGTACCTGGCTGAGTTGGATCACTGGCAGGAAAACCATTATTATCTTCATAAATATAAAGATCAAAACCGGTTATAAGAGTCTCCAAATTTAATGAGTTTTGAAAACCATAAAAGGTAATAGTTTGAATTGTACTATCGTCACCTAATTCAAAATCATCAGTACTATATACCGGCGAACCTGTAAGGTTATAGAAATCAGAAACGATACCACTTGTTCCGTCTGGTTGTTGGTCAAATAATACTGCCGCTTTTGGGTTTGTATTAATTACAGAGAATTCTTTGTCTGATACAGACGAAAGTTCTTGAGCAAAAACCGCTACACTAAACAATGCAGCAGCAAGAAAAGTAATTTTTTTCATGTTATATTTTTATAATTCAGCACAATAATAATACATCGCATTAAAATAATCACCCCTTGTGTTATATTTACGGGGATAAAATTTAAAATTTAACATCATTTTGAAGAGAATAATAATTCTGTCGATCATTATATTTCATACATCCTGTCAAAACACAAAGAATTCTATCACATATGACTTCACCACGCGTTTCGAAAAGTCTAGCGGGAAAGAAACTGCCACCTACCAGGAAACCATCCAATTTTACACTGATCTGGCAGATGCCTATGTTTCAGTTTCGACCTACACCATAGGTAAAACCGATAGCGGCGAACCCCTCCATTTAGTTACCTTTAATCCAAATCGAACCCTGGAATCAGAATTTGGTAAAGATCGCGATAAACGCATTATTCTAGTCAACAATGGCATTCATCCCGGGGAAAGTGACGGTATAGATGCTTCTATGATGTTGATGCGGGATTTAGCTCAAGAAAAGCTACCGACTCCACAAAATAGCATCATTGCAGTTATACCAATCTATAATATCGGGGGTGCATTAAATCGAAATTCTACTACTCGTACCAATCAAAACGGTCCCGTTTCTTACGGATTTAGAGGTAATGCCCGTAATTATGACCTTAATCGAGATTTTATAAAAGCTGACACCAAAAATGCGCAAAGTTTCGCCAAGGTTTTTCATTACGTAAAGCCAGATATATTTATTGACAATCACGTGAGCAACGGTGCAGACTATCAATATGTGCTCACCCATCTATTTACCCAACATAATAAATTAGGGGGTGAATTAGGCAATTACCTGCACACCCAACTCATGCCGCAATTAGAGCAATCGCTAGAAGCGAAAGATTGGCCCATCACACCGTACGTCAATGTGTTTAATACCACACCAGAGCGTGGATTTACTCAGTTTATGGATCACCCCAGGTACTCTACAGGATATACCACATTGTGGAACACCTTAGGCATGATGGTAGAGACACACATGCTAAAACCGTATAAAGATCGGGTTGATGGCACCTACGAACTCATGAAAAGCATGATTGAGATTGTAGAAAAAGATCACGATACAATTAAGAAACTGCGTGATGATGCAGATACCTTTTACCGTCAAGCGGAAACATATCCACTGGATTTTAAAGCAGACACCACCCAAAATAGCACACTACACTTTAAAGGGTACGAAGCCGAAAAAATAACAAGCCCAGTAACCGGAAGAGATCGTCTTAAATACGATCGCAGCAGACCTTTTGAAAAAGAAGTTTTATACGCCAATACGTTTACAGCTGAAGATGATGTAGCTATCCCAAAAGCATACCTTGTTCCAAAAAGTTGGTTTAGAGTGGTGGATCGACTCCAACAAAACAAGATCAAGATGTCCTTAATAGAAAAAGATTCTACTATTACTGTTGAAGAATACCGCATCGCAGAGTATAAAACGCGTACTACGGCATATGAAGGTCATTACAATCATTACAATACTGCGATAACCTCAACCCAAGAAGCTAAATCTATCACAGCAGGGCAATACTATTACATTGCAACAGATCAACCCGGTATCAGGTATTTATTAGAAACGTTAGAACCGACTGCTGTTGATTCCTTTTTTAACTGGAATTTCTTCGATACCATTCTACAGCAAAAGGAAGGCTTCTCGCCCTATGTGTTTGAAGATATCGCAGCAGACTTTTTAGCAAAAAATCCATCTGTCAAAAAAGAGTTTGATGATAAAAAACGAAGAGAATCAGACTTTGCAAATAACTGGTACGCACAGTTAGATTGGATACACAAAAAGAGTCCGCATTATGAAGCTGCGCATTTGACTTATCCTGTGCTTAGAGTGCTACGCTAAATACTTTTCTGGAAAAACCATCTTGATATTTTCGTAGGAATTGGCAAGTGCTTTTCGGCTTTTTTTCAAATTTTTCCATTTTACTTTTTGGATGCCTTCGCTTTCTTCAGGAATTAACTCACCTTCATACGTGGTAGACATTTGAAACCAATGGGTCTCTTTCAGCTTAAATTTGTTATTCCGCTTAAAAATATGGTAGGTAATCGTTATGAATTTTTCAATTTCAAGAGATTCAACTCCGGTTTCTTCTTCTACTTCGCGAATAGCAGCCGCTTCAATGGATTCTTTTTTCTCGATCTTCCCCTTTGGGATATCCCAACGCTTATTGCGATAGATAAAGAGAACATCTCTGTTTTGATTAAATACCAACCCGCCGGCAGCAGGCACAACAGGAAGTTTCTTTTTTAAATGCTTGAGTAATTTTTCTTCCTTGGGATGATATAGATGCAAATGAGTAATCGCCCCTTTGCTAATTTGTTTTATTAGCTTTTTTAGATTTGCTCTTTTAATAGGCACTGATAGGTAATGTTCGCCAATTTCTCTTTTTGTTGAAAGAATTATGGGAACATCATTCACAAAAACTTTATACATTTGCGACCATGGTATTAAATAATGAAACTGCCCGTAAAACAGCAGAGCTATTGCTGCAAATTAACGCAATAAAATTGAATGTACAAGAGCCTTTTACATGGGCCAGTGGCTGGAAATCGCCTATTTATTGTGACAACCGCGTTATTTTATCCTACCCCGCGATTCGTAATTATATGAGAGAACACCTCGCTAAAGCGGTTGAAGACCTCTACGGAAAACCCGATGTGATTGCCGGCGTCGCTACAGGGGCAATTGGTATAGGAATGTTAGTAGCAGACTATTTAAATCTTCCTTTTATTTACGTGAGACCCGAAGCCAAAAAACACGGCCGACAAAACCAAATTGAAGGACATTTAGAATCTGGTCAACAGGTAGTTGTTATTGAGGATTTGATTAGTACGGGTAAGAGCAGTTTAAATGCAGTAACTGCGCTAAAGGAAGCTCAGGTCAATGTGAAAGGGATGCTTGCCATTTTCTCCTATGGATTTGATACCGCAACTACTAATTTTGAGGATGCTGGCGTTGATTTAAAAACATTGAGCAATTATGAGCACTTGATTAAAGAGGCTCAATCCAGCAATTATGTATCTACCGCTCACACAGAAACTTTAAAAAATTGGCGTAAAAACCCATCTACGTGGGAGCCAAACAAATAACCTATGACCCTACAAACAGAATATAAAACAGCACACAAGTCTAAAGCAGAATTGTTTACTTTTTTAACACAAGTTGAAAATTACAAGCAGATCATGCCAGAAAGTATGGAGCAATTTGAAACCCTATCAAAAGAGAGTTTTCTCTTTCAACTAAAAGGAATGCCACAACTTAAACTTGAGATCAAAGAAACTCATCCAGATGATAAGATTGTATTGGGTGCGCTTAGTGATAAGCTGCCGTTTACATTGACCTTAGACCTCAATGAAAAGGCACAAGGTCAAACGGATGCTCAACTTACTTTTGAAGGTCAATTTAATGCCATGATGAGCATGATGATCAAAAAGCCTATCACCAATTTTATTGAAACGCTGGCAGAAAATATCAGCAAGCTCTAATAAAGCAGCTTAATTTCTTTTACATCATACGTATTAAGGTGATCATCTTCTTCTAAAAGTATGATCTTCCCATTTTTGGCAACCTGCTGTATAATACCTATAAATGTGCTTCCATCTGGACGTTGAAATGTAGAGGCTTTATCTTTTCTAAATAGATATTGGTGATAGTCAATAATGAGATTTTTAATATTGCCCTGTGATACCTTCTCAAAATTGTTCTCTAGCTGTATCAATAGCTTTTGCAATAGTTCATCCAGGTCAAAGGATTGTCCTGTCAATTGACGGAGTGAAGTAGCATTAGGCAATTCGTTAAATGAGGTCTGATTCACGTTAAGACCTACACCTATGATTGAGGCAGCTACTCTGCCATTTTTGAGTGTGTTTTCAATTAAAATTCCTGCAATTTTTTTCCTTTCTGCCAATATGTCGTTAGGCCATTTTACCATCACGTCTGGTATTTTTAAGCCGTCCAATACTTGCTTAATGGATACCGCGGTGGCAATACTAATGATGTATTGGTGATGCGATTTTAGATTCCAATCGCTGTAAAGCACACTAAACAAAAGGTTTTGGTCTTTTTCACTCTTCCAATGATTCCCGGCTTGTCCCCTGCCCTCTAGTTGATAACCTGCTTGAATGCATAGTTTGTTGACACCATTATTACTTCTTAAATAGTCTTTTAAAAAGGTATTTGTAGAATCGGTGGCATCAACTTTGATTAGTTGTATCATAAGCAAATTAGGGGCGTATAATGTTATGTTAAGTCTCTTAAAAAAAGTATAAAAAGTAATAACTTTGCGAAAAGATAAATATTGAATGACGGAAAAGCAAATTAACGCAGATCAACTCATTGCTACGATCATTTCTGGAATTGAAGAAGTAAAGGGAAATGACATCCAAATCCTAGACCTAAGAGACATTGATAATACCGTATGTAATTATTTTATATTAGCCACGGGAACCTCGAATACTCAAGTCAATGCAATTGTAAATTCCATTCAAAAAACAGTCAGTAAAACGCTAAAAGATAAGCCTTGGCATGTTGAGGGGGCAGAAAATGCAGAATGGGTGCTTATGGACTATGTAAACGTTGTCGTGCATGTGTTTCAAAAACACATTAGAGAATATTATGACATTGAAAGTTTGTGGGGAGATGCTAAAACGACTGTAATAGAAACCAGTTATTAACGGGTAATAAGATAATGGCGAAAGAACAAAAAAATAAAAAACCAGATTTAAAACGACCTAAATTCAATTCGTATTGGATTTACGGGATTTTAATTGCTGTATTCATAGGAATCAACATTTTTGGAGGAAGCGGTTTAAGCGATCCTGCAAAAACAAGTCCGGCTCAATTTGAAAACTTTTTACGAGAAGGAGATGTAAAAAAAGTGGTTATCGTTAACAAACGACAGGCCAATGTTTTTCTTACAGATGAGGCTCAAAATCAAGAGCAACACAAAAAGGCGAAACAAAATCAATTATTTCCATCGTCCGGATCACCTGATTATACCTTTGAGTTTGGAGATCTTCAAAACTTTGAGAACAGTCTTCAGGAAATCAAGACAGAAAATGACTTAGACACTGTTGTCCTCTACGATACTAAAACGAACTTTTGGGGTGAGATGTTGGTTGGACTGCTTCCGATCATCGTTATTATCGCCATTTGGATATTCATCATGCGTAGAATGAGTGCAGGAGGTGCCGGTGGAGCAGGCGGACAAATTTTCAACATTGGTAAATCCAAGGCAAAACTTTTTGATGAAAATGCCAAGGTAAAAACGTCATTTAAAGATGTGGCAGGGCTTGAAGGTGCTAAAGAAGAAGTACAAGAGATTGTAGATTTTCTTAAAAATCCTGAAAAATACACTTCGCTTGGTGGTAAAATTCCAAAAGGAGCATTATTAGTGGGGCCTCCGGGAACAGGTAAAACCTTGCTAGCTAAAGCCGTTGCAGGTGAAGCTAAAGTACCGTTCTTTTCGTTATCGGGTTCTGATTTTGTAGAGATGTTTGTAGGTGTAGGTGCATCCCGAGTTCGTGATCTATTTAAGCAAGCCAAAGAAAAATCACCTTCGATCATTTTTATTGATGAGATTGATGCTGTTGGTAGAGCACGTGGTAAAAGTAATTTTTCGGGTTCCAATGATGAACGCGAAAATACCTTAAATCAACTGCTAACAGAAATGGATGGTTTTGGGTCAGACACAAACGTAATTGTGGTGGCTGCTACAAACCGTGCAGATGTGCTGGATAAGGCCTTAATGAGAGCGGGACGTTTTGATCGTCAAATCTATGTGGATTTACCAGACTTAAGAGAGCGAAAAGAAATTTTTGAGGTTCACTTAAAGCCAATAAAAGTCGCTAAAGACGAAATTGACACTTCATTCTTGGCAAAACAAACTCCCGGATTCTCTGGAGCAGATATTGCTAATGTATGTAATGAAGCTGCACTTATTGCTGCCCGTAAAGGAAATAAAGCAGTTGGTAAACAAGATTTCTTAGATGCAGTAGATCGTATCGTAGGTGGACTAGAAAAGAAAAATAAGATCATCACACCAGATGAAAAGAAGACCATTGCCTATCACGAAGCTGGACATGCCACAGTAAGCTGGTTATTAGAGCATGCTGCACCACTGGTTAAGGTGACGATAGTTCCCCGTGGTCAATCCCTTGGAGCTGCATGGTATCTGCCTGAGGAGCGCTTAATCGTTCGACCTGAGCAAATGTACGATGAGATGTGTGCAACCCTGGGAGGTAGAGCTGCCGAAAAAGTAATGTTTAATAAAATTTCAACGGGTGCATTAAGCGACCTTGAGAAGATTACTAAACAGGCAAGAGCTATGGTAACGATCTACGGCTTAAATGAAAAATTAGGAAACCTCACCTATTATGACAGTAGTGGTCAAAGTGAGTATAATTTTCAAAAGCCTTACAGTGAGAAGACTTCTGAATTGATTGATGAAGAAATATCTAACCTCATTGAGAATCAATACAAAAGAGCTATCTCTATTTTAGAAGATAATAAAGATAAACTTATTGAACTGGCAGAAATGCTTCTTGAGCGCGAAGTAATTTTTAAAGACGATCTTCAAAAAATCTTCGGTAAGCGCCCATTTGAAAAACCTGAACATCAAAATGGGGAGGTAGTGAAAAATGGTAAAGAAGTCACTGTAATTGATACAGAAACTAAGGAGGATACAAATGTAGACACTAAAGAAGCTACAGATACTCCCAAATAACTTATCGACATAAACTTTTCATAACTAATCCTTATTTAGCCAAAGGTTATATAAGGATTTTTTATTTTTGATCATTACTGTAGTATTGAAAATGGATTTCTTCAAAAAACTATTTCACATAAAGACATCTGAAGAAGAATCTTCGGTTGAATCACCTCAAGAGGCTGAAGAACCTATTACTATTGATCAAAATACTCCTATTGATGAGCGCTTTATGCTCAACTTTAAAAACAATGGAGGAAAGTTTATTTATTGTGCTTCTATCGAAGATGTATTCAACGCATTTGAAAATATTTTACTGGAAAATGGTTGGGAGCAACAGGATGTATTTTCTTACGAAAAGCGTCTCATGGAAAAATTTGAAAATTTTGACATTAATTTCAATCAAAATATAAGTGCTGCTTTCTTCTTATCTACCTGCGAGTTTTTAATTGCAGATACGGGAGCTTTACTTTTATCCTCACGTCAAATGAAAGGAAGAAAGCTAAATGAACTACCCGCTAATCTGGTAATCTATGCTTCTACAAGTCAAATTGTAAAAAACATAGATGAGGGCATGAGTGGTATTACAGCAAGAAATAAGCAACACATTCCTTCTAACATAACTACTATTAAAAATTTTGATACTTCAAAAGATCAGGATTTTATGTCTTATGGGAGTGCACACAAGGATGTTTACCTACTCCTGTTAGAAGACTTATAATATATGAATGAAGCTATTACCAGAGGTGTTTCAGGGCTTTTATATATTGCCATTCTAATAGGTGCAATTTTTATTTCTAAAGAGGTCTTTGCCGTAGTAATTGTACTCTTTGGAGTATTGTGCATCCATGAATTTCAACCCCTTATAAAATTTAAAAATTTCAGTCCGTATATCGCTTTAATTATTTTTGTTATCGTTTTTGGATATTTAATACCTCATCAACAAACCGTGATAGGTGCTTTTAGCGGATTTGTGATTTTTGTAAATATTGCACTCTTTATCGAATTGGTAGAAAAAGAACGTATCAGAAAAGATCGTCTGGTAAAAAAATATGCCTTTAGTATACTTTACTTAGCGGGTTCAATCACATTCTTGACCCTTATTCCTGTTATTTCTGAAGCCTATCTTCCTTACTCCATTTTAGGAATTTTCATTCTAATTTGGACTAATGACACCTTTGCCTATGTAGTTGGAAAAAATTTTGGACGCCGAAAATTATTCGAACGTATTTCACCTAAAAAAACGGTGGAAGGCTTTGTAGGTGGTGTAGCGTTTAGTATTTTGGCCGGTCTGCTCTTATTTTATTTTACCCAATTATTTAATGCGTTTATTTGGATAGGACTTGCCATGGTAGTAAGCATTTTTGGTACTCTAGGTGATCTCATTCAATCACGTTTTAAACGACAGGCAAATGTAAAAGACAGCGGAACACTAATGCCGGGTCACGGTGGAATGTTCGATCGACTGGATAGCATCATCTATGCCAGTCCTTTTATTTATCTTTACCTTAAAATTGTACTTTAATTATGTTTCATAAAGAAGGATATACCATCATCATTGTCACATTTATCATCGCAGCAATTTCAGCCGTTTTGGTGAATACCTTTGTGACCATTCCCTGGTTGCGCATTGCTCTGATTTCTGCAGTATTCATGTTTTTAATTCTTATTCTTCAATTTTTTAGAAATCCAAAACGAGTCACTGTACTGGATGAGGGATCTGTCGTTTCGCCTGTAGATGGAAAAGTAGTGGTGATAGAAGAAGTACAAGAGAAAGAGTTTTTTAACGATAAGCGGCTTCAAGTTTCAATTTTTATGTCTCCGCTCAATGTTCACGTCACCCGCCATCCTATCGGAGGACGAGTGAAATTGAGTAAATATCACCCCGGGAAATATTTGGTGGCGTGGCACCCTAAGGCAAGTGAGGAAAATGAACGCACTACTGTAGTTGTTGAAAATAACAATGTAGGACCCATCCTGTATCGTCAAATCGCAGGAGCTTTGGCTAAACGAATCGTAAATTATGCGAAAGAAAATGAACAGGTCATACAGGGCAGCGATAGCGGTTTTATCAAATTTGGATCCCGTGTGGATGTTTTTTTACCCGTCGGCACAAAGTTAGATGTTGAACTAAACCAAAAAGTACGCGGGGGAGAAACAATTATTGCAAGAATTTGAGTATGAAAGGCGCAGAATTAAATACCGCATTTAAGGCTGCCGTAGAAAAAGTCAATCATCATGACCAACCTTTTCCTGCTGATTTTCTACTCAAACTCTACGCTCACTATAAAATAGCTACAAAAAGTAATACCTATCCCGGTGGATCCAATCCATTAATAAATGCGTTTAAGGCGAATGCTCTTTTTCAGCTTCAAAACACGACCGTCTCCAAAGCGAAAAAGGGATATATAACCCTAGTTGAGAATTACTTCGATATATCGCTTACGTAAGGGACGCTAGACTTTTTTCAATTGCTTCAATTTTAGCCTCGGCATCTGCCTTTTTCTTTTCTTCAACCGCGATAACCTTTTCTGGAGCGTTGTTCACAAAGCGCTCATTCGATAACTTTTTATTGACAGATTGTAAAAATCCTTGGGTATAAGAAAGCTCTTCATTGAGTTTAGCAATTTCTGCCTCCACGTCAATAGTTCCCTCAACCGGAATGAAATATTCGGTTGATTTAACCCTAAAGGATAACGCACCATCAACGGCAGAATCGGTATGGTAAATGGCTGAAATTCCGCCCAATTTACGAATCACCTCATCATGAGAGGCTGTATTTTTGTCTGTATTAAGCACATGTAGTTCAATCGAATCTTTGTACGAAATGTTCTTCTCTTTTCTAATTGAACGTATCGCAGTAATAACCTGTACCGCTTGATCAAAAGATTCGAGTAATGTAGTATCGTATGTTTTTGTCATCTGTGGCCATGCCGAAACAATTAGCGCCTCTTCTTTCTTTCTATCACTGATGCTGTGCCATAGTTCTTCTGTTAAAAAAGGCATGAAGGGATTAAGGATCGTTAGATTTTTTTCTAGCATACTAACGGCAACTTGCTTTGTTTTTGAATCAATTTTTTCCCCGTAAGGTGGCTTTATAATCTCTAACAACCAGCTACAAAAGTCATCCCATACTAAGCGATACGTAGCCATTAAGGCATCGCTGATTCGATATTTGGAAAAATGATCCTCAATTTCAAGTAGTGTTTTTTGAAATTTAGCTTCATACCAGGCTAGACCTGTTTTCGCATAGGTTGGCTGATCGGTTGTATGATCCACTTCCCATCCACTGATTAATCGGTAGGCATTCCAAATTTTATTGCTAAAGTTCTTTCCTTGCTGGCATAGTGCTTCGTCAAACATCAAATCATTCCCTGCCGCGCTACTCAATAAAAGCCCTACCCTAACCCCATCTGCGCTAAATTCATCAATTAGTTTAATCGCATCTGGAGAATTACCTAAAGATTTAGACATCTTTCTACGTTGCTTATCACGCACTAAACCAGTGAGATACACATTTTCAAAAGGTCGTTTACCGGTATACTCATAGCCCGCAATGATCATACGTGCCACCCAAAAGAATAAAATATCCGGACCTGTAACTAAGTCATTTGTGGGATAATAATAGTTAAATTCTTCATTTTCTGGATCGCGAATCCCATCAAAAACACTCATTGGCCAGAGCCAGCTAGAAAACCAGGTGTCCAAAACATCAGTTTCTTGGATTAATTCTTGAGGGATAATCTTTTTTCCAGACTTTTTTGAAGCCAAAGATGCAGCTTCTTTTGCAGTTGCGGCAACCACAAAGTCATCTTTACCTGAGCCGTAATAATAGGCAGGAATTTGTTGACCCCACACCAATTGCCTGGAGATATTCCAGTCCCTGATATTTTCCATCCAGTGACGGTAGGTGCTTTCAAATTTCTTTGGAAATAGTTTTACTTCCTCATTTTTAAGTACAGCATCGATGGCGGGCTGTGCCAAATCTTCCATTTTTAAAAACCACTGGTCGCTAAGACGAGGTTCTATCACCGCTTTGGTTCGTTCAGAAGTTCCTACCTTATTGGAGTAAGCTTCGGTCTTTAACAAACTATTCTTTTGCGCTAACTCTTCAACAATCTCTTTTCTTACAACAAAACGATCTTTACCTTCATAGTGGAGTCCTTCCGCGTTAAGCGAAGCATTATCATTAAATATGTCAATAACATCCAGCTTGTGTTTATCACCAAGAATTTTATCATTTTCATCGTGCGCAGGGGTAACTTTTAAACAACCTGTACCAAACTCCATATCCACATACTCATCAAAAATAATAGGCACTTCTCGTTCAACGATAGGTACAACAGCCTTTTTACCTTTTAAATATTTAAATCGCTCATCATTAGGATTAATACAGATCGCGGTATCCCCAAAAATAGTTTCGGGTCTGGTGGTGGCGATAGTTAGCGCTTCTTCACTATCGACTATGGCGTAGGTGAGATAATATAAATTACCTTGACGTTCCTCATAATTTACCTCTTCATCAGACAAGGTGGTTTTAGCTTCAGGATCCCAATTCACCATGCGGTAGCCCCTATATATTAAACCTTTATCGTACAAATCAATAAAAGACTTGATTACCGCCTGTGACATATCCTCATCCATTGTGAACTTAGTGCGTTCCCAATCGCAAGAGGCTCCTAAACGCTTAAGTTGCTCTAGTATGACTCCGCCATATTTTTCTTTCCATTCCCAGGCGTGTGCTAAAAACTCTTCCCTACTTAAGGAATTTTTATCTATTCCTTCTTCTTTAAGTTTAGCAACAACCTTGGCTTCTGTCGCAATAGAGGCATGATCAGTGCCAGGCACCCAGCATGCATTAAATCCTTTAAGCCTGGCACGTCTAATCAATACATCTTGAATGGTATTATTTAGCATGTGCCCCATGTGTAACACACCAGTAACATTAGGTGGCGGAATTACGATCGTGTAGGGAGTACGTTCATCTGGAACAGAATGGAAATAGTCATTTTTCATCCAGTAGTCATACCACTTTTTTTCTACTTGTTTTGCGTTATATAAAGGCGCTGATGCCATATTTTGGTCTGATTTTTGAAATAGTAGGTAAAAATACGAGGATTTTAAAAGATAGCCTTCTGTTAATATTATTTTTTGCACAGGCAAATAATACAGACTACTTTTATCTTTCTTTAAATCATAAATTATGAAAAAATTTAGCCTATTGATTATTGTTGCCTTTACAAGTGTAACTATGATCGCTCAAAAACAAGCTAAGATCAAATTTAAAACTAAAACTGTTGATTATGGTGAGATTGAATATGACAGTAATGGGGTTAGGAGTTTTGAATTTACAAACACTGGAAATGCACCGTTAGTGATAACGCGGGTCAATTCATCTTGCGGTTGTACAATCCCTAAAAAACCTGAAAAGCCAATTCAACCCGGAGAAACCGGAGTTATTGAAGTTAAATATGACACTAAACGACCCGGACCTATTCGTAAAACAATTACCGTAGAATCGAATGCAGAACAGAGTACTGTTGCACTAAAAATTAAAGGGTTGGTAAAAGCTAAGGATACTAAAAGTGTATTAGAAAAGACTAATTAAGTCTATTACCTAGGAAGCAAATTGTTTATAACTATAGCAAAAGGCTGATTCATTAGAATTGGCCTTTTGCTTTTTTAGCTGTTTTCTGCGGAAAAGAGCGCGATATTTCGGACTTTTACAGTCTTATTGACCATAACAAAATCGCTATGCCAGCTATTTCTGAAAAAGGAATTGCGATGCCAGAATCGCCCATTAGAAAACTCGTTCCCTACGCCGAAAAAGCGTACGCCGCAAAAAAAACAGTATATCATCTAAATATTGGTCAGCCCGATATCAAAACACCGCACGCTGCGATGGAAGCTGTGACAATGCACTCATTGGATGTGCTTGCATATACTCGTTCTGATGGATCTGAAGGTTATCGAAACAAAATTGCGTCCTATTATCAAAAGAATACTATTGAGGTCACTTCAAAAGACATTATTGTAACTACAGGAGGTAGTGAGGCCTTACTATTTGCTATGGGTTGTATAGCGGATCAAGGCGATGAAATCATTATCCCAGAGCCTTTTTATGCCAATTACAATGGTTTTGCAACAGCATCTGGCGTAACCGTAGTACCGGTTCAATCTAAAATTGAAAACAATTTTGCGCTCCCGCCCATATCAGAATTTGAGCAGCTCATTACCCCCAAAACAAAAGCTATTCTTATCTGTAATCCAGGTAATCCCACAGGATATTTATATACAAAGGATGAAATCAATCAACTGGCGGATTTAGTAAAAAAACACGATCTTTTTATCGTTGCTGATGAAGTTTACAGAGAGTTTGTTTATGATGGTCATCAACATTATTCTATTATGGCTAAAAACGGACTGGATCAACATGCCATTATGATTGATTCTGTCTCAAAAAGATATAGCATGTGTGGTGCAAGAATTGGCTGCCTTGTCTCAAAGAATAAAGAAGTTATGGCGACGGCAATGAAATTTGCCCAAGCCAGATTGAGTCCGCCAACATTTGCTCAAATCGCCGCTGAAGCTGCATTACTTACACCAGATTCATATTTTACTGAAGTAAATCAAGAGTATGTCTCACGAAGAAATACCTTAATCAAAGGTCTAAAATCTATCAAAGGTGTGAGGGTAGGAATACCAAATGGCGCATTTTATTGTGTCGCAGAGTTACCTGTTGACAACGCTGAAGAGTTTGCCAAATGGTTACTTGAAAGTTATGATTATAAGAATGAAACAATAATGGTTGCCCCAGCCCAGGGGTTCTACTCTACACCCAATACCGGATTAAATCAAATTAGAATCGCTTATGTTCTCAATGAAGATAGTTTGCGTAAATCTGTCGAGATTTTAAGACACGCATTAGAAGAATACAACAAATAATGCAAAAAGAATTCAATCGATCACTTAAAGAATTCAATACGTTCGGTATTGATGTTAAGGCCAAAGAATATATTTCGGTTTCTACAGCTGATCAACTCATAAAAGTTCTTGATACCCATCGTCCAGAAGAAATATTCTTACTAGGAGGCGGAAGTAATATGCTTCTAACAAATGACGTATACAAGACGGTAGTTCATCTTAATCTAAAAGGCAAAAAAGTTGTAGAACGAAATGATAATAAAGTTATTATAGAATGCCTAGCAGGAGAAAACTGGCACGAGTTTGTATTATGGTCTATTGATCACGATTACGGCGGGCTAGAAAATTTATCGCTCATACCGGGAAATGTTGGCACCTCCCCTATCCAAAATATAGGTGCATATGGGGTTGAGCTTAAGGATGTATTTCATGCGTGTGAAGCTGTAGAAATAGCTTCGGGTGAGATTAGAAAGTTTAGTAAGGAAGAATGTGAGTTTGATTATCGCCATTCTATTTTTAAAAGTGATTTAAAAGGAAAGTTTATTATCACTAAGGTATTCTTCCGCTTGACGGAAAAAAACCACGTTCTCAATACGTCATATGGAGTTATTGAAGATACTCTAACTAAAAAGGGAGTTGTGAATCCTACCATTAAAGATGTATCCAATGCTGTGATACAAATAAGACAATCTAAACTTCCAGATCCTAAACATTTAGGAAATAGCGGAAGCTTTTTTAAAAATCCTGTTATCCCAAAAGAAACCTTTGAACAACTAAAGAAAAAACACCCGCAAATGCCCATGTACGCAGTTTCTAAAACCATGGTTAAAGTTCCCGCAGGATGGCTTGTTGATCAATGCGGATTAAAGGGATTTAGAGATGGAGAAGCAGGGGTTCATAAACATCAAGCCCTGGTCTTGGTAAATTACGGAAATGCCACGGGAGAAGATGTTTTATCGTTAGCTAAAATGGTTCAGCAAACGGTAATGGATAAATTTGAAATATCCTTAGAGGCCGAGGTTAACATTATTGCATAAAAAAAGCCTCACATAGTGAAGCTTTTTTGAAAGGTTGCGTTATGTTATTCTTTCATAAGTACTTTATCGATCACGTGAACAACTCCATTTGAAGCGTCTAGATCAGTTGCTACAACAGTAGCTGTATTTCCCTTACCATCTTTGATCATTACTTTACCATCTTTTACCATAGCAGTAAATTTTCCTCCGCCGGCAGCTTCAACTTCGTATTTTCCATTGTTGCTCTCTATCGCTGCAGTTAAATCTGCTGCCATTACCTTAGCAGGTACAACATGATAGGATAATATTCCTTTTAAAGCATCTTTATTATCTTCTTCTAGAAGACTGGCTAAAGTACCTTCTGGCAGTTTTTCAAATGCTGCATTCGTAGGAGCGAAAACGGTATAAGGTCCTTCTCCTTGCAACATTTCAACTAATCCGGCAGCTTTCACAGCAGATACAAGCGTCGTATGATCTTCAGAACCCATTGCTACTCCTACCACAGAGTTCGCTTTGAATTCTTCGGCTTTTTTCGCTTCAGCTTCGGCTTCCATTGCCTCTTTTTCTTCTTGAGCTTTCTTTTCCATTTCCATTTTTTCAGCTTCAGCTTGCTCTTTCTTCTTAGCATCATCACAAGAAGTAAAAGCTAACCCTACTGCCAAAATCATGGCATAATAAAATGTTGATTTCATAGTTATATAATTTTTGTCCAAATTACTGTTTATGTGACCTTTAATTCCAAAAGTATTTGTAAACTTAAGTTAAAAAAAATACAATGTAGGAATACTTTTTTCTTTTGAAGTATGCCATCTTAATCGTATTTTTGTCTCATGAAATTACTAGTGTTCACGATCATATTATTACTCTTAGCGGTCGCAGGAATAGCGATCAAGATTTGGGCTAAGAAGGACGGTAAATTTGCAGGAACCTGTGCAAGTCAAAACCCATACCTTAATAAAGATGGCCAGGCATGCAGTTTTTGCGGTAAACTCCCGGAAGACCAAGTAGATTGCAATGAACCTGCAACAAGCAAATAAATGTCAGAAGTTATTTTCTGGCTCTTTGCCGCTTTAATTGCGATCAATTGCATTTATTACCTTTCTTTTTTTAAGCTGGCATTTCATAGAAATCCTGAACCTAGAGATCAATCATTTGGTGTATCTATTGTAATTTGTGCAAAAAACGAAGTAGATGCTCTGCAGGGATTACTACCAAAACTCCTACAACAGGATTACCCTAATTTTCAAGTGGTGTTAATTAATGATTCCTCCAATGATGGCACGCTGGAAGTTATGCAACGATTTGCTGATCAGGACAACCGCGTAGACATTGTAGATGTAAAGAATAATGAAGCTTTTTGGGGAAATAAAAAATATGCCCTTACACTGGGTATAAAAAAAACCAGGTATAACCATTTACTATTTATTGACGCAGATTGTCAGCCTTTTTCTGATCAATGGATTGGCGAAATGATGGGTCAGTTTAGTGAGCGTAAAGATATTATTCTTGGGTATGGAGCTTATCACAAAAAATCTTCATTTTTAAATAAGCTTATACGTTTTGAAACGCTATTAACCGCTACTCAATATTTAAATTATTCTTTATGGGGCAATCCTTATATGGGCGTAGGCAGAAATCTCGCTTATAAAAAAGAGTTGTTTTTTGAAAACAATGGATTTGTTAATCATATCAAATTAAAATCTGGAGATGATGATCTCTTTATTAATGAGGTAGCAAAAGGTTCAAATACCGCCATATGTATCTCTCCCCAATCGTTTACGTATAGTATTCCAAAGGTAAAATATGTTGATTGGATAAGACAAAAACGCAGGCACGTATCCACGGCGGTTAAATACAAACGACGAGACAAGTTTTTACTTTCCTTATTTTATATTTCGCAACTTAGCTTTTGGATTGCCCTCCCCTTATTATTTCTATTTTCCCCCTCATATTTATCGTGGTTCTTTATCGTATTTTCAATACGTTTAGTGATTCAATGGTCTAGTATGGGAAGTATTGCTAAAAAACTAAAAGAGCAAGATTTAATTGTTTTTCTTCCGTTTTTAGAACTCATCTTAATTATTCATCAATTACTTATCTTTAGTGCTAATATTGTTTCAAAACCAACCTATTGGAAATAGAAAACAACAAACTTGAGCATTACATAAGTTTAGCTAAGCAAGGCAATCAAGCTGCTTTTAGTTACTTATTAGATACTTTTTGGAGTTATGTATATGGATATCAACTTAAGCGAATTGAAAATGAGTTAGATGCCGAAGAGGTAACTATTCAAACCTTTAGTAAGGCTTTTGATAAAATCAGCACATTTAAAGAAAATTATACATTTAAAACCTGGCTTATTACAATCTCAAGGAATATTCATATTGATATTATTAGAAAAAGAAACGCTCATCACAGACGTGCCTTAAAGGAAGCTACAGCAGATAACATAAGAAAAATTGCAGACGAAACGCCCACAATAGAAGACAAACTAATTAACGAACAACACCTTGCTCAGCTGTTAAATGATATTAAAAAATTAAAGCCCCACTATCAGGAGGTAATTAACTTGAGGTATTTTAATGAAAAAAGTTATAAGGAGATTGCCGAAGAACTCAATGAACCGCTCAGCAATGTAAAAGTAAGGTTATTAAGAGCGAAGAAACTTCTTGCAGAGCTTATTACACAGCGATCAACTAATTAAATATAAAATTGATCCCCCTTAATTTAGGTTTATAAGCTCATCACAAGAGAATTATCAAATAATTTCAGGGTTATTTTCTTTTTATAAAACTAAGGTTAATACTTCATCACAAAGAGTCTTGAAATTATTCGGTTTATAGTATCTTTGTCAATAGAACGTTATGAGAACAGAAACCCTTGCAATACCAAAGCCTAAACCAAAGCCTAAATGGCTTAGAGTTAAACTTCCTGTGGGTAAGAAATATACCGAATTACGAAGTCTTGTAGATAAATATGATCTTCACACAATTTGTACCTCAGGTAGTTGCCCAAATATGGGGGAATGTTGGAGCGAAGGAACGGCTACCTTTATGATTTTAGGTAATATTTGTACGCGTTCTTGTGGGTTTTGCGGAGTAAAAACAGGTCGCCCTGAACAAGTAGATTGGGATGAACCTGAAAAAGTTGCCCGTTCTATCAAATTAATGAAAATTAAACACGCGGTGGTTACCAGTGTGGATCGTGATGATCTTAAAGACATGGGTTCTATTATTTGGGCAGAAACGGTAAAAGCCATTCGCAGAATGAATCCAGCAACAACACTAGAAACCCTTATTCCAGATTTTCAAGGAATAGAAAAACACTTGGATCGTATTGTTGCAGTCTCTCCAGAGGTTGTTTCTCACAATATGGAAACAGTAAAACGACTCACTCGTGAGGTACGCATACAGGCAAAATACGAACAAAGTCTTAGTGTATTAAAATATTTAAAGAATCAGGGAATAAATCGTACTAAATCAGGAATTATGTTGGGTCTGGGTGAGCAAGAAGATGAAGTTATTCAGACTTTACATGATTTGAGAGCGGCAGATGTTGATGTAGTTACCATTGGACAATATCTGCAACCCAGCAAAAAACATTTACCCGTCAAAGAATTTATTACTCCAGATCAATTTGAAAAATACCACCTTATTGGTAAAGATCTTGGATTTAAGCATGTAGAAAGCGGTGCTTTAGTACGTTCGTCTTACAAAGCACATAAACACATTCATTGATGAGAGCTCCTATACGAGTTGCCATTAACGGTTTTGGACGTATTGGAAGAACGCTTTTTAAATTATTACTCAAACAGCCGCATATTGATGTGGTTGCCATAAATGATATATCTGATGCAAGGACACTATCTCATCTTCTAAAATATGATAGTATTCATGGTGTATCAGAACATGAAATTACTCATGATGCAACACGTATTTATGTGGAGCAAACTCCATACCCTATCACAGCTATACCTCAACTGGAACATCTTTCATGGTCAGATCACAACGTTGATGTTGTTATTGAATGTACGGGAAAATTCAAAACAAGAACACAACTAAAACATCACTTAACAGCGGGAGCAAAAAAAGTTATTCTTTCAGTTCCTCCACAAGATGAAGAGATCAAGATGATTGTTATTGGGGTGAATGAGGATACCTTATCAGCCACTGATACCATTATTTCAAATGCGTCATGCACAACGAATAACGCTGCCCCCATGCTATCTGTAATTCATGAAAGCTTAAATGTTGAACAGGCCTACATAACTACAATACACAGTTATACAACGGATCAAAGTTTACACGATCAACCACACAAAGACTTGCGCAGGGCAAGAGCAGCTTCGCAATCCATCATACCAACTACAACGGGTGCAGCAAAAGCATTAACGTACATCTTTCCGGATCTTAAAAATGTCATTGGAGGGTGTGGAATCAGAGTTCCAGTTCCCAATGGTTCTCTTACAGATATGACGCTCAATGTGACTAAAAACACTTCAATTAAGCAGGTAAATGAACTTTTTTTACAGGCATCACAAGGTAGCTTTAAAAATATTTTATCGTATACAAACGATCCCATAGTTTCGAAAGATATCTTAGGAACGCCCTATTCATGTACATTTGACGCTCAAATGACCTCAGTCATTGACGGACAATTGATTAAGATCATTGGGTGGTATGATAATGAAACCGGATACTCCAATAGAATTATGGATTTAATTTCGCTTCTCTTTATAGAATAGCTATATTTGGCAAACTTTTTTTTCGATTAAATGCTTAAGAATATCTTTGTAATACTTACCTCTTTGTACGTAGGGATATCTTATGGTCAATTTAGAATTTCTGAAGATCCGGTAGAAAAGGATGAGATTCAGCTTTTACTGGATGATGCTTATCAGGCTTCTCAGGATTGGGATATAGAAGAAGCAATAGCTAAACTTGATGAAGCAAGAGATTTAGCACGTCAAAAAGAAGATAAGACAAGCATCGCTCATGTTAGTGAGGTTATCGCTAAGTTGCATGAAGATCGTGGGGATTATGCACGTGCAATCGCAGAGATTAGAAATGCCATTGCAATACATCAGGAACTTAAAGATCAAAATCATTTAGCCGAAAACTATATACAGCTATCCAGCCTTTTTATATCACAAAAAAAATTCAAGACTGCTCAAACTTATCTTGACCTGGCAGCTTCAATTTATAAAACACAAAGAGACACTGATAATATTGCATTGATTGATTTGAATCGCGGAATATTATTTCTTTATCAAAAACAACCTGAAGAAGCCTTAAAATACCTCAAGAAGGCTGAAGATAAAGTAGTACTTTCCAACAATAAATTTCAAATCGCCAGCCTTTACTACAACATGGCGAATGCGTATTTCTTAAATCAAGAACTTAAGTTGGCAGAAGATTATGCAAACAATGCATATAAAATAAGCCAGGATAATAACTATAAAACAAATATCTTAGAGTCATATCAGCTATTGAGCGATATTAGTGCGGCTAAAGGTGAATATATGAAGGCGCTAATCTTTCTAACCAACAGCAACAATTACAGAGATTCCATTTTTAATGCTCAAAAGCAAACAATAGCAGAAAAAGCAACAGCCAAATATGAACTCTCATCAGCTAGAGATATGATCTCAGATTTATCTGAAGAGAAAAAGAAAAATGAAAAAACAATTAAATTTACTCAGCTAGCATCTATTTTGAGTGTTGCTCTAATTGTCATCCTTTCATTACTTACTATATCCTTATACAAGAACAATAACCTTAGGGCAAAAGCGAACAATTTACTTTCAGATAAGAATACAGAACTCACGGATGCAAAAGAAAAGGCAGAAAGAGCATCGCAATCTAAGGCAGAGTTTTTATCTACCATCTCACATGAATTACGTACGCCACTTTATGCAGTTACGGGACTAACTCATTTATTACTTCAAGAAAATCCCACCAAAGAACAAAAAGAGCATCTTAAATCATTAAAATTTTCAGGAGAATACTTGCTTTCCTTAATTAACAATATCCTTGACCTTAATAAACTTGAGGCTCAAAAAGTAGAAATTACAGAAGCGCCTTTCAATCTTCAAAAAAGAGTAAAGGATGTGTTAGTTACGTTAGAAAAATCTGCAAAAGACCGCGGGAACAATTTCAACTATGTTTTTGATCCTACTATCCCAAAACGAGTTAAAGGAGATCCTTTAGTAGTATCTCAGATTTTAATTAATCTGGTGGGAAATGCAATAAAATTTACAGAAAACGGTGAAATTAGCATAAAGATTTCTAAATCAAGTGAAACTAAAAATCATGTTAATTTACTCTTTGAAATTCAAGATAGCGGTAAAGGAATAAGCAGAGAACATCAAGAACGAATCTTTGAAAATTTCTCACAAGGATCTGTTGAAATTAATAGGAAATATGGGGGTACGGGATTAGGACTGTCTATTGTTAGAAATCTTTTAGTATTGCTGGGAAGTGAGATAAAATTAACCAGTGAGCTTGAAAAGGGATCTAACTTTTTCTTTGATTTAAAGTTTGAAAAAGTGGCTCAGGATGAAATCACCAAGAAATCACCAGCAGTAGATGACATATTCTTAGGTGATTTATCCGAAACCGAAATAACTTCATTACTTACGAACAAACGAATTCTTATTGTAGAGGATAATAAGATCAATCAAATGATTACTAAAAAAATCCTCTTAAAACACGATGCTATTTGTGAGGTTGTTGATGATGGTAAATACGCTATTGAAGCAATGCGTAAAAATGAGTACGATCTGGTTCTTATGGATATTCATATGCCTGAAGTTGGCGGGATCGAAGCTACACAAACCATTCGCCAATTTGACAAAACGACTCCAATTCTAGCCCTCACAGCAGTATCGATGACAGATGATCTTAATGAATTCTTTAGTAATGGATTTGATGAGGTTATCCCAAAGCCCTATAAGACCGAAGAATTTTTTAGCAAAATCTGCGCAAAAGTAAAAACAGAAAAAATTACTTAGTTCAAATGTGGCACATGTCTTGATTAATATATTGAAATTATGAAATACATAATTTGAATTAGCCAAGAGTTTAAAAAAGAGACGAATTATATTCGTCTCTTTTCGTTTATATGATTTGTGATGAGCTCATTGAAGGTTCTTTCATCATCTAAAATTATTGAAGTAATGGGTAAGTAGTAAAGTTCTACGCCTTGTGCTAAATATCCATTAAGTCGAGTAAAATCCTTTTCGGTCGTTAGAATTCTAGAGTAAGAAGAAAGCATGGCCAGCTCTCTAGCTGTAAAATTATGATGGTCTGGAAAACTCAACACCTCAAAATCGTTTAAATATGTTCTTAGTTTATTGATCAACGAACTGGGATCGGCTATACCGGTGACTAGTGTAAACGGTGTTTTTACGAACTTTACTAAGTCAGTCTGACCTTTACTTGAAAAAACAGATTGATCGTATTGGATAGCAGAAAAGAAAATGCGATCATGTGCAATACCGGTTAATCTATCCTTCACTCTTCTCATATCGTGATTGGATATATTGTTAGGACATTTTGTAATTACGACAATATCTGCTCTCGTTACTCCGCTTCGGGGTTCACGCAAATTTCCGGTAGGCAAGACAAAATCATCTACATAAAGTTCATTATGCTTGGTGAGTAAAATGGTAAAACTTGGCGAGATTTTTCGGTGTTGAAAAGCATCATCCAATAAAATAACCTGGGGAGAATGACTTAAATTTAGTAAAGTTTGGACTCCCCGAACCCGTTGCTCATCAACTGCTACTATTATGTCATCAAACTTTGATTTAAATTGAAGCGGCTCATCTCCAACCATCTTGGCTGTCTCATTCCCGGTGAGTTCATAAAACCCAGATGTTTTCCTCTTGTATCCTCTGCTCAAAATGGCTAATTGATAGTCCTTTTGAAGTAGTCTGACCAAATATTCAATCATAGGAGATTTTCCCGTACCGCCAACACTAAGATTACCTACACAGATTATTGGCAGATCAAAATTCGTACTTGTGAACCATCCTTTATTATAGCATAGATTTCTTAAGGTTAGAATCAAACTGTACAACAAGGAAAATGGTAATAAAAGCCAACGAAGTATCTTCATAAAAGCGAAGGTATAATTTTTATCTTTACGCATTAAAGGATTAAGATATGCGCATTAACCAAATAACAGCTTTATTTGAAGAAATTGCTCCTCTTCATTATGCTGAAGATTTTGATAACGTTGGGCTTTTAGTAGGCGATGATCAGCAAGAATGTACAGGTGTTTTAGTTACGCACGATGCGCTTGAAGAGGTCGTGATGGAGGCCGTAAAAAACCAGTGTAATCTTATTGTCACCTTTCACCCCATTGTATTTTCTGGTTTAAAAAAAATCACTCCCAAAACCTATATAGAAAGAGCAGTCATTAAAGCGATCAAAAATGACATCGCCATATTTGCGATACATACGGCCTACGATAATAGTAAACTAGGTGTAAATCATTTAATGTGTGAAGCTTTGGGGTTGGAAAATACTAAAACTCTGATTCCGCAGAGCGGAAACATAAAGAAATTAACAACATATGCCCCTATCATTGAAGCTGACCGACTCAAAAAAGCACTTTTCAAAGCAGGAGCAGGTGATATTGGTAACTACGACCAGTGTAGTTTTACCAATGAAGGGACCGGAAGCTTTCGCCCCAATGAAAACGCTAAACCGTCAATCGGAAAAAAGGGAACAATACATCACGAACCTGAAGCTCAAATCAATGTAATCTTTGCGGCACATCAAGAAGCTAATGTTTTGAATGCTCTTCATTCCACACATTCTTATGAAGAAGTAGCTTTTGAGATTATAAGACTGGATAATATACATCAGGATGTTGGTATGGGAATGGTTGGAGAACTTAACGATGCATTGGGTGTGCATGAGTTTTTAAAACACTGTAAAGAAATTTTTGGACCGGGATGCATTAGACATTCTCATCTTAGTAAAAATACCATTAAACGTGTTGCTGTTTTAGGAGGTAGCGGTGCCTTTGCCATTAAGCATGCCATTAGGGCAAAAGCAGATGTATTTCTTACCGGTGACTTGAAGTATCATGATTTTTATACCGCTGAAAATAAGTTGATTATAGCTGATATTGGTCACTTTGAAAGTGAACGACATACAAAAAGAGGCTTGCATCAGTTTCTTACAAAAAAATTACCTAATTTTGCAGTCATTTTATCAGAAGAAAATACCAATCCAGTATATTATTTTTAAAACAGTATGGCAAAGAAAAAAGAAGTAACCGTTGAAGAGAAGTTAAGAGCATTATACGATCTTCAATTAATCGACTCTAGAGTAGATGAAATTAGAAATGTACGCGGTGAACTTCCACTAGAAGTTGAGGATTTAGAAGATGAAGTGGCTGGAATGAATAAGCGTCTTGAAAAACTTCAGGATGATTTAGAGAGTACAGATACCGAGATAAAAAATAAATTGATCTTGATTGAAGATGCTAAAGAAGCCATCAAGAAATACAGCAAGCAGCAAGAAAACGTGCGTAACAATCGTGAGTTTAATGCACTCGCTAAAGAGGTTGAATTCCAGGAATTAGAAATTCAATTAGCAGAAAAGCACATCAAAGAATTTAAAGCGCAAATCGAACAGAAAAACGAGGTGATTGAAGAAACGAAAGCCCGTTTAGAAGAGCGTGAGGCCCACTTAGGTCACAAAAAGAGCGAACTTAACGCAATTCTTAAAGAGACTGAAAAAGAAGAAAAATCTTTATTAGAAAAGTCTAAAGAATACGAAGGACAAATCGAAGAGCGCTTAGTAAAAGCCTACAAACGCATAAGAACCAATGTCAAAAATGGCCTTGCAGTAGTTGCTATTGAACGCGGAGCCTCTGGAGGTTCTTATTTCACCATCCCACCACAAGTGCAAATGGAAATCGCATCGCGCAAAAAGATCATTACAGATGAGCACAGCGGTCGCATCCTTGTAGATGAACAGTTAGCTGTTGAAGAACAAGAAAAAATGCAGCGTATTTTCACTAAAATATAAGACATACGTTAAACTATTGTCAAAAAGCCTTTTAGCTGTAAGCCTAGAAGGCTTTTTTCGTTTTATTAGGTAACTAATAGTTGTTAATCCAAAAATTAATACCAATGATAAAATACCTATCCCTGTTTTTTGCACTCTTCTTAATTGGATGCAATAATCATAATGCCCAGAATAATGAAGCTCAAGCTAAAGTTGAAAATGGTGATCCTGTTGAAGTTCCCATCAAAGATGGTATGGCAAGAGCGTATTTTGCCAGTGGATGCTTTTGGTGTGTAGAAGCCATATATGAAAGCGTCATTGGCGTAGATGAAGTAATCTCTGGCTACTCTGGCGGACATACAGAAAATCCTACCTATGCATCAAGCAATACCGGCAAAACAGGACATGCCGAAGCAGTTGAAGTAATCTACGATCCCTCAAAAATAAACTTTGCTACTTTAGTCGATGTTTATTTTGCCTCTCAAGACCCCACTCAGGTAAACGGGCAAGGACCGGATAGAGGTTCACAGTATCGCTCTATCATCTTTTATCAAAATGATGAACAAAAAGAAATCATTTTAGAGAAGAAAAATGCGCTGGCAAAAAAATTAGAAGAGCCTGTTGCGGCAGAGGTGATGTCGTTTCAAAAATTTTGGAAGGCTGAGGATTACCACCAGGATTTTGAAAAGCGCAATCCACAACAACGATATATACAGGCGGTTTCTATTCCACGGTTTGAACGCTTTAAGCGTAACATGCCATCTGTAGTTAAGGAAGATCACTAATATTCCCGCGTCCGCGTGTCGCCGAAGCTTCTCGGCCTTCGTAGCTGTGCTACTATGGCGAAGGAGGCTAGCGAAGGAGCAAGGTGGGAATCTCTAACAGATATAGAAATTTCCACTTAGGAAATATTTTCACACTATAATTGTCATTCCCACGCAAGCGAGAATCTTATTCTAATGTCCTTGTGCATATACTTGACTAAGCACTTGACTAAGATTCCCGCACGCGCCATAATATTAAGATTTCCTTGAGAAGCGTTTTCTATATCTCTATGTAGCTTTGAGAAAATGCCATTCATGACCCACTTTACCGCTCAGCAACTTGATGCGCTAGACAAACGCTACAGATCTAATCTTATAAATTGTATTTCGGGATATAAGTCTGCCAACCTTATTGGCACTCAAGACACTAAAGGGCATGAAAATTTAGCGATTTTTAGTTCTGTGGTGCATCTTGGAGCTAATCCTCCCCTACTCGGTTTCATTATGCGTCCTACCAAGGTGGTACGCCACACCTATGAAAATATTAAAACCACCGGCGCATACACCATAAATCATATCGCACAATCCTGGAGCAAAAAGGCCCACCAAACCGCTGCACGATATGATAAAGAAGTCTCAGAGTTTGACAAAACAAAGCTAACCTCTTGTTATTTAGAAAATTTTAATGCTCCCTATGTACAAGAATCTCCTGTAAAAATAGGTTGTACGTTCAAAAATGAATACCATATCAAAGAAAACAACACGCGTTTAATCGTTGGTGAGATTGCACATCTCTACCTTGAATCAACGCTACTGCATGAGGATGGCTTTGTGCAATTAGATCGTGCATATATCACTGCAATCAATGGATTAGATGGTTATGCATTACCTCAACTCAAAGAGAGATTTTCATACGCAAAACCAGATCACGAAATCACCTCTTTGTACCATGAGAGGAGTTAAAAAACGACATCTCCCTACTAAAACCTGCCCCGTATGTCAACTTGATTTTACCTGGCGGAAGAAGTGGGAAAAGAATTGGGACAATGTCATTTACTGTAGTGAACGTTGCCGAAAAAACAAAAAAGCATGAGTAATTTAGTTTGGTTTAGAAATGATTTGCGCGTTAGTGACAACAAAACATTAACCGAAGCGTGTAAAGGCGACAAAGTTGTTGCGGTGTATATCTTTGATCCTTATTTTTATAAAGAAGGAGACTTTGGTTTTAAAAAAACCGAACGCTACAGAGCTCAATTTATCTTAGAATCTGTAAAAGAGCTCAAAAATAATCTTGCCGATCTCAACATAAGTTTACTGGTCTATCACGATAATCCTAAAGATATCATCCCTAAACTTATTGAAGAGCATGGTATCAAAAACCTCTATTTGCAAAAGGAATGGACACGTGATGAACGTAAGCAATTAGAACATGCAAAAGAGAAACTTAGCGGAGTTAAGATTCATGAATATTACGATCAATTCTTATTTCATCCAAAGGATTTACCCTACGAGGATTTTAGTCAAATCCCTAAGGTTTACACTGCCTTCAGAAAAAAATGTGAGAAAGAAGTTTCGGTTAGAGACTCCTTGCCCACGCCAAAAAAGAAATCTGACGCCAATCGTATTAATCATGATACCACAATACTATCTCTGGCTGATCTGGGACTTGATCAGATAGAAAAGGATGAACGTACTGCCTTTCCGTTTACAGGGGGAGAGCGATCTGCACTGGATCGGCTTCAGCATTACTTTTGGGAAACCAAAAATCTTGCTCAATACAAACAAACCCGAAACGGACTCGTAGGTACCGATTACAGTTCAAAATTTTCGGCTTGGTTGGCTAATGGAAGTATTTCTGCCAGGACGATTTATCATAAAGTCAAAAAGTTTGAAAAAGAGGTCAAGAAAAATCAGGATACCTACTGGATGATCTTTGAATTAATCTGGAGGGATTTTTTCAAATACGTATCTCTAAAACATGGTGATAACATATTTCACCTTGGCGGAATCCTAGATAAGGAGTACAATTGGCAAAATGATATAGAAACTCTTGACGCGTGGAAAAATGGCGAAACTGAATATGATTTTGTCAATGCCAATATGATTGAACTGGCTAAAACCGGTTTTATGAGTAACCGTGGCAGACAGAATGTTGCCAGCTACTTTGCCAAAGAAAAAGAACAAGATTGGCGTATAGGCGCAGCCTATTTTGAAAGCCTCTTGGTCGATTATGACGTGCACAGCAATTGGGGCAATTGGATGTACAATGCAGGTGTAGGTAATGATCCCCGGGATCGAAAATTTAATATTAAAAGTCAGGCAGATCGTTACGATGGCGATCGATCCTACCGCGATTTATGGCTAAACGCATAAGCAAAACACTATGAAAACACTTCGACTTATTTTAGGAGATCAATTAAATCACAAGCATTCTTGGTACGATGATACCAATGAGGACATAATCTATTTTTTTGCAGAAATGCGTCAAGAAACTGACTATGTACGCCATCATATTCAAAAAGTGGTGGCCTTTTTTGAGAGCATGCGCAATTTTGCAGATTGGTTAAAAGAACGTGATCATACCGTGATTTTTTACACCCTGGATGATGATGAAAATCAACAGGATTTAGAAAAAAACCTTAATCAACTTATCAAAGATCATAACATTGAAAAGTTTGAGTATCAATTACCAGATGAGTATCGCCTAGATAAGCAGCTCAAGGAAATTTGCGATTCGCTAAACATAGAAACAGAATCGTTTGACACAGAACACTTTCTAACTTCGCGCAGCGATCTGGAAGAGTTTTACGAAGGTAAAAAGCAATATACGATGGAGTATTTTTACCGCATGATGCGTAAAAAGTACGACATCATGATGGTTAATGATAAAGATCCAGAGGGCGGTAAATGGAACTTTGATAAAAGCAACCGTAAAAAGTGGAAGGGTGAAAAGGAAATTCCGCATGAACGCGGCTTTAGAAAAGATGTTTCAGCAACCGTAAAGCGAATTAAGGATCATGGCGTAGAAACCATTGGTAATATCAAAGAAGATAACTTTAATTGGCCTACATCGCGGGAAGATAGCCTTTCTGTACTCAATTATTTTTGTAAAAATTTGTTGATCTATTTTGGGGATTTTCAAGATGCCATGCATACTGATCAACTCTACCTCTTTCACTCCAGATTATCCTTCTCGATGAACAGTAAAATGCTGCACCCACTAGAAGTGATTGAATCCGTGGTAGATCATTGGCGAGATAATCAGGATGACATTGACATCTCGCAGGTAGAAGGTTTTGTGCGTCAAATTTTAGGCTGGCGGGAATATATGCGCGGAATTTACTGGAAAGAAATGCCGGGATACCGTCGCTCTAACAAACTAGATAATCAAAACGATTTACCCGATTTTTATTGGACGGGTGATACAAAGATGAACTGCTTAAAACACAGTATAAATCAAAGTTTAGATCATGCGTATGCGCACCACATCCAGCGCTTAATGATCACCGGGAACTATGCATTATTAACGCAAACTCATCCTGATCAGGTTGAAGAATGGTACCTGGGCATATACATTGATGCAATCCAGTGGGTAGAAATGCCCAACACGCGTGGTATGAGTCAATTCGCTGATGGCGGAATTGTAGCCACAAAGCCCTATGTTTCCAGCGGAAGCTACATCAACAAGATGGGAAATTACTGCAAAAATTGTCACTACAATGTCAACAAAAAGACTGAGGAGAATGCCTGCCCATTTAATTCATTATACTGGAACTTTTTGGACAGTAAAAAGGAACATCTGGAAAACAATCAGCGTATGAATATGATTATGAGTACGCTGAGTAAAATGAATAAAAATACGATCGAAGCACACCGCAAACGTGCTAAGGACATCATTAAGCATCCTGAGAAGTATTAGCGTTCAGTCGCAGTCTTGAGTAGCAGTATAGCGTTTTTATAAATTTCAATAACGAAATCCCACATTCCAGTTAGTTCAGTTTAGAGTTCAGGTTCAGGTTCAATTTCGTATAATTATTCCTTCAAGATTTCGTAATTTTAAAAGATGAATTGTACCGTTGTCGACCTTAAAGAAGTACCTGCATTAAGCCACGTCCCAGAAGATCAATTAGACTGGCTTTTATCTAAATCTACTACAAAAGAACTTAACCAATGTGATCATCTGTTTAAAAAAGGGGATCCTATTGACAAACTTTTTATTGTAATTAGAGGTAAACTGGAGATTAAAATAGAGCAGCAGGGAAAATATAAAACCGTTGGGGTGATTAATCAGTACGACCTTTCAGGACTTTTACCTTTTTCACGGGCGAGTACGGCACTTGGTTTTGGAGAAGCGATAGAAGATAGTACCCTGCTCGTCGTAGAAGGAGTGCATTTTAGAGAAATGGTCGCCAATCACTTTGAACTTACAGAAGCTTTAGTACATGTTATGAACAGTAGAATTCGGGATTTCACAAAACGAAATGTACAAGAAGAAAAGATGATGGCGCTTGGAAAGCTATCGGCAGGATTAGCGCATGAATTAAATAACCCGGCATCTGCTATGGTACGAAGCGCCAAATCCTTAAAGTCTCACTTAGGCGCAGTTCCCGAAAAGTTTAAGGAGCTTATGGCGATGGAGGTTACCAATGATCAGGTGGATCGTATCAATGACTTGTTATTTGATAAAATCTCTAACCGACCTGAAAATAACATGAAGTTGATGGAGCGCGCTCAAAAAGAGGAGGAACTGGAAGAATGGCTGGAAGACCATAATGTGGAAAATGCGTTTGAACTAACTGAAACCCTATTGGACTTTTGTTTTGATATAACAACGATAGAAAAAATATTGGATCAAGTTGGACCACACAACTTCCCTCCAACTATTACCTGGATAGAGCAAATGCTCACAACAGAAAAAATGGTGGATGAAATTGATGAATCTGCTAGTCGCATCAGTACCCTGGTAGGATCTGTAAAGACCTACACCCATATGGATCGCGGCCAGGAGAAAACACCAGAAGACCTTCATAAAGGGATCAAAAGCACTCTCATCATGCTGCAACATAAGTTAAAGAAAAAAGGGATTGAAGTGGAGAAGAATTTTGCAGAAAATATTCCTCCTGTTCCGATGAAACCTTCAGAAATAAATCAGGTGTGGACTAACCTAATCGACAATGCCATTGATGCGATGGATCAAGATGGAAAACTTACCATCACTACTTCCGTAGAAAATAAAAAGGCTGTGATCAAGGTTCAAGATAATGGCAGCGGTATTTCAGATGATATTATTGATAAAATTTTCGATCCTTTTTTCACCACTAAGGCTATCGGTGAAGGTACGGGTATGGGATTAGAATTGGTACAGCGTATTATTCACCAACATCAGGGAGATATTAAAGCGACCTCAAATAATAACGGCACTATCTTTAAAGTTCAACTTCCTATCTAACGAAATAATTAACTATGTCAAAAAAACCTATCCTGTTTTGTATAGATGATGACCCTCAAGTATTGAGAGCTGTGGTACGGGACATGAAAAATAAGTACCGTAAAGAATACCGTATTTTGAGTACTACCTCTCCAAAGGAAGCGCTAGAGGTGCTTGAGGAACAAAAGAAAAAAAGTGATGAAGTAGCTCTTTTTTTAGTGGATCAACGCATGCCAGAAATGCTGGGTGTTGAATTTTTAGAAAACGCAAAAAGGCTGTACCCAAATGCCAAACGCGTTTTGCTTACCGCCTACTCTGATACAGATGCTGCCATAAAAGCGATTAATGATGTACAACTGGACTACTACCTAACCAAACCTTGGAATCCACCCGAAGAAAAGTTATACCCGGTAGTTGATGATTTGCTCAATGCATGGCAGCTCAATTATATCCCGGAAGAAGTTGGTCTAAAAGTTATTGGCTATCAATATTCTCCTAAATCTCATGACATTAAAGATTTTTTAAGCGGAAATCTTTTTCCGTTCATTTGGATGGATGTGGAGAGTAATCCCAAAGCGAAAGAGTTATTAGCGCTACACCAAACAGACGAAAAAAACCTTCCGGTGGTAAGTCTTGAAAATGGAGAATGCTTAAAAAATCCAAGCCTTTCTGAACTCGCTGTAGAATTAGGTCTTAATGCCGATGCGAAGGAAGAAATTTATGATGTCGCTATCATTGGTGCGGGACCTTCTGGACTTGCTGCCGCAGTGTATGGAGGCAGTGAAGGGTTAAAAACGATCTTGATCGAGAAGCATGCTCCCGGCGGTCAAGCCGGTACGAGTTCCCGTATAGAGAACTACCTGGGCTTTCCAAATGGATTAAGTGGACAAGAATTAACCCACCGTGCCATTTCGCAAGCTAAGCGTTTTGGGATTGAGTTCTTATCTCCCAAAGAAGTTAAGAATATCGAGACTAAAGACAGCTATAAAATTTTAACCTTATCTGATGATAAAAAAATCAATGCAAAAAGTATCGTGATTTCTACCGGAGTAAACTATCGAAAATTACAGGCCGAAGGTGTGGATGATTTTACCGGAGCCGGAGTCTATTACGGTAGTTCCATGACTGAAGCGCAAGCCTGTAAAGATAAGGAGGTCTATATCGTGGGTGGAGGAAACTCGGCCGGTCAAAGTGCCGTATACTTATCTAACTTCGCTAAAAATGTCTATATCGTAGTCAGAAAGCCTGATCTGACTTCCAGCATGTCAAGTTATTTGATTGATCAAATCGATGCGATTGACAACATCACCGTGATTGGTGAATCTAATATTACCAAGGCGATAGGAACAAATGAACGCCTAACATCAATTGAACTCACGCATAACGAAGGAACAAGAAAAGAAGTGAACGCAGACGCCTTGTTTATCTTTATTGGGAATCGCCCTTATACAGATTGGGTACACTTGGATATCATCAAAAATGCACGTGGCTTTATTGAAACCGGAAAGGATCTAGCGCGCCATGAAAACTTTAAAAAAATCTGGAAAAAAGAACGCGAACCGTTTTTACTGGAAACCTGTAGTCCGGGAATTTTTGCCTCAGGTGATGTGCGTGCCGGCGCGATGAATCGAGTCGCCTCAGCCGTGGGCGAAGGTGCCATGGCAATTAAATTTGTACATGAGTATTTGGCAGAGATATAATGTTCAATATTCAACATTTAACATTCAGGATTCTTAACCTTATGTATGGTTGGGGGCTTTTAAATTTGTAATAAAGATTTTAACGCAAGACTAATAACTCAAAGCTCATCAACTCACAGACTCACCATTCATAGACTTATTACTAACAGACTCAAATACTAAAAGACTCAAATACTAAAAGACTTTAAGACTAAAAAAACATGTCAAACCAAGGAATTATCATTGAAGAACGTTCTCGCGATATCGGCGACTTTTTGGTAGGTCGATTGCTACCATTTAGAAAAAAACGCATGGTGGGTCCCTTTATCTTTATCGATCACATGGGACCAACAGAACTTGGCAATGGCAATTACATGGATGTGGATCAACATCCTCATATTGGGTTGTCTACACTCACCTATTTACTGGAGGGAGAACTCATGCATGCAGACAGTCTGGGGACAAGCCAGCGCATAAAACCGGGCTCCGTGAACTGGATGACTGCGGGTAGTGGTGTTACACATACAGAACGTACTCCGCAAGAGTTGAGAACAGGTGAGTTCTTTACCGTTCATGGCTATCAAATCTGGGTGGCATTACCAAAAGAACTGGAAGAAATGAATCCAGAGTTTCATCACTTTACTAAAGAGGAAATTCCCGCATGGCAGGAAGGTGGATTAGATTTTCGTTTAATTGCCGGTAAAGCTTACGGTCGAATCTCTCCGGTTCCCGTTCATTCAGATCTGTTTATGGTAGAAATAAAAGCGAAGAAAAGCGCTAGTTTTTCGGCAGCGGCAGATATGCAGGGTGAAATTGGGATTTGCATCGTTAGCGGATCAATTAGCGCCTGCGCGGAAAGCATTCCGCAAGGAAACATGTTGGTGAGCAAACAAGAAGATATTTGTGATGTTACCTTAGAAAAAGATAGTCATATTTTTATTTTTGGAGGTAAACCTTTTCCGGAAGAACGCCATATCGCCTGGAATTTTGTCTCTTCCTCTAAAGAAAAAATCGAAGCTGCCAAGGCGCGATGGCAGGCGAAAAGTTTTCCGCAGGTACCTAACGACGATTCCTATATTCCTTTACCCTAGCGATTTATTTATTCGCCGTAATTATGTACATTTAAAAAAAGTTTCATGCCATTTTCAAACTTAGATAAAAGTCAATTGGATAGCCTTAGATCAGAGTATCAATTGGTCATGAAAGAAAATGGTGAAATATTAAAGTGCAGCGATCTTTGGCAAGAAGAATTTTCTAGTTGCAAAAACTTCTATGATTCTATTTTAACCTCATCGTTAGAAAGCGCCAAGGATTTGGTCGTCAATCGTGAGCATAATTTAGCTAAATTATATCTCGTGAACGATGATGAAGATATAATTTCAGTGGATTTTAGAGTGCTCTATCAAGATGATACGGCTTACCTTTTGGGAATACGCAATGGGAATCATGAAAATTTACCAGAGGATCATCTTCCACTCATTAAGATAAGACAGATATCGGCCTTCTCTTACCATAAAGGAGAGCTAAATCTTAACTTTGAGCCTTCGTTTTCACAATTACTTTTCGGAGAAATAAAAGAGGTGATCACCTTCAACGAGTTTATTGAATCCTTTGATCAATCTACAGAAATCAATTCATTATTCGAAGCTTTATTTCGAGAAGGGAAATATATCGACACAGAAGTTTTACTCAAAAGATCCGACGAGGAAATATGGGTGCAACTCCATGTTGAACCACTAGAATATAACGGGTCGGCAATTTATGCCGTGGGTATTTTAACTGATATTAGCCAAAGAAAGCGGTTGTATCAAGAATTACTTCATAGTAAAAAAACACAGTACCTGGCGCTTAAAGGCATTAAGTCTGGAATATTTGATCACGATTTACAAACAGATTCGGTGTTTTACAGCGAAAGTTTTAAGTCTCTTCTTGAGCTACCAGAGAATTCTTACATACCAGAACCAACTTACCGAAAACTAATTCATCCTAAAGACAGAGATGATGCCTATCAACGTCACCTAACTCAATTACAGGGAACCTCTAACTATTATCGAAATCATTACAGGCTAGAAATTGAAAGCAAAGGGTATCGCTATCACGATGTATATGGTTGGATTGAAAAAGATGAACAGGGAAATAGCACTCGACTGATTGGTAATTTAATTGATGTTCACGAACGAGTAGTAAATGAAAAAGCAGTAGCCACTTATCAAAATCGTTTAGAGGCGATGATCAATAATGGCTTTACCTTCAATATTTTATTAGACCTAAATGGAAACATCTTAACCTGCGATAAAGCTTCAAGACAAATTATTCGTGAGAGTTTTAATGTAGATCCTCTAGAGGAACAACCCTATTTTGGAGATGTTATGCCTAGACATTTTACCCAAACATTTAAAGAGAATTTTTCTCAGGCTTTGAAAGGGATTAGCACCCATAAGGAGATTGAACGCGTATTAGATAAAGGAATACAATGGCTGGACCTTATCTATAAACCCATCCTCAATGAAGATGAGGAAGTTATCGGGGTAATAATGAATTTTCTGGATATTACCGAACGCAAAAAAGCGATTATACTATCCGTGGAATCAAGAATCAAAGCAGAAGAACTAAATCAACTAAAATCCGATATCATTGCCAATTTGAGTCATGAAATAAGAACTCCGCTTAACGGGATTGTAAATCTAACACATCTGCTTCAGCAATCAGATAACCTTGAAGAAATGCAAGAACTATTGAGTTACCAGGCAGAGGCCAATCAACGCCTAATGGAAACTTTGGATAATCTGCAATCACTCAATGAAGTAAATCTGGATAATGATATCATTGAAAAAAGTCCGGTGGATATCAACAATTTAATTAAGGATATCTATCATATGTACGAACATAAAGCTCAATCGAAGAAAATAGATTTGGACTTGAATTTATGTAAAGACAATCTGGTTATTGACTCCAATTCTAATCTCCTTCGAACAGCAATTATTAATGTGATGGATAATGCCATAAAGTTCACTAACCATGGAGAGGTTTCAATGACGTCTTTTGACAAAGCAAATCATATTGAAATCGACATTAGAGATACAGGTATAGGAATATCTCCTAGCAGTATTAACCGCATATTTGATTCTTTTATTCAGGAAAGTACGGGTGAGAATAGAAGTTATGAAGGTGCTGGTGTAGGATTAAGTATTGCAAAGCGATACATAAATATGCTCAATGGTCAAATAAAAGTTCAGAGTTCTAAAGGAAAAGGATCTATATTTAGTATTGAACTGCCAAAAACTTCTTAGTATATATGGAGATACTTTACGTAGAAGATAACAAAATTAATGCAGTTGTAATTAAAAAAATGCTCTCACAATATCAAGTCGATATTGCGGCAAATAGTGATGAAGCATTTCTAAAAGTTAGTGAAAAAGAGTTTGATCTTGTTTTAATGGATATAAATTTGGGCATTGGTGAGATGAACGGTAGTGAAGTCATGCTGCACCTGAGAAAAAAATACAATTATGATCATAAACCTATATTTGCCGTAACTGCTTTTGCAATGCCTGGTGATAAAGAACGTTTTCTTAATCAGGGTTTTGATGATTATTTTTCAAAGCCAGTGGCTTTAGATCAGCTCCAACTCAAAATTTCAGAGCTACAAAAAAAGGAGGTCAACTGACCTCCTTTTTTCTTTCTAATTTAAATTGATTATTTAATATCAATACGTCTTGCCGGCTTTTGCTTTGCTTCCTCGCGTTTTGGAATTTCAATCGCTAAAATACCATTTTCATAATTCGCAGAAATCTTCTCATCATCTGCCGTTTCTGGCAACGTAAATGAACGCTTAAAGGATGAGTATCCAAACTCCCTGCGCGTGTAGGATTCTTTTTCTTCACTATCTTCAAATTCCTGCTCATTAGAAATAGTCAAAATATTTTGATCTATTTCGATGTCAAAATCCTCTTTTTTCATTCCCGGGATAGCAACTTCTACCATATAAGCATCATCTGTTTCTTTGATATTCGTTGCAGGTAGTGTCATTCCGGTATTAAAATTAGACGTCATTAATGTATTGATGTCAGAGCCTAAAATATCACTCATCCAAGAACTTAAACTTGGGAAAGTACTATAGTTAGCTCTTCTTCTCAATCCGTTTCTTTCTGTGTTAACTAAATTGCTCATGATTATTTATTTTTGATTAAACTATATCATGAAGTACAAATTAAGTGCCAATCCACTGAGGGTTAGATTATTGACATTTTTTCGGTAGATAATGACAAAATTTCAGTTTTTAACTACATAAATGCTGTCAATCCTTCGTGAAACTCATTCATTTCTAATTAATTAACAATTCCTTCATATAGATTAACATCGCATTCATATTACAGGATTACTTGGTGCAGTACCTTGCCAATAAAATTGAGGTGAGTAATTTTAAAACTATAGAAAACGCTATTGAAACCCTGCGCAATAAGGGCTACAGTCTAAACTTTGAAGTGGGCAAAGAACAACTTTTTGCATACGGAATAGATAGTAGTTTTGGTCCGGACGAATTTGAAGTCAATGAAATCCACGTCATCGAGAATGCAGCTTTACCAACAAATAATACGGTGATATACGCTGTTGAAACCACCTCACATAACAAAGGCATTGTTGAGGGTGATTACCGCGTTGAAAATCATCCTTACCTCAACAAAAAATTACTCTATAAATTAAACCGAAAAACCCCATCATGATAAATCAAGAAAAAACATTATCTGGAAAGATGAATGAACTAAAGAAACAAGGATATACGCTGGAGTTTGATATTAAAGACAATGCCATTCATACCGTAGATAAATCTCACACATTCGCCGCTGATGAGTTTACCATTGATCACGTATACAGATTCGAAGGTTTAGCCAATCCAGCTGATAATTCAATCTTGTATGCGGTAACTACAACTACAGATAAAAAGGGTTTAATTATAGGCCCTTATGGCACCTACGGTGAAGAAGTTGGCGATAAAATCATACAAAAGTTAAAAGAGCGCCACTAAATTAAACATGGTAGCCAGACGCTAACAAAGATTTATATACCGGATTTTTACGAATAAAAGCAGCCACAAAAGGGCACAGTGGGGCAAGTTTAGCATCCTTTTCCATCAGAATATCTAACACGTTTTTTATCAATTTAGAGCCTATACCCCTTCCTTCTAGTGATGCAGGCACTTCTGTGTGGGTAAGATAAACCGCATTTTTAGCTTCTATATATTCAATAAATGCAATTTTATCATGAAAGAGCGTTTCATATCGCTTTCTGGCTTCGTTTTTATATATCTTCATTTCCATAGGCAGAATTTAAGAACTAATACAGTTCCTAAAGATAGGTTTTGTATTTTTACTTGAAACTTGACCAAATGAATGTATTTAAATCGATTAGTCTTCTTCTGATCATTTTTTTTCTTTCCTGTAAAACTAAAAATTCTGAACAAAATGATACAGGTGTAACCGCCATAAAATCTAATGCTAACGAAACAACAGCAGACCTGAACGATCTTTCTCCTGCCGAAGCTATTGCCTATAAAAATGGAGTCGAAAAGTTCAAAGACATTAATAAATTGTCATTTACGTTTAACGTAGATCGTGGTGACAATCACTATGAACGCTCATGGATTTGGTATCCTAAACGCAATCAAGTCACCATGCAGTCCAATGAAGACACCCTGACCTTTAAAAGAAATACCTTGGATGATGTAAGTAGAAAAGCAGACGCGGCCTTTATCAATGACTCCTACTGGTTACTTGCTCCGTATCATTTTGTATGGGATAAAGGTGTAGAAATATCACAACCCCTGCGTGCTGTCGCTCCAATATCCAAGGATAGCTTAAACAAAATAAGTCTTACCTATGTTGGCGATGGCGGCTACACCCCGGGAGATGCCTACGACTTTTATTATGACGATGACTTCATGATAAAAGAGTGGATTTTTAGACAAAAAAATCAAGAAGAGCCCTCTATGATGACAACGTGGGAAGACTACAAAACAGTTGAAGGCATGAATATCTCGACCATGCATCAAGACAATACAGGCGAATTTAAATTGTATTTCACCAACATTAAAGCAACAAAAGGAGCATGAGAATAGCAGATGCTACCACATTTGAATCCACGCTGGACTTTGCAAAAGAACAGGATCGATTAGATCCCTTATCCCGCTTTCGCGGAAAATTTCACCTGCCTACAGATGCTTCGGGTAAACCACTCATTTATTTTTGTGGTAACTCTTTGGGACTTCAACCAAAACAAACCGAAGCTTACATCCAACAAGAATTGAATGACTGGGCTAATCTTGGAGTAGAAGGTCATGTAGATGCCACCAATCCATGGATGCCCTATCACGAGTCACTTTCGGCGCAAATGGCCAAAATTGTGGGAGCAAAATCTCATGAGGTAGTCATCATGAATACCCTCACGGTCAATTTACACCTCATGATGGTTTCATTTTACAGGCCAACTAAAAAACGCTATAAAATTATCGTAGAAACTGATGCTTTCCCAAGTGATAAGTATGCGGTAAGAAGCCAAATCAAGCACCACGGTTTTGATCCAGATGCGGGCCTCATTGAATGGAAACCCAGACCCGGCGAACAATTGTGTCGTTTAGAAGATCTAGAAGCACTCATGCAAACACACGGTAAGGAAATTGCCTTAGTCATGGTAGGAAATACAAATTATTATTCTGGGCAGTACTATCCTATCGATCAAATCACAACGTTAGGACATGAACATGGTGCAAAAGTAGGAATAGATTTAGCCCATGGTGTGGGTAATATTCAGCCGAATTTGCATGAGAACGGCCCTGATTTTGCCGTATGGTGTACCTACAAATACCTAAACAGCGGCCCTGGGAGCTTAGGAGGTTGTTTTGTGCATGAACGTCATGCTAACAACAAAGATATTAATCGATTTACAGGTTGGTGGGGACATAATAAACAAACTCGTTTTAATATGCGACATGAGTTTGACCCTATCCCTGGTGCAGAAGGATGGCAACTGAGTAATCCACCCATTTTATCTATGGCTGCCATAAAAGCCTCTTTGGCTATTTTTGAAGAGGCCGGGATGGACAACTTACGTGAGAAGTCAATCAAGTTAACTGGGTTTCTGGAATTTTTGATAGACAGCCTGAAAGATGATCGAATTTCGATCATCACACCAAGAAATCCTGAACTCAGGGGATGTCAGCTGTCTATTACAGTAAGAGAAGCCACTAAAGATTTTCACCAAAAACTTACTGATGCCGGGATCATTTCAGATTGGCGTGAACCAGATGTCATTCGGGTAGCTCCTACCCCGCTCTACAATACTTTTGAAGAGGTATTTGAATTTGTAACGCGATTAAAAAGGATTTTAAATTAATTTTTTAATGATTCCCCTTTTCCTTTGGAGAGGGGGCAAGGGGGAGAGGAATGAAACAAGAACATATTTTAATTATTGGCGCAGGACTATGTGGTTCTCTACTGGCCCTACGAATGGCGCAACGAGGATACAAGGTGACAGTTGTAGAGCGCAGACCAGATATGCGTAAACAACACCAAGATGCAGGGCGGTCAATTAATTTAGCGTTTTCAGATCGAGGTCTAAAAGGCATTAAGTTGGTGGGTTTAGAAGAACAGATTAAGCCACTTTGTATACCTATGCATGGCCGTATGATTCATGATTTGGAGAGCAACACTGTTTTTAGTCCCTACAGTGGTAGAGAAAATGAGTTCATCAATTCCATTTCTCGAACAGACCTCAACATCATGCTGCTTAATGAGGCAGAAAAGATGCCCAATCTTAACATTCATTTTAGTTTAAAGTGCGAACGGGTAGATCTAGAGCATGCTTCTGCTGTTTTTAAAGATTATACTACCAATGAACAGCACACTTTTTCAGCTGATATTATTCTAGGTGCAGATGGCGCGGGATCTTCGGTACGAAAAAGCATGTATTTGCATAAAAAATTCCTCTTCAGCTTTTCGCAAAATTACCTGGAACATGGCTACAAAGAACTTACGATTCCACCCACCCAAGATGGTGGCTATCGTACGGAAAAGAATGCACTTCACATTTGGCCACGGGGAGAAAACATGCTTATTGCCTTACCTAATTTAGACGGTAGCTTTACCGTGACCTTATTTCTTTCCTACAGTAAAGGAGAACATAATTTTGATGCACTGGATACCAAAGAGAATATCCTGGCCTATTTTGAAGATCAATATCCAGATGCCCTTAAACTCATGCCAAATCTGGTAGAAGAATTTCATGAAAACCCAACAGGTCCGTTGGGTACTATAAAATGCAGTCCTTGGCATGCATACGGCAAAGTTTGTTTATTGGGAGATGCCGCCCACGCCATTGTACCATTTTATGGTCAAGGTATGAACGCTTCGTTTGAAGATGTGGTGGTTTTTGATCACATTCTAAAAAAACATAGTAAGACCAACTCTGATCAGCCAACGCGCTGGGCTGAGGTATTTGAGGCTTACCAACACGAACGCAAAAAGGATACTGATGCAATTGCAGACTTAGCGGTAGACAATTTTTATGAAATGAAATCGCACACAGCAAATCCATTGTTTCAGGAAAAAAGAAAATTAGAAACCGCTTTTGAAGCTGAATTTCCTCATGAGTACCATTCAAAGTACAGCCTGGTTACCTTTCATGAGGACATCCCTTATTCTGAAGCATTGCGAAGAGGACGTGCGCAAGACAAAGCAATACTCAACTTGATTGATGATGGTGTATTGACTGAAGAAATGGAATTACAAGAAAAACTCAATAAAGTAAAAACTGAAACTGAAGAAATTTTACACGAAGATGAGTTACTAAAGTAGATTACTTACTATTGTAAAGATTCCTTTGAATCTAGGTGATAAATGAATTTTAAGCATCTCCTATCTCAAGAGGGGAACAAACAACATGTTAATTAAAAAAATCCCGCTTTCGCGGAAACGATTATGAACAATAAACTCTTAAAAGACAAAGCTACTCCAAGAGGAGCCTATCCGCACATCAAACGCGTAGGAGATTTCTTATTTATTTCTGGAACCAGTTCCAGGCTACCAGATAATAGCTTCGCTGGCGTGCATCAGGTAGATGAAATGGGCACCATGCACTTAGACATAGAAGAACAAACCAGAGCGGTACTCAACAATATTAAAGATTATTTGTCAACAGAAGGTGCTTCCATGGCCGACGTCGTTGATGTTACCACATTCTTGGTTAATATGAATGATTTTGGAGGCTATAATAAGGTGTATGCAGAATTTTTTAAGGCTGAAACCGGCCCCGCAAGAACTACCGTTGCAGTGCACCAGTTGCCGCATCCCAATCTTGTGGTAGAAATAAAAGCAATGGCGTATAAACCACTCTAATGACCATTCAAAATTACATCAATGGTGAGTTTCTTGATCCTATCTCTGGCGAATGGTTAGATAATTATGAGCCTGCGGTAGGAGAAATTTATGGTAAGATTCCCAACAGTAGCGAAGATGATGTTGCACTTGGTGTTGATGCCGCTGAAAAAGCCTTTTCACATTGGTCATCTACCAGCCAACAAGAGCGGAGTAAGATTTTGGCGACCATTGCAGATTTAATTGAAGCCTCCTTGGATGAATTGGCGAAAGCCGAAAGTAAGGACAACGGTAAACCGGTTTCTTTAGCCAAATCGGTCGATATTCCACGTGCGGCGAGTAATTTTAGATTCTTCTCTCAGGCGATTACCCAATTTTCAAGTGAAAGCCATGAGAGTACCGGGCAGAATGCGATTAATTTTACGCTACGCAAACCACTTGGGGTTGTGGGTTGTATCTCACCCTGGAATCTCCCACTTTATTTATTCACCTGGAAAATTGCCCCGGCGCTGGCTGCGGGAAACTGCGTGATTGCAAAACCTAGTGAAGTGACTCCGGCAACCGCTTTCCTATTAAGTAAAATCTGTGCTAAAGCAGGATTGCCAAAAGGAGTACTTAATGTTGTTCATGGGCTGGGACAAACTGCCGGGCAGACTATAGTAGCTCATCCCAGCATCAAAGCAATTTCTTTCACTGGTGGAACAGCAACAGGAGCGGCTATTGCAAAAACCGCCGCACCTCTTTTTAAAAAGCTTTCTCTAGAGTTAGGCGGAAAAAATCCAAACATCATTTTTGCAGATTGCGATTACGATAAAATGCTACCAACCACCTTGAAATCATCTTTTGCCAATCAAGGTCAGATTTGTCTCTGCGGAAGCAGAATTTTTATAGAACGACCTCTTTATGAAAAATTTAAAGTCGATTTCATTACTAAGGTCAAGCAGTTAGTGGTCGGTCATCCCGAAGATACTACAACAGACCTGGGAGCTTTGGTATCTAAAGAACACCTAGAAAAAGTTCAAGGCTATATTGATAAAGCTGAAAAAGAAGGCGGGAAACTCCTCACCGGCGGGAAGAAGGTTAACGTTCATAAAGCAGAAAATGGGTATTACCTAGAACCTACAATCATTGAAGTCACTTCCAACGCGTGCGTACTCAACCAAGAAGAGATTTTTGGACCCGTAGTCACTATTATGCCATTTGATACCGAAGAAGAAGCACTCGCTCTAGCCAATGATTCACGCTACGGACTTTCGGCTACGCTATGGACCAATGACCTTAATCGTAGTATGCGTTTGAGCAGCGCGATTGAAGCGGGGATTGTTTGGGTAAATACTTGGATGATGCGTGATTTAAGAACCCCGTTCGGCGGAATGAAAGATAGCGGTGTAGGTCGTGAAGGAGGTTTGGAAGCACTACGCTTTTTTACAGAGCCTAAAAATGTGTGTATATCATATTAATCTGGATTAGAATAACAGAAGAAAAATAGTGTTTAATTAAAACGTTTTCCGCTTTCGCGGAATAAAAAAAGA
>NZ_BAAAFG010000016.1:227821-234942 GCF_039523415.1 Gangjinia marincola
ACTTGCTACAGAAGGTGCCAATGTCACCTTATTCGCACGCAATAAAGAGAAATTGCAACAGGTGTTACAAGAACTTCCGCGAAGAGAAAACCAACAGCACAAAATTTTGATAGGTGATTTTAGCAATCCTGATGAAATCAAGGATGTGATTACAGAACACATGAAAAACCATCAAGGATATCATATCTTGGTTAATAATACGGGTGGACCCGCCGGCGGACCTATTCAAAAAGCTGCCGTACATGAATTTGAACATGCCTTTCAGCAACATTTACTGTGTAATCATGTTTTAGTGCAAGCGCTCCTCGATGGAATGAAGAAGGCTAACTACGGCAGGATTATTAATATCATTTCGACATCGGTGAAGCAACCTTTGGATGGATTGGGCGTTTCAAACACCATTCGGGCAGCGGTTGCAAACTGGAGCAAAACAATGGCAAACGAACTGGGACAATATGGCATTACAGTAAATAATGTATTACCAGGTGCCACAGCAACAGAACGTCTCCATGAGATTGTACAAAACAAGGCGAAGAAAACAAGTAGTTCTACCCAACAGGCAGAAGAAAGGATGAAAGCTTCAATCCCCGCAGGGCGATTTGCTAAACCCGAAGAAATTGCTGCGGCAGTTACTTTTCTAGCCAGTAATCAAGCCGCATATATCAATGGTATTAATCTACCAGTGGATGGCGGCAGAACTAAATCGTTATAAGACCTCAACCAGTTTCGAGTTGATCCTTAAAATTGTGTAACTTTACGTTTAATCATTAGTTAAATCTCGCATGAGTCGTAAACTTAGAATAAACGGTCATTCACATCTTCTTCCCTATCCCGAGGAAATCCCAGAATTCATGCAGAATAAAGGTATTTTTTGGGTGGATAAGGATAGAAAGTTTATGCTTCAAAAAAATTGGAGCAGACCGGTAACCGACTCTAGTTTTTTTTTACATGAAAAGCTGGCCTGGATGGAGCGTTTCAATATTGATCATGCAGTGGTACTCAATCTTTCCCAACTCTATGGTAATGGCTTAAGGCTGGAAGAAATGAAACAGGCATTACGATTTCAAAATGATTTTAATGCACGCGTACAACAGGACAATCCTTCTAAATTTACCTGTGGTTTTGTGGTTCATCCCGGGTATATTCGGGGTGCATTATGGGAAGTAGAACGTTGCGTTAAGGAGTTAGGATTACGTTTACTTTGTCTTCCCACCCACTATATGGATACAATTGGCACCTGGAGATGTATTTTTGACGAAGAAAATGAACCTCTTTTTGAGTTGGCCAGTGAATTAAACCTCGCAGTAGAAATTCATCCCTATGATGGCGAAAAGTTTATTCTATTGGAAAATACAAGTTGGAGATTTCATTTAATTTGGATGTTGGCGCAATGTGCAGATGCCTATCACTTTTTAACGCTCAACGGTTATCAAGACAAATATCCTGGAATGCGCACCTGTTTTGCTCATGGCGGACAATTAGCGCAGATAAATCTGGGGAGAAGAATTCAAGGCTTTGACGGGCGTCCAGATTTGTTTGAAGGTAAACATCACCCAAGAAAAGCCGTAGGACATCCCAATATATTCTTTGATACGTTGGTTCATGATACAGGGTCACTTAAACTATTGATTGAAAATCAAACCTCTAAACAAGTGCTTATTGGACTGGATGATCCGTATCCACTTGGAGAAATGGAAAGTATACCCCAATCCAGCTATCCCGGTAAAATTTTAGATTTGGCCATTGAGCGTGATATTATTACGGGACAAGAACGAGATGAAATCTGGAGCGATAACGTACTACAGTGGCTCTACGGTGATGATGAAAAAGGAAGGCAGGAACTCATTGATCGCATTTTAAAAGAACCCATTTCAACTTAAATTATTGGAATTTATTTCACAACAGCTGGATGAGTATGTGGTCCAGCATAGCCAGCCAGAACCTCAGTTACTCCAAGAACTAAGCCGTGAGACTTGGCTTAAAGTACTTCAACCCAGGATGCTCAGTGGGCATTATCAAGGCAGATTATTAAGCTTATTATCCAAATTAATTGCTCCTACTACTATTCTTGAGATTGGCACCTACACTGGTTATTCTGCGTTGTGCCTGGCAGAAGGTTTATCACAAAACGGTACCCTTCACACCATTGATATCAATGAAGAACTGTCGCACATTCAAGAAAAGTATTTTGAGAAGTCCGCTTTCGCGGAAAATATCATCCGACATACCGGTAATGCGTTGGAAATTATCCCGACCTTAAAAACCAGTTTTGATCTCATTTTTATTGATGCCGATAAACAGAATTATTCGGCATATTTTGATCTTATCATGGATCACATACATCCCGGAAGTGTTATTATCTCTGATAACGTACTATGGAGTGGTAAGGTCATAAAAAAAGTACAACCAGATGATCAGGATACGCAGGCTCTTATTGATTACAATAAAAAAATAAATACCGATCCCAGAGTAGAGACTGTATTACTACCAATACGAGATGGATTGACGATTACGCGGGTGAAGTGAGGAATCGGGATTAGGAAAAAGGAAAGTATAACTATGAGTCAAAAACCAAGAGCTAAGAGCTAAGAGCTAAATAAAATCCCCGTTAAAATCAAGCTTCTTAGATTAAGATTATAAAGTTAAATATTTTTAAAACCCCAAAGGCTTGTCCAGACGTAAATTAGGATTTAAAACCTTTGGGGTTTGTCATTACATCAAATTATTGATCTTACTGCACAGCTTGAAAGGCGTCAATATTACCCCAACCATAGCTACCATCCTTATTAGGATATAAATCTGAGGATTGACGAAGACGATTCAACACCTGACTCCTACTCCATCCAGGGTATCTAGACCAAACTAAGGCAGCGATCCCTGCCGTAGTTGCAGTCGCTACAGATGATCCTCCTACATAATCATTATCTCCATCGTTGTAACCTAATACCGCTCCGGTTCTGTTATCATCGCCGTCACGTTGCATTACAATCGTGAATTCTATTTTGCTTCCGCTGTGGCAAACATCGCATCGATCGTACTGACCATTATCGGTTATACCTGTAACCGCTACGGCCTCATCCATCGATGCAGGAAAAATGACACCATACCAATTGGTGGCACTGGTTGATGTTCCGCCGGCGGCGAAAATAAGTTTTCCTTTGCTGTATGCGTATTTAACCGCATCCTTTACATTCCCAATGGACCAGGGATATCCTATGGACATAGAAATGATCTTGACATCAGATCGATTAGCTAAAGCTTTTAATGCATTAGATACTCCTTTGCGCTCATGATAATCATCTAATACCACATCTGCAGTACCCCGATAGGACACTAAATTACAATTATAAGCTACTCCAACTGGTTGAAAATCATCATTACGAGGTGCAGCGATGGCACTTGCCATATTGGTCCCATGTCCACAACGATCGTTTGGTCCATCCAGATTATTTGACCACCACCAGGCAGAGTCAATGTAAGTTCCATATTTTTCTACTGATCTTCCATTAGAATCACCATCATTGATTCCTGATGTATTTAATTTAGATTGATCTGGAGAAAGACCGGTATCGATTACACCAACCGTTACGCCGGCCCCTGTGCTCAATGACCAGGCTTGTTCAATGTTGTGTTCGTCAAAATTCCAGGAGACTAAAGCGTTAGGAGAAATTACTCTACTGTCAGCTGAATTCAGTACACTCGCGTCAAAACTACAGCCTTTGCTGGAACGACTTTGGGCAGTTTGATCTATGGGTTGCTGATAGAAAGAATACCCACTTGGATCTAAGTATCTAATATTATCTGTTGCTCTTAGCGTTTTAATAGAAGATAACGATGTTATCTGTACATCCATATAATTAAGGACCTCATCTTCATAGACCAATACATCTGTAGCTGTGCGATTGTCTTGAGACGAAATGATGTTTAAAAGTGAAGCTTTTAGATCATCGTACTCGGCACTCCTTCCTTCACGTGCGAATTCTCCTTCACCGCCGTATCCAATGGTTAGAAGTCCCCCACCTTGTACAGCTGCACTCCAAAGCAATTGATCACTGGCTCCTTGCCAGTCAAACGATCCGTTTTGTTTGAACTCATTGGCAATGATATCATTGATTTCTTGGATAGAGAGTAATTCCTGAGCGTTAAGTAAATCACTTTGATCTAAAATCTCATTACTGGTTTGTGGGTCATTTTCAAAATCTTCTTGAGAACAAGAAACGAACAGAAGACCGCAGTATATTACAGAAATAATAATTTTTTTCATGTTTAAATGTGGTTAGGTTAATTAAACCATGAAAATATTAAATAATTCTCAAAAAATTAGTGCTGTAGTACCCTAAACTTGTTAAATTTTTGACATTCTAATATTTAACACTACTCCTTGTTAACCTTTTACATCTTGTCTCATAAAATGGTGTAGTACAGATCACGCGCGTCCACCCCACACTGCAGGATGTAAACGTGAATATATAATATCACCAATTGAACTAGTCTTCATGAGTGCATCCGCTAGATGGATACTAACTTTTTAATGATAAGCCTATGCGTGAAAACCTTTATTAAATGAATAATGTATAAAACAATAAAAATGAAAAAACAACGACTATTTTTTTTAATCTGTTTGGGCATGTTTGGAATAGCTCAAGCACAATCAATCAGCCAGGCTGTGATTGGAAATTCTGGTACCACGCTGTCTAATGCGTCTACAGAATTGAACTTTACACTGGGAGAGCCGGTAGTTGGTAATGTTTCCAACGCGACTTCTGTCGGACAAGGATTTTGGAACGGAGCTATTGCCGAAATCACATTAAGCAATGATGATTTTGAGCTAATAAATTCTACTAGTGTTTATCCTAATCCTGTAATTGACAGAATTACGATCACATTTGAAGAAATGAACAATCAAACTTTTGAGCTTAAACTAAGCGATATTAATGGTAAGCAGCTCTTAGATGAATCCTTTGAGAATACGATGGGTAGAAAAGAAATTGACCTTTCAGCATTTTCAGGAGGGATCTATTTTTTACGTATTTCAAACCAGGGATCTCAATCCTCAAAAACAATTAAACTAATCAAACAATAAAATTTAACAATCATGAAAACAACTAATATATATACTTTTTTAGGAATTGCTCTTTGTACAATTGCAACAACCTTTGCACAAGAAGCGAACCGACCTGCAAGTAATTATGCAGCTCAACGTGCCGCAGACCTTCAAGAGGTAAACTCAAGTGAAACGCGTATTTCACCTCAACAAGTAAACGGTACAACTTCAAAATCATCAAAAGCCGCCGGTGCAGCTCAATTGATCAATTATCAAGGAGTAGCAAGAGATGGAAGTGGTGATTTACTGATCAATCAATCCATCGATGTTGGCGTTGACTTAGTTGATGGTTCAGGAGGAACATCTTTCTTTACAGAATTACACAATGTTACTACTGATGCAGCAGGTGTATTTTCTATCCAGGTGGGTAGCATTAACTCCTTGGCAGGTGCAAACTGGGCAGATGTAGAACCTTGGTTGAATGTTAGAGTAAATGGAACCAGTGTAGGTGAAACTCAGGTAGGTAGCTCACCGTCCACTTTATATAGTGAGCAAAGCAGCCAGGTACGCATGTTTGGTTCAGGAACTTCTAATCCTGATAAAATGATCGTACAACATTCTGATGGCTTCCCAAGTTGGGGAATTGGATATAGCGATGATGAAGATAAAGTCGATTTTATGGCTGGTGGAGATAAAAATGTTCGAGTTGATCTATTTAACGGAGCGATTGAAATGACTGGTGATCTTTCTACTGATGGTAACGTAGAAGTAAACGAAACCACCACAGCTCCTGCAGCCAATACGCTTTACGGGAATACTATGCCTGTCGCCTATGGAGCTATGTTTGATAATGCCACAATTAGTTCTGGATATGGTATAACGTCAGCAGTTCAAAATGCATTAGGAGTTTATGAGATAACTATTGACTTACCAACTAATTCGGCGACTCCAGTAGTTATGATTACACCATTTTCATCTTCTGCTGGCGGTCCAGAATTTATAGGCTACGATGTTGTAAATAGTAATACGTTTATTGTAAGAGTTTGGGATACAGCTGGTAATCCTAAAAATAGCGCATTTAGTTTTGTGGTATTCCCACAATAGTGATATGAAGTCAAATTTAGTTAAGCTGAAAGATCTACTCGATCTTTCGGCTTTTTTAATGGCACATGTTTGTTGAAAAGTTTATACAACACAACAGCAAAAAGCGTTCCTACTAGCGCACCAACAAGTACGTCACTGGGATAGTGAACACCTACATAAATCCTACTGGTAGCGAATAGTATAGGCCAAACATAGGCTAAATAAATCCATTTAAAGTCTCGCCTTAGTAAGAGCACCACAAATGTGGTCACGGCAAAAGAGGATGCTGCATGCCCACTAAAAAAACTAAAATGACTTGATTCTTGCAGCACGCGAATAGTGCCTGCTAACTTTTCATCAAAGCTGGGACGAATGCGAGCTACCCCGTTTTTTACTAATCGCGTAAATCCAAACGTAATTAAAAAGGTCAAAATGGTTGCAAAACTTGCAAACAGCGCATTCTTAGCCTTAAAGGAAACGTAAAAAAGAACAAAGAATAAAATATATAATGGGACCCAATGTTTAATTTGAGTTACAAAAATCCAAAAGGCGTCGTACTGCTCTATCCCTAAATTATTAAGGTAAACAAATAACTCAACGTCCCATTTAGTTAAACGTTCAAGCATTAACGCTTACGTTTTATAGCACCCATGACTTCTTCAATATCATCTTGAACGGATCCCATACTGCTTTCCACATCTTTTTGTGCATTCATTAAGTCTTTATCTATTCCATGCTTTTCAGCGCTTTTGGAAATTTCTGACTTAATATCATCTGTAGCGTTTCGCAGGGTTTTCATTCCTTTGCCTAGTCCGCGGGCAATTTCAGGTATTTTATCAGCACCAAAAACCATCACGACAATGAACAAGACAAAAACGATCTCTCCACCACTGATAAAAAAAGGAATTAGATTCATGTTGAATTACCTAGAAATTTAGTGCAAAAATAAGGGATTATTATGACTTTGATCGCAATGGACTCCTAAAAGAAAAGC
>NZ_BAAAFG010000016.1:235055-473907 GCF_039523415.1 Gangjinia marincola
TTTTGGCCAGCTGTTATTCTCTGTATTGACGTCTGCCGTTTCTAAATCTGGATCAACAACTATTTTAGTAATAGCTTTATTTGACGCGATGGCTTTTTTCATTTCGAAATCATTTTTACGCCATATTTGAACCGGGTACTTTTCTTTTTTCGTGGTTCCATCTTCGTAGGTATATTCTACAATCAAAGGCATTAACATTCCGCCGGGTTTTTCAAACACCACTTCATACAAGTACTTTGGTAATTCAAGTTTTTCGCGCTCCTCTGCCGAAAAATTATCCATCATATACTCTTTTAAAGTTGGAGCATTATCTAACGGATTTTTGTCTTTCATGGCGGCATCAAATTCATCACTGTCCTCCTCAACTACGTAGACTGCCTCAATGGTACTTGGATCTGTGATGCCATAGCGAGAAAGCATTTCTTTGCCGGCAGCAGTAGGCTGATCAGTAACAAAATATTTTTTCACTCCCTTAACCCCTATATCTACATAATCTGTGGTGTAAAACCATCCTCTCCAAAACCAATCTAAATCTACGGCAGAAGCATCTTCCATCGTTCTAAAAAAGTCTTCGGGCGTTGGATGTTTAAACATCCAGCGTTGTGCATAGGTCTTAAATGCATAATCAAATAGTTCATGTCCCATGACTGTTTCACGCAAAATATTCAAGCCAGTAGCTGGTTTTCCGTAGGCATTAGCACCTAATTGATACACATTCTCTGGGTTCGACATAATGGGAGAAATAAAATCCTGGTCTCCTTTCATGTAATTCACAATCTTTGAAGGAGCTCCACGACGTGAGGGATAAGCATCCAGCCCTTCAATTGCTTCGGGATAGGTTTGTCCAAATTCCTGCTCTGTCAAATACTGCATAAATGTATCTAATCCTTCATCCATCCATCCCCACTGGCGCTCATCGCTGTTAACGATCATAGGAAAATAATTGTGTCCTACTTCATGAATAATCACACTAATCATCCCAAATTTTACTCGGTCGCTGTATTTACCATCTTTATTGGGACGTCCGTAGTTCCAACAGATCATAGGATATTCCATCCCTTGATTTTTTGCATGAACAGAAATCGCTTTTGGATAGGGGTAGTCAAAGGTAAATTTAGAGTAGGTTTTTAACGATTGTACTACTGCTTTAGTTGAATATTCTTCCCATAATGGATTACCTTCTTTAGGATATACAGAAATTGCCATCACATCTCCTTTAGGAAATTTAACGGCTTGCATATCCAGGATAAACTTTCGCGATGTAGCAAAGGCATAATCACGAACCATCTCTGCCTTAAACTTCCAGGTTTTATTCTTTTCAGAAAATCCTTTTTCGGCTTTTTCAGCTTCGTCTTGAGTGACAATTACAACTGGCTTATCGTAGGAAGATTTAGCTTGCTCATAACGTTGCATCATTTGCTTGCTGTATACTTCTTTTCGGTTTTGAAGACTACCGGTTGCCTCAACGACATGATCAGCAGGTACCGTTAAGTTAACTTCATAGTTCCCAAAAGGAAGTGCAAATTCGCCATTCCCCCAAAACTGATAGTTTTGCCAACCTTCTACATCATTATAAACCGCCATTCGCGGAAAAAACTGTGCGATGACATAGGCGTTATTACCATCTTCAGGGAAATGTTCATATCCTGATCGTGCACGATTTTTTGTATGTTGAACGATATTAAACCACCATTTAATATCAAATGAAAATTTACCCCCGGGCGCTAATACCTTTGGCATTTCAACACGCATCATGGTTTGATTGATTGTATATTTTAAGGGCTTTCCATCTTTTGAGACTTTTTCGACATTGAATCCTCCATCAAAAGGCTCTTCCATATAATTAGCCACAAATGATCCGGGTTGAGATACAGCTGCAATCCCACTACCGTTCTTTTCTGGTGCATCTTTTTTACGAATGTTTTGATCTAATTGCACCCATAAATATTCTAATGGATCAGGTGAATTATTGGTATAAGTTATCGTTTCCTCGCCATAAATTTTTTGGTTTTTATCGTCCAGCTCTATGTCCATCTTGTAGTCAGCTGTATTTTGATAGTACTCAGGTCCGGGTGCTCCAGCTCCCGTTCTATACTGATTGGGAGTAGAAAATTCCTGATACAGTTGCCTAAACTTATTATTGTTGATATGACCCTCTTGCGGAGCATCATCCTTTTGGTCTTCTTCTTGAGAAAAACCGGTAGTATAAGCCGAAAGGAATACGGCTAAAAACAAAAAACTAAACTTCTTCATGTGATAGGTATAATTAAGTCTCTAAAATATTAATTAATCTAAGGGCAAACTTTACTTAACGAAATTTTAACAGCTGCGATTCCCGTTCTTGCACAGCCATCATACTTTTTGTTGTTCCTCTTGCAGTTACATGAACGATATTCTGCTGATCTTCAAATAGATCCATGAGGACATGATTGGTGATACGTATAGCCGAAAATGGGTTCACTTTATTGACTTCTAAATAGACTACCAGTTGATCAGCCTCAATTTCGCTTCCAATATAATTTAATGTAACATCTTTATCATCTACCTTAAGCTGAAGTTTTTGAGTGTAGTAGCGCACTAAAAGCCTTTCTGCGGAAGCATTTGAAGTTTCATCCTTCGTAAAGGATACTTCTTCTTCATAGCGTTGCCCCAGTACAGCCTCAATATCATCCAGAAATACTTTTGAAATGATCTGAAGCATTTTTTTTTCCTCTACATATTCTATTTCAGTCAGGCTTACATAAAATTTATGCGCTGTAAATGAACTTACTATAAAGAGAAAGAAAACGGGTAAGAGAGTCTTCTTCAATAGTGTTATTTTTGACAACATTACTATATTTTTTTTCGATGAACAAATTTTTAATTGGTCTAAGCACATTCCTTGTTAGTCTCTCCTGCAAAACTCCAACCCCTACGGTAGAACAAAAAACAGTCCAAACTCAATTTGGCGAAAATGTCAAAATCTACGAATCCTCTTCATTTGATTTAGGCCCTTGTGAACCATCTATTTACATTAATCCACTCAATCCAGATGAGATTGTGGCGGGTAGCATCATTAACTTTGCGCATCGCAGTAAAGACGGCGGTAAAACCTGGATTACGGATCGACTTAGCTCCTCCTTGGGTGTATGGGGAGATCCTGTGATTGTAGCTGATAAGCGCAATAATTTTTACTATTTTCATCTAAGCGATCCCGAAGGAACCAACTGGCAGAGTAAAAAAATCCTAGACCGCATCGTGGTGCAACGAAGTGGTAATGCAGGAAAGACATTTTCATCTGGAACCGGCATTGGATTAAATTCACCTAAACAACAAGATAAGCCATGGGCTACGGTACATCCAGACTCTAATCAGCTTTACGTTACCTGGACAGAATTTGATGCGTATGGAAGTTCAAATCCTAAGGATAATAGCCGCATCCTGTTTTCTACCTCACGTGATTATGGAGAGAACTGGACCAACGCGATAGCCATTAATCAAAAAATGGGAAATGCGCTAGATGGTGACTTAACGACAGAAGGTGCCGTGCCTGCCGTCGCTAAAGACGGAACAATTTATGTCGCATGGGCCTATGATTACAAGATATGGTTTGATAAAAGTACAGATGATGGAAAAAGCTGGTTAGAAAACGACATTGTATTAGCAGAACAAAAAGCAGGCTGGAAATTTACCGTGCCCGGAATTAATCGTACCAACGGCATGCCGGTCACGATGGTAGATAATTCAAACGGACCACATCAAGGAACCATTTACGTGAACTGGGCTGATCAAACTAATCCGGATGATACCAATGTTTATATATCTAAATCTGTTGATGGTGGTTTATCCTGGTCTTCGCCGAAGAATATTCTCAATAATGACAACGGATCTCATCAATTTTTAACCTGGATGAGTGTGGACGAAAAAACGGGATTTGTGTATGTTCTTTTTTATGACCGAAGCCTACAAGAAGGCAATAAAACTGATGTCATGCTAGCCGTATCGAAAGATGGCGGAGCGTCATTTACAAATACTATTATTTCTGAAACTTCTTTTGATCCCACGGAATGTTCATTTTTTGGAGATTATATTAATATTCACGCTTCCAACGGAATCGTTAGACCGATTTGGACACGATATGACAGTGGAAAATTGAGCGTTTGGACGGCACTGATTGAAGAGAAATAAGGTAAGGTTAGAGGTTAGAGGTTAGAGGTTAGAGGTTAGAGGTTAGAAAGTAAGTTGCTTTCTCATAAATCCAAAAGGATTTTCATTGAAATTACTAAGATTAAAACTGTAGTAAAACCGGATAAGGCATCGAATAGATATCTTTAAGAAATGAAAACTGAAACTAATTTCTGTATTGGAAAGCTAGCTTTTAAGATATTCTCGGTAGGGTTCAATTTTAGCATCAAAAAACTCAATCAAGGCTAATACGTTCTGAAAACGAAGGTATTTATTGAGATCTTTATCTTTTGCACAAAAATACAAGAACTCATCAACCTGTTCTTCTTTTAGTTCATACTGCTCTTTAAAATACCCTTCTGGAAATGCTTGTCTGGATCGAATAACCAACGTTTGCTGACGTTCATTTTCAAGTACTTTTTTTAGCATCTTCAATCTACCCGAGATTATATTAATCAGTAAATCCAAGGGGACTCCGCCCGAGGATGTTGTAGCGGTATATAATCGCCGTTCTGCTTGCGTAGGAACCGGTTTTGTGCGTTGGGGTAATCCCAGCGTTCCCGGAGTAATGGCAGGTGGAAGTGCAGCAATATCATCTCCCAGATTACCAGACAATCCGTATTTGTTTAATTTGACTTCAGGCAATTCGTTGACTTTTGGAGCGAGGTAAATGACATTCCGTGGGGCAGAAAGCATGGCACTGGTCACTTTAATTTCGTAAGTTTCGTACGGTAACGAAGAGAATAGTATTCGGTCGCCATCTTCCGCCGCAAGGCTAAACTCTCCTTGTTGATTATTCGTCGTTCCTAACTGCTTCGTAATATTAACAATATTAATTTCAACCTTTTCAATTGAGTCTGCTACAATAACCCCACGAAACTGTTGTGCGTTAGTTTTAGCTACGACAAAGAAAAATGAGAGTACAAATACGATCTTATTATTTATCATATTCTTTATGTCTAAGTGTGAAAAAATCAACCAGATCTAATTTATTTTTACGCAATAATGAAGCCGAAAAATCCTCATGTAGAAGACAATATTCTAAGAAAGGGATGATTTTTTCATCAGGGAGCTCTAATTCTAGTGTATAAAATGATTTAGGAAGAACATCTTTGATCCTCTCAAAATGCTCTTGCTCTATTTCATTTCTTCTCATTTTCGCCAACATCGCTAATCTGCCAGACATTATATTGATGATTGGATCAAGTGCCAAACTAAGTCCTGCTCCTCCTCCTGTTGATATTCCCCCCGCGGTTGTCGCAGTATATAATTTACGCTGGGCTTGTGTGGGAACGGGCTTGGTTCTTTGAGGAAGTCCTAGCTTTTTGGTATCTAATTCTGGATAAATTTCAATGAGATCAGCATCGTATTCAATAAAACCCCTTAAAGCTAAATCTGAGATATCTACTTCAGGCAGTTCGTTGACTTTTGGAGCGAGGTAAATAACATTCCGCGGGGCAGAAAGCATGGCACTGGTCACTTTAATTTCGTAAGTTTCGTACGGTAACGAAGAGAAAAGTATTTGGTCACCTTCTTCCGCCGCAAGGCTAAACTCTCCTTGTTGATTATTCGTCGTTCCTAACTGCTTCGTAATATTAACAATATTAATTTCAACCTTTTCAATTGAGTCTGCTACGACTATTCCTCGCAATTCCTGGGATGCCACGCTAACAGAATGTAGTAGCGTTAAAATAAAATGGAGAAGAAAGAGCGTATATCTCATAAATATAAATGTAGCGCTAATGGCTAAAATCTATATATAAAGACGGTGCAGAAACATTAACGTTACAGTCTAATCCATGGATTTTTTGAATACTTTGCTTTGCTTAATCAAAAAATCAACTAGTTTGAGACTCTTTCCTTTATTCATCATGCGTTTTGTAAGCCCATTGTCTTCAAGAAAGATTATAAATTCTGGTATTTTCTCTTCCTCGATGTTAAGGTAATTTTTAAAGAAGTCATCATCAATTATCCTTCTAAGATCAGTACTTAAGTCTACGTATTTTTTGTTTGGATTATACCGATCCTTTACTAATGCGTTAAATATATTAAGGAATCGAATACTGGCAGCTTGCTCTTGCGTATCCATGGATAAAATTTCGGGAGAAGTCTGATCATCTGGTAAAAAATCGGTTTCCATACTATACACAACATCAAACGTATTACCGGTTACCGGTGCTTCAATGGGCGTAGTTTCAATACGTTGTGCATCTACACTAATATCACCAGTAAGATCGTATTTTCTTACGACGACCTCTGGTAATTCATTAACATCATCATAAAGATAAACGGTAATTTTTTTATTGTTGATGACGCGTTCGTTAAGAGCTACATCAAATTTCTCGTATTGAACGCCTCTAAAGAGTAGTATATCCCCTTTTCTTCCCGCAATGATAAATGATCCGTCATTTAAAGATATTGTCCCTCGTTGAGAAGTCGCATTGTAAATTTCAATACCACCGGCATCATCCCCTACTGGTACTATGATCTGACCATTTATAAGAACTCTGTTGTCCTGAGAAAAAGTCAAAACAGAACTTAAAAGTATGAGGAATAAAAGAACATTTTTCATGACAAATCGTTTTGAGTAAATTAACGATGCCACAACATAAAAACCTTCCAATTTTATGTTAAAAAACATCACGGAATAAATTAGAAAAGCTTCTTCTTAAATTTGAGTGAAAACAATACTATTGTAGTCTCAATTAGACTAAATAATACTATTTTAGTTTCAAATACACAAAAATTGATGAAGACATCGAATAATAAAACACAAGATTTAATTGAAAAGTCATTGCTGGAAAAACGCCAGGTTTTTTTATGGGGTATGGTTGATGACAAAACCGCCAAGCACGTGGTTGACCGCCTCATGTACTTAGATGCGCAGGGAAATGAAGAAATTCAATTTTTTATCAATAGCCCTGGAGGTTATGTGACTTCGGGATTTTCTATGTACGATACGATCATGAGTCTTAAAAGTCCGGTTTCTACTATCTGTACTGGTTTGGCGGCATCTATGGGTTCGGTATTACTTTCTGCAGGAAAAAAAGGACGTCGATTCATTCAACCTCACGCAAAAGTTATGATCCATCAACCTAGTGGCGGGGCTCAAGGGCAGGCTTCTAATATTGAAATTCAGGCTGCTGAAATTCTTAAAACCAGAGAAATCATTGCGAATATCTACGTTAAAAATTGCGGACAGGATTTTGATAAAGTAATGAAGGATTTCAATCGCGATTACTGGATGGATGCTAACGAATCATTGGAATACGGGATTGTTGATGGGATCTATCAACCTAACAACTAAACTAACAGGCTTACGTCATGACTATAGAACACAAAGAGACCGATGATCGCGGGATATTTTACATCAAGCATGATTCGACCGTAATTTCAGAACTCACTTATATAAGAGATAAAGATCGTAAGGGAGTTATAGTCATTGATCATACTGAGACTAAAATCCCAAAAGAAGGTAGAGGCTACGCATCAAAACTTGTAGAAAGAGCTGTAGAATACGCCCGTGAAAAGTCCTTAAAAATTGATCCTCTTTGTCCTTTTGCCGAAATTAAATTTGAAGAAAATGATGAGTATCAAGATGTAAGAGCATCATGAAAAAAATCATTACTACTCCCAGACTTTACCTAAGAGAATTTATTTCTGAAGATGCTGAGGCATTCTACCGCCTTAACCTGGATGAAGAAGTAATTAGGTATACGGGAGACAAACCCTTTGCATCGATTGAAGAAGCCAGAGATTTTATTCTAAAGTATACTGCCTATCAGGATTACGGCATTGGTCGATGGGCAGTGGTTCTTAAAGAAACCAATGAATTTATTGGGTTTTGCGGACTAAAATATCTTCGAGAAAAACGGTATGTTGAAGTAGGTTTTAGACTTTTGAAGCATTTTTGGAGTAAAGGATACGCAAAAGAAGCAGCTACTGCAGCAGTAGAATATGGATTTTCTACTAAAGTTTATCCTAGCATCTATGCACATACAGATGTTCGCAACACAGGGTCTGCCGCTGTCTTAGAAAAAATCGGTTTCACCCTTCAAAAAGAAATTATTTATGATGGTGTAGAAGCTTTTTTATTTAAAAAAGATAATCCCTACTTATCGATAAAAGCTGTAGATAGTAAGGAGACGTATCCTGTGCGTCACCCTGTACTTAGGAAAGGTCGACCCATTGAGGATTGTGCTTTTGAGGGCGACGATGAAATAACCACATTACATCTCGCATTATTTTTTAAAGAAAGAATGATTGGTGTTATTACCTTGATTGACAGACGTAATCCAACGCTACCGTTTGGACGTCAATATCAATTACGAGGAATGGCTATCATAGAAGAATATCAACGAAAAGGATTAGGAAATTTACTCCTCAAAGAAAGCGAGATTAGATTAACAAAAGCGCTCACCAATATTATCTGGTTTAATGCGCGTGAAAAAGCCATTCCATTCTATGAGCGCGCCGGTTACAAAACTATAGGAGAGCGTTTTGAGATTGAAGGTATTGGAATGCATCATTGTATGGTGCGAACACTCTATTAATAATGGATAGAAGAAAATTTATTACCTCAACCACTGCCTTATCCGTTATGAGCTTGATGCCCTTATCGGGATTTTCATTTCCAGGCCTTAGCGAATTCTCAAAAGATGAACTCATGGGCAAGGCTGATATCAAACTCTATGGTTCTAATAAAATAAGATTGCGTAAAGATGCTTTTGGTGCTTATATAATGATGTACAAAGCAGCAAAACAAAAAGGGATTACCATCCAGGCGGTGTCCAGCTATAGATCCTTTGAGGATCAAAAACGTATCTGGACCAACAAATACAATCGATTTACAGCACAGGGAATGAATCCATTGGAAGCAATGAACAAAATCATTGAATACAGCACAATTCCCGGCACATCTCGTCACCATTGGGGTACAGATATCGACATCATCATGGGAGATACTGGTATCACCGATGATGTACTCCAAGAAAAACATTTTGAAGAAGGAGGGGCATTTTATGAACTCAAACAATGGCTAACTAAATTTGCCACTACCTTTGGTTTTGAAGAAGTATACACAAACCAGACCCAACGAAAAGGATTTAAGTATGAGCCGTGGCATTTTAGTTATTCACCGACCTCTAAGCCAATGTTAAAGGCATACCGCAATTTAGATGTATTTTCTGTATTATCTACAGAAGATTTCGCAGGATCAGAACATTTCACCACTGATTTTTTGACCCGGTATATCAATGAAAATATCATGGATATCAATCCGGTATTACTTCCGGAAAAAGATTAACGCATTACTAAAAACTCCTTAAAATAGATTACGTATGAGAAGAGGAAGTTGGAAATTTAGAATACTTATTGGATTGGCGATTGTAGCCTTTGCCTTTATAAGGCGCTGCAGTAATCAAACTGAAAATCCCTACACCGGTCGTGTTCAAAATATAAGCATGACAACTCAAGAGGAAATTCAAATTGGACTGGCACATGCTCCCACTATGGCAGAACAACACGGGGGATTGCATCCAGATAATACAGTACAAGCTTACGTTGATGCCATTGGAAAAAAACTGGTTCAATCTACCATCGCAAAAGAATCACCATATCCATATGATTTTCATGTACTGGCAGATGATAGAACCGTTAATGCATTTGCTTTACCCGGCGGACAAATTTTTATCACCTACGCTTTACTCTCGCGATTACAAAATGAAGATCAGGTTGCGGGAGTTCTCGGTCATGAAATTGGTCATGTGCTTGGTAAACACTCTGCAGAGCGCATTGCAGAAAGTCAATACTGGCAGACACTATCCCAAGGTGCCCAAGTTGGCGCAGATGCCGGCGGACTCGTAACGGGTATTGGTCAAAATACACTTTTAAAAAACGGTCGTGATGACGAATTAGAAAGTGATAATTTAGGCGTTCTCTTTATGATTAGAGCGGGTTACGATCCCTATGCTATGATTGAAGTGATGAAAATTCTCAAAGCAGCAGCAGGTCCAAATCGTGCGCCAGAATTTCAAAATACACATCCAGATCCTGATAATCGCATTGAAAAGATTGAAGAGGCGATCAAAGAATATGAGGCTGCATAAAAAAAGCCCTGATATTCATCAAGGCTTTGTAGAATTTGGCTAATTCTAATTAAACTGTGAAAACGTTAGATCTAAAGATTCTCCAGCAGGCTAACCGCATCAGTTGCATTGGACTGTTTGGCAATATTTAAAGCAGTTTTTTTCTTGCTGTTTCTCTTCTTTAATTCCGCTCCATTGGCGATAAGAAGTTTCATAATGCGAACATTATTATACCGGGCCGCATACATCAAAGGACTCATGTCATTAGAGAGTTTGTTTACATTTGTACCTAACTCTATCATGCGTTTAACGGTATCATATTCTCCTTTAGCTATCGCAAGGCAAAATGGCGATACTGTAGTGATTTCAGTTTGTACTACTTCATAAGAAGCAATATCTGTTGTTGTTGCCGGTGTTGAAGAAGTGTAATCTTCTACAGCAAAGAGTGGTGTAGTTGCTATTAAAACAACTACGATACTTTTTTTTAGATTTTTCATAATTTCTGTTCGTTTATTGATTTGATTGAATGATGATTTTGATGGTGTAAAGATGATATCTTTTAGTGTATAAATTCTACTTACAACCTAAGTATAACTTAGTCTTAACGTAGACTCAACAAATATGTTAATGAGCCTAATTACGTAATTTTATGATCTTTTTAGCAATGATTAAAGATTACTGAGAATCCTTTAGCAGTGGTCGACAAAAAATAGAAAATGTACGCTGCGTTTATCAATATGTATGAAATTTACTAGTAGGCTATTTCTTAAAACTGTAAACTTATATACCCGGTTTCTTGATCATCCTTACCTTTACTTAATACAGGTTTTTTTCATTGGCAGAAAAGTTATTTGATTGATTTCCTTTCTTAATAGACCTCTACAATTGTTAAATGTTACAATATACTACCGTGAATAACCTAAGATTAACACTTTAGTTATCAAACACATGAAACTTCCCGATTTTATCGTCAAAATCAATTTATTCTAAAAAAGTTTCACCTAAGATTAACGGTAAATCTTGTAACAAACTTCAAATTAAATCGTCAGCAACCTTTCAAATGACTATCTGCTAAGAATAGTCCATAGATCATAAAGCATTTTGTACTTTTGAAACATAGATCAATCTCATGAGCAAAAAAGTACTGTTAGCTATTCTTGATGGCTGGGGAATTTCACCAGATCCCTCTATATCTGCCATTGATAAGGCAAAAACTCCGTTTATAGATAGCCTTTATACAAATTACCCCAATGCAACCCTGCGCACAGATGGTATGAATGTAGGGCTGCCTCAAGGTCAAATGGGAAATAGTGAAGTAGGACATATGAATTTAGGTGCTGGTCGAATTGTTTACCAAGATTTAGCTAAAATCAATAAGGCAGTGACTGAAAATACACTTAAAGATGAACATGTGCTTAAAAAGGCTTTTGCTTACGCGAAAGAAAACAATCGTCCGGTTCATTTTTTAGGATTATTAGGTGATGGCGGAGTCCATTCACATATTAATCACCTTAAAGGTCTTCTCACAGCAGCCGAAGATTTTGGCGTGTCTAAAAAATATGTTCATGCTTTTACTGATGGACGCGATGTAGATCCTAAATCGGGCATTGGATTTATTGAGGAGCTTCTGCCACACTTATCCAAAACCAACGCTGCATTAGCTACAATCACAGGGAGATATTATGCCATGGATCGTGATCAGCGCTGGGAGCGCATAAAATTAGCGTATGATGCGCTGGTGAACGGTCAAGGAGAAGAAACTACGCATCCACTTGAAGCAATGCAAAAAAGCTATGATAATGGCATTACTGATGAATTTATCAAGCCGATTGTTTTGACGAATAATACTAATAATCCTGTAGCAAAAATTAAACAGGGAGACGTTGTAGTGTTTTTCAATTTTAGAACAGATCGCGGCAGGCAACTTACACAAGCGTTGACACAGCAAGATTTCGCCAGTCAGGATATGTTAGCATTGGATCTTTATTATGTCACTATGACTACCTATGATGAAAGTTTTACAAACATACATGTGGTATTCACAAAAGACAATATCACTAATACGCTGGGTGAAGTTCTTGAACGACAGGGTAAAACTCAGTTGCGCGCCGCCGAAACCGAAAAATATCCTCATGTAACATTTTTCTTTTCGGGAGGTCGTGAAGACGCTTTTGAAGGAGAAAGTCGTATTTTAGTGAATTCACCAAAGGTTGCCACGTATGACCTTCAGCCAGAAATGAGTGCGCCAGAATTAACCGCACAAGTCGTGAAACATATTCAGGAAGAAACACCAGATTTTATTTGTCTCAATTTTGCTAATGCTGATATGGTGGGTCACACCGGTGATTTTGATGCCGCCGTAAAAGCCTGTGAAACTGTAGATTCTTCATTAAAACAAATTCTAGAGATAGCCAATGAGAAGGGTTACACCTCAATTATTATTGCAGACCACGGGAATAGTGATACAATGATTAATCCAGATGGCACACCCAATACTGCCCACACTACAAATCCGGTTCCTTTTATTCTCGTAGATAAAGAGATTAACAAGGTAAAAGACGGTATCCTTGGTGATATTGCGCCAACAGTATTATCTTTGATGGGCGTACAACAACCTCAAGAAATGACTCAACATCCTTTAATTTAAAAACAATGAAAAAAGTAGCATATGTATTTTTTTCGCTTGCGCTGATCGCTTGCGGAAGCCAACAAAAAACAACTCAAAATACTGCAGAAAATGTTAGCCCATCCCCAACTCCTCCTTCACCACCCACAGTGATTGAAGTAGAACAGGAAGCCTCTATTGAAGAGGTTGTTGACAAACAATTAATAGAAGGAGAAGCAATGTTAGAAAATGGAATGCTAGTAGGCGAAGGAAATATAGAACAACTCACCAAAGCACCATTTAATACATGGTTTGAGGGCCGCGCAAATGCATATACACCTGAAGCTGATGTCCTAGAACAAATCGCACAAAACATCAATGACTATAATTTAACCTTGTATATGGGTACCTGGTGTGGCGATAGCAAACGTGAAACCCCAAAAATCTACAGCCTGTTAGAAAAAACAGGGTATAACATGGATAACTTGACCTTTTATGCCGTAAACAGACAAAAAACAATTCCTGGTGGACTACCCCAAGGATCAAATGTAAAGCGTGTGCCCACCTTAATATTTTATAAAGATGGTCAAGAAGTTAATCGCTTTGTAGAGTATCCACAAGAAACCTTGGCTAAAGATATTCTAAAGATCGTATCTGGTGAAGACTACAAGAATAGTTACGCTGAGTAATAACAACTTATTCCTAATGAATAAAACGGCTCCTTAAATAAAGGAGTCGTTTTTCGTTAAATAAAAGCTAAACTTACTTTTTACGATAGTACTACTATCAGGTTTGTCTGTAACTTGCAGGCATGAATACCTTACTAGACTCGTTAAAAATTGAACTTACTGATAAATTATACGTGAAAGACCCTGAATCCTCTGATTTGGGTAAACGTATCTTATCTGCCAGTATTGAGATGATTCATGAATTGGGCTTTGAACAATTCACCTTTAAAAAGCTAGGTACGGCTATTGGGTCTAATGAAAGTTCAATTTATCGCTATTTTGAAAACAAACATAAACTCCTCCTCTACCTTACAAACTGGTACTGGGGATGGATGGAACTTCAGCTTGTATTAGCTACAAACAGCATAGATAATTCTCAAAAAAAACTACATAAAGCCATTGAAATTCTTACTCAAGAGATTCAACAAGATTCGTCATACGGGCATATTAATGAAAGTAAATTACATAAAATTTTAATTGAAGAATATTCAAAATCCTTTTTGACCAAAGAGGTGGATAAAGAAAATAAAGAAGGCTATTTTATGGTTTATAAACGTCTCGCCATGCACTTAAGCAAGATGATTCAATCTGTGAATTCAACCTATCCTTATCCTTCAAGTCTAGCTAGTACAATATTAGAGGGATCTTTACACCAGCAATTTTTACAGGATCATTTTACTTCTATCACAGATTGTAATGAGCATGTGTCCCCAACTGCGTACTTCGTTCATTTAACAACAAATGTTTTGAAATAAAGCTATGGAAAAAAAAATTCTAACTTCATGGCAACGTCTCGCAGGCTTGCTAAAACTTGACCGAAAAGATATTCTTCAAATATTCTACTATGCTGTATTTGCTGGATTAGTGAATTTATCACTTCCGCTAGGTATTCAAGCCATTATAAATCTCCTACAAGGAGCTCAAATCAGCACTTCATGGATTGTATTAACCATAATAGTCACATTGGGTGTTGCTTTTGTAGGAATTTTACAATTGATGCAAATTAGAATTATTGAAAATGTGCAACAAAAAATCTTTACCCGATCTTCTTTTGAATTTGCGTATCGATTTCCCAAAATTCAAATGAGTGAATTACGAAATTTTTATCCACCAGAGCTAGCAAATAGATTTTTTGATACATTAACACTTCAAAAAGGTCTTTCAAAAATTTTAGTAGATTATCCTGCCGCCATTCTTCAAATCATTTTTGGTCTGGCATTATTATCATTTTACCACCCATTTTTTATTATTTACGGTTTACTACTAGTAGTTCTCATTTATATTGTATTCAAGTTCACTGCGCAAAGAGGTTTGGATACCAGTTTAATGGAATCAAAGTCTAAGTATAAAGTAGCCCACTGGATACAGGAGATTGCTAGAACTATTATTAGCTTTAAACTTTCGGGCAAAAGTAATTTAGCACTTAAAAAAAATGATTATTTGGTGGATGGCTATTTAAAGCATCGTGAAAGTCACTTCAAAATTTTAATCCTTCAGTTCGCACAAATGATTGGTTTTAAGGTGTTAGTAACTGCCGGTCTTTTATTTATTGGTGGATTTTTAGTACTTAATCAACAAATGAATATAGGACAATTTGTCGCGGCTGAAATAATTATTTTACTTGTAATAGGATCTGTCGAAAAATTGATCGTTGGGTTAGAATCTTTTTATGATGTGCTTACATCTTTAGAAAAGTTAGGACAGGTAGTCGATAAAAAATTAGAGCCGCAAGAAGGTGAGGAACCTTTTGAAGATAATGAATCCTTTAAAGTAGAATTAGATAATATAAGTTTTCAATATCCTGATTCGACAAGTCCTTTATTGAAGAATATTTCCTTCAATATCACGCCGCGCTGTAGTATATTAATTCAGGGACCTAACGGATCAGGAAAGGCTACCTTACTTAAGTTAGTGGCAGGCTTAGTAGAGCCAACAAGCGGAACCATCTACGTAAACGATGTGGCATTACAAGGACTGAACTTAAACTATTACAGATCTCATCTTGGCCAGTCTCTTACAGATGAGAGCCCGTTTGAAGGTACATTACAGGATAATATCACTTTTGGCGATAAGAATATTTCACAAGAGGATATTCGATGGGCAATAAAACATGCGGGCTTAATGAAATTTCTAAAGAGCCAACCTAAAGGTTTACAGACTATGATCTATCCTGAAGGCAAACAAATACCCTATACTATAGCAAAAAAAATAGTCTTAGCTAGAAGTATTGTACGTAAACCAACCATGCTTATTCTTAAAGATCCATTAGATCAAATAGAAGAAAATGAAGCTGAACGTATCATGAATTTCTTATCTAATAACGATCGTCCATGGGCGTTAGTTGTTGTAAGTCAAAACGAAAAATGGTCGCGAAAATGCGGAACAGTCTATACATTGAGTGATGGATTGTTGAATAAAAAATCTGATAATAATGCTTAATATTTCTAACAATAGTCTTAATGACAAGGTAGATATTTCTAGCTACAAATCGTCTGAGCGGGTTTTTCATAAGCGCCACTTCAAACATTTCAATCAGTTTTTGATTATATTTTCTATCATTGCATTGATTATTTTGTTTTTACCCTGGACACAAAATATTACGGGTGAAGGGTTCGTCACTACGCTACAACCTGATCATAGGCCCCAGACGATACAATCTCCCATACCTGGGCGAATTGAGAAATGGTATGTACGAGAAGGACAATTTGTAAAAAAAGGGGATACCATTTTGCGAATATCTGAAGTTAAGAATGAATATTTTGATCCGGCACTGGTTGAGCGTACGGGAAAACAGATCCTAGCAAAAAACATGTCTGTTGATTCCTATGAAAATAAGGTTAGGGCTTTAGGAACCAATATTGGTGCACTTAGAAACGAACTTCAATTAAAACTTGAGCAAGCCCGAAATAAACTAATCCAGGCCAAACTAAAAGTGCAGAGCGACAGCATCGAACTAGAAGCCGCCAAGACAAACCTGACTATTGCTGAACGCCAATTTGCGCGTACTTCACAATTAGAAAGTGAGGGTCTAAAAGCAGTAACAGATGTTGAAGAAAAAAGACTAAAGCTTCAAGAAACTCAGGCAAAACGGATTTCTCAAGAAAACAAATTATACGCCAGCAAAAATGAAGTCCTTAACGCTAAAGTAGAGCTCAACAGAATCGGGGCAGAATACACGAATAAAATATCTAAAGCTGAAAGCGACCAGCTAACCGCTCAATCTGATCAATTTAATGCCGAAGCTCAAGTAACCAAATTAGAAAGTGAATATACCAACTATGAAATGCGTAATTCACTTTATTTCGTACTAGCCCCTCAAAATGGTTTTATTAATAGGGCTATTATATCCGGGGTGGGCGAAACCTTTAAAGAGGGAGACAAATTAGTGAGAATAATGCCATCAGATTATGATGTTGCCGTTGAAACCTTTGTAGCGCCTATAGATTTACCACTTATTCATTTAGGGGAAGAAGTTCGTATTCAATTTGATGGCTGGCCGGCAATCATTTTTAGAGGTTGGCCCAATGTATCTTATGGGACATACGGTGGTCAAGTAGTGGCAATTGAAACTTTTATCAGTGAAAATGGAAAATATCGCGTCTTAATCAAACCTGATCCCGCAGATCATGAGTGGCCAGATGAGATTAGAGTAGGATCTGGAGCATTTACCATGGCACTACTAGAAGATGTTCCTATTTGGTTTGAACTATGGCGTCGCCTAAATGGATTCCCACCTAACTATTATCAACCTGAAAATAGCAAGGATGCTTCACAGTCTAAAAAATAAAGCATACTTTTTCCTCATAAATATTCTTTTGACCTGCAACACCTTAGCTGCTCAAGAAGTTATCGCTGTGGCAGATACTACGGTGCTTTCCTATAATGAGTATTTAGGACTGGTAAAAGAATTTCACCCGGTTGCAAAACAAGCCGCTTTAATTCTAAATCAGGCTGAAGCAAACTTGCTCAAGTCAAGAGGAAGCTTTGACCCTAAAATTGATGTAGACTATTCCCGTAAAAAATTTAAGAATACAGAATATTACGACATTCTTAATGCTACCTTTAAAATTCCTACCTGGTATGGGATTGAGCTCAAAGCACAATTTGAAGAAAATGAAGGAGTCTTTTTAAATCCGCAATTGGATGTTCCGCAGGAGGGACTGTATAATGCCGGTATATCTTTTTCTGCCTTAGAAGGATTTTTGATTAATGATCGCATGGCAACCTTAAAACAGGCAAAAATAATGCGAGAACAATCTAAAGCCGATCGGGATTTAGCGGTAAACAAAATTCTGTTTGAGGCATCGCTTACGTATTTTGATTGGGTTCGAACTTATTCGCAGGTTCTTGTATTTGATAATTTTGTAGAAAATGCTCAAATACGATTTGAAGGAATTAAATCCTCTGCCCTTGCAGGTGATCGCCCTATTATCGACACCCTGGAAGCAAAAATTACGGTGCAAAATCGTTTCTTAGAGCTAGAAAAAGCACGTATTCGATTTGTGAAGGCGAGTTTAGCCTTATCCAATTATTTATGGTTAGCAGATAACCTTCCGGTAGAACTACAACCCGGTGTGGTTCCAGATATTTTTATTTCGGAAGAAATTGATACCTCATTAGAAATTGCGGGGCGACCCTTGAGCGATTTCAATATTGAGAATCATCCTAAATTACTGTCGCTTCAGTTTAAATTAGATCAACTTAACGTGGATAGGCGCTTAAAAGCGAATAAACTTTTACCCACTTTAGACTTAGAATATAATTTTCTTAGTCAGACACCTGAAGAAACTCAATCATTCAATACCGCGAACTATAAAAGCGGATTTGTCTTTAGCGTGCCATTATTTCTACGTAAAGAACGTGGAGACTTAAAACTAGCTAAAATTAAAGTTCAGGATGCAGAATTAGATTTATCTCTGGCAGAAATAACGATAAAAAATGACATTCTTGGAATCTATCAGGAACTGGATTCCTACGTGCTGCAAAACGACTTGATTTTAAATATAGTTGACAACTATTCCAGGTTAGTTGCGGCAGAGGAACGCAAATTCAGCTTTGGAGAGAGCTCCCTATTTTTGGTCAATACGCGAGAACAGAAGCTCATAGAATCTAAACTAAAGCAGATCGATCAACAGAATAAATTCTATGAAGCTAAGGCTAAATTGTTCAAAAGCCTTGCGATTAATCCAGAGAATCTCTAAGCCTCCTTCTGCCAAAATATTCCTACTTTTGCACCAATGCAAAATAAGACCTTAACCATAGCCGTAGATTTTGATGGAACCATCGTTGAAAATGCGTTTCCAGCCATTGGCAAGCCTATTTTGTTTGCCTTTGAAACTCTGAAAAAGCTTCAAGAAGAAGGACACCAACTCATTTTATGGACATATCGTCATGGGAGTAAATTAGATGAAGCTGTTGACTTTTGTAAACAACAGGGATTAGAGTTTTATGCAGTGAATAAAAGTTATCCCGAAGAGGAGTTTGAACAAGACGTAAGCCGAAAAATTCACGCCGATTTGTTCATTGATGATCGCAATATTGGAGGTCTTATGCAATGGGGTGATGTGTATCAACGTTTGACTCATACAAAACCTGAGGTACCAACTGTAACTAAAAAAGAAAACAAAATGTTAAGCTGGATCAAAAAGCTATGATTATACCTAAAACTGCTGAAGAAATTGTGTTGATGAGAGAAGCTGCGTTAGTAGTTTCTAGAACCTTAGGCATGATCGCAAAAGAATTAAAACCGGGAGTCACCACAAAAGAACTTGATAAAAGAGCAGAGGAGTTTATTAGAGATCAAGGCGCAAAACCGGGGTTTTTAGGATTATACGGTTGCCCCTCTACGCTACTTACCAGTGTAAATGAGGCTGTAGTACACGGTTTACCTACCGATATTCCTCTAGAAGAAGGCGACATTGTTTCTGTGGATTGCGGTGCGATAAAAGATACTTTTTATGGAGATCATGCGTACACCTTTGAAATTGGTGAAGTGGCACCTGAGACTAAAAAGCTTCTTCAAGTTACTAAAGAATCCCTATATGTTGGCATAAGAGCTTTTAAAGCAGGAAATCGAACCGGTGATATTGGCTATGCGATACAAGCCTACTGCGAAGCGCATGGATATGGCGTGGTAAGAGAATTAGTAGGTCATGGCTTAGGTAAAAAGTTACATGAAGATCCAGAGATTCCTAATTTTGGAAGAAGAGGTAGGGGTAAAAAGTTCATAGAAGGGATGACCATCGCCATTGAACCTATGATTAATCTGGGCACCCACCGTGTAAAACAACTTAAAGATGGGTGGACAATCATTACCGCAGACAAAAAGCCCAGCGCGCATTTTGAACATAATGTGGCATTAGTCAATGGTCAACCAGAACTACTATCTACATTCGACTATGTATATGAAGCTTTGGGTATAGCTAGTGATGAAGAAGATGAGTTTAGAAAGGTTTTAAATGAATTATAACACACTCCTAAATCCCCCTATTTTTGGAGGAAACTTCAAAATTTACTTGGATTATTCCCGTCTAATAAGGAGGTATTAAGGGAGATGTTATAGAAAACTATATTAAAACCGATTGAAAAAAATCTTTAAATATTTCCTCAATACAATCCCCAGGCCTTGGCTTATCAGCCTAAGCTATCTTATAAGGCCGATAGTCTCATTCTTTTTACGCGGCAACACCTATACAGATCCCATTGATGGAAGAAGCTTTAGAAAATTTCTGCCGTATGGATATGTTCATCAGCGCGATAATGTGCTCTCTCCCTCTACCCTTTCTTTGGAACGGCACAGATTATTATGGCTCTATTTAAAAAATCACACTAACTTTTTTAGTGAGCCACAAAAGGTCCTGCATTTTGCACCAGAGCAGGCATTTTACAGGCGATTTAAAAACTTAATACATTTAGACTATACTACCACAGACCTCAACTCTCCACTAGCCGATGTAAAAGCAGATATTTGTGACTTACCTTTTGATGATAATAGCTACGACACCATTTTTTGTAATCATGTCTTAGAACATATTCCAAACGATAAAAAGGCGATGCAGGAATTATATCGCGTATTAAAACCCGGCGGAATGGCTATTCTGCAAGTTCCTCAAGACCTAAATCGCGAGAAGACGTTTGAAGATGACAGCATCACCGATCGCGCAGAACGCAGCAGAATCTTTGGCCAGTATGATCATGTAAGGATTTATGGCAAAGATTATTTTGATACACTAAGAAGTATTGGTTTTACAGTAGAAGAAGTAAACTTATCTGTTTCGCTTACCGCGGAAAAGGTAGATCATTATCGATTAGCTCCCGGGGAGATTTTACCGATATGTTATAAACCTAAGGATTAACGATCTCCTTCTCAAATCCCGGTGTTACGAAGACCTGCGTTTCATCAGCGTCATCTATATAAACAAGATAAGCTTGTATTCCCGCCAAGGAGTTGAGTAATTTCTTGGACTCTTCTACTCCCATTGCCATAAATGCTGTGGCGTAAGCATCTGCCTCTGCGCAGGTAACCGCGAGCACCGATGCGCTGAGAACGTCTGTCTTTTCGGGATATCCTGTGTTAGCATTGATGATGTGCAAATATCGTTGACCTGTGATAGAATCTATCTTAAATTTTCTATAATTCCCGCTGGTTGCCATCCCACGGTTACGTAAATTCAACGCGGTCTGTGTTCCTCGTTCCCGATCTGCCGTAATTGGATCATCTACTCCTACAACCCAAGGCTTGTCTTTTTCAATATTAATTCCTTGAGCCAACAGTTCGCCACCCAACTCGATCAAAAAATGATCTGCTCCAAGATCTCTAAGTGAATGTCCTATTCGGTCAATGGCATAACCCTTTGCGATCGCATTAAATTCTAAATAGATTTCGGGATTTTCTTTTTTTATATAACCTTCAGCTGATATGCTTACTTTTTCAAAGCCTACGTAGTTCATAAGTGAGTCAACCAAGATAGAATCAACCCGCACTGATTTTTCTTCGGCACCAAATCCATAAAAATTGATAAGATTACCGACTGTAGGATCGAATATACCCTGCGTTCTTTGATGAATATCTTTAGACACATCCATCACTTCTCTAAACATACGATCTACTTTAATAGTAGAATCACCGCGGTTTATTTTTGAAATATCAGAGCTATCGATATACGTGCTCATGGATTGATTAACAGCATCAATCACAGAATCCACCTTACGCTCAACTAGCGTATTCTCTAAGTCAAAGTAACTTATGTTATAAGTCGTACCCAGCGCTCTGCCACTTAACACCTGTTTATTTGGTGCTTTGCCGCAGGCTACCAGGAGCGTTAATGCGAATAGAAAAATGAGTTTTTTCATCGGTTATATTTCTTGAAGTCCGTCATAGTTAATTACGTATTCGTCTGCTAATACGGGTAATTCATAATCTTTTGAGTTGGCAATGCCCACTCCTGCAAAAAAAGTTCTGGCTTTAAATTTTAAGGCGTGTTCTTTAATAGTTTCCATAAAAACCGCATCGTATTTTTTAGGATCTTCTGGATACGTGATATGCCTTACGATCACAAAATGAAGTTTTTTATTCTTTAGCGCAACGAATTGAGGATCTTTTTTGAGTTTACTGTTTACCCCCAAAAACTCATAGCCCTGATCCTCTAAATCTTTACCTACAATATTCATCGCCAGGTTATGAAGTTCTTGTTTTGACAGCTCTTTTGACATAATGCTAAAGGTACGTAAATAGAAAAGCCGACAGTACTGCCGGCTTTGATCTTAATTGAATTTTAACGACTTGATTATCCACCAAAATCATCAAAACGTATGTTCTCGTCTGGAATTCCAAAATCTTCTCCCATTTTTTGAACCGCCTGGTTCATAAGAGGAGGTCCACAAAAATAAAGTTCAATATCTTCGGGCTCTTCATGCTTTGATAAGTAATTGTCAATTACCACCTGATGTATAAATCCTACAAACCCATCGCCATCGCCATCTAGACTATCTTTTACCTTCCAGTTGTCTTCTTCCATAGGTTCAGATAAAGCTAGATAGAATTTAAAATTAGGAAAATCACGCTCCAACGCTCTAAAATGCTCCGTATAGAACAATTCGCGCTTTGAACGCCCTCCATACCAAAAGGTAACTTTACGTCCTGTTTGTAGGGTTCTAAATAAGTGATATAAATGCGAACGCATAGGTGCCATTCCTGCTCCACCACCTACGTACAACATTTCTGCTTCACTGTGGTTGATAAAAAATTCACCGTAAGGTCCGGATATCACACACTTATCTCCTTCTTTTAATCCAAAGATATATGATGAAGCTACACCAGGATTTACATCCATCCATCCATTTTTAGCACGATCCCATGGCGGAGTTGCAATACGAACATTTAACATAATCTCACGACCCTCTGCCGGGAAAGATGCCATAGAATAAGCACGTTCTACAACTTCAGGATTTTTCATCACTAGTGGCCACAGGTTAAACTTATCCCACTCTGCTTTAAACTTTTCAGGTTCACCCGGGTGCTCTTTTGGGTGAGCCGTAATATCCATTTCCTGATATTTTACTTCGCATTTAGGCACTTCTATTTGGATATACCCTCCTGCTTCATAGTCCATATCTTCGGGGATTTCAACCACAAATTCTTTAATAAACGAAGCCACATTATAGTTACGCACTACCACAGCGTCCCACTTTTTAATTCCAAAGATTTCTTCAGGAATTTCAATTTTCATGTCTTGCTTTACCTTAACCTGGCAACCAAGACGCCAACCTTCGGCAATTTCTTTTCTGGTAAAATGAGGTTCTTCTGTAGGAAGAATCGTTCCGCCTCCATCTTCAACGATACATTTACACTGGATACAGGTTCCTCCACCACCACATGCAGAAGGTAAAAACAATTTATTATTACTTAAGGTATTAAGCAGAGTAGCTCCAGAGTCAACCTCCATATCACGTTCTCCATTAATGTTAATAGTGACCGGACCTGAAGGTACCAACTTAGCTTTAGCCCCTAGTAGGATACTCACCAAAATCAGCATTAACATGAGAAAAACAATTACACTTGCGATAATTACTGTCATAGCTTTTTCTTTTTCTTTTACAATTTAATACCCATAAAACTCATAAAACCCAACGCCATTAGACCTGTTATAATAAATGTAATCCCAAGTCCCTTTAATGGAGCAGGAACATTAGAGTATGCAATTTTTTCGCGTATTGCAGCGATACCGATGATCGCTAAAAACCAACCAATCCCACTACCTAATCCATAAACTGCAGATTCACCAATACCACTAAAGTCTTTTTGTTGCATGAATAATGAACCCCCTAAGATAGCACAGTTCACAGCAATAAGTGGAAGAAAAATCCCCAACGCACCATATAAGGCAGGAGCAAATTTTTCAACAATCATTTCTACCAATTGTACCATAGAGGCAATTACTGCAATAAACATGATAAAACTCAAGAAACTCAAATCAACACTGGCATATTCTGGATCAAGCCAGACTAACGCCCCAGGGCGAAGCAAATAGGTGTCCAGCAAATAATTTACAGGTATTGTTACCACCAAAACAAAAATTACTGCCGCTCCTAAACCAACAGCCGTTTTTACCGTTTTTGAAACGGCAAGGTAGGAACACATGCCTAAGAAATAGGCAAAGATCATGTTCTCTACAAAAATACTTTTTACAAATAGATTAACTAAATCCATAATAATGATTTCTAGCTGTTTAGTTTTCTTCGATTAATTTACGGTTGCGTGCCCGCTGAACCCAGATAATAAGCCCCACAACAATAAGTGCCATAGGCGATAATAACATTAGTCCATTATTTTCATATCCTAATGCATATAATCCAGTTGATTCTGCCAGGGTTACTCCCTTATGTCCTAAAACTTCAAATCCTAATAATTTTCCTGAGCCAAATAACTCTCTAAAGAAAGCCACGATTATTAGAATTAATCCATATCCCGCTGCATTACCAACGCCATCAAGAAACGATTTCCATACACCATTACCAAGTGCGAAGGCTTCTAAACGACCCATTACGATACAGTTTGTAATAATCAAACCAATAAAAATAGATAACTCTTTACTTACATCATACGCAAATGCCCGAAGTACTTGATCTACCAAGATTACCATTGCTGCTACTACTACCAACTGGACGATTATACGAATACGTGAAGGTATGACATTACGTAAAATCGAAATGATCATATTACTAAACGCCATTACAGCCACTACTGCTAATGACATTACGATAGCAGGTTTAAGTTGAACTGTAATCGCTAAAGCCGAACATATTCCTAATACTTGAACAGTGATGGGATTGTTGTCATCTAAAGGATCTGAAAGTAACTTTCGATTATTTTTAGATAAAAAATGTTCTTTTTCTTCAGAACTGGATAGAAAAAGAATCATTTCTTTTTTCTTGGCCTCTTGTGCTGATAAATTTTCTTGGTCTTTCTTCATGATGCATTAATTAGTAAGCTGAAGCTACTTTAAACGTTGGTTGTTTTTTGAAATAAGGTAAATAATGTTCTAAACGTTCTGTAATCATATCTGTTACTCCGTCACCGGTTATAGTTGCTCCAGAAATTGCATCTACTGCGTTATCATCTTTAGCATTTCCACCTTTATATCCTTTTATTACTGAGACTCCTGCAAGAGCTCCACTTTCATCAAAAATACGTTCATCTTCAAAACGCTTTCTAAACCACATTTGAGTGATTTCTGCTCCCAGACCTGCTGTTTCACCTAAATGATCAAAGGTAGCTCCCTTGATAGTATTAATATCGTCTTTAAGAGAAATATACCCCCAGATAGCATTCCATAATCCTGCTCCACGCAAAGGGATAATATAATAATTCTTACCTTCAATATCTGCAACATATAGCGGAAAGTGTTGTTCCTCTATTGGTTTTTTAAGCTCTTTTGCTAAATCAAGTTCAAATGCATTTACCTCTTCATCAATACTCCCATCTGGATTTAAAGACACTTGTTGGGTAATATATTGATTGAACAAAGCTTCGGCACCTTCACGATCAGTCTCAACACCAACGGTCATCAAGATATTTTGCATCTTCTCCAGGCGTACATTTTCATATTGACGTTCTTGCAAGGAAGTAGCTGTAAATGCTAAAGTTGCAGCTACCACTAGCACCATAGCTACGGCAAAGAAAAACGTGTATCCGTTACTGTTTGTATTCATATTACGCTGTTTTTAAATTAGCCTGAGCTTTTGCTGCTCGTTTCTTTCTCTTTTTAATATTACCTTGAACGACGTAGTGATCGATTGTTGGAGCAAAGACATTCATTAGTAAAATCGCAAGCATAATCCCTTCAGGATATGCCGGATTGAAAATTCTTATCATCACCGCAAATAACCCGATAAGGAAACCATAAATCCATTTTCCTTTAAAAGTTTGTGCACCAGATACGGGATCAGTCGCCATAAACACTATGCCAAATGCTAAGCCACCAACGATAAGGTGATTGTACCATGGGAAATTGGTAAGTGCATTTGCGTCAACTGCGTTAAATATCATTCCCATCACTGCCGCTCCAATAAATCCACTTAAAATAATTCTCCAGTCCCCTACTTTAGTAAGAATGAGAATCAGCGCTCCTAACAAAATAAAAGCGGTTGATGTTTCTGCGATAGACCCAGGGATTAAACCGCTAAACATATCTAACGAACTGTATTCTATATTACTATTTCCTGCAGCAAGTGACCCTAATATAGTCTCTCCCGAAACTGCATCAACTGATGCCGCCTCACTCACCCATACTTGGTTACCAGACATGTAGGTAGGATAAGCAAAAAAGGCAAATGCTCTGGCAGTAAGCGCAGGATTAAGAATGTTCATCCCTGTTCCTCCAAAAGCTTCTTTCCCTATTAACACAGCGAATACAACAGATAATGCAACCATCCACAATGGTATATCTACCGGCATAATCATTGGTATCAACAGCCCTGTAACCAAATATCCTTCATTTACTTCATGACCCCTATATATTGCAAATAAGAACTCAATTCCCAACCCGACTCCGTAAGAAACGGCAATCATAGGTAAAATTTTCCATGCGCCATGTGAGAATGCTTCCCAAAAACCTACTTCGGCTTGGATTTGATGTAAGTATTGATATCCTGCATTCCACATTCCAAATATCAGAGCGGGTACTAAAGCAAGTACAACAGTAATCATGGTACGCTTTAAATCTACAGCATCTCTAATATGTGCTCCTTTTTTTGTCGTGTGATTAGGTACAAATAAAAATGTATCAAATGCATTTACTGCAGGAGCAAATTTTTCGTACTTCTCACCCGGTTGAAAAGGGGCTTTAATTTTGTCTAGTTGTTTTCTTAAAAAATTCATAGCATTATTTCTTTTTAACCAACTTCAGTAATCATTAAATCTAATCCAGTTCGTATCACTTCCTGTGCTTCCAATTTAGAGGTATTGACATAATCCACCAGTGCAAAATCTTCAGGAGCAACTTCGTATATTCCAAGGTTCTCCATCTTTTCAATATCACCGGCCATACATGCCTTTAATAATTGCATTGGATAAATATCCATTGGCATTACTTCCTCCATCTCCCCGGTTACTACAAGAGCACGTTCTTCACCATTAAGATTGGTATCTGGAGCATATTTTTTATTAGGAAATAACCATGCCAAAGAGGTGGGCGAATTAGAATGAATGTGATTATCTTTAAATGGCATCCAACCAAACATTCTATAGTTATTTCCTTCAGGAATTAACGTTAATTCATTGTCGTAAAATCCAACATAATCGTGGGCACTCAACTGATCACCGGTAAATACGTCACCAGAGATTAACCGCACTTCATTAGAAACATCTCCAACAAGGTCTGGGGCATACATTCCAATAGTACCATGGTAATATTTAGGGTCATGTGCTTCGCTACCCACCACAGCAATCGTACGATCTGCTTTGAAGTTACCCGTTAAGAAAAGATTCCCAATGGTAGCGACATCTTCGGCCCCAATAGTCCAAACGCGTTCACCAGGATTGATCGGATCAACCTTATGAATGATAGTGCCAACATTGCCTGCGGGATGCGGCCCTTTAATTTTCACAATTTCAGCATCGGCTACGTCGGCTAGATATGATGCTGTATTTTTCTCTACTCCCAAGTAAACCTTACCCGGAGTTAATTTAGAAAGTGCAGTTATTCCAGCTTGAAAAGCTTCCTGTTTATTTTTAAGTACAAACTCTAAATCTGCTGCTAATGGAGCAGAATTATATGTGGAAATTACGATAGATTTTGGAGTATCCTCTGCATTTGCCACAATATCGTAAGGTCGCTGAATGATAAAAGCACCACAACCACTTTTAAAAATATGATTTTTTATTTCGTCACCGGTGGCGGAAGAGAGATCAACTTTACCAAAATCCTTGTAGGCATTTTGAGCGTCTGCTTCAATGATAATAGAAAGCACTCTTCTTTTTTCACCCCTAACAATTTCTTTTACTGTCCCACTTACAGGCGAAGTAAACCGAAGCGTATCACTATACTTTGAAAAGAATAACTCATCACCTGCTAGTACTTTAGCTCCTTCTTTGACAACCATTTTTGGTACAACAGAATGAAAATCGGCGGGTTTGATGGCATACGATTTTGATCGGGGCGCATCAGAAAGAATTTTTTCAGCTTCACCTTTAAGCTTCAAACGAAGTCCTTTCTTAATTTTTAAGTCTATCGACATAGGGTGGATTTAAATAAAATCTTACTCGTTAAAAAACGTGCAAATTTAACAATTAAAAGATTAATTTCTAAATCCATCGGAGTATTTTTCCTTAAACAAAACTGTTAAATATTCATTTGTATTTTAGGCACTATATTTGGTCTTCACTGTTTAACTAAAGCACTTCTTGCTGTGAAATATTTACCATATTTACTTTGTATCCTTTTTATACCTCCAACCCTAGCTCAGGAAATGGAAGTTATTGCTCCAGATAATATTAGAACCATTCAATTTAAGGGTAATAATACGTATGCCGGAACGCCTGTTATTAAATTAGGAGAACCTCTTAATCTTACGTTTGATGATATAAATGGTGACGAAGCTGATTACTATTATACCATTGAACATTATAATTTTGATTGGAAACCATCTGCTCTGGCTAAAAATGAGTATCTGGATGGTTTTGATGATGTGCGTATTGTCAATTATGAAAATTCTGTTGGTACGCTCATTTATTACTCTCATTATACACTTTCCATCCCTAATGCAGATACAAGACGTTTAAAGGTAAGTGGTAATTACATGCTGAAAATTTTTAATGATGATGGCGATCTCGTATTCTCACGTAAATTCTTTGTGTATCAAAATCTAGCCACAGTAAAAGCCGAAGTAAAGCGAAGCCGAAACATTCAAACCATTGATAAAAAGCAAAGCTTGAGATTTAGTATTGACTCTGAACAAATCCTGTTTAGAAATCCCAAACAAAACCTACATACGTTGATTTTTCAAAATAACGATCTCAATACCGCTATTTATAATCTTGAGCCTCAATTTAATATAGCAAACGAACAGGTATATCGCTACGACGAAGAAAGCGCCTTTTGGGGAGGAAATGAATTTTTATTTTTTGACAGCAAGAGTTTACGTGCTCCTACGATCAATATCTCAAGAGTAGAATTGGATGATATCTATCAACATTATTTGTACAGGGATCCTTACAGAGCAAATAATGTTTACACATTCAATCCTGATATTAACGGGTATTTTCTCGTAAATTCTAATCAAGGAGACGATCCTGTGTTGGAATCAGAATATATCAATATGCACTTTACCGTAAAACCAGAGGCAGAATTAGGTGGCGGCGAATTACACATCTATGGTAACTTCAATAATTACTCGTTGGATAATTCAACGCGCTTGACTTATGACCAAAAATCAGGCACATATATTGGTCAACGCTTGTTTAAACAAGGGTTCTATAATTATAAGTACGTATTATTAAGTACTGAAGGAATAATTGCTCCCGGATTCATTAGCGGAAACTTTTGGCAAACCGAAAATGAATACACCATATTGGCCTACTACAGAGATATTGGTGAGAGATTTGATCGCATTGTTGGAAAAGGTACAGCCAATAGCACATCTATTACAAATTAATGTATTTTTGACGCATTAGCGTGATAATGCATCTATGGAAGATTCTCGTTTTTTACGAAAATATAGAAGTGAAGAATGTCTCAACTGCGGCGCTCATATTGATGTAAGCGACAAGTACTGCTTTAAATGCGGTCAGCTCAATACTACGAAGCGACTTACTTTTAATGATTTCTTTGCTGAGTTTTTTCAAAATATCATCATTGTTGATTCTAAATTTAGGACAACATTAAAAGACCTTTTATTTAAACCGGGCACTATTAGCAAACGCTACATTGAAGGGGAACGCATGAAGTATGCCAACCCTTTTAGATTTTACCTTAGCGCAAGTATTATACTTTTTATTCTTATTGGATTGGGAGCCTCGTGGGAGGATTCATCAAAAATTTATAAGGAAGAAGCTCATATTGAGGAGCTGGGTTTTGATTTTAAAGAAGCTGCCAAGAGTCCTTACGTATTGGATTCCCTCGTAAAAGCTTCAGAAAGAGATTCAACCTCTTTGATTAAATCCTTAAAAAGCAACTTCCGCCGAAAGGCAGACACTTCTTACCTTAAAGAGTATTACACCCAACGAGAAATGGATAGTATGGGTTTTTTTGACAGAACCTGGAAGAAAGCTGTGTTGTACAATAAATTTTACGAGGATTCTAACATCATCAATGCAAAAGTCGCGCTGGACTCTCTTAATCATGAATACTCCTACACCAACCGAAATATCTATAAAAAAGCCAGGCGCTTTGCAGAATTCGATACTAATATCAATAATCTCGAAGAATTAAAAACTATCGTAGATCAATTGCCATTTCTCATTTTTTTCTACCTGCCAATATTCGCTCTATTCATCAAACTAATTTACATAAGGCGATCGTTCACCTACATGGAGCATTTGGTGTTTACATTTCACGTTCAAACTGCCTTGTTTATTATGTTAATCCCCAGTGTCCTTTTTGGGTTTATTTTTTCGGTCGAATGGATAGATGATATTATTTTCCTATTGTTTATGTTCTATCTCTATAAAGCATTGCGAAATTTCTACCAGCAGGGACGCATCAAAACAATCCTAAAATTTATGCTTTTAAGCTTTATATTTATTACTTTAGCAGGGATAACGTTTGTAGCTTCGCTATTTACGATGGCGATTTTTGGTTAATTATGGTTCAGCAAGTCACTAGAGGAATTAAAATTTCGGTCGAAACCACCTTTGAAGGTACATTTTATAAAAACTATAAAATGCACTTCGCCTTTGGGTATTGTATTACCATTGAGAATCAAAGTAAAGACTCTGTACAGCTAACTTCTCGCCATTGGAAGATTAAAGATGCGCTTAACAACGAAGAAATCGTTGAGGGTGAAGGCGTGATTGGTCAAAAACCAGTAATTAAACCAGGTGAATCCCATACCTATAATAGTGGTTGTTTACTTACTTCTCCCTTTGGAGCAATGCGAGGCTATTACAACATGGTAAATTTTACCTCCACTAGAAAATTTAGAGTTCATATCCCCTCGTTCAAGCTAAGCAGTCCTTTCGCTCTTAACTAAAAGCTTTACGCGTACTACTCCATTTTATTCCGCTATATTTTTTACCTTTAAGCGTTTAAAAATTTCATTCAAAATTATTATCATATCACTATGGGAAAAGGATTTTTTCAAGTAAAACCTGCCGTAAACGAACCTATAAAAACCTATGCTCCCGGGACACCAGAGCGTGAAGAAGTACTAACATCGTATCAATCTCAGTACAAAACGAGTGTGGACGTACCTCTTTTTATTGGGAGCGAAGAAGTAAGAACAGGAGATACAGCTACCATGCATCCACCACACGAACATGGTCATAGTTTAGGAACCTATCACAAAGCTTCAAAAAAACATATCGAAACTGCAATTTCCAGCGCACTAGAGGCTAGAGAAGCCTGGGTAAATTTGACTTGGGAACAGCGTGCAGCAATTTTTAGTAAAGCTGCTGAACTCATCGCCGGACCGTATCGTGCAAAAATCAATGCTGCTACCATGTTAGCTCAATCTAAAACTATTTATCAAGCAGAGATTGATGCAGCCTGTGAGCTTATTGATTTCTTACGATTTAATGTACAATATATGACTGAGATTTATGAGGAGCAACCTGCTTCAACCAACGATGCCTGGAATCGCGTTGAATATCGGCCCTTAGAAGGTTTTGTATACGCCATCACACCTTTTAATTTTACGGCTATCGCCGGAAACCTCCCTGCAAGTGCAGCGCTTATGGGAAATGTGGTGATCTGGAAGCCAAGTGATCATCAGGTATTTTCGGCCAATGTTATCATGGAAGTGTTCAAAGAAGCAGGCGTACCAGATGGAGTCATAAATATGGTCATGGGCGATCCTGTAATGATTACTAATACCGTATTAGATAGCCCTGATTTTGCAGGAATACACTTCACCGGAAGCACAGATGTATTTAAGCACCTTTGGAAACAAATTGGAGAAAACATAACTACCTATAAAACGTATCCTAGAATTGTAGGAGAAACAGGAGGAAAAGACTTTATCGTAGCCCATCCTACAGCAAATCCTAAAGCTGTGGCAACCGCCATTAGCCGCGGAGCTTTTGAATTTCAAGGTCAAAAATGCAGTGCTGCATCCAGAGTGTATTTGCCTAAATCAACGGCAGATGAAATTCTGGAACTCGTTAAAAAAGATATAGAATCCTTTAACATGGGATCACCAGAAGATATGAGCAACTTTATCACGGCTGTAATCCATGAAAACTCATTTGACAAGTTAGCAAAGTACATCGATCAGGCAAAGAAAGATAAGGATGCCGAAATTGTAGCAGGTGGGACCTATGATAAATCCAAAGGCTACTTTATAGATCCTACAATTATCAAAACTTCCAATCCAAAATACACGACTATGGAGACTGAACTATTTGGTCCTGTGGTCACAGTATATGTATATGAAGATAAAGATTGGTCTGATATGCTAAAACTGGTGGATGAAACCAGCATCTATGCGTTAACTGGAGCGGTACTTTCTGGAGATCGTTATGCGATAGATGAAGCGACCAAAGCCTTACAAAACTGCGCAGGTAATTTTTACATTAACGACAAACCTACCGGGGCGGTGGTTGGACAGCAGCCCTTTGGCGGAGCCAGAGCCAGTGGCACCAATGATAAAGCAGGCTCTAAACTAAATTTATTACGTTGGGTCTCTCCCAGATTGATCAAAGAAACTTTTGTAAGTCCTACCGATTACAGATATCCTTTTTTAGGAGAGTAATACCGTGTAAGCAATTCTTAAAAGCCCGATTTTAATAAATCGGGCTTTTTTGGTCTTATACCATGAAAATTGGATATAAATCTGATTAGAGCGATGATTTAGACATAAAACCATTAATCATTACTAATCGAAAAAAGCCGAATAATTGGGATTATCAAATATTAATATGTTAATATTTTGTTAATACACATTCATTCGTAATCGTTAAAATGCTAAATTCGTTACGTTTTGAAATAATCAAATCTACTTTAACCTAAATTCTTTATTATGAAGAAAAATCTACTTACTATTCAAATTGGTTTATTTCTACTTGTTACAAGTTTTATGTATGCACAGGTAGATACTGAAGCTCCTATTCTTAATTGCCCGGGAGATTTAGTTGAAACCGCAGATCCTGGGTCTTGCTCTGCGACGGTCAATTTTACGATCTCAGCCACTGACAACTGCTCTGCATTTTTAGGAGACATCTCTGGCTTTACTTCTTTAGGAAGTTTTGGCGGGAAAACTTACTATATTTCTGATTCCACTTTTCTTGGGCCAGAGGTATATGATGAAGTTGCTGTAAGCGGTTATCGATTAGTTTCTATTGACTCTCAAGCAGAAAATGACTTTATTAGAAATCAAGCTAATGCAGCTGGGTTTACGGGTGTTCTTTGGATTGGCTTAAATGATCGTGATATCGAAGGAACTTTTGTTTGGCAAAATGAAACTGATGTAGTTTATACGAACTGGGATGCAGGTGAACCCAACAACTCTGGGAATGAAGACGAAGTAGAGATGCTTGCTAATGGACGTTGGAACGATGAAAATTTTGGTAATCATCCTTACGTGATTGAGTTTTCTGGAACTTTAGTTCAAACCGCAGGTATTGCATCAGGTGGAGTTTATCCCATTGGAACAACAACTAACACATTTGTTGCTACAGACTTTAGCGGGAATACTTCAACGTGTTCTTTTGATGTTACCGTGACAGAAAATGAAGATCCTAACGCAGCAGCACAAAACGTAACCATAGTACTAGATGACAGTGGAAATGCTTCTACTACTGCTGCAGACGTGGACAACGGATCTTCAGATAATTGTGGTATCGCAGACATATCGCTAAATCAAACTGATTTTGATTGTAATGATTTAGGAGCAAACAGCGTCACACTCACGGTAATCGACACCAGTGGAAACACCGCATCTACCACCGCTACGGTTACGGTAGTAGACACTACTGCACCAAATGTCGTTACAGAAGATATTACCGTTTCCTTAGGATCTAATGGAACGGCAAGCATTGGTGCTTCTGCAATCAATGATGGCTCATCAGATAATTGCGGAATCACAAGTATTAGTTTAAGTCAAAACACGTTTGACTGTGATGATCTTGGCGCGAATACGGTGACCCTAACAATTGGCGATGCCAGCGGTAACTCTGCTTCTGCAACCGCAATAGTAACCGTAGTGGATGATTCTGATCCGGTAGCTATAACACAAAATATAACGGTCTCACTAGACGATGATGGAATTGCTAATATTAATCCTGGACAAGTGAATAATGGATCTAATGATAATTGTGGTATTAACGGGATTAATGTAAGTCAAATAGAATTTGATTGCGATGATCTGGGAGATAATACGGTAACGTTAACTGTAACCGATACCAGTGGAAATACCGCCTCTCAAACAGCTGTAGTAACTGTTGTTGACGATACTGCCCCAACAGTAATCACTCAAGACCTTACCGTTTCATTAGACGCCAATGGATCAGCTTCTATAACAGGCTCTCAAGTTGATAATGGATCAAATGACAATTGTGGGTCAATATTTAGAAATTTAGATCAAAACTCATTTGATTGTGAGGACATTGGTCAAAATACTGTAACGCTTACCGTACAGGATGGCAATGGTAATTCAGCTACCGGTACTGCTATTATTACCGTTGTTGATGACCTGGCTCCAGAATTTGACAATGCTGGTTTACCACTAGACCAAACCGTATCTTACACCACAGACACAGGGTATGAAGTAGAAGATTTTACCCTTGGAGTGACCGCAAATGATAATTGTGATGCTACCGTTACACAGTCTATTGCTCAGGGTACAGAACTCACCATGGGAGTCTACACTGTAACACTTACTGCAACAGATGCATCTGGAAATGAAACCACGTATAGCTTTGAGTTAACGGTTGAGGAGAACCTAAGTACAATTGATGTTGATCTAGCGAACGTTTCAATTTTTCCTAATCCTGCTAAGGATCAAATTCTAATCGATGGTGTAAACGTTCCATTTACAGCAACTGTTTTTGATATTAGCGGAAAATTAATCTTAACAACTTCATCTAATGCTATCAACACATCATTGTGGCAAAGTGGAGTGTATTTAGTGAAAATTAATTCATCTACCGGAAGCGTTTTAAAACGTTTGATCAAAGAATAGTAGATCCAATGTGAGTATACACATAAGACCCTAAAAGTTTTAGAAACCTTTAGGGTCTTTTTTTATTCCATCCTAATTTATTTGTAAAATTTTTAGGCTATACTTAAGGACTATAATCTCACCTTCATTGGGAGATGAACTACCTTCTTTGTCTCAAAGAAATCTTCTGTAAAATAATCAGATAGAGGGTAAATTTTGGCTGCTGCATATTGTTGAAGTTCTTCCGTAAGATCACCTCCTTTTAGGTAGAGAATTCCATTACGTAGTTCGTGATTACTCTTTTTTAGTATCTTTCCTTTTACCCAGCGCACAAAAGTGGGCATTTGGGCTACTGCCCTACTCACAATAAAATCGTATTGTTCCTTTAGCTCTTCTACCCTGCAATTACTGGTTTTCACGTTTTGTAGACCAAGTCCTTCCACAACCTCATCAACCACCTTAATTTTTTTACCTATGCTGTCGACGAGGTGAAAATTAGCTTCAGGAAAGAGTATTGCTAAAGGTATCCCGGGAAAACCTCCGCCGGTTCCAACATCTAAAATTTTAGCTTTAGGTAAAAATGGCTGGATTTTTGCTATCCCTAATGAATGTAGGACATGTCTTAAGTATATTTCATCAATATCTTTTCGGGAAACCACATTGATTTTAAGGTTCCAATCTTGGTACAACTCTTCTAATTGTTTGAATTGCTGTAGCTGATTTTCAGAAAGATCTGGGAAATAAGTTGAAATAATCTTCAATAGACACCGTTTTACTGCAAAAGTAAACATCCTCTCGTTGTGATTCATTTTCCGGAAGAATAAATTTAAGAGATGTTCAAAAAACAATGCTTACTTTTGTTGAAACTCAGAAGATACATCTGCCTAATATGGCACTACGATAATACCACCACATGAATACTCCAACAGTAAAATTTTCACGAAGAGATACTCAAAATTTCTTCCGCACGCTAAATAAACGCGTCAATACTTATTTTAAAGAGAATAACATAAAACGTACGGCCAATTGGAAACTACACCTTAAAACGGTAATTATGTTTTGCGTTTTCCTGGCACCTTATTTTCTAATCTTAACGCTTGATGTATCTGATTGGTGGAAGCTCCTATTCACCATCATCATGGGTGTAGGGATGGCAGGAATTGGGATGAATGTAATGCACGACGGCAATCACGGTTCGTACTCGAACAAGAAATGGGTCAACAAAATTATTGGTGGCTCCATGTATTTACTAGGTGGTAGTGTATATAATTGGCAAGTTCAGCATAATGTATTACACCACACCTATACCAATATTCATGGACATGATGAAGATTTAGATGCCGGTAGAGTGATACGTTTTTCAAAACATGCCCCTTGGTATAGCTTTCAAAAGTATCAACATTATTATTCTGTATTTTTATATGGTTTGCTCACCTTTAATTGGATTTTAGTAGCAGATTTTAAACAAACTAAGCGTTATTTAGCGCGAAAGCTTTCTTATGGTGAAATGCCGAGTAAGGTAAAGCAGTGGAGCACGGTGGCAATTACAAAAGTGGTATATCTTTCATTATGGATTGCGATTCCCATGATTGTTGGGATTATCTGGTGGAAGGTGCTACTAGGATTTTTTATCATGCACTATGTGGCAGGTCTAATCCTTAGTATTGTATTTCAATTAGCGCATGTGGTAGAAGGGGTTGATATGCCCATCCCTGACGAGTCAGGTAATATGAAAAATACTTGGGCGATACACCAATTATTTACCACGACTAATTTCTCAACTAAAAATCCCATCATGAACTGGTTTACCGGCGGGTTAAACCATCAGGTAGAGCACCATATTTTTCCAAATATTTCGCACGTTCATTACAATAAGATTAGTAAAATTGTAAAATCAACAGCAAAAGAATTTGATTTGCCGTATTTGGAATATAAAACAACTCGCGCCGCACTAAAAGCCCACTTTAGCTACCTGAAGCAAATGGGTCAAAAACCGGTATTAAACGCTTAATACATCTACCGTTCATGCAAACTTTATCAGACCGTATCAATCGCCTTGAGACTTCGGCTACCTTGGCCATGGCCGCAAAAGCCAGAGAATTACGAGGAGAAGGAAAAGACATCATAGGCCTTAGTCTGGGTGAACCTGATTTTAATACACCAGATTTCATCAAAGAAGCTGCAAAGCAAGCGATTGACGACAATTACAATAGCTATACGCCTGTTGATGGTTATACCGAATTGAAGGACGCCGTAATCACTAAGTTTAAACGTGATAATGACCTAAGCTATGATCACTCACAGATTGTGGTTTCTACCGGGGCAAAACAATCCCTGGCTAACGTTGCCCTTGTTTGTTTGGATCCCGGTGATGAAGTGATCCTGCCTTGCCCCTATTGGGTAAGTTACCGCGATATCGTGAAAATTGCAGAAGGTGTTCCGGTTGAAGTAGAAACTTCTATTGATACTGATTTCAAAATGACTCCGGCGCAACTTGAAGCTGTGATAACACCAAAAACTAAAATGTTGTGGTACAGTTCACCGTGTAATCCAAGTGGCTCAGTGTACAGCAAAGAAGAATTAAGAGCACTGGCAGATGTGTTAAAAAAACACCCCAATATTATTATCGTAAGTGATGAAATTTACGAACACATTAATTTTGTAGGCGGTCATGCCTCTATGGCACAATTTGAAGATATGTACGATCGCACGGTGACCGTAAATGGCGTATCTAAGGCCTTTGCGATGACGGGCTGGCGTGTGGGATATATTGGCGCACCAACTGCCATTGCAAGAGCCTGCACCAAGATGCAAGGACAGATTACCAGCGGCACTAATTGTATCGCGCAACGGGCAGTAATCACTGCGCTAGAAGCCCCGGTGAGCAGTATTCAATACATGGTGGAAAAGTTTAAAGAAAGACGCACACTCATCTTAGATCTTCTTAAAAAAATTGATGGCTTTGAATGCAATGAACCCGAAGGTGCTTTTTATGTCTTCCCCAATGTTTCGGCATTTTTTGGTAAACGCTTAGGCGGAAAAGAAATTAAAAATGCAACCGACTTCTCTATGTATTTATTAGAAGAAGCCTTAGTGGCAACCGTAACCGGCGATGCTTTTGGAAATCCTGATTGTATCAGGATAAGCTACGCTGCCAGTGAAGACCAAATTAAAGAAGCCTTAAGCCGAATTAAAGCCGCAGTTTCCTGATCTGAATGCGAATAGTCCATTTCTTATCTCTTTTGTTAAGTGTACTTTCTGTTTTCGCTCAAAAAGCAAAAATACATACCGTTTCTACCGAAGCAGGTATAGAGGTTCTGGTCGATAATCCTGAAGTAATTCCTGTATCAGTAACCTTTAGTTATGAATTTACCAACATGAAATCTTCTAAAGGAAGCGCATTTACAGCTCTCGTTCCTGCAGAATCTAAGAATATCAATGTGGCAACCCTTATGCCAACGCGAAAGGGAAAATACAGTTATAAATCCTCGTATAATTATTTTTACGGTGACCTCAATAATAAAGAGATTGATCCTGATTTTGCCTACCTTTTACCTTATGAAACAGGTGCGTCTTTTAAGCTTTCCCAGGGATATTTAAGCAGTGGCACACATAGCGCTAAATATGCACTCGATTTTACCATGCCGATCAATACGACTGTAGTAGCCGCACGTGGCGGAACAGTTTTTAAGGTAATTGATGAGTTTGATAAAACGTGCTATAGACCGGGCTGTGAAGATTTTAATAATGTAATTCGTATATATCATGAAGATGGAACTATTGGTGAGTATGCCCACATAAATACCAATAGCGCTTTAGTCAAACCAGGTGATCAGGTTAAAGCAAATCAACCCATCGCTAAAAGCGGAAACATTGGTTACAGCAGTGGGCCTCATCTACATTTTGAAGTAGCCGTACCTACCATAAACGGTACTAAAACCATTCCTACCAAGTTCGAAATTTCTACAAACAAACAAACCGAGTTGCTTACGGAAGGGAAGTATTACAGGAAAAAGTAATCTAAAGCGGACAGCATGCGAGGAATTTTCAAGTTTAATCTAATACTTTATAGGATTTTTTAACATACTTAGACCCCAAAGGTTTCAGCAACCCTTTGGGATCTTTACATTCGCACGGAATACAATTCTACGCTAGATAAAATCTATTTATCTCATTATCTCAACACTAAAAAAATCCCTAAAACAAAAAGCATTATTGCAACTGCCCATGTATTAACATATGCTTTCCAAGACATGACGTCATGATCGTTCATCCTCTTAGACTTACTGTAGATTATTACAAAGAATAATAGCAGTGACATTATTAAAGCTATGCTTCCGAAAACGAATGAGTACTGGAGCATGTATTCTGTAAGTGCTTTCAATAATTTTTTATTCTATCAATGTATATTGCTTAGTATTCTTTGTAGTTTCAATTTCATCTTCATCTTCACTACCTATTCCTCCAAAAGAAAGGAGTCAATAAAATCAATACGGTAAAGAGTTCCAGTCGACCGATCAGCATTAAAAAGCTACACCACCATTTACCGGCCGCGGGGAGTGCACTAAAATTATCGGTAGGACCCAGATTTCCAAACGCCGGTCCTACGTTCCCTAAGGTTGCCGCAGCACCGCCTATAGCTGTCTCAAAATCCAATCCAATAGAAGCCAGTACCACAGATCCTATCACCCAGGATAACATGTAGAGAATAAAAAAGCCTAGTACAGTATATACAATTTCAGTCTTTATAGATTTATTTCTATAACGAATGGGCAACACTGCATTGGGATGTAGGGTGCGCTTAAATTCGATAATCCCATTTTTAATGAGAATCAGATGACGTACAATTTTGACTCCGCCGGCAGTTGATCCCGCAGATCCTCCTAAGAAAAACATCCCAAAAAATAAGATCGTTAAAAAAGGCGTCCACATGGTATAGTCCGCCGTTACAAATCCCGTAGTGGTTATAATAGCTAGTACTTGAAATAAGCTATGCCTTACTGCGCTTTCGGCTTTGCCCAATACTTCCGGGTGTTCGATTGATGATAGCGTTACATCTGCGTTAAAATAAATGATCGTTGCTGCAATGGCAGTAAATCCAATAATAGCAAATGCATACCATTTAAATTCTTCATCACTAAACACTCGTCTAAACCTTCCCTTAAAGCTAAAATAACTCAGAACAAAATTCGTCCCGGCTAAAAACATGAACACAATGATGATGTATTGAATGAGCGGACTATCATTCCAATAGGCAATACTTGCATTTTTAGTGGAGAATCCTCCAGTGCTTAGCGTACTAAGTGCGTGGTTGATTGCGTCAAAAGTAGTCATCCCGGCTACTCGCAGTAAGATCGCTTCAGATATCGTATATCCTACATAAATGAGCCAAAGTCGTTTCGCGGTATCTGTAATTCTAGGTTTAAGCTTATCAGCGCTAGGACCGGGAGCTTCCGCAGCAAAAAGTTGCATCCCTCCAATTCCTAAAAGAGGTAAAATAGCAACAGCCAATACGATAATTCCCATTCCACCGATCCAGTGCGTGAGACTCCGCCAGATTAATACACTTTTTGGTATAACCTCAATATCATTTAAAATAGTTGCCCCTGTGGTGGTATAACCAGACATCGTTTCAAAAAAAGCATTGCTAAAATTAGAAATAGAATCTGTAAATACATAGGGAAGCGTTCCACTTAACGCCATGAAAATCCAGCCAAAAGTAACGATGATATATCCCTCGCGCTGCTTAACTTCTTTGCGGTGATTCTTGGTGGAAAACATCACTAGAGTACCTACGAACATCGTAGTGAGTGAAGCAATGGCCATTTGAATACCAACCCCATCATCGTACAGAAAACTGGCCGTAGAAGCTAAAATCATGAACCCACCGTTGAAAACCAACAGTAATCCCATGATGTACAAAATAATTTTTATGTTGAGCTTAGACATTAATCGAACAGCTTTTCGACTTTTTTGATAGATCTGGGCAATGAGCACACCACAATGCGATCACCTTCTTTGATTAAGAAATCACCTAAAGCAATATAGCCTTTACCTTCACGTACCACTCCGCCAATCGTAGCAGATCTTGGAATATCAATATCACGAATGTACTGATCGCATATTTGAGACGTAGCTTTTACTTCAAATTCTAGCAACTCTGCATTCATGTTGTTGAGCTTAGTCATGGCCACAACTTCTCCTTTGCGTATATACCTGAAGATATTATTTGCCGCCAATAATTTTTTATTGATCAAGGTATCAATCCCAATAGAATGGCTCAACTGAAAATAATCCATGTTCTCAACCAGAGCGATTGTTTTTTGAACGCTTTTAGACTTAGCTACCAGGCAAGACATGATGTTTGTTTCAGAATTACCCGTAACAGCAATAAATGCGTCCATGTCATGAATATTCTCTTCTTCAAGTAATTCTACATTACGACCATCACCATTAATTACCATGGCTTTAGGCAATCGATCTGCCAGATCAAAGGCCTTTTCTTTATCACTTTCGATAAGTTTGATATTGAACTTAGCTTCGCACAAATCTTTGGCCGTTTTGTCACCAATGCTGCTGCCACCTAAGATCATAATATTCTTAATGGTCTGTTTACTTTTTCCGGTAAGTTTATGCAGCTCATCCACACCCCCGGTGATGGTTGTGAAGTAAACCTGATCACCCTCTTTAAACTGTGTGTCACCCCGAGGTATTAATGTATATTGTGTTCCAAATCGCTGTATAGCAATCGGCATGAAGTGAAGCTCAGGAAAAATTTGTGCAGCTTCTTTGACTGTTTTCCCTACAAAACTAGCTGTTCGGGATAACGTAGTTCCAATTAACGTAAGTGCACCGTCTTCAAATTCGTAAGTATCGCTGAAAGCAGACTGATTAAGCAATAACTCAATTTCTTTAGCAGCAAGAACCTCTGGTGAGATAAGTTCATCAATACCAAACTTCTTGAATCCAACCTCATCTTTATTTTCTAGAAATTCATTATTTGAGATACGGGCAATGGTTCGCTTGGCTCCCAATTGTTTAGCCAATACACACACCGTGATATTAGTAGTTTCACTGGCTGTAACACTGATTAACAAATCGATATCCTGCACTTGTGCATCGCGCAGTACGGAGATAGAGGTTGCATTACCCTTTATCGTTCTAATATCTAAATGAGAATCTGCATATTCTAAATTACCAGAAACGGTATCAATAAGCGTAATATCTTGCGATTCGTAAGAAAGTAATTTTGCGAGGTGAAAACCAACCTCCCCTGCGCCAGCAATGATTATCTTCATAGAAGAATTAAAAATTCAAGACTGTAAAGATAAATGATTTTATCACACGCTCTTAACAAGTCCTTATAATAAAGGGTTAAAACTGTCGAAGATATTTTATATTTACCAAAAAAATGGATGTCTAAAAAGGTTACCCCTTATAAAGATTCAACGCTAGACAAAAAAGAACAAGTCGAACAAATGTTTGACAATATTTCTGAACATTACGATGGTTTAAACAGAGTAATTTCTTTTGGAATCGATGTTAAATGGCGTAAAAAAGTAATTGCGCTAGCCACTCAAGATAAGCCTCAATACGCTCTTGATGTTGCAACGGGAACCGGCGATTTAGCCATTAGTCTTGCAGCTAGCGGAATCAAGAACGTAGTAGGTCTTGACATTAGCGCAGGCATGCTGGATGTGGGCCGTACTAAAATTGATCATGCTAACCTTTCTGATCGCATTGAGATGATACAAGCAGATAGTGAAAACATGCCTTTTGAAGAAAACTCTTTTGACGTGGTTACAGTTGCTTTTGGTGTACGTAATTTTGAACATCTTAAACTTGGACTGGCAGAAATTCTTAGGGTATTAAAACCTGGCGGGAGGCTGGTTGTGTTAGAAACTTCGGTTCCAACAAAATTTCCTTTTAAGCAAGGATATCAATTTTACTCTAAAGCTGTACTACCTTTGGTAGGTAAGATATTCTCTAAAGATAAGTCTGCCTATTCTTATCTAAGTGAAAGTGCTTCAGCTTTTCCGTATGGAGAAAAATTCAACAATATTTTAAGAGAAATTGGGTTTACCAATGTGATAGATAAACCTCAAACTTTTGGATCTGCTTCAATTTATGTTGCCACAAAGTAATTTTATGCGCAGTCTCGCACTACTCTCCCTTTGTATGTTATTGGGATTCACCACGTATAGCCAGCGATTATTTAGTAAAGACAAAATTATTAATACAGTTGATAATATTGATCAAAAGAGGTGGACCTGGGGTTATTATCTTGGATTCAATCAATTTGATTTTAATTTTGATTATGAAGCTGAAAACGCTCTAGGACAGCAGCAACAAGAAATTTTAGTCAATAACAATCTGAGCTTTAATGTAGGTCTTCTGGGAAATCTGAAGATCAACAAATATGTAGATTTGAGATTTGAACCCGGAGTCATTTTTGCCAACAGAGAAGTTATTTTTCCTAATGATGAAGCTAACGCACGAGAAGTAAAGTCAACTTACGTGCATCTACCCTTACTCCTTAAGTTTTCTACAAAGCGAATCAACAATTTTAAACCTTTTATAATCGGCGGTCTGTCTACAGCGATTAATCTATCAAGTAATGAAGACAACCCTGATGATAACCAGGCGGGGCAATTTAGAATGACCACAAATAATTATTTCTACGAAATAGGATTTGGTGTAGATTTATACTTACATTTTTTCAAGCTTACCCCATCCATACGTGGAATCTTTGCCCTAAATGACGAATTGGTGAGAGATAATGACCCCAATAGTTTATTCACTAGCGGAATACAAAAAATGGGAACGCGTGGAATATTCCTAAACTTTACATTTCAATAGATTTATCCACGTCTAAATTCGTGTAAGAAGATTGCTGCAGCTGTTGCGACATTGAGACTTTCGGTCTGTGGGTTCTTACCATAAGGTGAAATACTAATGCGGCTAGTTACTGCGTCTTCAACCTCATTAGAAATTCCATTTGCCTCATTGCCCAAAACCAATACCGCCGGAGAACTCAATTCCTCATGTTGTACAGCTACGCCATCCATAAACGTACCGTAGACCGGGATTGATGAATTTATTACGAACGCTTTAAGATCAAGATAATGCACTTCTACCCTTGCTATAGATCCCATTGTAGCCTGTATCACTTTAGGATTATAGGCATCCACAGTATCATGAGAGCAAAGTAGCTGTTTGACGCCAAACCAGTCACACAATCGAATGATTGTTCCTAAATTACCAGGATCCCTAACTCCATCTAAGGCGACTACGAGTGTATCTACCTTAATCGCACTAGCTTGAGGTATTTCAAAAATGGCTAAAGCTTTTTGCGGTGTGCTTAAATTAGATATTGATTTAAGTTCACGATCCGTTATAATAATACGAGTGGAAATTTCTTCAAAAAAACCTTCAGCTGTTAAGAGCAAGGATAATTTAAAAGAGGAGTTAATCAACTCATTAATCACTTTAATTCCTTCGGCTACAAACAGTCCATGCTTATTACGGTACTTTTTTTGAGACAGACTTAGTATTAACTTAATTTGGCTTTTGCTAACCATGCAAAAAATGTATTTTTGAATGAATAATGACTCCTTGTTGAAAAGATTTTCAGCTAAAATATTACTTCTTGCCGTAATAGTTATACTCGTACAATCTTGTAATGCTGTAAAAAAGCTGGATGATGACGAATATCTCCTTACTAAAAATACTATTCTCGAAAATGGCGATAAGGTAACCGATTATGGTATAAACAGTCAACTTTCGCTCAAACCAAATGCGGGGATAGGATTTTTTCCACTTAAACTATTTTTATTTAATGAAGCTAAAAAGAATCCTGATAGCCTTTTTAATGAATGGTTATACCGAAAGCCAAAACGACCTGATAGGCTCAATAGTCTAATTTCTCAAAAGCAAGTAAAACGACTTGGGGTAATATATCGAAACTGGAATGAATTTAAACGAACCAGTGGTCAAGCTCCCAGTATTATTAGTGATGAAGCTGCACAGAATTCTGCAAATCGTTTAAAGGAGTGGTATTATAATCACGGTTGGTTTGATGCGGCTGTAGATTATACGATCGAATATAAGGAGGATCAACGTGGAAGCATAGATTATAACATTGACACCGGCAAACCTTATGTCATTGATAGTATCTCCAGAGCAATTGAAAGCTCCGTGGCAGATTCCATTTATTCTAGTGCAAAACGCAAATCGTTCATAAAAGAAGATACTCAATATAAAACCCTTGATTTTAATATTGAAAGGGATCGTATTACGACCTTATTTAGGAATAATGGATTGTATCATTTTGATCAGGAAGCCATAAAATTTGAGGCAGATACTATTCAAACTGGTAATAAGATTGACGTAAAGCTTATCGTTGATAACCGAAGCATCACACGTGGGGATTCTACCTTTACAGTACCTTATAAAGTCCATAAAATAAGTGAGGTGAATGTGTTTACCGACTATTCTTTTGAAAACCGAAACAAATTCTTAACCGATACGACCAGTTATGAAGGTTACAATTTTTATGCCTATAACGGGATAAAATACACCCCTAAATCACTTACTGATGTTCTTTTTATTAAAAAAGGAGATGTTTATGCTGATTTAAACCGAACGCTAACCGCTCAACGCATTGCAGAACTGCGCACGTTTAATTTGAGTTATGGCAATATTATTTATCAACCAGATCCCAGAGATAGTACGGGAACAAAATTAATCAGCAATATATTTTTAGAACCTAGAAAACGCTTTGGTGCTAGCGTAAATTTTGATGTCTCCAGAAGTAATATTCAGGATTTAGGAATCGCACTTGGAGGATCCGTGTTAGTTAGAAATGTATTCAACAGACTGGAAACATTGGAACTTTCAGGTAGGGGGAGTTTTGGTTCTTCAGACGATGCTGCAACCAGCAGCCAGGACAGATTTTTCAATATTTCTGAAATTGGTGCAGATCTCACCCTCTCTATTCCCCGGATACTCTTCCCTATCAATACTGAAAAATTTATTAAGAAATCCATGTCTCCGTTTACTCAGGTAAGCACCGGGGTAAGTTCGCAGCAAAACATAGGACTTGACAAACGAAACGTCACCGGAAGATTTAGCTATAACTGGAAACCCAAACCAATTCTTAGACTTAATTTTGATTTGGTTAATTTGCAGTATGTGCGTAATTTAAATGTGGAGAATTATTTTAATGTATACACCAATTCTTTTACCCGTTTAAATGAAATCGCAGCGGAAAATTTTGAATCAATCAATGAAAGTTATTTCAAGACTGATGAGACAGGAGAATTAGAAGATCCGTTGGAGCTTAGCATCCCCTTTGGTACCTCCTCCCTGCTTTCAGACTTTGAAAATGAGCTCTTAAGCGGGTTAACAAATGATGAAGAGCAGACATTAAATACCATTGATGAACGTAGGGACAGACTAACCGAAGATAACTTTATCCTTGCATCAAACTTTAGCTACCTAAAGAACACACGTAGAGGAATCAATGATGAGGATTATTCCCGTTTTAGAGCACAGTTTGAACTTGCCGGCAATTCTTTAGCTTTATTAGCTCCACTTATTGGTCTTGAGCAAAATCAAGACGAAACGTATGATTTATTTGGGGTCCAATTCTCACAATATGCCAAACTGGAATTGGATTTTATTAAACACTGGGAAATAGGTGAGCAGCAGGTAATTGCTGTACGTGCTCTGGGTGGACTGGCCCTACCTTATGGAAACTCAAACAGTATCCCGTTTGCACGTAGTTTCTTTGCAGGTGGGCCTAATGATAACAGAGGCTGGCAAGCATACACCTTAGGACCGGGTAGTACAGGTGGACCAGATGAATTTAATGAAGCTAATATGAAATTGGCATTTAATGCTGAATATCGTTTTAATCTTTTTGGGAGTTTTAATCTGGGGCTGTTTACCGATATTGGGAATATTTGGAATATTTATGATAATGTCGATGATACCGAAGCCGTGTTTGACTCTTTTACAGATTTAAAAGAACTTGCCATTGGATCAGGTTTTGGAATAAGGTACGATGTAAACATTTTTGTGATACGTGCAGATGCCGGATTTAAAACCTACGAACCGGGTCGTGAAGGCAACCAATGGTTTGCTAATTATAATTTTGCAAATACCGTATACCATTTTGGAATTAATTACCCCTTCTAAGTGACAGAATTTGTTATTTTTGTAATCTTACAACTAAACCAATAAAATGAGTCATTCTATTCAACCTGGTGTTGCCACCGGAAAAGAAGTTCAAGCTATTTTCAATCACGCTAAAAAACATGGTTATGCCTTACCGGCGGTCAATGTTGTTGGTTCAAACACCATAAATAGTGTCCTTGAAACAGCCGCAGCATTAAATTCTCCGGTAATTATCCAGTTTTCTAATGGTGGCGCTCAATTCAATGCGGGGAAGGGCTTATCAAATGAAAATCAACAAGCTGCTATAGCTGGTGGTGTAGCCGGTGCAAGGCACGTACATGAGCTTGCAAATGCTTATGGTGCTACAGTAATTCTACATACTGATCACTGTGCTAAAAAACTATTACCCTGGATAGACGGCCTTTTAGATGCCAGCGAAAAACATTATAAAGAAACCGGTAAGCCATTATATAGCTCTCATATGATCGATTTGAGTGAAGAACCACTCGAAGAAAATATTGAGATCTGTAAAAAATACCTTAAGCGCATGTCTAAAATGGGTATGACGTTAGAAATAGAATTGGGAATCACGGGAGGTGAAGAGGACGGCGTAGACAATACAGATGTTGATGATTCAAAATTGTACACCCAACCAGAAGAAGTGGCATACGCATACGAAGAATTAAGCAAGGTAAGTGATCAATTCACCATTGCCGCAGCGTTTGGAAATGTTCACGGTGTATACAAGCCGGGAAATGTAAAATTAACGCCGAAAATTCTCAAGAATTCTCAGGAGTTTGTGACTAAAAAATATGGCGTAGAAGAAAATCACATTGATTTTGTTTTTCATGGCGGAAGCGGATCAACTCTGGAAGAAATTAGAGAAGCCATTGGGTATGGTGTCATTAAAATGAATATTGATACTGATCTTCAATTTGCCTTTACTAAAGGCATTTTTGAGTATATGCATGCTAAGAAAGATTATCTTGCCACTCAAATTGGAAATCCAGATGGGGAGGATCAACCCAATAAAAAACATTATGATCCCCGTAAATGGTTAAGAGAAGGTGAACTTACCTTCATCAATCGTCTCAAAAAAGCATTTGAAGATTTGAACAATGTCGATACCCTTTCTAAATAGAGGATCCAGGCTTATCGTTCAATTAATACAATCGTAAAATATGGCTTGGTTTAAACGTACGCAAAAAGGAATTCAAACTCCTACTGAAGATAAAAAAGATGTTCCTAAAGGATTATGGTATAAATCTCCAACAGGTAAAATCGTTGAATCTAAAGAACTGGAGCAGAACTATTATGTAAGTCCAGAGGATGATTATCATGTAAGAATTGGCAGTGAAGAATATTTTGAAATTCTTTTTGATGATAATAAATTTAAAGAATTAGACAAAAACCTTACGTCTAAGGATCCTTTAAAATTTGAGGACAGTAAGAAATATGTTGACCGCTTAAAAGAAGCTCAAAAAAAAACGGGCTTAAAAGATGCTGTGCGAACCGCGGTAGGAAAATCTAAAGGAAAAGATTTAGTGGTTGCCTGTATGGATTTTAGGTTTATTGGTGGATCAATGGGCTCTGTTGTGGGAGAAAAGATTGCCCGCGCTGCAGCGTATGCACTTGAACACAAAACTCCATTTATGATGATCTCTAAATCTGGTGGAGCACGTATGATGGAGGCAGCCTATTCATTGATGCAGCTGGCAAAAACCTCTGCGAAACTAGCTCAACTAGATGATGCTAAAATTCCTTACATCTCCTTATGTACCGATCCTACCACCGGTGGAACGACAGCCTCTTTTGCGATGCTGGGAGATATTAATATTAGTGAACCCGGCGCATTAATTGGATTTGCAGGGCCACGTGTAGTGCGAGATACAACGGGCAAAGAGTTACCTGAAGGCTTCCAGTCAGCCGAGTTTGTGCAAGAGCATGGTTTTTTAGATTTTATCTCCCACCGTAAAAACTTAAAAGACAATGTCAATAAATACATTGACCTTATTTTAAATCAACATTTGAGATAATAAAAAAACCGCCGATCGGCGGTTTTTTTGATTTACTATACCAACTTAGTCAATATAAATGGTGTAATCGTTTCCGTTTACGGTTAATGTGGCCAATGAGTCACACTCCCCTTCACCATAGTTGAGTTCACCGCTTCTATTATTCCGCGCAAGCGAAACAACACCACTTACAAATATGGGGCAGTCTAATCGTCTGGTCAATTCTTGTGTTACTTCTGCGCTTTTGCTAAATCCGTTACTGGTCTGTGACGTCCAGCTACCTGTTACGAGATAAACATTGTCTGTCCACGTGCCTGTTCCTACTCCGGCAATCCATTCTCTGGTTTTTGCTATGCTTCGGTTCACTAAAACTCCGCTGTCTTCTAATTGAATGGCAACGTCAGCTGTAAATGTACTTTGCGGATTGGCATTAGCATTTTCCTTTACTCTGATAATCTTTCCTCCACCCTCTATGAGATTGCCACTTAAAGAAAAATCTTGATAGGTATAGTTAATCTCACGCGATACTTGAGACTCCGTCATTACGGTTATAAAAATTTGCCCGGCAGCAACATGCCCGTTTTCAAGTGTACATCCATCGCCAAAATCAAGTTCAATTGACGTTACATTAGTATCATTACTTATGGTTGCACTTACACATGGATTAAAAAAGGAGTTGATTATGGATTTCCCTGCTTGTTTATTCTCTTCTTCCTGTACAAATTGATCAACAATATCGACACTTTGATCAGAAATTTGGTTGGCTTTTGCCTCCACGGCGACTTCTTCGGCAGAGATTGCAGCAACTTCAACTTGAGATTGCTCACAAGAATTCAATAGTAGAGCACCCAAGGTGATTTGTAGGGCCCAAATTTTAGATATTTGTTTCATAATACGTATGTTTTGTTTTGTAGTAGGACTAAATCAATCGTAAAAAGTTTAATGAGGACAATATTTATTTCGGTTTCTCTAAAAAAGAGTATATTTGCACCCTGTTTGAAAAAACATACATAAAAATCATTTAAATAAATATTGGCATGTATTTGACTAAAGAAAAGAAAGAAGAAATGTTCGCTAAGCACGGTAGCAGTAAAAAGGATACCGGTTCTGCTGAGGGACAAATTGCGTTATTCACGCATCGAATTGCTCACTTGTCTGAGCATTTAAAGAAAAATCGTAAGGATTACAACACAGAGCGTTCGCTGGTAATGCTAGTAGGTAAGCGTAGAGCTCTGCTTGATTATTTAACTAAAAAGGATATCAACAGATACCGTGCGATTGTTAAAGAATTAGGATTAAGAAAGTAAGAGTTATAGAAAAAGAGAGGGCGCGCCCTCTCTTTTTAGTTTATTGAAATATCCTGGAGCAGTTCGCTTCAACATAGTACCGATTATTACGATGTAATAATTAGCTTAAAAGTGCATAAAGCATTTCTCATTGGTCTAAACCTTCACAACACAACAACAACTGCTTATTCAAGCAAAAGACCATTGTTTAATAGTAGGAAAATACTCCTGCTGAATTAAAAAGTATGATTCCAAAAGTTTACAAAGAGGTCATTGACCTTGGTGACGGTAGAGAAATTTCTATCGAAACCGGAAAATTAGCCAAGCAAGCCCACGGGAGTGTTGTGGTACAATCAGGAAAGTGTATGCTATTGTGTACCGTTGTTTCCAATTACAAACAAAGTGATGTAGATTTCTTACCCCTTACGGTGGATTATCGCGAAAAATTTGCTGCTGCGGGTCGTTACCCGGGTGGTTTCTTTAAGCGTGAAGCACGTCCAAGTGATGGTGAGGTGTTGACGATGCGTTTAGTAGATCGTGTATTACGCCCACTCTTCCCTAAGGATTACCATGCAGAAACACAGGTAATGATCCAATTGATGTCTCATGATGATGATGTTATGCCAGATGCAATGGCAGGTCTAGCCGCATCTGCTGCGATCCAGCTTTCAGACTTTCCATTTGAATGTGCGATTTCTGAAGCCCGTGTAGGTCGCGTAAACGGTGAATTTATCATCAACCCCACCAGAGCGCAATTAGAAGAATCTGACATCGATATGATGATTGGAGCTTCTGCCGATTCTGTGATGATGGTTGAAGGTGAGATGGGAGAAATTTCTGAAGAAGAAATGGTAGAAGCCATCAAATTTGCCCACGAAGCGATTAAAAAGCAATGTGAGGCTCAAATAAGGCTTGCTGAGGCTTTTGGTAAAAAAGAGGTGCGTGAGTATGATGCTGAGCGTGAGGATGCAGATCTTGAGAAGAAAGTACATGACCTTACCTATGATAAAGTATATGAAATTGCTAAAGCAGGTTCTTCGAAAAAAGAACGCAGTAACGCTTTCGCGGAAATAAAAGAAGAGGTAAAAGCTACCTTTACTGAAGAGGAATTGGAAGATTTTGGTGATTTAGTCTCAAAATACTTCTATAAAGCTGAAAAAGCTGCGATTAGAGACCTTACCTTAACTGAAGGTAAACGTCTTGATGGCAGAAAAACAGATGAAATCAGACCAATCTGGTGTGAGGTGGACTACCTGCCATCTACGCACGGTTCTGCTATTTTTACCCGTGGTGAAACTCAGGCGTTAGCTACCGTAACTTTAGGTACTTCGCGTGAAGCAAATCAAATTGATATGCCATCATTTGAGGGTGAAGAAACCTTTTACTTACACTACAACTTCCCTCCGTTCTCAACGGGTGAAGCGCGACCAATTCGAGGTACTTCACGTAGAGAAGTAGGACACGGTAACCTGGCGCAACGTGCCCTTAAAGGTATGATTCCCGCAGATTGCCCGTACACCGTACGTGTGGTAAGTGAAGTATTAGAATCTAATGGGTCATCATCAATGGCGACTGTATGTTCTGGTACGATGGCATTAATGGATGCTGGTGTTAATCTTAAAAAACCTGTTTCTGGTATCGCGATGGGATTAATTAGTGATGGAGATTCTGGTAAGTATGCTGTACTGTCTGATATTCTTGGTGATGAAGATCACTTGGGAGATATGGACTTTAAGGTAACAGGTACTAGAGATGGTATCACTGCTTGTCAAATGGATATCAAAGTGAAAGGACTTTCATATGAAATTCTGGTAAACGCCTTAAAGCAAGCCCGTGATGGACGCTTACATATCCTTGAAAAACTAACAGATACGATTGAGACTCCACGTGATGATGTAAAAGCACATGCTCCTAAAATGGTCACCAGAACTATTCCTAACGAATATATTGGCGCCTTAATTGGACCAGGTGGTAAAGTAATCCAAGAACTACAAAAAGAGACCAAAACCACAATTGTGATCAATGAAGATCCTGTGACCGAAGAAGGTATCGTAGAAATTCTTGGTACAAACCAAGAAGGAATTGATGCAGTTTTAGCTAAAATTGAATCAATCACCTTTAAGCCAGAAAAAGGAAGTATCTACGAAGTTAAAGTGATTAAAGTACTTGACTTTGGCGCCGTGGTAGAATATGTCGAAGCTCCGGGGAATGAAGTGTTGTTACACATTTCTGAACTAGCGTGGGAACGTACAGATAATGTTACTGATATCGTGAATATTGGTGATGTACTTGATGTGAAATACTTTGGATTAGATCCAAGAACCCGCAAAGAAAAAGTTTCTCGTAAAGCTATTTTACCTAAACCTGAAGGTTATGTAGCACGCCCGCCCAGAGATGATAAAGGTCGAGGTGGTCGTGATAATCGCGGTAGAGACAATCGTAGAGACGATAGAAAACCTAGAGAAGATAAGTAAAACCAATTTCTTTAGTTTATAAGAACGATTCCTTCAAATAGCAATTATTTGGAGGAATCATTTTTTTTTTAGAGCTTTCAATTTCTATTCAAACAGCTCCTTTTGATCAAAAAATACATTTACCTAAGAAAGAATTTTAAACAATACCTTAGAGCAGAAAAAAAAGCCAGAGCAGCTATTTTACCCATTAAGCAGGGTAAAATACCCGTAATTGTACATACCATGGGGCAGGTAGGATCTACAACTCTAGAAAGATCGCTTAAACAAGATGCTTCATTAGCTGTATTTCACACGCACTTTCTATCTAAATCAGGGATTAAAAATAATTGGATTACTGAAACTAATAATTTTAAATCTAAACGCATACCGTATCATTTATTAGAGGTGAATAGATTGCGTAGGGTGTTGAAGAATTTACCTCAACGAGATATTTATATTATTTCCAGTGTTAGAGATGTAATTGCGCGTCAAATATCTTCATTATATAAACTTCCTACCATTGCCGAAAAGAATATACAGGATGAGCAAGGTCAAGCCAATAGTCAGCTAGTGTCAAAATTTTTTAATGAATTCGTATTAAAGCGACCTAATTTTTTTCATTATCCCCTCAATTGGTTTGATAAAGAAGTTAAGGCATGTTTTGATATTGATGTCTTTGAGCATTCCTTTGACCCTGAACAAGGGTATGTCATCATACGAAAGGGAAATGTCAATTTACTGGTTCTACACATGGAAAAAATTGATGCGTTAATGCCTACTGTAATCTCTGAGTTTCTTAGTGTAGAAAATTCGTTGACTTCTATTAGATCAAATGTGCAGCAAAATTCAACCTATAAAGACGCTGTTTCAAACGTGAAGATTCCCAATGAAATTCTTGATCGTGTATACAGTTCAAAATTAATGGCTCATTTTTATAGTGAAGAAAAGAGAATTGAATTTAAGAAAAGGTGGAATATTTAAAATTTTGTCCAAATTGTAACTTTTTACTGTTGTTTTACGTATAATTATGTAAATGCCCCAAAGAACACTTTTCACAATAATCTTTCAAACAATCATATCGTAAATGAGACAGCTCAAAATTACGAAGCAGGTCACCAATCGTGAAACCGCTTCCTTAGATAAGTATTTACAAGAAATAGGTAAAGTAGATCTAATCACTGCTGAAGAAGAGGTAGAATTAGCTCAGCGAATCAAAGCTGGTGACGATCGTGCACTAGAGAAGCTCACTAAAGCGAACCTTAGATTCGTAGTATCCGTTGCTAAACAATATCAAAACCAAGGATTAACACTTCCAGATTTAATTAACGAAGGAAACTTAGGATTAATTAAAGCGGCTAAACGTTTTGATGAAACCCGAGGATTTAAATTTATCTCCTATGCGGTGTGGTGGATTAGACAATCTATTCTTCAAGCACTGGCAGAGCAATCTCGTATTGTTCGTTTACCTTTAAACAAGATTGGTTCGATTAATAAAATTAATAAAACATTTGCTTATCTTGAGCAAGCTAATGAGCGTCCACCAAGTGCTGAGGAAATTGCAAAGGAATTGGATATGACCATTAGTGATGTGAAAGAGTCTATGAAAAACTCTGGCCGTCACGTAAGTATGGATGCACCTCTTGTTGAAGGAGAAGATTCTAACTTGTACGATGTTTTACGATCAGGTGAATCACCAAATCCAGATAAGGATTTATTACATGAATCACTACGTATTGAGATAGAACGTGCATTAGAAACACTTACTCCTCGTGAAGCAGATGTGATTCGACTGTATTTTGGATTAGGAGATCAACATCCAATGACACTTGAAGAAATTGGAGAAACCTTTGACTTGACACGTGAGCGTGTGAGACAAATCAAGGAAAAAGCAATTAGACGTTTAAAACATACGTCCAGAAGTAAAATACTAAAGACCTATTTAGGATAGACAACATCCTAAGACGAGTACGACGGTACCAGATTCCCATTCATGTGGGAATTATACTGTTCGTTTTTTGATTGATGAATGACCTCCGGCTGATTACCGGAGGTTTTTCTTTATTAACATCTGTTTAATTGATATATTTACAAATTCGTAAATGTATTATGATTTATACTATCTGTTATTGCAGTACCGCATCAGCAACCATAACTCCACAGGAGATCAAACAGCTTATGGTAGATAGTGTTACATGGAATGAAGCTCATGACATACATGGTGCTTTCATTTATACCGATGGTAATTTTTTTCAAATTTTAGAGGGTCCCAAAGAACTAGTCAAACCATTATTTGAAAATATTAAATCTGATGATCGCCACCACATGATTATCAAATTATATGAAAAGGAGATTGAGGAGTACACCTTTGATCAATATGAATCCTCATTCACCATTGCTGACAGCAAGCAAAGCATGTATGCCCTAAAAGAGCACTTAAGAGAAACGTCCAAACAAAATCAATCTAGAGAAGCAGTTTCCTACCTTTTAGATAAATTTATGGCGATTTAAGGGATAGAACAGTATTTTTGTGGTCAAAGAACTCCTCATGACTCCAAAAATTATTGCTCCTTCTATCCTAGCAGCTGATTTTGCCAACCTACAACGTGATGTTGAAATGGTCAATCAAAGTGAAGCCGATTGGTTTCATATTGATATCATGGATGGTGTATTCGTTCCCAATATATCCTTTGGAATGCCAGTGTTAAGGGATATCGTTAAACATGCATCCAAAACAATTGATGTTCATTTAATGATCATTGATCCGGATCGTTACATAAGTACGTTCGCTGGATTGGGTGCAGATATACTCACCGTTCATTATGAGGCCTGCACCCATTTACATCGTACGCTACAAGCTATTAAAGCTGAAGGAATGGAAGCCGGTGTCGCACTAAATCCTCATACAAATATTGATTTATTAGAAGATGTCATCACAGATATTGACATGGTTTGTTTGATGAGCGTCAATCCGGGTTTTGGTGGTCAAAAATTCATTGAAAATACGTACGCAAAAATTAAGAAGCTCAAAGCACTTATTCATAAAACTGGGGCAACCACTAAAATTGAAATTGATGGCGGAGTTACTGATCAAAATGCTGAGAAGTTGATTGAGGCTGGTGCTGATGTTCTTGTAGCCGGAAGCTATGTATTTAAAAGCAAAGATCAATTAGGTATAATTAAACACCTAAAGGCATTGGTATCTTGAAAAACGTTGAACTTATTATTATTGGTGGTGGTCCTATTGGAATCGCCTGTGGCCTAGCGGCAAATAATAAGGGAATTGATTACCTGATTATTGAAAAAGGGACCATCGTAAACTCTTTATATCATTATCCTGTGAATATGCAGTTTTTCTCCTCTTCAGAGAAATTGGAGATTGATTCTATTCCTTTTATAAGTAAAGAGGCTAAACCAAAAAGAGATGAAGCGTTAGAGTATTACAGAAGAATAGTCACCAGCAATCAGCTCAATATTAATTTATTTGAAACCGTAAAAGAAGTCAATAAAACCGAAGAATTATTTACAGTAAACACTACCAAAGGTACCTATACTTCCCGTTTTTTAATTCTCGCTACAGGCTTTTATGACATACCAAATCTATTAAATATTCCGGGGGAAGATTTACCTAAAGTGAGCCATTATTACAATGATCCTCACTTATACGCAATGCAAAAAGTCGCTGTAATCGGTGCGAGTAACTCAGCTGTTGACGCGGCCTTAGAATGTTATCGTAAAGGTGCAGAGGTGTCCATGATCATTCGAGGTGAATCAATTAGCGACCGCGTTAAATACTGGGTTAAGCCAGATATTGAAAATCGCATTAAAGAAGGGAGTATTGACGTTTTCTACAACAGTACCGTAAAAGAGATAAAACCTATTTTTATTATCATTGATACTCCTAAAGGTGAAAAAACACTTGAAAATAATTTTGTTTTAGCGCTTACAGGATATAAACCAAACTTTCATTTCTTAAAACATCTTGGCGTAAACCTATCTAATGATGACAGCCAAATACCCGAATACAATGAAGAAACTATGGAAACGAATGTAAAAGGTCTTTATCTTGCCGGAGTCATTTGTGGTGGGATGGAAACCCATAAATGGTTCATCGAAAACTCAAGGGTTCATGCCAAAAAGATTTTAGAAGATATCTCTTCTAAGCATACGGTATTGGACACAAAAAACTAGTATCCCGCGAATCTAAAATTGAGCATACGTTTGGATAAGGTATAAAGCTCTGGAAAGTTTTGCTTCAGGTAAACTGGAGATTCAATAAAATGTTCAATGAGCACCGCCAGGAATTCAAATTGGTTGGTATACATGTACGTTCTAAAGTGTGTAGATCCCTTCAGCTTAGCTAAATTTTTTTTGTTAGAAAGATACTTTTCTAATTGATCATATCCATCTGAAAAGATTGTACTACTTACATCTTTAAATTTTCGGCTATTAAAATGAAGTACGTGCGTAAACTCATGGATAGCCAAATTTAAATTGTCGTGTTCATTCTCAAATCCCCTTTGAACTCCCTCCCATGACAAGGCTAGCGACTTAAATGCGCGATTGAACTCGCCCAAATGTTGATGTTTATTCGTTCGGCTAAAAAATGATGAAGGGTAAACAATAATACGTTCTAAAATATCCAGCGTATAGTTGCGCATCCCAAACGTGAGCATTATGGCAGTTGCACTTATTAAAAGCTTTACCTGCGAAGTAATTTCTTGACCCTCTCTTGAAACAAATACTTTATCTTCCATAAACACTGCTAATCGATGTCTAAAAAAACGCTTGTATCTTTGAGAAAGGTTAGCGTAAAATGTAAACTCCTTGAGTAAAAACTGCTGTTCTTGCACAGATATATCTTTTAATCTAATGTAAAAGTGTACATAAAGAGGACGCTGTCTTTTTAAAACATATAATGATTCAACAGCATTTATTGAAAAAAAAATCAGCATTGCCGTGAAGACTATAATAATAATTATTATTCCTACCATGTGAAAAAGATTTGGCTGTAGGAAAATAAGAAACGTAGCTTATAAGGTTTCATGAAGATTTGGTCGTAACGGGTTGCATAAGGTAACAAATCTTTTAAGGAAATAGTATATTCGTCTTTAAATGAAAAGGATCAACTCGTATTTGCTCATTTTTTTGGGCATCGGTATATTATTTTCTAACTCAAACCGGGTATTTGCTCAAAAACAATATCCTGTCATATTTAAGGAACAGCATCGTATCCTTAAAAAATTAAAACGCAAGGAAAAATTAGTAGGACTGGCATTACAAATTAGTATTGCAGATTCGCTGGTTTATCAGGATTATTTAGGATATGCAAATAAAGCTGAAAAACAAAAAGTAGATTCTACTACCGTGTTTAGATTGGCTAGCATTTCTAAGGCCATTACAGCTGCAACTCTTGCTGTATTAGTTAATGAGGGGATCATGGAGCTTGACAAATCAGTGCATGAATATATCCCCTACTTTCCTAAAAAAAATTATCCTATTTTAATTAGACAATTAGCTTTTCATACAGGTGGCATTCGATCATACCGAGGAAATGAATTTATGCTCAATGAATCCCGCTCCATAAGGGAAGGAATTAATTTGTTTATAAACGATTCATTGGAATATCAACCCGGCACAAAGTTCCTTTACAGTACATTTGGTTTTAACTTGATATCACTGGCGATACAGGAAGAGACCAAAACTCCGTTTGAGGAAATCGTTCAACAAAAACTTATAAAACCTTTAGCGCTAGAACATGTTTACCATAATATAAGTGATATTCCTAACGCAAACCTTACTTCTTTTTATCAAAAAACAAAATCCAAAAAAGTTCGTGAGGCTAAACCCGTTGAAAACTTTTACAAGCTGGGTGGTGGTGGTTTCTACGCTAACGTAAGTGACATACTTTCTTTTGGCAACTCCTGGCGAAATAATAGTATTGTTCTAAACCCAATTAAAAAGCAATTTGTTTCAAAACAACGAATTGATGATAAAGCTATTTCTTACGGACTTGGATGGGAGATTGGTACAGATCAGTTCAATAGACCATACTATGGTCACAGCGGCGGTGGTGTAGGTGCCTCTACATATTTACTAATATACCCTAATGAGGAACTTGTCATTTCTTTTCTAGCGAATACGAATTGTAATTCTCTTATTACACGAGAATACCTGGCCCTTATTGTTCAATCCATTGTGTCAAATCGTGATATTTAATGCAACCTAAACGTCTAATCTTTATTGATCTCACCAGAGCATTCGCGATCTTGATGATGTTGCAAGGACATTTTGTTGATACGCTAATGTCCACTGCCTATAGGGACGAGACCAACGGGATATTTTTGATTTGGAAATACATACGAGGTATTACGGCACCTACCTTTTTTACCATTTCTGGAGTGGTGTTTATGTATCTGTTATTACGTGCAAAAGAAAATAAAACTTTATCCAAGCGATTTAAAAAAGGTATTCAGCGTGGATTTCTACTTATCCTGCTGGGATATTTACTTAAGGTTCAGTTATTTTCATGGATATGGGGAGATATAAATCTTGATTTATTCTTAAAGGTTGATGTCCTGCACTGTATAGGATTATCGATTTTATGTTTACTTTTTTTATTTTGGTGCTTCAATAGAGTACCTTATTTATTTTCGGGATTGTTGCTGTTCTTAGGAACGGTACTATTTTTATATGAACCGGCATATAGAAATTTAGATATTCCCAGTTATATTCCGCTAGCTATTGCAAATTACGTTACAAAAGCACAGGGTTCTGTTTTTACTATTATTCCGTGGATTGGTTATGTCTTTTACGGTGCGTTAATAGGGCTTCTGTTTTACTATTTTAATACAAAAAAATATTTGAAGGTTGTAGCTCTTAGCCTTTTTGGAGTTTTGGGCGCCACTCTGTTATGGTACTCTTCAGCTATATTGATGAAATTACATTACGCTACGGGTGTTCAAATTTTTAGCGATTCTGCCAATTTTAACTACCTCTTTACACGACTGGGTAATGTCTTATTGATTATGGCCATTTTATATGTAGCAGAAAATTATCTCAATAAACCATGGATCACTTCTATTGGTCAAAAAACCCTTTCCATCTATATGATCCATTATATCGTATTATACGGCGGAATATTTCAAATAGGATTGTCTAATTACTTTTCGAAAGAACTTACAGGAACTCAAGCCATTTTTGGAGCTATTTTATTTTTATTTTTTATTACCGTGATCGCGTTAAATAGGGTGAGAACAAACGAATGGATTTATAAAGGTGCCCGAAAAATCTTAAACTATTCAAAAGACTAGGCGATCATAGGTTCCTCGTCAACTGACCAGCTGTACACTAGCGAAGCGTCGCCGGTAAAATCTTTTATTCGGTCAATTTCAGTTTGGTCTTCAAACTCTGGTCCAAAACGTTCGAACGCACTTAAAAACCCAAAGTCACGGTCTGGCAGTTCACTTAAAATTTGACCGATGAGCGGCACTGCTTTTTTGGCAATCACCAACCAGGGAACACTGGCTGTTCCAACAATATCAGTGACAATATCAAAGGCCTGTTTTCCCATTCCATTTTGAATATCTTTAAGCACTTCCCCTAAGTTTCGGGAAGATCTGCGGGTATGCCGCAAATGAATATGTACATTCAATTCTCTGTTTCTTGGGATTTCTTGACTTAACACAAATAATCCCTCTGACCCCACTTCATCAGTATCAAACATAAACGAATTATCGTGTCGTTTACTTAGTTTAAAAGGCTCAGAAGGCAATGCAGTAACAATCATCTTGTTTTTATCATCTGGATGGCTGGCTGCAATTACAAAATATAATTTCCATCGTTTTTTGGGGCGGTGGATCATTACTTCATCTATTTCTAAGCGTACGCGGGTCATGGCTTTTACGTTAAGAGTTATTAGGTTATGTGTTATAAAATCGATTTACTAAAAATGCAGTAGTGCAGCTTTAAAAGATTTTTTCACTTCATTCAGAATAGTTTTGTCATTCAACTAATTCATTCGCCTTTAATTCCTCCATGCTTACATAGTCCAGCGCCTTAGCATTGGTGCGTTCTAATATAACCGGCGGAGCTTTATCTGCCTTGAGTGCCTCTCTCCATCGCAGTGCGCATAAGCACCATTTGTCGCCGGGTTTCAATCCGGGAAAATTATAGGCAGGGATTGGCGTAGAGAGATCATTCCCTTTTGATTTGGTAAAACGTAAAAACTCTTCGGTCATTTGTGCACACACTACATGAGTTCCTTGATCTTCAGATCCTGTTTTACAGCTTCCGTCTCTGTAAAATCCCGTCATGGGGTCTATGCAGCAAGTTTTTAGTTCGCTTCCCAATACATTTTGGGGGTTCTCTTCGGCCTTATGTTTCATAGCTATCATACTCATTAAAAAAGCACTCATGCCTAGCGCCACCATCATGTACAATACTCTAAGAGGTGATTTCATGCTTTATTTTCTATTAAAGATACTGAAGAATGAATCTGGCAGGTGGTAATAAAATGCTAATTTTGAAGAAAGGTAAAGGCTATGTTTTCTTCTTCTACCGGAAAAACTTTAATAGGAATTGGACTTTTAGTTGTGCTCATTGGATTGATCAGCTTAGTCGCAGAGCGTTTTGGTTTGAGTTTGTTTAAACTCCCCGGTGATATTATCATAAAACGTGAAAGCGGAAGCATTTACTTCCTCATTGTTTCCTGTGTAGTACTTAGTGTGCTCATTTCAAAGATTCTTTATTTGCTCAACTACCTGAAATAACAAATCCCACCTAAGCGGGATTTATACTTTTGATAAGCTTAGGAATTACTCCTGCTTATGGATCTCCACCTGATGGGGATAAGGAATCTCAATGCCTTTTGCATCAAAGGTCTTCTTCACCTGTTCTGTAAGGTCAAAGTTTAAGGGCCAGTAATTGTCTCTAAAGGTCCACATCCTCACCCCAAAGTTTACAGAGCTTGATGCTAATTCTTTGACCAAAATCTGCGGAGCCGGATCAGCGAGAATACGTTCATCTGCCTGAATAATATCTTGTAACGTGGCTCTAACCTCATCAATTTTTTCACCGTAACCCACTCCAACGACTAATTCTAGTCGCAGGTTTTCTTCAGCAGAATAGTTGATGATATTGCCATTAGCCAGTTGACCATTGGGTACTATCGCCAGTCTATTCTCAAACGTATTTAGCTTGGTGGTAAAAATTTCGATTTCCTTTACTGTTCCCTTTACACCTTGAGCTTCAATGAAATCTCCGATCTTATACGGTTTAAATACCATGATCAAGACTCCGCCGGCAAAATTAGACAGTGAACCTTGTAAGGCTAATCCAATGGCTAAACCGGCAGCAGCGATAACGGCAGCTAAGCTGGTTGTTTCAATTCCTAAGGTAGAAACTACCGTAACAATTAGAAATATCTTTAGTGCCCAAGAAGCCAGATTATGTAGGAATTTTCTTAGCGATAGGTCATATTCTCGCTTTTCCATGACCCGATCAATCACCCTAAGTACTTTCTTGATCAAATACCAACCAATGATGAGTATAACCAAAGCTGCCAATACTTTAGGAGTATAATAAGCAATTAGTTTAATTCCCTCGTCTATCCACAACTGTGCATTATCCATGTCTTGTCAATTTTTAATTATACGGTTTGATCTACAGTATCGGTCACTACATAATAGCGCGGGTCATCAATAGAGGTTTCTATCACCTGCTCAAATCCCGGATTAGCTTTTAACAGCAATTCTTTACACTCTGGACTGAGATGCGTAAGCTTTACTTTCTTTCCTAAATCAAGATACTTATTTGCTATCCCACGTAGCGCTTCAATTCCTGAATGGTCGCTCACCTTAGACTCAATAAAGTCTATTTCAACGTGATCAGGGTCTGTTTTAGGATCAAATTTATTATTAAAAGCTTGTACAGAACCAAAAAATAGTGGCCCCCATATTTCATACACTTTGGTACCATCTGGTTTTACGTGTTTTCTAGCTCTAATTCGGGTGGCATTTTCCCAGGCAAAAACCAATGCAGACATAATCACTCCCGCAATAACAGCAATCGCTAAATCTTGCCAAACCGTAATCGCAGAAACTGCGATCAACACAAACGCATCAGATAGCGGTATTTTATGAAGTATTCTAAAACTACTCCAGGCAAAGGTGCCAATAACCACCATAAACATTACGCCTACCAGCGCGGCTATAGGGATTTGTTCTATAAGCGGTGCTCCAAACAATACAAAGCAAAGCAAGGAAACTGCCGCCACAGCTCCGGAAAGTCGACCACGACCTCCTGCATTTACATTGATAATGGATTGACCGATCATGGCACAACCACCCATCCCACCGAAAAGACCGTTAAGCATATTGGCGCTACCTTGCGCAATACACTCCCTATTACCGCTACCCCGGGTTTCTGTCATTTCGTCAATAAGATTTAAGGTCATTAAAGACTCAATTAAACCCACTGCTGCCAATAAAAATGCTGTTGAAATGATCAGATCCCAATGCCCGTTGAGGGTATCAAACAGCGTAAAGATTTGTGCCTGAAAGCTAGGTAAATAACCTTGAAGCCCTTCCCCTCCTCCATCTCGGATAAAAGATCCTACCGTACTTACATCTAAATCTCCAAAAATGGTGATACACGCAACGACAATTATAGCTGTTAATGCTGCCGGAATCTTCTTAGTAAGTTTTGGTAATAAAAACATGATCGCCATGGTGAGCAATACTAAGCCCAGCATAATGTATAACGCAGAACCTGAAAGCCATTGCGTCTCGCCATTTATTGTTTTCTTAAAAAGACCAAGTTGAGATAAAAAGATCACGATGGCTAAACCGTTCACAAATCCCATCATCACAGGATGTGGTATAAGCCGTACAAACTTTCCTAATTTGAGTACTCCCGCAGAAATTTGAATCACACCTACAAATAGCAGGGTGATAAATAACCATTGTAAACCAAGATTTTCTATAGGCGTTGCTAAGGCAAGACCGGCTTCATTACCTTTTTGGATCATATGCACCATTACTACCGCCATAGCACCGGTCGCTCCAGATATCATCCCGGGTCGACCTCCAAATAAGGCTGTCACGATCCCCATCATAAAAGCACCATAAAGACCTACTAATGGATCAATCCCCGCAACAAAGGCAAACGCCACAGCCTCTGGCACTAAAGCCAGAGCCACAGTCAATCCGGATAGGATATCGTCTTTAGGATTAAAGGTAAAATTTCTAAATATGCGTTCGATCATGAGAGCCTTCCTTAAAAAGTGCGCAAAGATAAGGTAATCAACCGATTTAGATTGATTAAGCCCTAATCCTTTTTTCATTAACATTACTTTAACACTAAAACGAAAACCACTGCTTAAAAGCACGCGTAAGTATGAGCGAACAATAAATTAATAATAATGAAAAAAACAAACCTCTTTTTAATCGCGGCTTTCCTGTTAGGAACTGCTGCCTTTATCGCCGCCGATCACTTGGATGCTCCAACAGTTGGCGGAACAACAGCAGACATTACAGATTTCTTTGCATTTGAAGGAGCAGACTCAAATAACACTGTTTTTGTAGCTAATGTGCAAAGTACCCTGGCTCCAACAGGAGAAGATCCAGACTTTGATGAAAACGTCTTGGTAGAAATCAACATTGATAACAATGGAGATTTAGTAGAAGATTTAGTCATCCAAGCTATTCCAAGAAACGGAAAAATGTACTTCTTTGGACCTTACGCACCGGGCTCAACAGGCCTCAATAGCACTATCGACGCTAATACAACTTTACAAGGTGAAGTAATGATTAGTGGTAATGGGAATGCGACCGTAGAAACCATGAACGGACTTTCTTATTTCGCAGGTCTGCGAGAAGATCCTTTCTTTTTTGATTTTGGAACCTTTAACGCAGTCATTGGCGGAGATGCCGATGCATCTGGACCAAATGGTGGCTTCAAGACAGAAGATAAAGCCGTAGATACATTTGATGGTACAAACGTTTTATCTATCGTGGTAGAAGTTCCTAATGCCTTATTAGGCGGAACATTTGCACATCCTGCCGGTACCGGAGTACAGGTATTTAATACGTGGGTAGAAGCTAAAAGAAAGCAGTAAAACTAATTTAAAAAACAAGAACAATGAAAAATATATTATATACCTACGTGCTTATTGCAGCTGCTGCGCTCACCCTTACCAGTTGTGGTAATGATGATGATGTAATGATGGAAGAGCCTATGGCAGAACTTGATTTTTCCGGAACCTTTTCGCAAGAAGATCAAATGGGAAGACCAGGAATCAACACCGTATTAAGCGGAACAAGTGCAGACAAAGATTTATTTAACCTCACTATTCCATCTGAACAAACGGCAATTTTCCAACCTAAATTTTTGGATCGCGCTGTGGCATTGCATGCAGCCTTTGGAGTCGAGTATGAAACAAATATTTTAAATCTTGATGCTACAACCTTGACCACTATTTTGGCAACAGATGTGTTGCAAGTGGCTCCCGATGGACCAACCACATACTTTGGTGGACTTTCTCCTGAAACAATTTTGACCGGAAGGAAGTTAACCGATGACGTAATTGATGTCTCTCTTATCTTACTTTTTGGAGGTGAAACAGGAGATCGCTTTAACGGCCAAGACACTGATAATGACGGTGAGCCAAATTTACCCATTTTAGTTACCGATAATGTAAATGCATCTGGTGAAACACCGCTTTCAAGCTTTCCATACCTAGAGAATCCGCACAACTAATAACGTGCATTCAAAATAGAACCAATAGTCCTGCTATGTGGTTAAGAAATGAGGGCATGACAAAAGCCCCCCGTTGTGTCCTCTTTCTTTTATAAACAAACAAACACCAAACTCATGAAAACGCTATATATCACAACCGTATTAAGTTTGATGCTCCTTAGCTGTGATCAACAAAGTATTACAGATGCATCAGACTATAATAGCTATCTCATCTCAACCAAAACAGATCAACTCGATGCTGTTTACAAAAAAAATGATTTTTGGAATTCCCGTATTACTACCGACAGTACACAAATCGTAGCACTAGCAGCAGCCGGTAATTCCTACACCAACTTATTCAATAGAACGGGTGACATTAATGCCTTAAAAAAGGCAGAAAAAGCATTAAAAAAAGCGGCAGATAAGGCTGCCATTTCTAAAGATAGTTATTTGCTTGCCTTAGCCCAAAACTACATTACCCAACACCAATTTAAAAAGGCACATCAAACACTTTTAAATGCACAAGAAATTGGAGGTAAACGTAAAGCGACGGCTATGCTTTTATTCGACGTCTCCATGGAGTTGGGCTTGGTTGAAAAAGCAGAACAATACCTCGACCAAATTGAAAATTATGGTGATTTTGATTACCTCATACGATTAGCCAAATGGAGTGATCATCAAGGCAATCTAGCTGCAACCATTAGCTATATGGAACGAGCAAAGTTATATGCTGAAGCTTCAAAGAAACAAGACTTACTAATTTGGACATACACCAATCTTGGTGACTACTACAGCCATGATGGTCAACTTGATCGCGCCTATGATTACTTTTTAAGGACCTTAGCGCTGGATGATCAAAATACCTACGCAAAAAAGCGCATTGCTTGGATTACCTATTCACACGAACATAACCCCAGTGAAGCCCAACGTATCCTGGCCTCAATCAAAAATCAAAGTCCTGATCTGTTGTTATTTCGTGCTGATCTAGCTGAGTCGTTAAGCGCTTCCGCGGAAGCCAAGCAACTGCGAAAAGAATTTGTTACTACTGTAGACAAACCTGAATACGGATCTATGTATGATGCCTATTTAGCAAATCTGTATGCCGAAAATTTTAAAGATTATGACACTGCCTTGCATTATGCCGAAAAAGATGTAGCGGCACGACCTACAGCTGAAACGTACGGACTCTTGGCTCATATTTATCACCTTAAAGGAGATACTAAAAAAGCCTTGAAGATTGCCGAAGCACACGTAAAAGACAAAACCGAAGAGCCACTCGCAGCATACTATTTAGCACAAATTTACATTGCCAGCGGGAATGTAGACCAGGCACAATCTTATAAAGATGATCTATTGGCAAGTAGTTTTGAATTAGGACCTGCCATGGCTAGAAATATTAAAAAATTATATCTATAATATGTTCAAGAATTTAATTACATATCTCTTTCTGTTCACCTGCTTTATGGTAGCTGCACAAGAAGAAAAACTTATGGGAGTAATTACTGATAATCAAGGAAATTCTGTAGCCGAAGCTCATGTATACGCCTTGAATCAACAGACCTCAACCAAAACGAACTTTAAGGGAGAATTTAGCATTAAAGTTGAATCAACAGATACATTGTACGTACAATCAGAGCGTTTTACAGATGCTAAAATAGTGGTTAATCCATCAAAGAAAGTTTCCATTACGCTTCTTCAAAAAAATTACACGTTAGATGAAGTTATTCTGACCCAAAAAGAGAATCCCTTAGAGGTGATCTCTGGATACGACGTAGCGATCAATCCTGTAAAATCTTCGCAAGAAGTATTGCGTCTTGTTCCGGGGTTATTTATTGCTCAACACGCCGGTGGTGGAAAAGCCGAACAGATTTTCTTACGTGGCTTTGATATTGATCACGGGACTGATATTGCACTAGATGTGGATGGCATTCCGGTAAATATGGTTTCTCATGCGCACGGTCAAGGATATTCAGACCTGCATTTTGTCATACCGGAAACCATTCAGAATATAGACTTTGGTAAAGGACCACATAAGGCAGACCGAGGTAATTTTGCTACTGCGGGATATGCTTCTATGAATACCATAGACCAAGTATATACCAACACCTTCAAACAAGAAATTGGAGAGTTCAACACCTTTAGAACCCTAGGTCTTTTTGGAATTAATGGTGAAAAAAGTGAAAGTCATACGGTTCTATCAGCCGAATATTTGAGCAGTAACGGTGCGTTTGAGTCTCCTCAAAACTTTAATCGGGTGAATGTGTTTGGTAAATTTACCATCCCGCTTTCGGCTAGTGATCAACTTACCTTAACCTCTTCTTATTTTAGCAGTGAATGGGATGCATCAGGACAAATCCCGGTGAGAGCAGTTCAAGACGGAACTATTTCACGCTTTGGAGCAATTGATGATACAGAGGGTGGTGAAACCAGTCGTTTTAATACATCCATACAGTACCGCACATTCTTGGCAGATGATAGTATGTTGAAAGCCTCAGCGTATTACTCGGCATACGAGTTTGGTCTGTATTCAAATTTTACTTTCTTTCTCAATAATCCCGAGGTTGGTGATCAAATCTTTCAGCAGGAAAACAGAAACTTATTCGGTGGTAAATTAAGTTGGCAAAAGGACCTCTTAATTCTAGATGTAGATGCCGAATTTACAGCTGGCATCGGAGTTCGTTCAGACTATGTGGAGGATTCAGAACTTTCTGAAACCATCAATAGAACGACAATTAACCTGCGACGAAGCTTGGGTGATATTCGTGAAACCAATTCATTTAGTTATGTAAAGCTGGCGTATAAGCCAAGTAAATTTACCATTACGCCAAGTTTGCGTCTGGATTATTTCTCTAACACGTATACAAATGCATTAGAGGATAACATCACTGCTACTCAGCAAAAAGCCATGCTCAATCCTAAGCTTTCTATAGGATATGCTGCGAACCCACAAACCGATCTGTTCTTAAAAGCCGGAACGGGTTTTCACAGCAATGATACGAGAGTCGTTGTGGCTCAAAGTGGACAAACTATTTTACCCAGAGCCTACGGAGTTGATGCCGGATTAAACCTTAAACCTACACCTAAACTGTTCATCAATTCAACGCTTTGGTATTTAGGGTTAGATCAAGAATTTGTATACGTAGGCGATGAGGGTGTTGTAGAACCCAGCGGAAGAACCCGCCGTTTTGGTGCAGATTTAACCACACGCTATCAACTTAGTGAAGTGCTTTTTTTAGATAGTGACTTTACTTACAGCCACGCACGAAGCCTAGAGGCAGAAGATGGTGAGGATTATATCCCATTAGCTCCTCAATTCGCTGCCAGTGGAGGATTGACGCTCAAAGCATTTAAGAATTTTTCAGGCAGTATTAGAAGCAGATTACTTACCGATCGCCCGGCAGATGAGTCTAATACGATCAAAGCCGATGGCTATTTTATCACAGACTTTACCGCGAATTATACCTGGAAGAGATTTGAACTGGGAGTAATTGTAGAGAATATTTTTGATAGAGAATGGAATGAAGCGCAATTTTTAACCAATTCACGATTACAAAACGAAGCTGTGGCAGTAGAAGAAATTCATTTTACGCCCGGTAACCCAATTAACGTTAGAACACGACTTACCTATACGTTTTAAGTAGCGTTTGAATTAGCCTTTTAACCCTTTTATGGTTGAGTTTGTTTGTTTGAAGAACCTGTCTAGGATGAGATATCCAGATGGGTTCTTTTTTGTTTAAAGGATAAGATAAACCAAGATATACCAGGTGTTCTAAATTTCTTAATTATTTCTTATTTACTATAATTTTATGCTATTATCTCAGTAGCTATACTGCAGGGTCTTATTTTGACCTTGCAGGTATTTTAGCGATAGATTCTTTTGCTTTAAGGATTTAGTAATGATCAAAATTATTTAAGAAATAACCAGATAATTTTCATCCGTTTCTTCCCGCTCAATTGTCTAAAGAGTATAACCACTAAAATTATACTCGATATGAAAAACAAAATGCAACAAATAAGAATTGAGGACTACGGTTCGCCCGAAGTCCTGAAAATCGTTGAGACAGAAATCCCTTCCCCAAATGCTGGTGAGGTCTTAGTCAAGGTAAAGACCATCGGTGTCAACTATTCCGATATCCTTCGCAGAGAGAACACCTATTTTCAGGAGACACCGCTTCCTTATGTTCTGGGCACCGAAGCCGTTGGCGAAATCGTGGCCGTAGGCGAGGGCGTGACCGTTCCCTATGTCGATGGTACAACAGTTTTGGCAATTTTGCCCTATTCCGGTGGCTATTCCGAATATGTTACCGCCGTTGCCCAATATTGCGTTCCATTACCGCCTGAAATAGATATCGAAAAAGCTACCGCGATTTTTGTTCAAGGAACGACTGCACAACTGATGATTTCGCAAGTGGCAAAAGATTTAAAAGACAGGACGGTTCTCGTCAACGCTTCGGCAGGTGGTGTTGGGTCGCTCTTAGTGCAATTGGCAAAATTGAAAGGTGCGACCGTTATAGGCGCAGGAAGTTCCGATGCCAAGCTGGAAACCTCAAAGAATTTGGGCGCCGATTTAACGGTCAACTATTCAAAATCTGACTGGTCAAAAAAAGTGAAGGAAATGACCGATGGACAAGGTGTGGACCTAGTTTTCGAGATGGTCGGTGGTGACGTGTATAACCAAAGCTTGAAAAGTTTGAAACCAGGTGGACATATCATCGTTTTTGGCTGTGCAGGTGGTGTCCAGGGAACCATTCATCCAGAATTTTTTGTCGATGAGAACATCACGCAATCGGGCTTTAATTTGGCTTATTTCATTAACAATAAAATGGAACTCTGGCAACAAGCCTTGGAAACGGTAATCGGTCTTTTAATGCAAGGTAAATTGCAGGTAAATATTACCCGTTACGCTTTCGCGAAAGCAAAACAAGCGCACATCGATATTGAGAACAGAAAAACAACGGGTAAAGTAATCTTAACCACAAACAACTAAATATTATGAAACGAATACTCTTAATATGCACCTTGGCAATCTTTAGTGTTGCCAGTGCACAGAACACTTCCAAAGAAGGAAAAAAAGTCTTGGAAAACCTTAGCGGTACGTATGTAGACCCACAAGGTGTGGATTGGGGTCAGGGAACGTTCGGGAAGCGTGAATTTACCTTTGATGACGGCAAATGGTCGTTAACGTTTACGTTGGCCTTCGACCCACAGATGAAGAATCCCATTTTTAATTTCAGGACAGTGGGTACATATACTGTACTGGACAAATCAAAATTCGTTGAAGGCGCCTATAATGCCTTGTTCATAGAAGATAAAAAGTTCGTGACCCTTAAAACCGATATTCCGGATGTTACTCAAGGCTTTGGTTTTTCCAATTGTGATTTGACCAAGGATGTCGAGAAGGATATTTCAAAAAGCGGTTGCTCGTTGTGGAAATCAGTTGCCGAGTGCTCAGAAGACCACGACTTGTTAAAATTAGACGATGAGGGCAAACTATATTTTGGTGTACGCCCGCCTGACAATGATATGTGTACAGCAGATAAGCGCCCTACAGCGTTAACGTCGGCAGTTGTTAAACTTTAGTATTTTTAGATGATGAAAAATCCTAAAGAAGATTTACTATTGGATGCGTTGAATGGCAACATCAACGCATTTCAATCCTTGTTTGCAGAATTCCAGCCTCAGCTCAAATCGTATCTCTATCGCTTGTTAGCGAACAGGAACGATGCTGAGGATATTACGCACGACACCTTTATCAAGACCTATGATAAATTGAAGACTTTTAAAAGTCAAGCATCGTTAAAAACTTGGGTATTTCAAATTGCTACCAGTATTGCCTACAATTACTTAAAACGAAGGCAACGGTGGGTTCCCAATGTTTCTGAAAAAGCGAAAAGTCTGGTTCAAAATAATGAAGAGCTTGCAGGTAAGATTGTCAAAGTTGCGCAGACTTCCGAGTATGGCAAATACGAAATCAAGGAACATATCGATACCTGTTTTACGTGTATTGCGAAGAATCTGCCCATCGAAAACCAGATTGCTTTAATTCTAAAAGATATTTACGACTTTTCGATCAAGGATATTTGCCTCATACTCGAAAAAAGCGAAGGAATTGTAAAATATCTGCTACAGAACGCAAGAGGTTCTATGACGGATATTTTTGATAATCGATGCGCACTAGTCAATAAAAAAGGGGCTTGTAACCAATGCTCAGAACTTAACGGTTGGTTCAACCCAAAACAAAATCAACAACAAGAACTTTTGAAATTAGACTTAGTCAAGAAGTCTAAAAAATATAATCGAGAAGAACTATTCAAACTTCGTACAAATTTGGTCAAAGCTATTGACCCACTTAAGTCAGATGGTCATGAATTGCAGAATATCCTTCTAAAGTGCAACCAGATGGCGATGGGTGAAATTGATATTAATAATTCAATCATCTGAATTGAACTTAGATTCTCTCTTACGGAGCTAAAATTAAATTCATCATCATAGATCTTTCGCGTTAGGGATAGCAATGAAAATCCCGCATTCCCAACATGTTGGGAAGCGGAATTGCAATGAATAGCCCGACCTCAACCCAGTTGAGGGAACGCCCAAATTATACTGCGCCTAGCGTATATAACTGCTCCATAGTTGGGGCATCGCTACCGCCGGCGGGTTCAAGCGTGATTCCAAAGGCTTCTGAAGTATTTGCATTTGGTAGAATAAATACCTTATTATCATCACTGGCAAAGTCATCTAATAATCCAATGCTGGTTGGGGTAAGTGGTTCCAGTTTAAGCGACCAAACTTGATATACCTTGCCCGGTGGTGGCTCTGGCAGTCCGCTGGCATCAATGTACACCTTATTTTCTTTTTTATCCCAATGCACCGTAGCGACAGAAGTTGGCGATACGGCTTGCCCGGCCAATTTAACTTTCACCGTTTCTTCACGGCGAATCGCATTCGTATAAATTTTTAATTCTTCTAGCTGCTTTGCTGCCACTTGAATACTGTCTTGCAGGCGCTCCTTTTCATCCAACTGATCAGAGAGTTGAGATTCTAACGCTTGGTTCTCTTGATAGATAAAGAAAAGACCTACTAGTGCCAAGATGGCCGCCGCCCAACCAATAAATGCGGTCGTTTTTGTACTAGAACTTGTAGCCGAAGGCAGCGCGACAACCTTAGTCTCTCTTAATAGTTTTTGAATAGCAGAAAAAGATTCTTGATTAACACCGGGTGAAGCAGCTGCGCTCAATTGCAACAAGGCAGCCTCAATTTCTTCTACTTCTTGTTGAAGCTCTGGATGCTGGTTCACTAAAGCAGTGACCTCAACCTCTTCTTGTGGGCTAAGAGCACCGGCAACATAAAGCTCCAGTATTCCAGATGATATGTATTCTTCAATATTGATCATGTCAAATTTAATGCTGCCCTAAGTTCTTTGATGCAATTTCTATTTCTAGTCTTAACCGTGCCCAATGGCATAGTAAGGGCTTCAGCAGTTTCTTTATGGGTATAGCCCTTAAAAAATATAAGTTCTATAATCTCTTTACAGACCGGTTTTAATTTGCCGATGTATTTTTTGATCCCAATCGCATCTACTTTGGCAACAAATGAATCTTTTGCTTCTAGGATATCTACGAAAAAGGAAGCCTGATGGTTTTGTTTTTTATTCTTATATGCTTTTGAACGCGTTTTATCAATGGCCGCGTTGCGTGCAATATTGAGTATCCAAGTGAAAAATCTACCTTTTGAGGCATCGTAGCTAGTGGCATTGTTCCAAACCTTAATGAAGACATCCTGCATGACTTCTTCTGCTAGTTCTGCATCACGTACAATAGTTTGAATGATCCCCAATACATTTTCTGAATACATTTCATAGATACGCCGAAATGCTTTTTCGTTTTTATCCTGGAGCTGAGTAATGAGTAAGTCTGGTTGCATGAATGGCTTTATACCTCTAAAATAGTTGTTTAAATATTCTTATAGCTAGAGATATGTTACTTTTTTTACCTAATCACAAGCTCTGATTTGATATGAGTGAGATCATAATCTTTTAGTTGCAAGATATCTAACAGAATTTGCACACTCTCCTTACCTATACGATCGCCATGCTGATCAATCGTGGATAGCTGCGGAGTCATATTTTCGGCTAGTTTTTGACTTGCGTAACCTATAACATCAATGTCTCTATTACGCTCAATCCCTAGCGTTTTACACGCCTGTACAGCAGCAATTGAAGATTCCTCGTCTAACGCTATAATACCGTCTACCTTGTTTTCTTTGAGTAAGGCCAGTGTTTGAGCAGACACATTTTCTTTAGTTGATTCAAGTATTAAATCATGCGCGATGGCTTTTTCGTGTGTGTTATGAGCCTTTACAAAACCAGCTTTGCGCTCTTTACCAACATTTAAGTTATGGATCGTTGATATCAATGCAAAAGTACTCCGGCCCTTATCCATAAGATACTCCACCGCATTTTCTACGGCGATAGCATCATTAGTTTTGATGTTTACAAAATCATTTAAGTTTTCTTCAATTCGATCAAAAAATACAATGGGTTTAGAAGGGCTAAAATGATCAAAGGCTTGTTGTTTTTGCGTTTCCTCTGCCATGGCAATAATTAAGCCATCTACCAAACCGTGGCTGAGTGTTTCTACCAACTGGGCCTCTTTGGCAGAAGACTCATTAGTAAGATTAATCATTAAGTGATATTGCGTTTCTCGCAGCGCCTCCTCTATGCCATTAAGAACATCATTAAAAAAGAAATTTTGTAAACTAGGTATGATCAGCGCTATGATATTAGTCTTACCAGATTTAAGATTTTGGGCAATGCGATTAGGTTGATAATTGTAAAAATGCGCCACCTCTTTAACACGTGCACGGGTTGCATCGCTAATTTCTGGACTATCGTTAAGGGCTTTACTTATGGTAGAAACAGAGACATTTAAAATTCCTGCCAACTGTTTTAAGGTCATCGTTGGTTTAGGCATGAGCGGTTGTTAGGTTGTTTAAATATACATTGAAATACTAAGCCTAGCCTATTTAAAGACAAACAAAATACATCGATTAATTGTACATCGTATCTTTTTACTATAAAATAGCTCTTTATATTGCAGCAGAAAATGAGTTCTTATAAAAACATTAAGACTGAATTAATGCATAATTTTTAATGTCGAAACAAAAAATCGGGCTGTTTCTTGGTCCATCACTTTTTATATTGATTAGGCTCTTCTTTTATCCGGAAGGTTTAGAACATAGTGCCAATGCTATTTTGGCTTCTACGGCATGGATTGCGGTATGGTGGATTACTGAGGCAGTTCAAATCGCTGTTACCGCATTATTACCCATTATCTTATTTCCGCTAACCGGTGGTTTGTCGCTTAGCGAAACCACAGCCTCTTATGGTCATAAGTATATATTTTTATTCATTGGTGGATTTATTTTAGCGATCGCGATTGAGAAATGGAATTTACATAAGCGTATTGCTTTAACGATCATTAAGCTGGTAGGTACTAATATCAACAGGATCATTCTTGGTTTCATGGTTGCAACTGCTTTTCTCTCTATGTGGATTTCTAATACCGCGACAGCCGTAATGATATTGCCGGTAGGGATTGCTATTGTTTTACAACTTAAAGACAACCCGTTAACGGTAGAGAATGAGCACCAAACATTTGGAAAAGCACTAATGCTGGCTATCGCCTACAGTGCCAGTATTGGTGGCATGGCAACATTAATTGGAACTCCGCCAAATTTAGTTCTTGCCGGAGTTGTTGAACGTACCTATGACACTGAAATCACATTTGGACAATGGTTCATGTTTGGCTTTCCATTAAGTATTATTTTACTCTTCATTTCATGGGGTTATCTCACGAGATTTGCATTTACATTCAAGCAGAAAACATTTCCCGGTGGGCGTGCAGAAATAGTAAATCAACTCCAAAAATTGGGTAAGGTTTCATACGAAGAAAAGCTCATTCTCATCGTTTTTTGTTTAACCGCCATTGCATGGATATGCCGTTCATTTCTTTTAGTAAAAGTTTTACCCGCTATTGATGATACCATCATCGCTATCATTGCTTCTGTGCTTTTATTTATACTACCTTCAAAACAAGAAGGTCGACTGATCGTATGGGAAGATGCAGTTAAACTCCCCTGGGGGATTCTTATACTTTTTGGTGGGGGTATGGCATTAGCATCGGGGTTTGATTCAAGTGGACTGGCCGTTTGGATCGGGAGTCAGTTAACCTCTTTTGTTGGAATATCACTCCTGTTGCTCTTGTTGATTATCATCACAGCGGTAAATTTTCTCACAGAAATCACGTCAAACCTTGCCACGACCGCGATGTTACTACCTATTTTGGTTCCTGTTGCTGTGGTACTAGAAGTTCATCCGTATATATTGTTAGTAAGCGCCACCGTAGCGGCTTCATGTGCATTTATGCTTCCGGTTGCCACGCCGCCAAATGCCGTAGTCTTTGGATCCGGCTATCTTAACATGAGTGATATGGTAAAAAAGGGAATCTGGATGAACATGATTTCTATCCTTATACTAACTGCATTTGTTTATTTTATTTTGCCCTTGCTCTGGGATATTCAATGATACCTTAAAATTTATCTGGAGATCTTACATTAATAGAGTAGATTCTAAAAATTACTACTTTATTTATACTTAGTCTAAACTCAAATTATTGAATTTCACATATTTATAACGCAATATGTTGACAATAGACTTTATCTTCAAATAAAATATAGAACTTATGGCAATTCGATTAGGAAATAGTTGTGCAAACTGTGAAAATTATAAAGTTAATGGTATCTGTAGTGTTCACGGTGTAAAGGTAAATGCGGAGTATACCTGTGACACTTTCAGTATGAAAGCTGCACTGAAGAATGACCCAAGCTGTGTTACGTGTGCTAAATATGAAGAATCTGAATGCGCAAATCCAAAAAAAGCAGCCCCCGGTATGCTCTGCTCTCACTGGGCACCGCTAAATGCTACGGCATAGTTACGACAGAAAGATATCGTTCATAGCACGTCTCAAAACACCGTACGTTTCTCTCTTACAGTGCCTGCACTTGTCAAATGCAATTTGATCATAAAATTCCCCATCACAACACTGAGATTAAGTCCCTCTCCTTTTTTTGTCTCCGACGAGTGACTTAGGAACGAGAGGAAGACATCGGGGCTGGGGTAAGGATGTAAGATTACCTGCGCTTATTCTTCGCGCATACCTACGAAGCTATGCATTCCTCTCACGCATTTCATACGTTCGTCGGATGCAATTTGATCATAAAATACCCTAACAAAAATACTTGAGCAAGCACCATCATTTTAGAAATTTATGTCTTTAGAAACGGGATTACCTGCGGTGATCCCTACAACGCTGTGCATTCCTCTCTTGCAGTTCCTTCAATCGTTGGATGCATTATGACAATAAAATACCCTAGCAAAAATACTTGAGCAAGCACCATCAGTTTAGAAATTTATGTCTTTAAAAACGGGATTACCTGCGGTGATCCCTACAACGCTGTGCATTCCTCTCTTGCAGTTCCTTCAATCGTTGGATGCATTATGACAATAAAATACCCTAGCAAAAATACTTGAGCAAGCACCATCCGTTTAGAAATTTATGTCTTTAAAAACGGGATTACCTGCGGTGATCCCTACAACGCCGTGCATTCCTCTCACGCAGAATCTGCGTTCGTCGGATGCAATATGATAATAAAATCCGGGAATGTAAATATCTAAGTTCACTTAAGTATTTACATTCCCGGCTTTTATTCATTCGTGACCACGGAGGGATTCAAACCCCCGACCGCTGGAGCCGAAATCCAGTGCTCTATTCAGCTGAGCTACGTGGCCGTTAATTCCTGCGAAAGCAGAAATCTTATTTCTTTAAAACTTTCATTATTAGATTCACATTTCGACTCCGCTCAATGTGACAGCATTACATATCATTTTATTAAAAGCGTGTTTCAATCTCAACCCTTAATGTGACAGCGCAAGTAGGTAATTCAATTAATTAGCCAATTTACGCTTTACAATTTTAGAGATTGCACCTCCATCTGCCTTGCCAGAAAGTTGTTTAGAGGCCATACCCATCACTTTGCCCATATCCTGCATGCCTGAAGCTCCTGTTGTCTCAATCACATTATCTACTACGCGTTCAATTTCTTCTTCACTGGCTTGCTCTGGTAAAAATTGCTCAATGACACCTGCCTGTTCAAACTCTGGCTGCATTAAATCTTCACGACCTTGTTCCTGATAGATACGCGCAGACTCCTTGCGTTGCTTTACCAATTTTTGAAGGAGTTTTATTTCATCATCTGCCGATAATTCACTTGCCGTAGAAGAAGTTTTAGCCAGTAAAAGTTCAGATTTAATCGCTCTTAATGAAGCCAATTGAACTTGATCTTTTGCCTTCATCGCCTCCTTCATGGCGCCCGTAATTTTTACTTCTAAACTCATGTTCACATTTTAGACCGCGAAGATAAAAAAAGAGAAACACTTTTGTGCTCCTCTTTTCATACTTCTCCCCAAAAGGTGGCAACTAGTCCACATTATCATGTAAAAAAGAATTGTTACTTCTAAAATCCTCTCCGTTTTCATCAGTGTTTAACGTGATACGAGAAAGGTTACCATCTTCAGAAGATTGTGTATTCTCTAAATCAACTCCGGCTCTTTTGTACGCAGGTTGTTTCTCTATATCATCAATCTGCGCATTGGCGTTTCTAAACTTATAATTAAACTCCTTCATTTTAGCTCTTCGCTCTGCAGCACGTCGCACTAACTCCTCTGACAAAGGTTGATTAAAGGGGTCTTGCTGATCCTCTTCTACCTCTGTCTCCATAGGCAAGGTTTTGGTTTGCATGTTAAGTGTTGCATCCTCTTCATTTACGACCGATGGCTTTGAAGGCATGTCCTCTTCCAAACTGTAGCGTACGATACGCTCTGAATGATTCTTAATGGTAGGCTTAACCTCCATTGCGTCTTTTACCTCAATTTCTCTGGTATCATCCTCTAAAGTAAACACAACACGCTCCTCTTCTTCTTGAACTTCGGGTTGAGCAGAGGAATATTCTTTAGTTTCCTGCTGCACAACTGTATTAGACTGCTCTATCTCCACAGGGAAATCAAAGGAAAATGCCGCTTGTTGTTCTTCAATTTCTGCTTGACTGGCAGTGACTTCTTCAGCTTCATGCACCTCTATGTTACTAATAATATCTGTGCGTTCTGTGATGGTGAATTCTTCTTCGGCTTTAGCCAAGACTTCTTCATACACCACATCCATATTTTTAAGCAATAATGATGTAGGTACAAGATCCATCTCTACCTTTTCAACGTCCATCATCTTTTCCTCAATAGGCTCAGGATCCTCTTCTAAAACGTGCACGATCTTTTCTTCTACCTGTAAGGGTTGATGTGCCGGTGTGGTCGTTGCCTGCGGAGTTAAATCATGTTCTGCGCGCTGCTCATCTTCTAGGGTATGGATAATTTTCTTAGGATCTGTATTGACCATCATGTTTTGTGCTTCGGCATCAAAACCAGTGGCAATTACAGTAACCGAAATTGATCCTTCCAATTCAGCATCCTCACCAACACCCATGATGATATTCGCACTGTGACCGGCTTCTGCCTGAATATGGTCATTTACCTCTCCTATTTCGTCTAAGGTGATTTCTTCCGACCCCGAAACGATTAACAATAGCACGTTCTTGGCACCAGAGATTTTATTATCGTTTAATAGCGGTGAATCCAAAGCTTTTGTAATTGCTTCTACCGCACGATTCGATCCTGAAGCTGTTGCAGAACCCATAATCGCTGTACCGCTATTGCTCAACACCGTTTTGGCATCTCTAAGGTCAATATTTTGGGTATAGTGATGCGTGATTACCTCTGCGATCCCTTTTGAGGCCGTAGCCAACACCTCATCTGCTTTAGAAAATCCGGCTTTAAAACCTAAATTTCCATAGACCTCACGCAATTTATTATTATTAATGACAATGAGTGAATCCACATTTTGACGCAGCTTTTCTACACCCAATTGCGCCTGCTCATTTCGCATTTTTCCTTCAAACTGAAATGGCACAGTGACTATTCCAACCGTAAGGATATCCAATTCTTTAGAAAGCTTCGCTATGATTGGTGCAGCACCTGTACCCGTACCACCGCCCATACCGGCAGTGATAAATACCATCTTGGTATTAATACTGAGCATGTTCTTAATTTCCTCAAAGCTTTCGATCGCAGACTCCTCACCTACTTGTGGATTGGCGCCTGCACCTAAACCTTCTGTCAGGGCAACACCCAGCTGAATCTTATTAGGAACCGGACTGTTTTGAAGCGCTTGTGCATCTGTATTACACACTACAAAGTCAACCCCATTAATTCCTTGCTGAAACATGTAGTTAATGGCATTACTACCTCCACCACCTACACCAATGACCTTGATGACATTAGATTTATTTTTAGGTAAATCAAAGGCTATGTTATCTATCTCTCCGCTGCTCATACGTTTTATTTAATATTGTGTTGTGCTACTTTTACTACTTTCGGTCTACGACGAATTACATTTCTGTGAAAGCCTGTTTTAGCCTTCGGCTTATTCGGCATTATCTAAAAAGTCTTTAAACTTATCGCTCCACTTTTCAAAAATGCTTTTACGTTCCTTTTGACGATTTTCTTCTACGCTGTTCATCAATTCTTCAGCTTCGTCTTGCTCCTGTTCTTCGACCTGATCTGTCTGAGGTAATTCTTCATCCTCCTCTGGCGTTTCTGTCTTAGATTCAATACTTTTCATCACCAAACCAACGGCAGTAGCATATAACGGACTGGTTAATTCGCCATCACTATCACCTGCCAAATGCTCATTGGGATATCCAATGCGCGTATCCATGCCCGTGATGTATTCTACCAATTGCTTAAGGTGTTTTAACTGTGCACCACCACCCGTTAATACAATGCCGGCAATCAGTTTTTTCTTTTGCTCTTCATGCCCGTAATTTTTGATCTCTAAGTACGCCTGTTCTACAATTTCTACGACGCGCGCATGAATGATCTTAGATAAGTTTTTCAGGCTAATCTCTTTGGGTTCACGCCCTCTTAGTCCTGGGATAGAGACAATTTCGTTCTCCTTATTCTCTCCCGGCCAAGCTGATCCAAATTTGGTTTTAAGCAATTCTGCCTGTTTTTCAATGATGGAGCAGCCTTCCTTAATATCCTCGGTGATTACATTACCTCCAAACGGGATTACTGCGGTATGCCGAATGATGCCATCTTTAAAAATGGCTAAATCGGTCGTTCCACCTCCTATATCAATTAATGCTACACCGGCTTCTTTCTCCTCCTGGCTTAATACCGCTTCCGCGGAAGCGAGGGGTTCCAGCGTTACGGCTGAAAGGTTGAGTCCTGCACTCTTAACGCAACGACCAATGTTTCTAATGGAAGTAACCTGTCCTACTACGACGTGAAAATTGGCTTCTAATCGCCCACCGTACATCCCGATAGGTTGCATTACCTCTGCCTGGCCATCGACTTTATATTCTTGCGGAAGCACATGAATGATTTCTTCGCCAGGCAACATGACCAGTTTATGTACCTGGTTGCATAAGCGATCAATATCATCATGGTTAATGACTTCATCTGAGTTAGGTCGTGTAATGTAATCGCTATGCTGAAGACTACGTATGTGCTGCCCAGCAATACCCACGGTAACCTGATCAATCTCTAAACCAGAATTGGCCTCTGCCTCTTGAACAGCTTGTTGGATAGATTGAATGGTTTGGGTAATGTTATTGACCACACCACGGTGAACACCAAGGCTTTTGGATTTTCCTATCCCAAGAATTTCCATCTTTCCATACTCATTGTTCTTGCCTATCATGGCCACAATTTTTGTGGTTCCAATGTCTAGTCCTACCGAAATTTCCTGATCTGCCATGGTTTATTTTTTAGTACACACCACCTGGTTTCCAAATTGTAAGTCTGCCAACGCATAAGTATTTAGTTGGTCATCCTTTTGTGCTTTTTTATAAAATGCTTTAAAATTATTTATCTTTTTATCAAGATCTGTTAGTGCTCCAAAAGCTACTTGCATATCCAGTGTCCTTAGCGAAAATATATATCCACCATGTGTTCTTTTGGTGATATGCGTGATCGTCTTTTTCAAAAATGGGTCTTCATCTATTCGCTTCAGCAAAGGAAATGACTCCTTTGCCTCTTTCTCATTTATCCCGCTTATCGTTACCACTCTGGCCGAATGATAGTTGGATAATGGCATTACCAATCCTTCATCATCGATATAATACGCAGATCGATCCATCACCCGTGCAATGGGTTGACGTTGGGTTAAGATCGCACCTAATTTTCCATCTATCGAAAGGTAAACATCTGACGCTTTGATCATTTCATGATCGTCTAACGCCTGCTCCAACCTATTCAAAACTAAGGGTTCTCTTACCTTATTCTCAAGGTCGGCTTTATTTTGTATCAACATTTTATTAACGACCTCTTCAGTTACAAAAAGGTTGTTTCCATTCGTAAAATTGATGTCAATTTCATCGCTAATACGCTGTTCATTTCTAAGGTTGGCAAAACCAAATAAAAAGCCGGTAACACCTATCAATACTATAATTTTTATATAATCAATGAACTTCATTCTGTAATGTTTTTGTGAGGTTCATAATTTCAATTCCTATATCTCCCGCGCCCATCATGACCACAATTTTACAGTCTGAATCAGACACTACGTCTTTCAACTCTTCTTTTTGAACGAGTTTTTTATCCTTATGATCCATTTTATGGAGTAAAGCCATAGAGGTAATCCCTGCGATAGGTTTCTCACGTGCAGGGTAAATATCTAATAGTGCAACTTGATCAAATTGACCTAATGCACTAGCAAATTCATTTATAAAATCACGGGTTCGGCTATAAAGATGTGGCTGAAAAATCGCCAGTATCTGTTCATCTGGGTACATTTCACGAATTGCCTGGTGTACCGCATTAATTTCGGTTGGGTGATGCGCGTAATCATCAATAAGGACTAAGTCCTCTGTCTTGATTCGATAACTAAACCGGCGTTCTACGCCTTTAAAAAAAGGCAGGGCGACTGAAATAGTACTTGGGGAAATACCATATTCAATCGCCACTGCCATAGCTGCTATTGCATTTAAAACGTTGTGCTTTCCCGGTAAGGAAAACCTCAATTGCTCTAAAACACCATAAGGTGTTTGTAGGTTAAATTCATAGACACCTTCTTTAATTACAAGATTAGTGCCATTATAATCTGCATCTTCATCAATGCCATAGGTTTTGCCGTCAAGCGGAAGACCTTTTCTAATGATTAGTTCTCCGTCATCTTGGACTAACTGGGCAAACTCGCCAAAGGATTTTGTAAGTGCATCAGCCTCTCCATAAATATCCAAATGGTCTGCATCCATTGAGGTGATCGCAGCGATCGAAGGTGATAGGGTGAGAAAGGATCGATCAAATTCATCTGCTTCAACCACCATTAGATCATTACCTTTTAGAATTAGGTTGGTGTGATAATTTTCGCTGATTCCACCCAAGAAAGCCGTTACCTTTTCTTCCGCGAAAGCGAGCAAGTGACCCAGTATCGCAGTTGTGGTTGTTTTACCATGTGTGCCGGCAATGGCTAAAGTTTTTATCGCATGACTGATCATGCCTAAGACTTGAGCTCTTTTTCTGATTCCGAAACCATTATTCAGGAAAAACATATACTGCTCCATATCTGCGGGTACTGCAGGAGTATACACGATCATCGTTTCATTTTTTTCCTTAAAACGTGCCGGAATAGCATCTGCTGTTGGAGCGAAATTAACCTCAATCCCTTCAGAAATTAGCTGAGTAGTAAGTGCCGTAGCCGTTTTGTCATATCCCGCAACATCATATCCACTTGCGTTAAAATAACGGGCAAGCGCGCTCATCCCTATTCCCCCAATGCCGAGGAAATAAAAACGTGTGATATGTTCCTTACTGATATTCACTATTTTCCTGTAATTAATTTTTCCACCTCATCAACAATCTCTTTTGTTGCATTGGGTTTGGCTAATTTTTTAATGTTTACTGAAAGTGATGTCTGTAAATATGAATCTTCTAAAAGCCTTTTAAACTCGGGCAAAAATTTCTCTTCTAATTCTGCTTCCTTAAGCATCAGGGCTGCATGTTCTTTGGCAATAGCTAGAGCATTTTTGGTTTGATGATCTTCAGACACATTGGGCGACGGAATAAATATTACAGGCTTACCCACGATGCAAAGCTCTGATACCGATCCAGCACCTGCTCTGCTGATAATAACGTCTGCTGCGGCATAGGCCAGATCCATGCGGTAAATAAATTCTTTTACTAAGACTTGACCCGTTTCATGATCTTTAAATTGCGTATAATAATTAGATCCCGTTTGCCAAATCAATTGAATATCTAATTCCTTAAACGCAGATAAATGTCCTGCGATTAATTGATTAATTTTGCCTGCGCCTTGGCTTCCGCCCAGTACCAATACCGTTTTTTTAGTAGGATCAAGATTAAAGTATGTGTTTGCCTCAACAGTTTTTGAGGTGATCTCTAATAAATCTTGTCTTACGGGATTCCCGGTAAGTACAATTTTTTCCGAAGGAAAATAACGCTCCATCCCATCATACGCCACACATATAGTATTGGCTTTACCCGCCAGCCATTTATTGGTGATGCCGGCATACGAATTTTGTTCTTGAATCAAAGTACCTATATCCATGCTGTTCGCCACTTTAAGTAGAGGTCCGCTGGCGAAGCCCCCCGTACCAATTACGATATCTGGTGCATGTGTTTTGATGATTCTTCTGGATTTAACCAAGCTGCTGATCAATTTAAACGGGAACATGAAGTTTTTAAGTGTAAGCTTACGCTGTATTCCACTAATCCACAATCCTTGTATAGGATAACCTGCTTTGGGTACTTTTTGCATTTCCATACGATCCTTAGCGCCTACAAATAGAATGTTAGATTGCGGATGCCTGCGTTTGATTTCATTCGCAATAGCAATAGCGGGGTAGATATGGCCACCAGTACCTCCTCCAGATAATATAACACTTAAGGGCTTCATCAAATTGCTTCGCTTAAAATTTCTAAGGGGTTTTCTTCATTGATCACCTCTTTAGCTTGTTCACTCTTAATTTTTTCTCTTTGCACACTCACGCTAATGACTATACCTAATGCCATACATGTCATCCAAATGGAAGATCCCCCACTACTGATCAGTGGCAAGGTTTGACCAGTCACCGGAAAGAGCTCTACCGCAACCGCCATATTGATTAATGCTTGAAAGATGATGGGTAAGCCCACCCCTACCACTAATAATTTTCCAAAAATGGTCGGTGCTTTTGTAGCCACAATAATGAATCTAAAGAGCAGTAAGAGATATGCTAACATTACCCCAAAGGCACCCACCAGCCCCATTTCTTCTACAATAATGGCGTAGATAAAATCTGAAGAAGATTGAGGCAGAAAATTTCGTTGTACGCTTTTACCTATCCCTGTACCGGTTACTCCGCCGCGTGCAATGGCTATTTTGGCTTTTTCAACTTGATAGTCTTCGGCTTTTACGTCTGGATTTGTAAAGGACTCAATCCTGCTCATCCACGTATCTACGCGGTTGGGGAAAAGATCCGGAAAGGCTTTCGCTAATAGTACAAATAGCAATAAAGCGACTACACCACCGGCGATAATTGTTGCTAAGTAACGTATGGGATAACCTCCTAAAAATACCAACACGCACACCATCGAAAAAATAATTAATGCGGTAGAGAGGTTTGCCGGTAAGATTAATGCTAAAATCAAAAAAACCGGTAACCATAAAGGCAAAAGACTTTCTTTAAAACTAATTTTTTTATCGTAGGTTTTAGATAAATAGCGCGCAACATACACCATCAATACCACCGCTGCCAGCGTAGAGGTTTGAAAGGTCATATTTACAATGGGGAGCTGTATCCACCTACTGGCGTTTGCCCCACCAATAGTGTTGCCTTGAGCCAATGTAAAAAGTAATAATAAAATCACCACAGGCACCATAATGATAGAGAGCCCTCTAAAATATCTGTAGGGCACTTTATGGATCGCATATAAAATGGTAAAACCTAAAAACAAATGCGTAAAATGTTTTACCAGATACTTGAGAGTACTTCCATTTCCATACAAATAGGCTAAGTTACTACTGGCGCTAAAGACAGGTATAAAAGAAAATATTGCCAACAATCCTGCTACGGCCCAGATAACTTTATCGCCCTTTATATTGGTGATGATATGTTTAAAGCTATTACTCATTGATTATAGTGAACGTACGGCTTGTTTAAATTGATTCCCTCTGTCTTCATAATTTTCATACAAATCAAAGCTTGCACATGCAGGAGAAAGCAACACATTATCGCCGCGCTCTGCAATTTTATAGGCGATTTTAACCGCCTCGCTCATAGATTGTGTTTCTATCATAAGATCTACACAGGGACTAAAAGCATTCATGAGCTTAGTGTTGTCCACTCCCAAACACACAATGGCTTTTACTTTTTCGCGCACCAATGGAAGCAGCTCATCGTAATCGTTGCCCTTATCTACTCCACCCACAATCCAGACGGTGTCTGAAAGCATACTATCCAACGCATAAAACGTCGCGTTTACATTCGTGGCTTTTGAATCGTTGATGTATTGCACATGGTTAATTTTTAGCACAGTTTCCAGGCGATGTTCAACCCCTTGAAAATGCTCCATACTCTCCCGTATAGTTTGCTTTCTAATGTCTAAAAGCTTGGCAACGGTTGAAGCTGCCATAGCATTCTTGACATTGTGATTTCCTTGTAATCCTAGATTAATTGTTGGCATAACAAATGACTTGTTTTTAAGGTTGATATTGATTGTGTTATTCGTAACGTAGGCGCCTTCTTCAATAGTTTTTGTTAGAGAAAAGGGCAATTGTTTCGCTTTTATGGTGTGGCTTGAGATCCAATCTGTGATAACTGGATCATCTCCATCGTAAATCAGGAAATCGTTTTCATCCTGATTCATGGTAATTCTGAATTTAGCGGCTATATATTCTTCAAAATTGTTATTGTAACGATCTAAATGATCTGGTGTGATGTTAGTGATAACTGCGATATGCGGTTTGAATGCTTTTATCCCGTCAAGCTGAAAACTGCTTAGCTCCAAGACATAATAATCTGGTGACTCTATGGCTACACTCATAGCAAAACTATCACCTATGTTTCCTGCCATCACTGCATTCACTTCATTTTTGAGAATGTAATGAGTCAAGGCTGTGGTGGTTGTTTTACCATTGCTTCCGGTAATACCAATGATGGTAGCGTTGGTATATCTGCTTGCAAATTCAATTTCTGAAATCACAGGAATATTCTTCGCCTTCAACTCTTTTACCAGTTGAACTGAATCTGGTATTCCCGGACTTTTCATTACAATGTCTGCGGAAAAGATCTGCTCATTACTGTGTTTAGCTTCTTCAAATTCAATCTCATGTTGCGTGAGGATTTCTTTTTTTACCGCTGAAATTTCTCCTGCATCTGAAACAAACACGTCATACCCCTGCTTTTTTCCAAGCACGGCAGTACCTACTCCACTTTCGCCTCCACCAAGTATGACCAGTCGCTTCATCTATCTGATTTTTAGGGTGACTATGGTTAAAATGGCGAGCAATATGCCTACGATCCAAAAACGTACAACGATCTTACTTTCATGATAGCCTCGTTTTTGGTAATGATGGTGCAGCGGAGACATGAGAAAAATTCTTCGGCCTTCTCCAAATTTCTTTCGCGTGTACTTAAACCAGCTTACTTGCATGATCACCGATACGTTTTCCATGAGGAAAATTCCGCAGAGAATAGGAATTAACCATTCTTTACGCGTTGCAATCGCCAAAACGGCAATGATGCCTCCAATGGTTAAACTACCGGTATCACCCATAAATACTTGTGCAGGAAAGGTGTTGTACCACAAAAAACCGATCAACGCTCCTGCAAAAGCTGTTATAAACACAGTCATTTCACCAGAATTGGGGATGTACATCACATTGAGGTAATCTGAAAATATGATATTACCGCTCACCCAGGCGAATATTCCTAAGGTGATGACAATAATCGCCGATGAGCCCGCCGCCAGACCATCAATGCCATCGGTAAGATTTGCTCCATTAGAAACAGCTGTAACAATAATAATCACCAAGGGGATAAAAATGAGCCACGCATAATCTCTAAGATCAGGACTTATCCAAGTGATTAAATCTGCGTAATCAAACTCGTTGTTCTTAACAAAAGGAATTGTGGTTTTAGTAGATTTAGCTTCCTCTGGTGTGAACTGCTGTTCTATGTTTTCATTAGATACCACCGGCACGGGATTCTTGACCTCCTCACGAATCGTTACACCGGGATGAAAGTAAAGGGAAGCCCCAACAATAATCCCAAGCCCGACCTGACCTACTACCTTAAATTTACCGTGTAAGCCTGCTTTATTTTTTTTGAAAATTTTGATGTAATCATCTAAGAATCCAATAGCCCCCATCCATAATGTTGTGATCAATAACAGGATGATGTAAATATTCTCCAGCTTTGCAAAAAGCAACACAGGAATGATCGTTGAAAAGATGATGATTAGTCCACCCATGGTTGGTGTACCGGCTTTTTCGCTTTGACCCGCCAGACCTAAATCCCGAACAGTTTCACCTACCTGTTGACGTAGTAACAGATTGATGATTTTTTTACCATAAATCGTAGAGATTGCCAACGCTAATAAAATTGCCATCGCCGCTCTAAAGGTGATAAATTGGAAGAGCTGCGCACCCGGGAATTGGTACTCTTGTTCTAAATATTGAAATAAATAATAAAGCATAGGTGGTTGGTCTATTTATTGAGCTGGTCTAATAATTCTTTTACGGTTTTATAATCATCAAATTCTTTTCGTTCTCCTTTAATTTCCTGATAGTTTTCATGGCCTTTGCCAGCAATGAGAATGATGTCATTTTCTTGCGCCGTGGAACAGGCCGTTTTTATGGCTTGTCTGCGATCTAAAATTGACAACGTCTTCGCACTGTGTTGCGGCTCTACGCCTTTTTCAATGTCTTGTAGAATGGCTTCAGGATCTTCACTACGCGGATTATCATTGGTGAAAATCACCTTAGTGCTTAAGGCCGAAGCGATATGACCCATCTTTGGTCTTTTTTCAGCATCACGATCACCGCCACACCCTACTACTGTAATTAATTCTTCGTTTTTAGTTCTAATCGTATTGATGGTTTCCAAGACATTTTTAAGTGCATCCGGAGTATGTGCATAATCCACGATGGCCGTGATGTTCTTTGGTGACACCATGTATTGAAATCTACCACTTACCGACTCTAATTCGCTTATTAGTCTTAGCGCTTCAAGCGTTTCTAATCCCAACAAATCTGCTGCGGCATAAATGCATACGATGTTATAGGCATTAAAATTCCCTACCAGTTTACTCCATACTTCTTGCCCATTGATTTTAAGCTGAAGACCACTAAACTGGTTTTCTAAAATCTGTGCTCTATAATCTGCCATACTTTTAAGCGCATAGCTGTATTTTTTCGCTTTTGTATTTTGAAGCATTACCGCTCCATTTTTATCATCTGCATTGGTCAACGCAAATGCTGAGGCAGGCAAACCATCAAAAAAAGATTTTTTTACGTCCCGGTATTCGGCGAATGTTTTATGATAATCAAGATGATCATGGCTAAGGTTTGTGAATATTCCGCCTTCAAAATGAAGTCCTTTAATACGTTGCTGTGCGATACCATGAGAACTCACTTCCATAAAGCAAAACTCCACCCCGGCATCATTCATTAAGGACAGGTAGTAATTGATCGCCAGGGAATCTGGCGTGGTATGGGTTGCCGGATACGTCTTGTCTGCCACCATTACTTTTACCGTAGAAAGTAATCCTACTTTATATCCCGCTTTAGAAAATAAGGCATACAGTAAGCTGGCAACCGTAGTTTTACCGTTGGTGCCGGTTACCCCAACAAGCTTTAAGTTTTTAGATGGGTTTTCATACAAGTTAGATGCCATCAAAGCCAAGGCTTCTTGACTATCTTTCACTAAAACATAGGTCACACCGTTGACAATACGGTCTGGTAGATGTTCGCAGATCACAGCAATTGCTCCGTTGTTTACCGCAGTATCAATGAATGCATGCCCATCTGATTGTGTGCCAACGATGGCTACAAAAACATCATTAAGAGATACCTTACGCGAATCAAATTCGACATTCTTAATCGCAACAGCCGTATTACCGACCACTTCTTTAAGCGAAACTTTATACAATATGTCTTTGAGCAAGATCATCCTACACTAAGCGTTACTTCTTGATTCTTTTGTATTTTTTCTCCTTTATCGATGGACTGAGACTTAACAACTCCCTGACCGTTTACTACTACGCGTATCCCTATATTTTCTAATAAAGCGACGGCATCCATCACTGGCAGCCCCTTTACATCTGGCATAATGGTTTTATATTTTTGTGCCTTGGTGTAATAGGCTTCATAACTCTTTGCCTCTTTCTTTAAGACAGGCTCTACAGATTCTAATTCATCTGTAACGGGAGTATCAGTGTAAATTTTTTGCGCAATGCGTTTAAAGACTGGCGCGGCGACAGTATTCCCGTAATATCCCACATCATTATTGGGCTTGTGAATTACAACTATGCACGAGTACTTAGGCGTATCTGCCGGAAAGTATCCAGCAAAGGATGAGATGTAACTGGGACGATCTCCCTTGGTCCCATAATCAATTAAACAGGTGCCTGTTTTACCGGCCATAGAAAAACTTGGCGTATAAATGTTATCTGCCGTTCCTCTTTTAACCGTGTTTTCTAATAAAACTTTTACTTTATCGACTGTACTTTGAGAACAGATCGACGGATTGATCACTTCTTTATCAAACGTTTTTACTGACTTATCCCAGGCTCTAATCTCTTTGATGAACTTAGGTTTAACCATTTTACCATCGTTGGCAATCGCATTATAGAACGCCAAGGTTTGTAGCGGAGTCATAGAAACACCATATCCAAAAGACATCCAAGGTAAGGTTGTACCATACCAATCTTTATCACTTGGATGCGGAATTTTAGGATTCCCCTCACCCACAATTTCTAATCCTAATTTTTCATCTAATCCCATGTTCACCAATCGATTGATGAATTTCTTGGGATTATTTTTATAGTTTTCGTAGATAAACTTTGAGAATACTGTGTTAGAAGAAACTTCAAAAGCACGACCTACAGAGATCTCGCCATAGCCTCCTTTTTTAGAATCTCTTACGATACGGTCAAAGTATTTGATCTTTCCACCCTCTGTATCGTACACAGTACTAGTATCTACCACCTTATCTTCTAAAGCTGCTACTAACGCCATAAGTTTAAACGTAGAACCGGGTTCATGGGATTCCCACACCGCATAGTTCCTTTTTTCAAAGTAAAAACCAGATGCACCACGACCTAGGTTGGACATAGCCTTAATCTCACCTGTAGCGGTTTCCATCACGATGGCCGTGCCATGATCTGCTTCGTATTTTTCAAGTTGCGCGAGTAAGGCATGATGCGCGATATCCTGTATCTTAACATCTATAGTGGTCATCACATCTAATCCATCACGCGGCTCCATCTCATTGGCGTCGCTTATAGGCTTCCACTGGCCTTTAGCAATACGCTGTTTTTTGCGGTGACCATCTTCGCCACGCAAGTATTGACTAAATGCACCTTCAAGACCAACTTGGGTCTTTCCTTTAGTATCATACCCAACGGTTCGCTGTGCAACTTTACCCAGAGGATGCTCACGAACGGTTCGCTGCTCTGTAATAAACCCTCCTTTATAGGCTCCAAGATTGAACATGGGAAAGGTTTTGATTTTGATATATTCAGAATACCCCAATCCTTTTGCCACCAACAAATACCTGTTTTTATTGATACGTGCACTACGCAGCATTTTAGTATAGTACGAAGATGGTCTTCCTAACATTGCCGACAACTCTTTGGATAGCGAGACTACATTCTCCTCAAAATTCTTTTGAGATACTGTTACTGCATCAAAACGTATGTCGTACTTAGATACTGAAGTCGCCAGTAAGTTCCCGTTGGCATCATACAGATTACCCCGGTTTGCCGGAATCGTAAAATCTTTATAGACTGTCTTTTGCGCGAGTTTTTTGTATTTAGCCCCTTCAATAAATTGAATATTAAGAAGCTTAAGAGAGATCAAAACAGCAAAGATGAACATACACCCGGCGATAAAGTAAAGTTTGCTAAGGATGTTTTTTTCGTTGTCCATTTAACCTATTGCTTGGATTTAATTAATATTTTTTTTGGTGGCTGCGCCGAAGGTTTTACTCCGGTTGATGCGAGTCGTTTGATAAGATCAGATTCCATCTTCGCATTCATAAGACGGGTTCTTCCATCCACAAACTGACTTCTCAATTCTTTTACCTGCCTATTGAGTGCAGCGATTTCATGTACTTTTCGTTCTGCGCTGTGTGAACTTGCAATCATGATAATGGCCAGCAGTGTACAAAACAGAATAAACTGCCAGTTCTTTAGTGCATCATCATTGATGAGAAATTTTCCTTTTAATATGTTATAAATTCCTTCTTTCATCTTTATCTTATCTCTTCTCCTTACCTGTCTTCTAATCGCTCTGCGATGCGCAGCTTAGCACTTCTTGCTCTGTTATTTTGCGCAATCTCTTCAGCTGTTGGCACTATTAAACCTCCTACTTTTTTAAAAGGCACAGAAATGTTTCCGAAGAAATCCTTCTCTGCTGCACCTTCAAATTTTCCGTCCCTAATAAATCGTTTCACTAATCGATCTTCTAGAGAATGATATGAGATCACACTTAATCTTCCTCCCGGTTTTATTAAAAGAGATGTTTGCTCTAAAAACTCCTTAAGCGCTTCAATTTCTTGATTTACCTCAATCCTGATAGCTTGATATACTTGCGCCAAGCCTTTATTCTCTTTGCCTTTTTGTAAAAAAGGATATAACACATCCTTTAACTCGTCACCGGTTTCAATGGATTTTTCTGCCCTGGCATTCACGATGGCGTTTGCTAATTTCCAGGCATTTTTGAGTTCGCCGTAGGTTAGAAAAACCTTTTTAAGCGCTTCAACTTCATATTCATTGACCACCTGAAAGGCGCTTAAACTACCGCGTTTACTCATGCGCATATCCAGCTTTGCATCAAACCTGGTAGAGAATCCGCGTTCTGCCACATCAAATTGATGAGAAGAAACCCCGAAGTCCCCCAGAATTCCGTCGACTTTTCTAATGCCCTCTACCCTTAAAAACCGCTTAATGTATCTAAAGTTTTCAGGAATCAATTTAAAACGCACGTCATCGATCGCGTTCGCTTGCGCATCTTCATCTTGATCAAATCCAAAGAGCTTTCCTTCTTCACCCAGCCGACTCAAAATTTCTTTTGAATGTCCGCCACCGCCAAAAGTGACATCCACATAAATTCCGTTGGGATCGATATTTAATCCATCCACTGTTTCTTTAAGCAGTACGGGATTATGATAATTCATTGGCATCATCATCTCCCATTACCTCTTCAGCTAAATCTGCAAAGTCCCCTACGGCATCATCAATTGCGGTTTCATACCTGTCTTTATCCCAAATCTCTATAATATTGATGGCTGAGTTAAGCACGATATCTTTAGAGATCGCCGCAAATACAGCAAGGTTCTTCGGGATGAGCAGGCGGCCATTCGCATCAACCTCAACCATTTTTACACCCGCAGTAAAACGCCGAATAAAATCATTGTTCTTTTTCTTGAATCGATTGAGTTTATTCACCTTTTGCATAAGCAAATTCCACTCGCTCATAGGATACAATTCAAGGCACGGCTGAAAAACGGCACGTTTTAAAACAAAGCCATCCTGAAGCGCAGGCGCCAACTGTTTTTTCAACGCAGCCGGCATCATTAAACGCCCTTTTGCATCTACTTTACAATCATATGAACCAATGAGATGTACCACTTTTTTGCTTTACAACTCAAATATATTATAATTTTTACCACATTTTACCACATTATACCACTTTGTTAATAAGTTTTAAGAAATCTAAAAATTTATGAGCTTGTAAAATGCTGTGTCAAAGAGCGTTATACTTTCATTTGAAGTGGTATAGAATCAATTGATTGAACAATTTATTGGTATCTTAAACGCTTATGTGATTACGTTAAAATTCACTATACTTGTAAAAATTACATTGCTGCATATTCTTAATAAGTTGAGCATACAATGTTGCTAGAACTAACCATCCTCAATTGCTTATTTTTGCAATTGCACGAATTACAGACTAGATGAACGAAGAATTAATCTCTGAAGGAAAATTTACGTACTTAGAAAAAGGAGAGGGACAACCCATATTGATTTTACACGGTTTGATGGGTGGATTAAGTAATTTTGAAGGAGTTACAGACTATTTCCCTCAGCACGGCTATAAAGTGATTATTCCTCAGCTTCCGATTTATGATACTTCATTGATTAAAACCAGCATCGGTACGTTTGCGAAATACCTCAAAGATTTTATTGATCATAAAGGCCTTACCGATGTGATTTTACTAGGTAATTCACTTGGGGGACATATCGCTCTCCTTACTACTAAGCTTTATCCAGAAGTAGTTAAAGCACTCGTCATCACTGGTAGTAGCGGTCTGTATGAAAGTGCTTTTGGCGAAAGTTATCCTAAACGGGGAGACTACGACTACATTAAGAAAAAGGCTGAAGGCGTCTTTTATGATCCTGCGATCGCCACACCAGAAATTGTTGATGAAGTCTATGAAACCGTTAATGACCGTAATAAGTTAATTAAAACGCTAGCTATTGCAAAAAGCGCGATTCGCCATAATATGGGGAAGGATCTTCCTAAAATGAAGACTCCTACCTGCATTATATGGGGTAGACAAGATACTGTCACTCCACCTAATGTAGCCGAAGATTTTGAGGCATTGCTCCCAGACGCAGAACTGTTTTGGATTGACAAATGCGGTCATGCGGCGATGATGGAACATCCTGACACCTTCAATAGCCTACTCCACGACTGGTTAAAGAAGCGCAACTTCTAGATACCCATCATGAAAATTACTTCTGCCAAATTTGTGATGAGCAATAGTGACGCCAGCAAGTGTCCCAGCTCCAACCTACCTGAATATGCGTTTATAGGGCGCAGTAATGTGGGTAAATCCTCGCTCATTAATATGCTGACTAATAAAAAGAGTTTGGCAAAGACGTCTGGCAGACCCGGTAAGACTCAGCTGATCAACCATTTTTTAATTAATGAGACCTGGCACCTGGTCGATTTACCCGGCTATGGCTATGCACGCGTAAGCAAAAAGGATAAGAAGACCTTTCAAAAATACATTACACATTATTTTAGATCAAGAAAGCAACTGGTTTCAGGTTTTGTACTAGTGGATTGTCGCCATGAACCTCAACCCATAGATTTGGAGTTTATGCAGTGGCTTGGAGAAAATGCCATACCCTTTGGTATTGTTTTTACTAAAGCAGACAAATTAAAGCCGAATGCCTTACAGCGAAATGTTGATGCTTACAAAGCTACTTTGTTAGCAACTTGGGAGGCTCTACCACCAATATTCATCACCTCCTCATCCAACAATACCGGGCAAGAGGAATTGCTTCACTATATTCATGAGATCAATGAATCGCTTAGCGGAGTGGATTTAACGGAGTAATTTATTTTATTTTGTGCTGTCATGCTTGAGACCGCGTGTCGCCATAGCTTTAGCGGTGGCACAATGCAGGTATCTAGTATTATTTTAAGAATCAGCTTTTTCTTTTGATTGCAGCGATCAATTCTCGTGGTGAAGTAATTTCTTCTATCGCTTTCGCGGAAAGTAACTCGTAAAGTTCGTAGCCTTCGGGCTTTAGAATAACGGGATATGCATACGAAACCCCAAATTTTGAGGCGTATTGTTGTTCAAATTCGTCTTTATGAAGAAACTCCATGTCAATATCGGAAGATTCTCTAAAGGCTCTCCATTCTTTTCGTTCGTGAAATTTCCCATGCGTAATGGCACATAGATCACAAGTATAGGTTGCGGGAGAGAGTATTTTGTGTGCTACGTCAATCATAGCATTTACATTACCTGAAGTTGCGTTATATACAAAGATGAGTTTGTTCATGCTAAAAGCTAAAACTATATGTGACTTTCATTCAACCGTCTTAAAGCGAAAGCTTTTCGGCAAAATATTGGCAAAAATCTTTCATGGTCGCTGTCATTTTCTCATCGTTGGTAGCTCTAAAATACGTATCGCTCATGGCAACTAAGGTTTGGTGAAAAAAGACTTTCATTTCGTCTACCGGCATATCTTTTGTCCACAAATCTATACGCATAGATTCCTGCTGCGTGTGATCCCAAATCGATAACATCATGGCTTTAGCCTCTGCAGAGTCAACTCCGCCATCTTTTGCCGTCCAGTTTAATTTTTCAGGAACGTTATTTTCATCTACCTGTACGTGTATGGTTATATCAGATTTTTTCATGCTTTTTTATTTCTATTCGTTGATACGTGAACTTATTGGCCGGGTTTAAATTTTGATTGATTAAAGATGGTTTCGGCATCTGTAATAAGCAGAGGTTTTAAACGAGCATTTGATTTTTCGGCGTATTCCTTTACAATTTGCCAGCCTATGTATTGCCCCAATCGTGGCGGACTTTCAGGATCTAGTGCCAGATTGAATTTTGAAAAGGGAGCCATGTTAATGAATCGCTCTTTTAATCTTGGGTCAGTATCATACAAGACCTCATTTTCAATAAAATACTTCCAGATTTGCCCTTCATTTTCTGTTGCCCACTCCAATTGCTCTTGCGTATATCCTATTTTTTCGGCATCTGTGGACTGCGGAAGGATTTTTTCTTTGAGGTAAAGTATTTTACCGTAATACACCATTTGATCCAAGAAATTCCGTGTTTTTGGCTGAGAAATTGCACGTCTTGCAAACTGCTCAACTATATCTTGGGTGATTTGTGAGGGCTTCATATTCTGCTGAATATACAGCGGGATACCCTGATACATTTCATGCCCATCACCCATATACGTATCCAATCCAACCAACACCAAGCTATCGGTATAAATGATCTTTTCCCTATAGTCCACATCGGTCGTCATGGTGATTACCTTAGGTGCGGTAAACTCAGGGAAATAATACTTAAGGTGTTGATAAGTATCATGCAGCTCATCTCCTAACTCCTCATTGGCAGGAAAGGTCTTATCTAAGGCCTCTTGCAATTGAATTTGGAGCGTATCTCTCATTGTAGCAACCCAAACACTATCCGGGATTTGCTTTGGGAACAGATAGGGAAATTCTGCTTTAAGGCTACCTAAGGTCTGCGGAGTCGCATCTGCAAACAACTGATCGAACCTCACCATTTCTAGGCGGACGTCAACTTGTTGAATTTCCTTTTCAAGCGCGTCATTTTCGTTGCAACTCACCACCTGCAAACTCAACCACATAAGAAGACTTATTTGTATAAAGCGATGTAAAAAACTATTCTTGATGATATTCCTTATTATTTTTTGCTGAAAAATTGTACTTCCCAAACCCTATGCTTTAATTTTGTTTGCAAAGGTAACTTTTAAAGAAAGACGTATGCAACCCGAAAAGACAATTGATTACATCGTAAACTGGCTTAAAGAATATGCAGTAAAAGCTAAAATGGAAGGTTTTGTCGTAGGTATAAGTGGCGGAATTGATTCTGCGGTCACCTCGTCATTGTGTGCAAAGACCGGTTTACGCACCTTATGCGTAGAGATGCCTATTCACCAGCACGCCAGCCAAGTAACCAGAGCACAAGAGCATATAGATCAATTAAAGAAGCGCTTTGCAAATGTAACCGATACGCGGGTGGATCTTACGCCGGTTTTTGAATCCTTTAAAACTACGTTACCAACTACCCCACAAAGCGAAACCCTGTTTTTGACACTAGCAAATGCACGTGCACGCTTACGTATGACGACTCTATATTATTTTGCCGGATTACATCGTTATTTGGTGGCAGGAACGGGGAATAAAGTCGAAGATTTTGGCGTGGGTTTCTATACCAAATACGGCGATGGCGGCGTAGATTTAAGTCCCATCGCTGATTTAATGAAAAGCGAAGTATACACGATAGGTAAAGCATTAGACGTACCTCAATCTATTCTTAATGCTGCTCCTACAGATGGTTTATGGGGCGACAGCCGTACCGATGAGGATCAAATTGGAGCCAGTTATGATGAACTTGAATGGGCCATGCACATGAAAGATAACGGGAAAACTGCTACAGATTTTGAAGGCAGACAACGCCAGGTGTTTGAGATTTTTACGCGTTTTAATACTGCGAATCAACATAAAATGCTGCCTATCCCGGTTTGTGAGATTCCGCAGGAATTAAGGATGAGGGTTTAACTCAATTTTTTACCTCCCCATCCCCACGTTAAACACTGCGATATGCCGGTCCAATTTTTTGGATAAGGTTTGTTGGAGTTTATGATAATCCATCACATCTTGAAGTACGTCCATGGGGTTTTTAACCTCCTCTGCTTTGGTTTGCTGCTTCAATTCTTCAATTTTAGAAGCGACTAAGTAACATCGGAGGGACAGAATTGTCTGGCTGAGTTCCTTGACTAAATTTTCCTTTTTGCTTTTTACAAAAATGTCTTTGGTATCCCATCGTGCCAGCGCGTACTTATCATCATCCATCAAAATATTAGTGACATGTTGGGATTGCTCAGGATCCAGTTCATTGATGATATTTTCCAGCTTGAACTCCTCATCTTCATTCAATTTTGAAATGATGGTGTAATAGAGTTGTTGAAAGTGCTCATTAGTAAATTCGACCTCATCTTCTTGCAGATCCAGATAGATCTTTTCAAATACTTTAGCGCGGTGTGTTTCAGGAACCAATTCTAATTCTTCAAACTCATTTTGTTTTAAGACAAAGTCCTCAAAGTCTTCTTCTTCTTTTCCGTAAAGCAACAGCATGCTCATGATCTTACGCTCTAACTCAAAGAGCTGATCTACTTTAACCCGTGGTGTGGTAGGCTGCTTTACAACTTCAAACGCTTGTGGGTTTTGTTTTTTTCTTTTTGCCTGATCTGCAGATTCTTTTGCGTTAAGTTGTGCCAAGGTACTAAAGAGCACTACTTCACTAATGTCCATGATGGCAGAACACTCCTTGACGTAAACCTCCTGCTTAATGGTATCTGGAATCTTGGCAATACTCGCAACCATATCCCGAATCAAGCCTGCCTTTTTTACAGGATCATCTTTAGCTTCGGCCACCAATAGAGACGCTTTAAACCGAATAAAGTCCTGTGCATTTTCAGTTAAGTATTCCTTAAGGTCTTCTTCTGTATTACTTTTTGCAAAACTGTCGGGATCCTCCCCATCCGGGAAGGTACAAATCCTTACGTTTAAGCCTTGTTCTAGTATGAGATCTATTCCGCGAAGCGATGCCCGCATCCCCGCAGTATCTCCATCGAACAGCACGGTTATGTTTTTCGTAAGCCGATTAATTAATCGGATTTGCTCCGGGGTTAATGCAGTACCCGATGATGCTACCGTATTCTCAATCCCACTTTGATAAAACTGAATCACATCGGTATAGCCCTCTACCAAATAACAGTTATCTTCTTTTGCGATGGCCTGCTTGGCGTGATAAATACCGTACAGCACCTTGCTTTTGTGGTAAACCTCACTCTCTGGGGAGTTTAAATACTTTGCAGCCTTTTTATCACTAGTGAGGATCCTTCCGCCAAAACCCAATACCCTACCAGACATCGAATGAATAGGAAACATTACCCGACCTTTAAAGCGGTCGAAGGTGCGTTTGGGCTTATCGCCTTCGGCTTCTTTGACGATAGTGAGGCCCGTTTTGTCTAAAAACTCTAATTGATATCCCTTATCTAAGGCTGTTTTGGTAAAGGCCTCCCATTCATCTGGCGAGTAACCCAGATCAAACTTCTCAATGGTCTCTGCCGTAAAACCTCTTTCTTTAAAATAACTTAATCCGATCGCCTGACCTTGATTGGTCTCCAGCATGATTTTTTTGAAATACTCCTTAGCGTATTCATTGACCAGATACATGCTTTCACGCTCATTGGCAGCTTCCTTATGCTCATCGCTTTGCTCGGTCTCTTCGATTTCAATGTTGTACTTCTTGGCGAGGTATTTAATGGCTTCAGGATAAGTGAAGTGTTCATGTTCCATCAGGAATGCAACCGCGTTACCACCTTTTCCGCTAGAGAAATCCTTCCAGATTTGCTTTGCCGGAGATACCATAAAACTCGGGGTTCGCTCCTGAGTAAACGGGCTTAAGCCTTTGTAATTACTCCCAGACTTTTTGAGCTGCACAAAATCACCAATCACCTCCTCTACCTGGGATTCTTCATATACGCGATCTATAGTGGTTTTGCTAATCAAGGCAATTGAATCTTGAGGTGCTAAAATACAAAAAGACCTACAAGGTATGCCATTTTTAATTCCTTAAAACTAGCCTTGCAGGTCTTAATGCAAAGATTTAAAGTGTATTTTTTAAATCTTCTTCACACGCAATTCGACAAGCTTATTGTCCATCTAATAGAACAAGGATTTATTTAATCAATATCAAAGCGTACGCCTAGTGAGATGTTCTTGAGTCCGTTTGGATCGTTTTCAAAAATATCATTGAGATCGTATTTAGCGTAGAGTGCTACACCATTCCATCCCACATACGAACTCAATCCATATACAAAGTCGTTAGCATTAAAGTTTCCTTTAACCTTTTCTTTTACACGATCCCCGTCTTCGTCATCAAATTTGTATTTCATTCTACTGGATAATCGTAATCCGCCGTATCCCCCTATTCCAAAATGCAACTTATTATCGGTCGAGTATCGAATGCGATCTTCTTTTTCGATTCTTTTTGAGGGGCCAAATTCAAAATGAATGGGAAAAACTAAGTTGTCATTTCTAAATTTAGATTTATCCAGGTCTAGCGGAAATTCAACTAGCTCAGTCACATCTCCGTTTTCTTCGTAAATACGATTATCGGTGGGTTTTAATCCATTAAACTGAAAGGAGAACCCATACTTAAACCTTAACCAGTTTGAGTTTTTAAATACCCGCGTTTTCCAAGCTACTCCCAGTTCAAAAAAGCGGCTACCTGCAATTTTAAAATCAGAGTCTTCCAAAGATTGATCATCACCAATGGCATTGTTGAAGCCTATCCCAATCACCAAATCTGAGGTGGTGCGGCGATCATATTTTACAGGTCGATCCTCGTCTTTTTCATAGAATACACCAAAGACTTGATGATCGTCATCCTCATCACCGCCCAAGTTAATTTCTATTCGGCCCACGCCGTCTGCCCCTTCTAATCCATTGCGCTCTAGCAAGGCTATTTTGCTGTCTACGATAGAAATTCTATTTTCAATGTTTAGGGCACGTCGACGTGCTGCTTCTTTCTTTTGAGTTTCGGCTTCAGCCAGGGTGATTTCCCCTTTGGCAAGACGATCCTCAATCATTTCAACTTCTTTTTTTAGGGCTTCGCGCTCTTCGGCTTTTATAGTCTCTTTCTCTTTATTGAGATTTTCTATCCTGCGTTCTACGCGATAAACTTCAGTCGAATCTGTTTTAGTCTGCGCGTTGCTTGATAGACCTATGAAGCCCGCGGTGATTACTGCAATGTAAAGTACAATTGTTTTCATGATGTTTGATGTTGATGCCCGCAGAACCTCTTCCCCGTAAGGGGAAAAGACCTTAGGCTGATTGATGAATAATTAATTACTGTTGATTTTTGATTGATATTAACTGCTCTTTACCCGGGATGAGAGCTGGCTAATTAGGTTAATCGTTGCGCTCTATAAAAGCGGTTCGAACGGTCTTGAATCCTTCTTTAAATACTTCAAACACTTTGTTGTTGAACGATTCTTCGGTTTCAACTTCTACACTCTGCAAAAGTTTTTTTGCATTTACTTGTGCGTAAGAGGTGTTTTCTTTTTTCTGCGGAAGCTCAGCCATAGCATTTGCAAGTAGTGCATCTATTTCGGCGTCACTTACTGCATTTGTATTCGCTTCTTTAATTATAGATTGCTGAAACTCTTGCACCAAATTAGTTTGTGCTATCCCAACCGAAGCTGAAGTTAACGTATCAACCAGAGTTTGTTCTTTGTTGAACGCTTTTGGCGTTGAGTGTTGAGCTAGTACACTTTCTGAAGAAGAACTCTTTTTTATGGTAGTTTTCATACGGGTAGGATTCTCTACTATTTCTATTGCTTTATTTTCTGATTGATCTTTAGGTGTAGTATTTACCACCGCTTCTTGTGTATTCGTGATAGGAGTTGTTTTTTCTTCTATTTGCTCCTTAGGTTGGGTATCTCCTATAGTGGCCTGTGATTGAGAGAAGAAGTTAAACGCAAATAACCCTACCACCAACATCGCTGCGATACCCGCACTTACACCGTACCAAAAGAAATACGTTGGCTTTTTCTTTTCTTCTTGCAAGTCTAATTGTTGGGAAAGCTTCTCCCAATTCCCTGCAGAAGGTGAAATGCTGCGCTTATCCAACGCCTCCTTCACTTTTCTATCTAGATTATTTGATTCCATGTTCGCTATTTTTTTGTGCATTCAGTTTTTGCTGAAGCATGTTTCTTGCTTTAAATAATTGAGATTTTGAGGTGCTTTCTTTGATCTCTAATAAGGTGGCTATTTCGTGATGCTTATAGCCTTCTACCGCATACATTAAAAAGACCGTTTTATATCCCTGTGGCAGCTCATCAATACATCGTTGGATATAATCTGTGTCACTACTCATCACAGGTGATTCACTTATACCGGCGTGATCTTCTACTTCCTCATCCCAAAATCTTAAAGCTTTATTACTCCGCAGAAAAGAAATTGATTCGCGCACCATAATTTTACGAATCCAACCTTCAAAACTTCCCGCATGTTTAAACGATTTAAGGTAAGTAAATACTTTTAAAAATCCGGTGTTCAATACTTCTTCAGCATACTGAATGTCTTTGACATACTGCCGACATACACTTAGCATTTTTGCCGCATGTTGATCGTAAATGCACTGTTGTGCATGCCGATCGTTTTTTTGGGCTCTTTTGATGAGCTGCTTTTCGTTAGTATGTAATTGAATTAGTTTCACCTTAATGAGTTAGTACGGCCTTCTATACATAAAGACGCAAATCGATGTAAAAGGGTTGCCTGAAGGTAGAAAAAAATTTATATTTTGTTTCAACTAATTGAAAATCAATATTCTAAAAATAATAAATTGTATGAGTATATTCATCTCCAATATTTTAAGTCTATGAGTATTAAGAAAAATAAACTTAAAGGCAAATCTAAACTAGACGCAAATGAATTTGGAATTTAGTATGTTGAAATTTGCCCCGGCTTATCTCTTGCGGTCAATAACATAATTCACCATAAGTTCCAGTCCATCTTTATAAGGAGACGTCGGGAATTGCTCTAGGAGCTTAAGGGCTTTATCTTTGAAGGTGTGCATTTTTGCGATGGCATAGTCTAAACCGCCTTCTTCTTTTACAAAGCTGATGACCTCTTTTACCCTTTTTTTATCTTTGTTGTGGTTCTTAATCGAATTAATGAGCCAGTTACGCTCTTTAGAAGAAACTTTATTGAGGACATATATTAAAGGAAGCGTCATTTTTTGTTCTTTGATGTCGATCCCGGTGGGCTTACCAATTTTCTCTTCGCCGTAATCAAATAAATCATCTTTGATTTGAAACGCCATCCCAATGAGTTCACCAAAATGGCGCATGTCCTCCACACAATTAGCGTCACTATTGACCGATGCTGCGCCTAAGCTACAGCAGGATGCGATAAGGGTTGCTGTTTTTTGCCTAATGATTTCGTAGTAGACCTCCTCGGTAATGTCCAGTCTTCGGGCTTTTTCGATTTGAAGTAATTCCCCTTCGACCACCTCACGAACAGCCACCGAGATGATTTTGAGTAAATCGAAATCTTCGTGTTCAATACAAAGCAACATTCCTTTAGAAAGCAGGTAATCCCCAACTAAAACGGCAATTTTGTTCTTCCATAACGCATTGATAGAGAAAAATCCGCGTCTGCGGTTACTGTCATCGACCACATCGTCATGCACCAGTGAAGCAGTGTGAATTAGCTCTATCACTGATGCTCCGCGATACGTTCGTTCATTGACCGTACCATTACTCACCATTTTAGCCACTAAAAACACAAACATGGGTCGCATTTGTTTGCCCTTGCGATTTACAATATAATGAGTGATCCTGTTGAGTAGTGCGACTTGAGAGGACATGGACTGATAGAACTTTTTTTCAAAAAGATCCATCTCCTGCTCAATGGGAAGTTTTATTTGTGAGATTACTTTCACTTAGAGGCAAAGGTAGTTTATAATCAGATGAACTTTAATCGACACTTGACTGTTGAGGTTTGTTCCTATATAATGATTTATCCACACGAGTAATCATTTGTGATTTATCTAGATTAATTCCTACAAAGTTCTCTACCTGTTTTATTGCCTCTTCTGGAGAATCCACTAAAGATTTATAATCTACGTATATTAACTCAACCCCTGGCTCTGTATCTTTCCATATGTCAATACTTTCTAGTTGATTATGAAATGCGTTGAATAATTTCAACGGGACTGTATCTATATTCTTGCCAACCATTTTTCGCTGAGATTGGATGACCTCATTAATGTCTCTTTTCATAAAGATCACTTTATAGCGGTACTTAGGATCTAAATATTTAAGCAGTGGAGCTACAACTTTTACAGTTTTTGACTTAGCAGTTGCAAGCCAAGAATTATCTTTATGAATCGACATTACGGGTTCAAATTCGTAATATCCTTTTGGATTCGAAATATCTGCTTCTCTCTTATTATCTGTAAGGATATCTAACCCTCCGCTTTCCAACATTTGCATCATCAAAGAAGTTCCAGATCTTGGCAGTCCAGAAACAATTACGATCTGATTTTCGATGAACTTATTGGTGGTCTTATTAGATAGCTTTAAAGATATATTTCTCTTATCCTCAATATTCTCTATAGCTCTTTTAGCTTTTTCTGAAATATCAGATTTAATTCTGACAGCAGTTTGGAAAGCTAGCCGGGCATTTTCAATATCTCCTAATTTCTCTAACGATCTTCCAAGAATATAATGTGCGCTTGGAAAATTTTTCACAAGTTCTATACTTGTAAGAGAATGATCTACTGCAGACTCATAATCCTTCAACATAAATAGTGTTTCGGCTAAACCACGATGGTACTGTGCTTTATCAGGTTCAATTTCAATTGCTCTTGAGAATGCCTCTTTAGACTGATCATAATTTCTTAATCCATAATGCAACCTACCTATCCTAAACCAAAGTTCTCCTGAATTTCTTTTACTTTTTTGAGACTCCAGTATATTTAAGGCTTTTAATGGTTGCCCTAGACCCAATAGAATATCAGATTCTGGGAAGAACAGATTATATCGTACCTTAGTTTTACTCTTTTTTAGATCTTCTAAGTACCTTTTAGCATCTAAAAACTCATTTGATTTAATAGACAAAGAAATTAAATCCATTAGAACAGGTCCTTTTTCTTCTAGTTTATCCTCGTTCATCAAATCATTTAGAATTTTTTTTGCTTCTATAAAGTTTCGTTGACCTAAATAAACCCTGGCCAAATTGTGCTTGAGGTCAGATTGAGTTTTAAATATTGCCTTCTCTTTATCTTCATCTAAGCTGTCAATATATCCCAATTCTATTAGCTGTTGCATGGCTTCGCTATCTGACAGTACACTACTACCTTCCTCTTTTTCTATTTCTCCAAAATCACCTTTCAACTTATCCCAACTATCGACGAAAGTGGGAGTTATTCTGTCTTTATATATTTCGGAAAGAACTTTTCCATCCATATCTTTTCCTATGGCAAGTCCAAAATGATGCAAAATAGTTGGAGCAATATCGACTAATCCTAATCCAAAGACTTTTTCATTTTTCTTTATTCCGGGTCCGGCTGCTACAAATATTCCAAACTGTCTATGTTCCAAGGCAGGAGCAGCTTGAACACTAGGCATATTTAAAATTCTTTTATAACCCGATTCAAATCCATGGTCAGACATCACAATAACGGTAGTATCAGCGTCAATGAGTTCAAGCTTTCTCGCCAGCATCATATCTTGAAAACGATAAGCTCCATAAATAGCATCTTTATAAATTTCAAATAGCTCTGATGTTATTCCATCTAACTTAGGAGGATGAAATTTCATATAAGAATGACAAAAGTGGTCTATAAGATCATAATATACAGCGGTAAAATCCCAATCTGTTGTTCTTAGTAATTTAGTTACCGCGTTATGAACGGAAACGTTTGATGCCATTATTTTTGAAAAGCTCTTTAAGCCTTTATCCTTTTCTTGATCAATTTTATTAGCTAAAGGAAAAAACGGCAATATGTGTTCCTTTGTAATTTCAAAAGGGAACATTCGCAAATCCTTTAATTCATCTTTCATGTTTTGCGGATGAATAGTAGATGGTTCAATTGGTGTTTGTTTTTTGGGATCTGCACTTACCTTTTGAAACTTATCTGAAACAACTACTCCATTAATAGGCTCAGCGGGATAACTAGGCCACCAACCAACGACATTACTAGTAAATCCCTGGTTATGTAAAATATTCCAAACAGCTCTACTTTTCCTAGAATTAGTTGTGACCGAACGAACTCCGGACATATCAGGCATTACCTCTACAAATCCAAGGACACCATGCTTATCTGGAGTTTTTCCCGTAGCTACTGTCGACCATAACATAGGGGAATATGGAGGGTTTAATGTACTCATATTCCCATAAACACCACGATCAATTAAGCTTTTCAAAGCTGGCATATGACCGCTTTTTAATAGAGAACCGATTATTTTCCAATCTGCCGCATCCCAACCAATGAGTAATAATTTTTTTCTATTCAAAATTTATGTCTTTATTATTTTTCTTTTTCAGTGCTCTCCATCTTTCAAAAATCAAATCCCCATAGGCCAAATGACCAAGTGAACTTTCTATGGGAATATCTATTTTTTTTTCTATTGCCATTTTCTTCTTTATGGAATCCATATTAACATAGTTTGGTTGTTTAATCAGAAAATTCTAACTTACCCCCTTGAAAAGAGTAGCTAAAATAATAAAACTACTCATGGATCATACTTTAAACACTATTATTATGAAAAAAATTACTTCTAAAAAGTTACTTAAGTACGGCGCTATGTCTGCAGCTATACTTGGAGCTTCAAGCGCTACAGGTCAAATCGTTTATACCGATTTAGATCCTGATCAAGATAGTCAAACAGGCGATGCTTTTCCGTTTGATTTAAATGATGATGGAATAGATGATTTTAGTTTAGATATTTTCGATGCTGCCGGTGGACCTGGGGCAGTTATTTTTCCAGGAATCAATGGTTCTGTGAACTCAAGTAATGGTTTTATTGGTTTTACTGCGGGTAATTATACGTATCCTGCTAACCTTTCAAGTGGCGCTGTGATCGATGGAAATGCTACTATAGTTGAAGGTAATCGAGGTGATCTAAATTTTTACGGATGCGCTTACTCTAATAGTCAGTTTTGCGATGACACTATTGACGGTTTTATTGGATTAAAATTTGTCGTTGATGGGAATACTCACTATGGATGGGTAAGACTTGACCTTACGGGTGATGCATCCAATATGATTATTAAAGATTTTGCCTTTAATGCTACTCCAGATACTGCTATTAACGCAGGTGATCAAGGAGATCTTAGTATTGAAGACTCTGTTTTTGAAGGATTTGATTATTTTAATAATAACGATGAGCTTACACTAAGAGCTAGTAATTCTTTAGAAAAGGTAGAAATTTTTAATGTATTGGGACAAAAAGTTACTTCTCAATTATTAAATAATCAAACTGAAACTATTCAAATTAATTCATTAGAAAGTGGTGTTTATTTCGTTAACGCCGTTATCGAGGGTAGAAATAAATCTTTCAAAATTACGAAACGATAATAATACCACAACATAAATGTAACAAAAACTCGGGGAAATCCCCGGGTTTTTTATTTCTCAAGAATACTTGAAATATCAGGCTTAAAATAATTTGGCCCCTTTAACACCTTACCGTCTTCTCTATAAATAGGTTTACCATCTTGACCCAATTTACTCATATTGCTATCTTGTATCTCATCAAAGACACTATCAATAACATCATGCATGCCGTGTTCTATAATCGTTCCGCAAAGAATATATAACATATCGCCCAGTGCATCTGCCACCTCTATAAGATCGTTATTATTTGCCGCTTCCAAGTATTCTTCATTTTCCTCCCGCATTAATTTATAACGAAGTAAATTTTTTTCTTTTCCTAAGTCGGCGGTTGGCATTTCCTTTTGATCTAATCCAAAAGTTTCGTGAAACTGGCTTACGGCGTTGGTATATTTCTTCATGGATAAACTGTATTTTTGTGTAAAAATAGAAAAATGTTTTCCACCGGTCAGCTCATCTTTGCATCACTTTTCCTTGTAGGCTTTATTTTAATTTTAATCATTTCCTATCGAAAGGATACTAAGCTACACGCCAAATATTACAAAGGAAGCATTTTTGTGCTTATAGGATTTATACTTTTTATCGTCGGACTCTTTTTATTTAAAATTTATATCAAAGAGTAGTTAACCTTTCTCATTTGCGTTCATAAAAGGTATAAACCAAAATGAACAAAAATGAAAAAATTAAAACTTTTATCTCTCATAGCAATGACAATACTTGCTGCATCATGTAACAAAGATGACGATGGAGATAGCGACGGAGTAACAGATGAGTATACCGTTATTAATAATGGAAACGGTGCAGTTTCTAGTATAACTGATGATACTGATGATGTAGCTCTAAATGTTGCTCAAGCTGTACCCGCAGTATCTGACCAAACTTACCCAGGTAACACTCCCATTATAATGTTTATGGACGATAAGCTCCTACTAAGCAGTATTGAGGATAACTTTAAAGTAACTGAAAACGGTAAAACTATAGGAGGAACAATTTTTGTCAATGAAGCATCAACTGGATTTGCCGTATTGACTTATGTGCCAGCAAAAACATTCTCTCCTGATACAACTATCGAAATCGTTCTGGAAGAAGGTCTACAAGATGACGGAGGAAATACTTTTGCTGAAGAATTTACACTACAGTACACAGCCGGCGCCGCCGCGGTTGCAAATTTCGCCGATGGAAATGGCGGTTTTGAAGATGGTCTCAATGGAGTTACTTTTTTAGGTGATGGAAACATCATGTCGGGAGAACAAGGATGTATAACTGCTCCTGAAGGTGATAACTTCGCAGCTATTACAAGTGGAGATAAGCTTATATCAGATGGTACAGCAATTGGCAATGTTTCTTCTATTATGTTATTAGGACCTATAGACGAATCTATTAATTCGATTTCTTATCAATTTAATTTTATCTCTTCAGAATTTAATGACTATGTAAATACTGGTTATGATGATACTGCTATTATCACTATTTATGGACCAAACGGAGCTTATTCTGAGGTTATTGCCAGTGTTAATGGATTTGGAGTCGACAACTCAGATTGCTCTAGTTTTCCCAATATGCCAGATGGAGGTGACGGTTATGCCGGCGCAGTAGGTTGGTTTACGAATAATGAAAGCTTTGCTAGTGTAGGTAGTCCTGCATACATCGTATTTACGGTTACAGACGTTTCAGACACTATACTTTCTTCTGTATTGTGTGTAGATAACATCGACTACTAGTATAACATTCTTTTTAAAATTAAAACTCCCTGCGTGATGATCACGAGGGAGTTTTTTCTATTAAGAAAGTAATTACTTTAAAAAGTGATATTTCTTACTGTAATCTAGCATTTGCGTTTCAAAATCCTTTGGCTGAATGACTTCAATCTTGGTGATTTCACCAGCATTATTCATCGTTGCTTTTAATTCAGGATTTACAAAACCTGAATAAGGAGCACTCTTAAACTGAGCATTACGCTGCTTCACTTCTTTATGAATCTCTTGATCTACTTTGACGCCATATTTTTCGACTAGCGCTTTTACCGCTTCATAGTCTCCTTCAGATTTAATACGCTGAGTCTCTTTAAGTAATTTTCCAAAGAGTTCTCTCAACTTCTCATAGTCGTTAATTTCAAAATAGGTTTTTCCATCTTTTGAAACCTTACTAATGACTCCATCTTCTTTCCCTTTTTCAAAAACCCACGCACTTACCCATTGACGGTTACGCATGTGTGCCTCTTCAATATCATTCCCTACATCGATACGCACCAGCTGCGTCATCAAGCCATTACGAATATAGCCGTCGTAGGCCGCCATACCCAGTTTTTCAACATCATCCGTAAGTCCCAATTCTTTTAACTTTGGATCCATGAGATAATACAATCCTACAAGATCTGCTCTTCCCTCTTCTAACGTAGAAGCATAACTTTTAAGGGTCTCTTTAGTTTCTCCTACTCCGGGATTTAGTTGTCCGGATGCATGCCCTACCACTTCATGCAAAGCGGTATGTAATTTGTCTGCTTGCTTGCCATATTGCTCTTCTAGTGCAATCTCCATGCTATCATGAGCAAACTCTTTTAATCTGCCTGTCCCACCTGCGCTGTTGTAGGCGTTGATGATATTTCCTAGTGACACTGATTTACTCCCATGTTCTTTTCTAATCCAATTAGAATTAGGAAGGTTTACGCCAATTGGCGTACTGGGTGACGCATCTCCCGCTTCTCCTGCAACTATTACTGTTTTATAGGTTACGCCGGTGACATTTTTCTTTTTATGCTCATCCATTAATGGGGCATTGTCTTCAAACCACTGTACATTATCTTCTAGGACTTTCATTTTTTGAGACATGTCAAAATCCTTGATTTGAACTATAGTCTCATAGGAGCCACGATACCCTTTAGGATCATTATACACTTCGATAAACCCATTGATGTAATCGATATCTCCTTCGGTAGCATTCACCCAGGCTATGTTATATTCATCCCAGGTTTTTAGATCACCTGTATTGTAATACTCAATAAGAAGTTGTAATGCTTTAGCTTGTTGTTCATTTTCAGCAACATCTACCGCTTTCGTTAACCAATACACAATCTTATCGATTGCAGTGCCGTAAAGACCTCCACTTTTGTATACCTTTTCGACCACTTTTCCGTTTTCTTTTACCAATTTAGAGTTTAAACCATAGGCTAATGGCTGATCTGGATTTGGAGATTTCATGTTGGCATAGAAATTATCTACATCTTCTGCCGTAATATCTGGCCCGTAAAAATTGACTGCCGATCCTTTAAGCAAACCTTTACTTTCGTCCAGATTAACTTTTTTCATATCCTGATCATTAAAAATCACATCATAGGCATCCCCGGTCAAAGAAGTGTTGGTGCTTTTAAGGAGTTCATCGAAATATGCTTGATCAAATCCAGGTTCAATTTTGTCATTGCTATAATGATGATGAATTCCATTAGAGAACCAAACCCGTTTTACATAGGTTTTAAAATTTACCCAATCGGCAGTGGTTTCATCACCATCGTAATTCGTGTAGATATTCTCTAAGGCCTTACGAATGTTAAGGTTATGACGATAGTTTTGATCCCACATGATATCCCGACCACTAAGTCCGGCTTGTGTGAGATAGTAAACAAGTTTTTGTTGATCAAGACCTAAATCCTCCCATCCCGGAATTTGGTAACGTAGAATCTTGAGATCAGCAAACTCGTCAACTACTGTAGAAGTTTTAGTTACTTCTTGCTCTTTCTTTGTAGAGTTATCAACGTTTTGTTGATCATTCTTACAAGAAAATAGTATAAATACACTAAGAAATAGTGATACTTTAAGTAATTTCATCTATTAAATATTTAAAATTGAGCCAAATGTATAAAATCTTGCGCTCATCTTTAATTTATATTTAAACACTTAAGAGTACGTTACATGAAAATTTTAAAATATATCTTCTTCCTTTTACTCATCGTCGTCATAGGTGCCTGCATCTATTTTGCGACAAAAAATGGTTCTTATGCTATTGCTGAAGATGAATCTATCAATGCACCTAAAGCACTCGTTTACCAAACCGTGAATGAATTAAAAACCTGGGAGGAGTGGGGACCCTGGAAAGAAGAAGATCCCGAAATGACCTTTACCTATCCTGAAAAAACCCAAGGCGAAGGAGCTTCTTATTCCTGGGATGGTGAGTATGAAGGTAAAATAGAAACGATCTCGACTCATCCAACAGATTCATTAGTTCAAAAATTAATGATTCAAACTCCACTAGGTGAACGAATCTCTAATGTTACCTGGTATTTTAAAGAAACCGAAGATGCCATAAAAACCACCTGGAAAATTACCGGTGAACATCCACTTATTGATAAAATCTTTTTTGGGATCAGCGGTATGGATTTTGACAGTCAAATGAGCAGTATGTTCACCAAAGGTTTATCTAATCTTGAAGAATTTGTAGAAGAAAAAATGAGCAAGTATACCATTACTGTTGACGGGATCACAGATCAAAGCGGGGGTTATTATATGTACACAACAACCGCTGCACGGCAGAGTGCAATTCCCGAAAAGATGGCTCCTATGATGCAAACCGTATCCCAATACATGAGTGAAAATAATATTGCAATGGCAGGGAATCCCATGACCATCGTCAATGAATGGGATGAAATGAATAAAACGGCTATTTTCTCAGCAGCCATTCCTGTTGCTACACGAGTAATCACACCTCAAGAAAGCCCCGTATTATGTGGCTTTATGCCCGCTCAAAAAGTACTTAAAGCAACACTTAAAGGTGATTATAAAAATTTAGCCGAAGCCTGGCAGCAAGCGAAAACCTATGCAGAGCAAAACAATCTTGACGTTTCGCAAACCAGTTTCCCCTTTGAGGTGTATGTTACTGATCCCGCTGCTGTAGCCAACCCCGCGAATTGGATAACTCACATTTATATCCCATTAAAAGCTCAAGAACTATAAGGAATAATTGAGCTACAAAAGCGCATGAAAGCAGTTGTACTTGTATTTATTGGAGGAGGAATAGGAAGTTCGCTGCGCTATTTGTTGGGCAAATGGTTCAATGATTCTGGTCAAATTCCCTACGGCACCTTATTAGCAAATACATTAGGATGTTTAATCATTGGACTTTTTCTGGGCTATACGCTTAAACACCCCAGCTCTAGTAATAACCTATCTCTTCTAATCGCTACTGGATTTTGTGGTGGATTTACAACCTTTTCGACATTTTCTTATGAAAATCAGGTGCTTTTGAAGGCAGGAAATTACATGCAATTTGGCATCTATACGTTGGGCACTTTACTTTTATGCTTTTTATTTGTTTTTTTAGGGACTCTTCTATCCAAAATCATCTAGTATTTATACATACCCCATAAATTTATAGGGGTTATTCTGAAAATATCGTAAATATTTCGCCTAATACTGTTTTAGTATAGGGGTATGATCCTATTTTTATACTTTAGCGCAATAATTTTTTAGCGATGAAAAAAATAGAAGCTATTATTCGCAAGTCAAAGTTTGACGAAGTAAAAAAAGCCCTGCATGAAATTGAGGTGAATTTCTTTAGTTATTGGGATGTTACCGGAGTTGGCAATGAAAAACAAGGTCACGTTTACCGAGGAGTTCCCTACAGCACCAGTGACATACAACGCAGATACCTCTCTATCGTAGTCTCTGAGCCTTTCTTTGAAAAAACCATTCAAACCATTCTTGACTCTGCGTATACCGGCAATGTTGGTGATGGTAAAATTTTTGTTTCAGAAGTTATTGAAGCATATCGCATAAGAACAAAAGAAAAAGGAATCCAATCAATTAATTAATCATGGATCAAGCTCTCTTCACCGCCAACAATTTATGGATCATGCTGTGTATCGCATTGGTCTTTATCATGCACCTGGGATTTTCTATGTTAGAAATAGGTCTCACCAGAGCTAAAAACACCATTAACATTCTCTTTAAAAATGTAATGATTATCATCATAGGCTTATTAAGCTACGCCACCATAGGGTTTAGTTTGATGTATCCCGGTGAGTCTTTTGCCGGAGCCTGGTTTGGATTTTCAAATTTTGGAATTGAACTACCTCAAAATGGCTTAAGCGCATCTTATTTTAATGGACAATATACCTTTTATGCAGAATTCCTATTCCAAGCGATGTTTGCAGCTACAGCAGCAACCATTGTATCTGGAGCAGTGGCAGAGCGCATTAAACTGTCTAGCTTTATCTTATTTTCCCTAATTTACGTTGGAGTCATTTATCCCGTAGTGGGCATGTGGCATTGGGGCGGCGGATTCTTAGCTAAGCTAGGTTTTTATGATTTTGCTGGTTCAACCATTGTGCATTCTGTTGGAGGCTGGGGAGCATTAGTTGCTGTTTATTTATTAGGACCACGGCTGGGGAAATATAAAGACGGAAAAATCGATGTGATCCCGGGTCACAGTATGCCGTTGGCAGCAGCGGGAGTATTTTTATTATGGTTTGGATGGTTCGGCTTTAATGGCGGGAGTGTTTTATCTGCAGATCCAGGTACAACTTCATTAGTATTAGTCACCACATGCATCTCTGCAGCCGCAGGTGGTCTGGGAGCTTTTGCACTCTCGTACCTAAAATATAAAGAAAATGACCTCTCCATGGTACTTAATGGAGTACTCGGTGGACTGGTAGGAATAACCGCCGGAGCAGATCAAATGGGCGTTACAGATGCCATTTTAATAGGTTTAGTGAGTGGTCTGCTCATCGTTCTTGCCGTGTCATTTATTGATCGATTAAGATTAGATGACCCGGTGGGAGCGATTTCTGTTCATTTGGTATGCGGAATCTGGGGAACCCTTGCCGTTGGGATTTTTGGAAATCTTTCAGGATGGGCACAATTAGGAAGTCAGTTAATAGGGGTAGGAATTGTCGGAGTATTTTGCAGTGCAGCTACCTTTGCTATCCTCTTTCCGTTAAAGAAATTCTTCGGAATACGTGTAAGTAAACTGGAAGAAATTGAGGGCTTGGACATTCACGAGCACGGCATGTCTGCCTACTCTGATTTTAGACTAAATCAGCACTAGTATAACATCCTATATTTCACCCCGGCATTAATTGCAACCGGAAGATCGTTTTCTTCTGGCGGGATAGGGCAACTGTACTTAGGGTTATAGGCGCAATATGGATTATAGGCGCGATTGAAATCTAGGATTAAACTGTCTTTTTTAGGAATTCTTACGTCCAGATATCTTCCACCACGATAAGAACTCACTCCATTACTTCGATCTGTAAACGGCAAAAATAAATAATCTACGTAAGCCGAATCCTGCACTAACTGCTGGTTTTGATAGGCATACAGCGCGTAAATAGAATCCTTCAGCTTAAAAGATAGCTTGGCATATTTTAAATAAAGCGGTTTGCGCTCCGTAGTGGTTGGCATAACAAAGGGCTTCTGACCTTCAATCTTTTCAAACTTTGCTTTAACGATGTAATTGGTATCAACCTTAAAGAAGGGTAAACCTTTAAAATGCTCTAAGTCATCTTCTGTTAGAGGGGAATCCTCACAATCTGAATAGGATAAGTCCAATTGACGTTGGTACGCAAGCGCACTATCAATTTGCTTGCTGGATTGAGCAACGCTAAAAAAAGACAAGAAAAGTAAGCCTAAAAGATGCGCATATCGCATTATATCTATTTTTCTGCAAAAGTAATAAAGCAATTAGATATAGTAATCAATTGTAGCTTAAAGAATTCTTAATCCCTACGCGGAAAATGATTAGGATTGCGTTGAATAATGATATCCTGAGAATCGCGCACAAGAGTCAATTGCATAAATAGATGAATACATAACACAATAAAGAGAAGGTTCACCAGCACCAAGGAGACAACCTGAAGGATGGCCACACCGTAAAACTCCAAACCGCTAAAACTAGCTAAACTTAAAACACCTGTTAATAGGGCTAATCGCAACAATAACGTCCTCATAATTTTTCTTTGAAAATTACTATATGACCATTGGCGCAAGTGTTAATAAAGTTTCAATTAGCCGTTATTTAACGCATATACAGAATCTTATGTTAAGGTTCTTCGTTTAACTGTTTCACTCTGTACTCTCTTTAGCATCATGATATCATGTTGCTAATGTCCTCACACAAAGCGTTCCACTATAGTTTATGATGTAGCTTGTATAAAGGTTAACGCTTTCCTACATATTTCTACGATACTGCCCGCCTACTTCAAATAAGGCAGAAGTAATTTGACCTAAAGATGCTTTTTTAGCAACCTCCATTAAACGGGCAAAGGTATTTTTGTTTTGAACCGCATCTGTTTGAAGTTGCTCCAAGGCTTCCTTGGACTCTTGCGGATAAGCATCGTGAAGTTTTTTTAAGGTTTGTATTTGGTTTTCCTTTTCTTCTTCTGTTGCTCTAATCACCTCACCCGGGATTACGGTTGGAGAGCCCTGACTACTTAAAAAAGTATTAACTCCAATAATTGGGAATTCCCCCGTATGTTTAAGTGTTTCGTAATACAAACTCTCTTCTTGGATCTTGCTGCGTTGATACATAGTCTCCATCGCACCCAAGACTCCGCCTCTTTCTGTGATACGATCAAACTCTAGCAACACAGCTTCTTCTATCAAATCCGTCAACTCTTCGATGATAAATGATCCTTGTAATGGGTTTTCATTTTTGGTCAAACCAAGCTCCTTGTTGATGATCAATTGTATTGCCATGGCTCTACGTACCGAATTTTCTGTAGGTGTGGTGATGGCCTCATCGTAGGCATTGGTGTGTAACGAATTACAGTTATCATAAACCGCGTAAAGTGCCTGCAAGGTCGTACGTATGTCATTGAAATCAATCTCTTGAGCATGTAATGATCTTCCTGAAGTTTGGATATGATACTTCAACATTTGCGCTCTTGAATTGGCGCCGTACTTATGGCGTAACGCTTTTGCCCAAATTTTACGCGCTACCCTACCAATTACCGCATATTCTGGATCGATCCCGTTAGAAAAGAAGAACGACAGGTTGGGACCAAATTTATTGATGTCCATCCCCCTGCTTAGGTAATACTCCACATAGGTGAATCCATTAGCCAGAGTGAATGCTAATTGCGAAATTGGATTTGCACCGGCTTCAGCGATATGATACCCACTTATCGAAACCGAATAGAAATTACGCACGTTATTCGTGATAAAATACTCTTGTACATCTCCCATTAATCTGAGTGCAAACTCTGTGGAGAAAATACAAGTATTTTGTGCTTGATCTTCTTTTAAAATATCAGCTTGTACGGTCCCTCTCACTTGCGCTAAGGTTTCAGCTTTAATTTTTTCATAGACCTTATTATCTAATACCTGATCGCCGGTAACGCCCAATAACATAAGCCCAAGACCATCATTACCTTCTGGTAGATCACCTTGATATGCCGGGCGTTCGATTCCTTTTTGTACATAAATGTCCTTGATCTTTTGCTCTACCTGATCTTCCAGTCCTTCTTTTTTGATATACTTCTCACAATTTTGATCTATCGCTGCATTCATAAAAAATGCCAGCAACATTGGCGCAGGACCGTTAATGGTCATGGAGACCGAAGTCATGGCATCAGACAAATCAAACCCGGAATATAGTTTCTTAGCATCGTCTAAACAGCAGATTGACACTCCTGCATTCCCGATTTTTCCATAAATATCAGGGCGATAATCTGGATCATTTCCATACAACGTAACCGAGTCAAATGCCGTAGAAAGGCGCTTTGCGGGCATTCCCTGACTCACATAATGAAATCTGCGGTTGGTTCGCTCTGGTCCGCCCTCACCGGCAAACATACGAGTAGGGTCTTCACCCGTTCGTTTAAATGGATATAAACCAGCCGTGTAGGGAAACTCTCCCGGTACATTTTCTTGTAAACACCATCTTAATATATCTCCCCAAGCCTCGTATTTTGGTAGGGCAACTTTGGGGATTTGAAGATGTGATAGCGACTCTGTATGCGTTTCAATCTTGATTTCCTTGTCTCTTACTTTAAATGAATATACCGGTGCTTTGTACTTGTTTACTTTTTCATTCCATTGCAAGATCGTCTCCCAATTGTATGGGTCTAGGTCCATTTTGACTTTATTAAATTCTGCGAATAACAGCTCTAAGAAAGAATGATCTTCTTTTTTCGCTTGCGCGGAAATCTTTTCCTCGGCAAGTCCATTTTGAGTTAAGTAGGATTCTTCTTTAGACCCCACTCCACTTACAGATCGTATAGTTTGGTATATCCCGAAAAGTTTTTGCGCCACGTCACTCTGTGTGGTCGCCTTCTCATCGTAGCTTCTATTATTTTCCGCAATTTCTGAAAGGTAACGTGTTCGTGCAGGCGGAATCACGAAAATCTTTTCAGACATCTCTTTTGAAATCTCAAACGTTGAATTGAGATCGGCTTCCGTTTCTTCAGCGATTTTAGTCATGATAGCACCGTACAGTGCGTTCATTCCCGGATCATTAAATTGTGATGCGATCGTTCCATAAACTGGCAAATCTTCCGCTTTAGCGTCCCACAAATTGTGATTTCGCTGGTACTGCTTTTTTACATCACGCAGGGCATCTAAAGCTCCGCGTTTATCGAATTTGTTGATGGCAACCAGATCTGCAAAATCAAGCATGTCAATTTTTTCAAGCTGCGTAGCTGCGCCAAATTCTGGCGTCATCACATAGAGCGACGTATCGCTGTGCTCAAGAATTTCGGTATCAGATTGCCCAATTCCTGAAGTTTCTAAAATAATCAGGTCATATTTGGCTGCTTTTAACACCTGAATGGCTTCTGCTACGTATTTTGAAAGAGCCAAATTAGATTGACGTGTGGCCAAGGAGCGCATATATACTCTAGGAGAATTGATCGCATTCATTCTAATACGATCACCTAGCAGCGCTCCGCCGGTTTTTCGTTTAGAGGGATCGACAGAAATCAATCCGATGGTTTTGTTTGGAAAATCGACTAAAAATCTTCGGACTAGTTCGTCTACTAAACTGGACTTACCAGATCCGCCTGTTCCCGTAATTCCCAGTACCGGAGTTACACTAGTTTTGTTTTTTTTATGAATGGTTTGCAGCGCATCTTTGGCGACCTCGGGAAAATTTTCGGCAGAAGAGATCAAACGCGCAATGGCTTTAGGATTTTTTTCTTCTAACTCATTTACTTCTCCATTAAGCTGATCACCAATGGCGTAATCTGACTGTTTGACCAAATCATTGATCATTCCCTGCAAGCCCAGTTCTCTACCATCATCTGGTGAATAGATACGAGTGATTCCGTAATCCATGAGTTCTTTGATTTCTGACGGCAGAATAACTCCTCCGCCTCCACCAAAAATCTTAATATGCCCCGCTCCTCTCTCCTTAAGCAAGTCGTACATATATTTAAAGTACTCATTATGCCCTCCTTGATAAGAGGTCATCGCAATAGCATTTGCGTCCTCTTGAATAGCTGTATTTACTACTTCTTCTACACTTCGATCATGACCCAGGTGAATGACCTCAACCCCGGTACTTTGAATGATTCTACGCATAATATTGATGGCAGCATCATGTCCATCAAAGAGCGAAGCAGCGGTAACGATTCTTACTTTATGTTTAGGCGTATACGGAGTGGCTTGTTGCATTGCTATTTTTTAAATCAATTTAAAGTGTAAAATTACGGAATTCTCACTGGATCATTCAATTGTTTATGAAGTTTTAAATCAAGTCCAAATTCAAATATTTTGCGTAACTTTAAATAATTTAAAAAATAATAATCATGAAGAAAATTTACTTATTTTTATTTGCTTTATCTGTATTTACGATGCAGGCGCAATTTACTGACGATTTTGACAGCTACAATCTGGGAGACTTAGATCCACAATCCACACTTTGGGATGTATGGCCAGGGGGTGAATCTAGTATTGTTACTGATGAAGAAGCATTTTCAGGTTCCAATTCCATGTTAGTTCCTGAAGGAGGAACTGTGGATATGTTGCTTCTTTTAGGAGATCAAACGAGTGGGGTTTGGAGTATTAGATGGCAAATGTATGTCCCTAATGGAAAAACTGGTTTCTGGAATTATCAACAAATTGAAGCTGATCCGGGCGGGCAATTTAATGGTCAAGTATTTGTAAGTAATACCGCTAGTGGTGGTACCGCTGGGAATATTACCTATGATTTTGACGGTACTGAAACTCCCTTTCCATTTGATCAGTGGTTTGATGTTCTAACAGTTATTGATTTGGATAACTTGACTATATCAATTGCTATTGATGGAGACCTTTCGCTTGATGCAGTTCCTTACATAGATACTGATGGTAATCCTGCTACACAACTTGGATCTATTGATTTCTTTTCAATTGATGCGAATAACAGATATTTTATTGATGACGTAGTATTCACTGACGAAAATTTAGTATTAGATAATCAAGAATTTGAAGCATCTGATTTAGACATTGTTATGGATAATTCAAGCGAAATGCTAAGGGTAAGTGCTTTAAATAATATTAGATCTATTGAAATATTTAATATACTTGGCTCAACTGTTCATACTAGTTCGGTAAATAAAGATGCCGCAAATATTGATATGAATACTATATCAAGCGGTGTTTATATCGTAAAAGTAATTTTTGAAGGTGGCTCAATTTCTAAAAAAATTGTAAAGAAATAATTACTCCTTAAAATACATACTTGTACATTGGCCCACTTTAAAATGTGGGCTATTTTTTTATCTTTGAAGCAAACTCAATCATGAAAAAAGCTCTTGCCCTCATCATTATATTTTGCGCAACATCCTGTGCAGAACTTCAAACTATTGTTGATTCTTTACCCCAAAATGGAGTTGCTCTGACCAATGATCAAATTGCAGGCGGACTCAGACAAGCTCTCGACAAAGGTATTGACCAACAAGTGAGTAAACTGACCCAAAAGAATGGATTTTACAGAAATGAATTAGTCAAAATTTTATTGCCCGAAGAGCTTCAAAAAGTTGACAATGCCTTGCGAAAAATAGGTTTAGGAGACTTAGCTGATGAAGGATTAAAACTAATGAATCGCGCCGCCGAAGATGCGGTGAAAGAAGCCACTCCTATATTTGTGAATGCTGTAAAAGAAATCACCTTTGCAGATGCCCGTAACATCCTTTTAGGAGCAGATGACGCTGCCACCAATTACCTTTCTTATAAGACCAAAGGAGAACTTTATACTAAATTTTATCCTCAGATCGAAAGTTCTTTCGCTAAGGTGGGTGCTGATAAAATCTGGGAAAATCTTATTCAGCGGTATAATTCCATTCCGCTGACAGAGAACGTAAACACCAACTTAACCGATTATGTCACTAAGGAAGCGTTGCAAGGTGTGTATACGATGATTGCAGTAGAGGAAAAGCAAATTAGGACAAATATTAATGAACGAACTACAGATTTATTAAAACGTGTATTTGCCTTGCAAGATGGTCAATAATACTAGGCTAGTTGATCTCTTAATTTTTTAAAATAAGTCGCAGCCCTAAGTAATCTTGAACCATACCAGCTAAAATAAGAACCGTCTACAAACACGATTTTTTCTTTTGGAAAATGAACATATACCTCACCTAAAAATTTAGGTTGAAAAGGAAAGGGCTCTGAAGAAAACAGCAGAAGATCTGGATTGAGGTCTTTTACCTGAGCGATAGAAACCTCTGGATATCGCTCTTGGTGGTCAAAAAGATTTTCAAATCCTGAATGCTCTAGCATGTCTTGAATAAAGGTATCTCCTCCTGCCACCATCCAGGGATCTTTCCAGATAAAATAGGCTACTTTCAGCGTTGGTTTTTTTGAAATAGAGACTTTTAAATAATCAAACGCTGAATTTATATCATCAATTAATTGAATAGACTTTTGTTGCACTCCACAGATTTCACCCAGATCTTGGATCATGGTACATGCATCCTCCAAGGTTCTAACATCAGATACGTATACAGAAGCAACCGTATCAAGCTCTCGCAACATTTCTAGGGTATTTTCTTCTTTGTTACAAATGATCAAATCTGGAGATAAGGATTTAATCTTGTCATAATCTACTTGTTTGGTTCCGCCAACGATTGTTTTAGTTTTTCTAAGATAAGCGGGATACTCACAGAATTTCGTAACTCCGACTAAGTGATCTTCTAACCCCAAATCCACAAGAAGTTCTGAAATACTGGGAACTAGGCTTATGATGGATTGAGGTGCCCCGTTAAGAGTTATCTCTCGTCCTAACTGGTCAGTGAAGCTCATATAAAATGAAATTTACGCCTTAGATAAAATATCCTTCATTTCCTGTTGAAGTGCTTCGGCTTTCGTTCTTGCAGCTTCGGCAAAGTCTTCTCCATTTGATGCGTATAAGATTCCGCGAGATGAGTTAATGAGTAAGCCAACATGATCGTTGAGACCGTATGTACACACCTCTTTTAAGCTTCCGCCTTGAGCGCCAACTCCGGGAACCAGCAAAAAATTATTTGGGATGATATGACGTATTTCTTTAAGATACTCTGCTTTTGTTGCGCCCACCACATACATTAGTCTGTCTGCATTTTTCCAGGTGGTCGAGGTTTTAAGGACCTCTTTATATAATTGAGTCCCCTCTACCTGTTTGGTTTGAAAATCATAGGCACCATGATTACTGGTTAAGGCTAGCAAAATTGCGTGCTTATCCTCGAACTCAAGAAATGGCTCAACGGAATCCTTCCCCATATAAGGCGCTACTGTAATAGAATCAAATGCCATGGTTTCATAAAACGCCTTGGCATATCTGGTAGAGGTATTGCCTATATCACCACGCTTGGCATCTGCAATGGTGAATATGTTTGGGTGGTTGGTATTAAGGTAATTAATGGTTTTTTCAAGAGCCCTCCATCCTTTTAAACCGTAAGCTTCATAGAACGCAGTATTGGGTTTATAGGCTACAGCCAGATCGTGGGTTGCATCAATAATCGCTTTATTGAAGCTAAAAATGGGATCTTCTTTTTGTAAAAGATGCGGCGGAATTTTCTCCAAATCTACATCAAGCCCAATGCATAAAAAGGACTGCTTTTTTCTTATTTGAGCTACAAGATCCTGTTCTTTCATCGCTCTTAAAAAGTTTCGCCGGCTTCTTTAAGTTTTTCGGTATTGCTGGCTAGTTGTAGCTCATCAATAATCTTTTGAATATCTCCGTCAATAATGTTTGACAGGTCATAGAGGGTCAAACCTATACGGTGATCTGTCACTCGACCTTGCGGATAGTTATAGGTTCTAATTTTTGCGCTTCGATCCCCACTAGTTACCTGTGAACCTCGCTTTGCCGCATCTTCTTCCTGCTTTTTAGCCAATTCAAGATCATAGAGACGTGAACGAAGTACCTTCATCGCCTTGTCCTTATTTTTATGCTGAGATTTTTGATCTTGACACTGCGCCACCAGCCCGGTAGGTTCGTGAGTAATTCGCACTGCAGAATAGGTGGTATTTACCGATTGCCCCCCTGGTCCCGAAGAACAGAAATAATCAATACGAATATCTTTTGGGTCAATCTGCACGTCGAACTCCTCGGCTTCCGGGAGTACCATTACCGTTGCAGCGCTGGTATGTACTCTACCCTGCGTTTCAGTTTGGGGGACGCGTTGCACACGGTGTGTACCTGCTTCAAACTTTAGGGTGCCATACACATCATCACCGGTGATTTCAAACTGAATTTCTTTATACCCCCCACTGGTACCTTCGCTAAAATCAACTACCTGGGTTTTAAATCCGTGATTTTCACAGTATTTGGTGTACATCCTAAATAAATCTCCGGCGAAAATACTCGCCTCATCACCACCTGTACCGGCTCTAATTTCCATCACCACATTTTTGGCGTCTTCAGGATCTTTAGGGATGAGCATGACTCTGATTTTCTCCTCCAATACGGGCACTTGCTCCTTGGTCTCATCGAGTTGCATCTTGGCCATTTCAACCATTTCATCATCAGAGCCATCGGCGATAATCTCTTCAGCCTCCTCAATACGTTGCGTAATTTTGATGTATTCTTTTCGCACTTCCATGAGTGCGCTCAAATCCTTGTATTCTCGGTTTAATTCGATGTATCGCTTTTGATCTGAAATAATATCCGGCTGAATGATCAAATCACTCACCTCATCAAAACGTTGCTTTACAATCTGTAATTTCTCTAACATTGGTGTTCCTTGGCTATAATCACGCGAATTTACGATAAATTATAATTTCTTATGTTTACCTCATGCAGTTAATACGTACCACTTTTCTCTTTTTAAAACCTTATTTCTTTTTCCTATTCGCGAGTACGATTACATTGATTTTACTTGGCACCAGACCAGAACCTGTTTTGCTATTTAAATTACTTTGTTTTTTGGGCCTGTATGTATATTACCGCGTATTTCCTGATGATAAGGCACAGCTTATTTTTTATCAAAACTTGAGCTATTCACTCCGCAAGATGTTGCTTATAGGTTTAATTATTGATATTAGCATTTATCTTATTCTACTGGTTATATCCCGAATGGTATGAGAGTAGAATTAGATAACGTTGAGTTGTATTTTGATGATAAACGCATCCTTAGCGGAATATATCTTAAAGCCGAAACCAATCGAATCACCGGAATACTGGGTAGAAATGGCTGTGGCAAAACCTCATTATTAAAAATTCTTTTTGGATCGCTCACACCACATAATCGATTGGTTCGCATCAATAATAAAGGTACCCTGAAGCCTTTGTACAAATCCAAGATAGTGAGTTATCTGCCCCAACATGATGTTTTACCTAGGCATATTAAAATTAAAATTGCCTTTAGCTTATATCACGTATCGTGGAACGAGTTTGTTCGGGAATTTCCGGGATTTAAGCAATACACCAATTCAAAGATAAAGCATCTCTCTGGTGGGGAGCAACGCGTGGTTGAATTTTATTTGTGTGCAAAAAAGCCTGCACAACTCCTTTTGCTGGATGAGCCGTTTTCTCATGTTGCCCCGGTGTATGTAGAGCGTTTTATGGATATTATCAGGACTGAATCTAACACTAAGGCTATAATTTGTACTGATCATTTATATGAGCATATATTAACCCTGGCTAATGATTTGTATTATCTACAAGGAGGAAATATCCGTTTAGTCAAAAAGCATGAAGAGTTGCGGGAGTTTGGGTATTTGGTTTGAGTAGAATATCCAATTTTTGATACTTCGCTTTTTATTTAGGAGATTCCTGCCTGTGTAGAGAGAAATAAATAATTTGGTAAACGACATGAGATTCCTGCCTGCGCAGGAATGACAAGAACTACACTTAGGGTCTGTCATGCCTGCGAAGGCAGTCGTCTAGAATAATTTTGTTAACGACCGAGTTTAATGCTTTGCTCCTCCGCTGAAGCTTTGGCGGCACGAGGACGCAGGAATGACAAGAGTGAAATAATAAAAACCTAACGAGGTTCTGTCATGCCTGCAAAGGCAGGCATCTAGAATAGTTTTGTTAATGTCTGAGTTTAATGCTTTGCTCCTCCGCTGAAACTTTGGCAAAACGCAGACGCAGAAATAATAGAAGAGAATACGCCAAGGGACTTTCATGCCTGCGTTGGCAGGCTCTAGAATAATTTAGTTAACGACATAAGATTCCTGCCTGCGCAGGAATGACAAAAGTGGGTATAAATCAATACTCAAACTCCCCGTATTCACTCTTAATCGTAAGCTTTTTAGTCGCTGAAGCTTCAACCCGGCCCACAATCTTTGCGTCCACTCCAAATGATGTGGAAATATTAATAATGTCTTGAGCGATTTTTGGATTCACGTATAACTCCATACGATGACCCATATTGAAGACCTGATACATCTCCTTCCAATCGGTTTGACTTTCTGCCTGGATAAGTTTGAATAGTGGCGGAGTTTCAAACAAATCGTCCTTGATGATATGATGCTCATCGACAAAATGTAGAATCTTAGTTTGCGCACCTCCGCTGCAATGAACCATCCCATGGATGTCGTTAGAAGTATATTGAGAAAGAATTTTTTTAATGATGGGTGCGTAAGTTCTGGTGGGTGAAAGCACTAATTTTCCTGCATCGATTGGGCTTCCGTCCACCTGATCTGTTAAACGCTTGCTTCCGGAATAGATTAAGTCACTAGGAACCGATGGGTCAAAACTTTCAGGGTATTTTTCCGCAAGAGCGGAATAAAACACATCGTGTCTGGCGGATGTTAAACCATTGCTACCCATCCCCCCATTGTAATCTGACTCATATTCGGCTTGACCGAAACTAGCTAAGCCAACAATCACATCTCCAGGCTGAATGTTCTTATTGTCAATCACCTCACTACGCTTCATACGCGCAGTTACCGTAGAGTCAACAATGATGGTTCTCACTAAATCACCAACATCTGCCGTCTCACCACCGGTAGAGTGAATGGTCACTCCGAAACCTTTTAGTTCTTGAATCAATTCTTCGGTACCGTTAATTAAGGCTGAAAGCACTTCACCAGGAATCAGGTTTTTGTTCCGTCCAATGGTACTCGACAGCATAATATGGTCTGTAGCCCCCACGCAAAGCAAATCATCGATATTCATAATAAGCGCGTCTTGAGCAATGCCTTTCCAGACGGATAAATCTCCAGTTTCTTTCCAATACATATAGGCCAATGAAGATTTGGTGCCCGCACCATCTGCATGCATGACCAGGCAGTAGTCCTCATCACCTGTAAGGTAATCTGGAACAATCTTGCAAAATGCTTTTGGAAATAATCCCTTATCTACATGTTGAATGGCATTGTGCACATCTTCTTTTTGAGCAGAAACGCCGCGTTGTGCATAACGATTTGAAGATTCTTTATTCATAGTACAAACTTAAGTAAACCGAAGAAGATAGGTTTCATCAAAAAGAAAAATCCTGATAACAGATTGCTATCAGGACTTAAAGTAGTTTTTACAGAGGTTATCGTGTAAACAATAATTCTCTGTACTTAGTCAATGGCCAAAGCTCATCGTCTACCAATAATTCTAATTTATCTGCGTGATATCGAATTTCTTCAAAGTATGGTTTTACTTTGTCGCAATAGGCTACGGCACGTTTTTCAGCATCGTCTATCTTATTCGCTTTTTTACGCTCTTCAATCATATCTGTAATACCGCTATTGATTTTAGCGATATGCCCAGAGATTTCTTCAATAATTTCCATTTGTTCCTTGGCGTGCTTTTTAAAGCTGGTACCGTAGATGTCTTTTAATCCTTTGACATTCTCGATTAACATATTTTGATAGCGAATTGCAGTTGGAATCACGTGATTTCTTGCGATATCACCAAGAATTCTACCTTCAATCTGAATACGCATCGCATATTCTTCTACCTCAATTTCATGACGGGCTTCAATCTCTACTTTGCTCATTACATTGAGCTCATCGTATAAATCAATCGTCTTTTTAGCTACGCTGGCTTTGAGTGCCTGCGGAGTGGTTTTGTTGTTGCTCAGTCCGCGTTTTTTAGCTTCCTTTTCCCAAGCCTCGCCGTATCCATCGCCCTCAAAACGAATCTTTTTAGAGTCTTTGATGTATTCTCTTAAGACATTGAAGATCGCGTCATCTTTCTTCATCTTCTTGTCTTTGATGAGCTTATCAACCTCTACCTTAAATTCTTTTAATTGCTTAGCAACAATCGCATTTAATACGGTCATGGGTTTAGCACAGTTTGCCGTAGAACCAACCGCACGTAGTTCAAATTTATTCCCTGTAAAGGCGAAAGGTGAAGTTCGGTTACGGTCTGTGTTGTCTAATAAAATTTCAGGAATCTTACCTACAACATTTAATTTGAGGTCTGTTTTCTCTTGCGGAGAAAGCTTGCCATCAGTCACTTTTTCCAGCTCATCCAAAACCTCGGTCAATTGAGAACCAATAAATACTGAAATGATTGCAGGAGGTGCCTCATTTGCTCCTAAACGGTGATCATTTGATGCACTTGCGATGGCAGATCTTATTAGCTCTTCGTATTCATAAACCGCTTTAATGGTATTTACAAAGAAGGTCAAGAACTGAAGGTTCTTCATTGGTGTGCTCCCAGGACTCAAGAGATTAACTCCGGTACTGGTTGCTAAACTCCAGTTATTATGTTTTCCAGATCCATTGATCCCAGCAAAAGGCTTTTCATGAAAAAGTACTTTAAAGTGATGACGCTCTGCCACCTTATCCATCACGTCCATAATTAAGGAGTTGTGATCTACAGCAAGGTTAGCTTCTTCAAAAACGGGAGCAAGCTCAAATTGATTAGGTGCTACTTCGTTGTGACGGGTTTTCACAGGAATTCCCAATAACATACATTCTGTTTCAAGATCACGCATATAGTTTAATGCACGCGTTGGAATGCTACCAAAATAATGATCATCTAATTGTTGCCCTTTAGCAGATGAGTGACCTAATAAAGTTCTTCCTGCAAGTGTAATATCTGGTCGAGATTGCGCCAATGCACTATCAATTAAGAAATACTCCTGCTCCCACCCTAAGGTTGCAGTTACCTTAGTGACATTCTTATCAAAATATTTTGCAACCGCTGTTGCGGCACCATCTAAGGCTTGTAAAGATCTTAATAACGGGGTTTTATTATCTAAAGCCTCCCCGGTGTAAGCTACAAAAATGGTTGGAATACAAAGCGTAGTTCCAAAAACAAATGCAGGTGAAGTTGGATCCCAGGCAGTATATCCACGTGCTTCAAAGGTATTTCTGATTCCGCCGTTTGGAAAACTAGATGCATCGGGTTCTTGTTGTACTAATTGCCCCCCACCGAATTTTTCAATTACTTGACCATCTTCCATAGCTTCTACAAACGCATCGTGCTTTTCAGCAGTTGCACCTGTAAGGGGTTGGAACCAGTGGGTGTAGTGAGTAGCTCCTTTTGAGATCGCCCATTCCTTCATCCCGGTAGAAATTTGATCGGCAAGATTTCTATCAATTTTATCTCCTTTTTCTACAGCAGAAAGTACCCCGTTATAGGAATCTTTCGTCAAAAATTGACGCATAGTCGTATTGTTAAATACATTATCGCCGTAAAACTCTGACCTTCTGCGGTCTTCATTAATATGCACCGGAGTTCTATTTTGACTTTCTTTTAATGCCTGAAATCTAATTGTAGCCATGGTGTATTGATTTATCAATTTTTAGGTTAATACGGCGCAAAAATACATTTTATTGAATTAGACCCCTTTATTTTAATGTTAAGTTATTAAAATAATATGCTTATTTTTCAACAGACCCCCTTTTTAAGATGGTAGAGTATATAATTTGGAGTGTTGAATGCAGATTTTAGATTTTGGGATTTGGGATTTGGGATTTAGCATGTTCTGATGAGAAAGAATCTCTTATTTACCCTATTCTAGAACAGAGGTATTTTACAATAAATATTAACCGCGCAGGTAGATATCTTGGATAATCATATATCCCTTGAAAAGATACCCGCCTATGCGGGTATGATAAAATTCTACACCCTAGAACCGCTCATTAATCCATGCTGCGATTAACTCTAGTACCGAAGGCGAAATGGTTTGTTTGATTTGAGCATACTCAAGGGCGGAGCCCGTTGTCGCTTCTTGAAACAAATGGTTCAAGCCTTCTAATTCTTTTACCGTAACATCCTTACTAGGAGATGAAGCTAAAGCATTTTTAATCTGTGGAAGATTCACCTCTGCAATTACCTGCACATCAAGTGATCCATTAATAGCCAATACCGGCACAGTAATTTTCTTTAAATATTCTTGTGGATCCAATCTAAAAAATTCATACATCCACGGATCTTTGTGAAAGCTCATTTGTGCAGACAACAAATCCATATTATATGCCTGTTGTAAAAAAGAAGAGAGCGAGTCTCTTTTTTGCTTCCAGGCGCTTTTTATTTCTTTATCTAATCCTAATGTGTCATTTTTTTGACGGATTTTATGTGCTATAATAGCAATAAAATCCGCATTGAGTTTTGCGACTTCTGGATTTGCTCCTTGTAGGGCAGTACTTTTTTCGACTTGTGTGCTAAGTACTCTACCACCATCTAATCCGGGGCCTGCCATCATCACAACATAGGCAACATCGGTATTGCGCGAAGCCACCATAGGAGCTATGAGGCCACCTTCACTGTGACCAATTAAGCCGATTTTCTTTTTATTGATGTCTTTGCGTGTGTTTAAATATGAGATAGCTGCTTCAACATCTGTGGAGAAGTCGGCCGAGGTTGATCCTTTAAATTCTCCTTCGCTTTCTGCTACTCCGCGTTCATCATACCTCAAAACAGCAATGCCTTGACGCACTAAATGATCTGCCAGCACCAAATAATATTCATGTCCTAGTAAGGTTCCGTTGCGGTTTTGGGGTCCTGAGCCTGAGATGATAATGGCTACCGGAGCTTTTTTAGATTTTTCGGGTAGAAAAAGAGTTCCGGCGAGTTGAATATCTTCGGCATCAGCATTTTTAAACACTACTTCTTCTACCGTGTACGGGAAAGGTGCAACAGGAGTTTGAGGTTTAACATCTTGAGAAAAAGCTTCCGCGAAAGCGAGAAATATTACTACTGTACTAATGAGTACTTTTTGAGGTGAAAATGAAGTATCCATGTGTCGTTGGTTAATTTTTTTTTTTACTGTTCTTGTTTAAATAAAATGTACGAATATCCTACTGTGGTAAGGACAAGTACCGTGGTAACGACCAAAACTAATGTTGAGTTTAGCTGGGGTGAAAAAAGTAGACTTGTCAAAATTAATACTACTCCAGAGATCAGAAAAAGCTTGCCTCCTAACTGATGGGTTTTCTTCCATACCGTTTCACTTTCTAGTGTCCAGGGTGTTCTAATCCCAATGAAATAATTGTGCTTTATGGTTTTGAAATAATTGCCCAACACCGCAAATAAAAGACCGATTAAGAAATAAAGTGTATTTGGATTTGACAGTGATTCCTGTTTAGTAGAATAGAGTATGTAAAGGGTGATTGCCGTCATTAAAACCACAATGAACATTTTTAATGAATGGTACTTACTTCCCATTTTTTTAAGTTGACCCTTTGGATCTATATAGGGAATAATTAAAAAAAGGACATAGGTTAACACTGAGGTAAGGAGAGGCAGAAACAATAAAGTTGATTTGTTGCTCCAGCCATCAATTTCTCCTGCACCATTCCAATGCGTAAGAACCGTTTGAGGCAAGTCGCCCCAAATAAAGCCAAGGTAGAGATAAGGAAGAAGAATAATGACGATAAGAGGTAATTCACGTTTTAAGTTAAATTGCATCGCTAATGTTTTAAGGTTAATATCCAGGTGAGCATATCTTCTAAAATGGTTGTATTAAGCGAGTAGACTACAAACTGCCCTTTTTTTTCCGCTTCGACAAGTTCGGCTCTTTTCAATAAATCTAAATGATGGGAAATACTGGGCTTTGACATATTGAAACCGTCGGCTATTTCTCCTGCAGTCAATTCATTTTCTTTGAGCATTTCTAAAATTTTTCTTCGCGTAGGGTCATTCAGTGCTTTAAAAAGCTGTTGCATTAATTTAATATTTAGATAAATATCTAATTAATAAATTGAAAAAGCAAATGTATAATACATAAACTTTGATTGATCAACCTTTAATAAACGCCAACGCAATAAAAATAGCATACCCTCCAAAAAGGATAGCCCCCTTATAGCGACCTAAGGAGTGGGCTTTTGGCAAAAAAACCAGCGGAAGCAATACAACCGCAAAACCTAGCATCCACAGAATATCATTGGATAAAATAGCTTGCGATTTCATTGAAATGGGATGTATTATAGCTGTAATTCCTAATACAGAACCTATATTAAAGATATTTGATCCTATTAAATTACCAAGGGATAAAGCGCGTTCTTTTTTAAGTGCTGCAATGACAGATGCGGCCAGCTCTGGCACACTGGTCCCCATTGCAATCATGGTGACTCCTATGACGCGGTCACTCACTCCTAAATACGTAGCGATACCTACTGCTCCATCAACTAACCACTCTGATCCATAATATAAGGCTGTTGCACCTATACCTAACCATAGTGTTATTTTTATATTAGATATACCAGATAACTCTTCATTAATATCTTCATGATTTGTGGGTGCGTTTTTTGATCTTTTGATAAGCAATGCCAAATACAATGCTAATGCAATAAGTAAAAGTACTCCTTCTAAGCGAGAAAGCACTCCGTCATTATGCAAGCACACGTACAATCCAATTGAAAAAAGAAGCATTACCGGCCAATTAAAACGCAAAAAATCGCGATCAATCGCTAAACTGGAAATGATTGCTGTGATTCCCAGAACCAATCCAATATTGGCACTGTTGGACCCTATGACATTGGTTAATGAAATATCTGAAAATCCATTAAGAGCGGCATTTAAACTTACCAAAAGCTCTGGAGCCGAAGTTGCAAAAGAAACCACGGTAAGACCGATGACCATTTTAGAAATATTGAGCTTAAAAGACAATGCAACAGCAGAGCGAACCAAAAACTCACCCCCCACCACCAAAAGTGTTAATCCTATAAACATCCAAACGATACCCATAATCTATTTTAATCTGAATGCGAAGATAGGTGTTGAATAGAATAAAACCCATTAATACATAAGATGGAAAAAGATATTTTTGGAACCACTCTAATGATGAAATCCTCAAAATATCTTCTTTTTCAAACGAAATCTACCTTGGTTTAGAAAAACAACCTTAAAAAGCCTCTTGAATTATTACAGTCCATAATACATAAGTCAAAATAAACTAATTTTTTAAACATTTTACAAGGCTCTATTATAAAATCCAATATGTATTGTATTAATTTACTTACAATTTAGTATTCAATTTCATAGAATTTCTCTTTTTCTTTTGTGGGAACCAAATCCTTCTTTCATATTGCCCCCATCAAAACAAAAAACAACTAATAAATCAAAACTATTATTATGAAAACTACAACAAAACAAGTATCCAAAAGAAATCGAATATTAGGCGTATACCTCCTTACGGTGAGTTCCTTTTTTGTGAGTTATACACTAAGCCTTTTAATTCACCTTGCTTAATTTATTACCATGATTTCACTCATCCAACAACTTCTTGAACTGATTTTTTAATGATCAGATTGACCTTTATGGCATGACTTATTCGTTGTGCCACTGACTAAATAATTAACTTTTAACGTTTATATGTATGATTACACTACTAAATATTTTATTGGATGTTATTTTTGTTCTTTAATAAGAACTGGAAAATACTGTAAGCGCGCGCAGTATGATTCTAACATTACATCATATGAAAAAAAAAAGATTTTCACACTTTTAGCTGGTTTAAATCGAAAGATGCTTCCCAGCTATACTAAAAAAGAGCTGGATCTAGCTAATGCGACTAAAGCACAACTTGCCTTGATTGCCTATCGTTATTGGGTTACCAAAAATGCATTAGACTAATACTGTTTCAAGGAATGGATAGAAAATTTTTCTATTCGATCTCGGCCGTTTAAAAAAGATAATTCCAGTAAGAAATTGCACTGCACAACTTCTCCCCCTAATTTCTCTACTATTTTAATGGCAGCTTCCATTGTTCCACCGGTAGCCAATACATCATCATGTAGCACTACGCTATCACCTGGTTGAATTGAATCTGCATGGATCTCAATCTGATCCTCACCATACTCCAATCCATAAGATTGACTTAGTGTCTTATGCGGAAGTTTTCCTTTTTTCCTTATCGGAATAAATCCTACGTTCAATTCGGCTGCCAGTCGACTACCAAAGAAAAAACCACGTGCCTCAATGCCAATGACCTTGTCAATTCGTTTTTCCCGAAGCGATTTTGCTAACATAGAAACACAACTTGCCGAAGCATTTGGATCAGCTAATAGCGGAGTAATATCTTTAAACATAATGCCCTGAGAGGGAAAATTAGGAACATCTCTAATATATTGATCTAAGTCTATCATTTTAGCAGCTTATTTTTGCCGACAAGATAAAAAGAATTATATTTGCTGCCCTTTAAAAGGCCTCGTAGCATAACTGAATAGTGCACCACATTACGGCTGTGGAGGTTGCAGGTTTGAATCCTGCCGAGGTCACGAATGAATATTTCAATAAGGAAAAACGCCAAGCTTGCTTGAGCGTTTTTTGTTTGAGATATTTTCAAAGCGGAGCTTTAAGGATGCGCAGCAATCCTGCACTACTTTGATGATTACCTTCTATACTTCTTATTATGCCTTAACTTTTTTTCAAATGTTTCTCAAAGCGGAGCTCTGTCAGGATCACCGAAGGTAGTACTGAAACTGACCTTGCGGGATACTCCAGCCGCACCAGACTGTTCATGCTTAAGTTTGAGTAGATCACTAAAAACTCTTCTCCTTTATAAATTTAAGCATCAACGGAAAAGCCGGTTGAGTCATTTGATGATTATAGCCCTGTAATTCTAAGAGTCGTACATCTGGATGTTTATTTTCTTTGAGCATACGATAGAAATACGCATTTTCTTCATATCGTCCTAATAGTTCCAAGTTCCGATCGCCAGTGATTAGAAGAATAGGAGGAGCATCTTTTCTTACGTGATGTAAGGGCGCAAATTGATCAATAACAGGTTGAGTTCCCACTATTTCTTGTTCTTTTCGAATCGTAAAATGGGTTATGGCATGCCCGCTGAGCGGGATCACTCCTGCTAAATCATTAGCATCTATTTGGTGTACCTCTAACAAAGCTTTATCCATGGAGACCATCGCCGCTAAATATCCCCCTGCCGAATGTCCAGAAATGAATACCCTATTTGGATCTCCACCATATCGCTTAATATTTTTCATTACCCAGGCTGTAGCTGCAGCTGCATCTTTTGTATAGGTGGGATTCTTGACCATAGGGTGTAATCTATAATTGACTGAAACTATGGCAATTTCTTGATTTTTTAGTTGATCTGGAATGAATTTATTTCCCTGTGTCAATCCCCCTCCATGAAACCAAATCAATGTTGCAAACGAATCTACTTTTGTTGGATAGTATACGTCTAATCGACATCTTTCTTTTTTATAGGAATCTGCCTGGGATACCTCTTCAGGGTAGTAGAAAATATTTGATTGTAGTACATGTTTTTCAGATTGTGCAAAAACACCTGCTCCAATACTGTAGATAAATAAGACTATAATCTGTTTAAAATGGTTCACGTTAACTTGTTTTATCTTTTACCTGTATATGCAGGATTAGGCGATGGTAATTTAGCATCTAACCGCTCAAGTTCGTCGTTCATTTTCCGCGTTAAGCGATCTAAAACGTCAGGCTGTTGTAAGGAAAGATCTGTAGATTCTGAAACGTCCTGCTCAAGGTCATATAATTCGTAGTGATCATCTTCATAAAAATGAATAATCTTATAGTTTTTTTCACGATAAGCTGAAGAAGGTTTACCATGCTGCGGACTATAATGCGGCAAGTGCCATAGGAGTCCGCGAGTGTTGATCGTATCTCCTCCAAACAATGGGAGAAGACTTACCCCATCAGTCGTTTTATACGCGCTAGAGGTAATATCACTAATGGTATTGAGAAAATCCTGTGCAATCACCGGTGTGTTATTGACCTGACCTGAAACTATCTGTTTGGGCCAACGAACTATAAGCGGTTCCCGTATACCCCCTTCATAAAGATAACCTTTACCGGCACGCAACATTCCATTATCCGTGGGAGGGGTATGCTTGGCAAACGCAGGAACTTCTTGAACTGAAAGTCCGCCATTGTCTGAAGTGAACAGAACAATAGTATTTTTTGATAAACCCAATTCATCCAGTCGTGCTAAAATTCTTCCTACATTAAAATCTATGCTTTCTACCATGGCCGCATAGTGTACATCAGGCATTTTGTTCACTGTTGTATCACCTCTCTTTGCAGCATATTTTTTCACTAAACTATCTTTTGCTTCAATAGGAACATGTGGGGAGTAATAATTTAAGCTCAAAAAAAATGAGCTATCCTTTTTTTGTTTGATATAGGATATAGCGTGATCGGTCAATACATCGGTAAGGTAGTCACCCTCTTTCGACGTATCTTGTAATTCGGGCTTTTGCCCTATTGGGAAAAAGGGATAAAAAAAGCTATTAGGTAATCCATTCCACGCCCCGGCAATATTTACATCGAACCCTTGGTACTCTGGTTTGTATTTTCCACCTCCCAAATGCCATTTCCCTATGAACGCAGTGTGATAGTTCTTTTTTTTCAACATTTCGGCAATGGTCATATAAGTCGTGTCTAGCTGTTGAGCGATAGGTGGTGTGATCAATTTTTGATTTGGTCCAGCAGGTTGATTGCCGTGAATATGCTCTGTAATATTGACTGAAACCGGATGCAACCCTGTAATTAAACTAGCTCTGGATGGACTGCATAATGGGGCAGCTGCGTAAGCATTAGTGAATCTAATGCCTTGGGAAGCCAGTTGATCCAGGTGTGGTGTTTCGATAAAATCATTTCCATAAGAAGCCAGATCAAACCAACCTAAATCGTCTGCAACGATCATGATAATATTTGGTTTTGAATGATGTACTTCTTTTTTCTCTCTAACATCGTCACATGCAAGTAGTAGGCATAAAAATAGAAGAAAGCTAAAATTGAATTTCATTGGATTAAAGTTAAGGTTTAAATCTATTTCTTTTTCGCTATGTTCTCATCATGTACTTTCCTGTATGTTTGAATACAGCATGGAGCAGGATACACAGCTCATAAATTATTCTCATATTTCTACTACCAAATGACTTATATGAAAACTGGCCTGTTGCTTTTATTCTTTATTTACCTCACCAGCTTTGCCCAACAAATCACTATTAACAATACGCTACCAAGAAAGGATCTTAATGGAGAAATCGTAGACGCTCATGACGGTAGAATTATTCTGTTTGAAGATACTTTTTATTGGTACGGCACCGCTTATGGTGACAGTAATGGATTCACAAAAGCTAATCAATACCAGTGTTATAGCTCAAAAGACTTAATGAGTTGGAAGCATGAAGGGTCCTTGTTGAAGGAACAACCCACAGGTGTATACTATCGACCTCATGTTATTTACAATGAGAAAACAAAGCACTATGTACTGTGGTATAATTGGTATCCTACGCTTTGGGATGGAAAATTTGGTGTAGCCGTGAGTAAAAACCCTACTGGTCCTTTCAAAATAGTAAATAAAGATGTTAAGATGGCTAATTCGGCGGTAGGAGTTGGTGATTTTGGTCTTTTTGTGGATAATGATGGTACAGGCTACATCAGTTATAATACGATTCAAGATCATCAAGTTTCAATAGAAAAATTGAGTGATGACTATGTAAGTTCTACGCTTGAAAATGGCGGAATCATCGCAAAATATATGGAAGCTGGTGCCATGTTCAAACGTAAAAATAACTATTATTTACTCACAGATTACACCTGCTGTTTTTGTGATGAAGGTTCCGGGGCCAGAGTTTATAGATCAACAGATCCTATGAAAGGATTCTCGCTTACCGGCAACATAAATCGATATCCGGGTATTTTTACTCCAGTGCTTATAGATGGAGTAAAACGAGGAACACAGTACGCAACATTAACAAAATCTCAAAAAGAAAATACCTTTCAAAACATACAAGTTCATACCACTAGCCCTATCTCCCTGGATCAATTAACGCTTTATAAGTTTACCGGAAACAAGCCTGACAACTGTGGAGATACCTCAATCCCATATGTGCATCCAGATATCACTTCACCAGTAGTTGAACTTTCTTACCATAATGGAAAAGAATGGATAACAATAGAAGATGTTGAACAAAATATGGAGCGCACTGCGCTACAACAGGAGATAATATTTTCTTTTTCTGAAATTTCTACCACTAAAATCAGAATTACACCTCTAGAATATACGATGAAAGATATCTTTCTTAACGAAATTGTCCTAAGTAGGAAAACAGATCAAATTTCAAATTCGGTTTTGACCGCATACATCACCTTAGATAATATTCCCCAAAAACCTATTATCCCGGCTCAACAGTCCTATATTATGGCATTACCTACCACAAAAGGGGAGCAATTTATCTGGATTGGTGATTTATGGGGATCTGCAAGTGATAATATTAAAGGACATGATTATCAGTACTGGAGCACACCTTTAAATTTTAATCCGGATGGATCAATTCAATCTCTTGAATGGACCGATGAATGGAGCGTTGAGTTAAAGAAGTAATTTATTTAATTGCCCTTACCTTCTATGATGTATTTCCCTGACTTTACAATAACTATATTGTGTGTATCAGTAGTGCTATAATCGACCTTTCCATTGTTAATACTTATGCTGGTAAATTGTTTCGGAATATAAATACTAGCCTCAGAATCCTTTGGCACTTCAATAATAAGCTTATAATCTTCCCCCTTGGATAATTCGAAATGGATATTACCTTTAATACTAGGAACAACGGCTTTTATGTATTTTAAAAATCCTGGTTGGGGTTTGACATCAAACGTTTGATACCCGGGCGAAGTTGGAGCTATCCCAGCGACGTACTGTGATAGCAAAGTAAGTCCGCCCCCACTCCATGCGTGGTTCGTAGTTCCGCCGCCGTAACCCTCTGCTCCTATTCCCCAACCTTCCCAAAGGGTGGTAATGGTAGGATGATTCACCATTACACCAAAACGTTCTTTCATACGTTGTAAGGCAAGCTCTGGTTCTCCCATTTGAAAAAGAGCTTCCAGGATATATTTTTCCATATAGGGACTGGCGTGCTTTTCTACCTGAAGCACTTTAGAAATAGCATCATATTTATCCTCAGCTGCCAATCCTGAAACAACCGCAAGACCTTGAGAACGATCATCAATTTTGCCCGTATAATCCCCAGATCGGTAATGGTCTGTTTTCCAGTAGTGCTTATTAAATGCTTTTTTAAACGATGACATATTCGCACTTAATTGATCGGCATCTTTTTTGTAACCCAGTTCTTCAGCCAGGAGTAACAATCCCTTTAAGGCGAGGTAATACTGTGTATTTTGGAGGAGTTCCATTTCTTTATGCTCTCCCCAATCTCCCCAAAACCATCCGCCTTGACGTATATCAAGCGTACCCGAAGCATTCAATGTGTAAACCGATAGGTACTCCTTTACCGGCTGGTATAATTCTTTAAGGGGTTGCAGATCTCCCGTTTGCCAATAGTAATTCCAGAAGCCGTAGTATCCTATACTGGCCAGCATTTGACCCGGGAGTTCTTTGTCCCAATTACCTGCGGGAATAGGAGAAAAAATCGTACTATCCTTACGTTGCCAGTTCATCAGTTCGTACATTCCCTTTTTCATCAAGGCATCAGCTTTTCGATCTAAAGCATAAAATGCTTCACCACTTTCTAATACTACATCTCCCCACCATTGCGCTCTTTCACGATCAGGACAGTCCATATAGGTATCACGCATAGTGACGTAAAGGGTTCTTCTGGCCTTTTTCCACAATTTATTGTAAAATGCATCGTCGCAAGAGAAACTACCTGAAAATTCGGTATCATATCCTGTTTCTCTATACTTAAGATCTAAAACGGTTATACCTTTCGGGATTACATAGAAAACCTTTTCACCGTTCATCCAGCCCATAGATTCGTATTCCTGAACTCCTTGTTTGGTAATATACTCTGCTCTTACATTATACGCACTACCGCCTTTATAATGATCTGTAAGAATGCTAATCTTTTGACCTTCATTCGCCTGAACCTTGAGGTAGGGAGTAATTTGCGCATTGTAGGGTAAATCAACAATTAATGTATCGCCATCACTTTCAAATGGAAACATAACTGAATCCTGATATGCTTTTAACCCAAAATCTTTCCATTGAGGAATGGGGCGACTTCTCATGTTTGACCAGTCAGCATTGACATCTGGCAGTATGTTTGCATTTAACCATTGGCTGGTACTATAATCAGGGGTATACCAGTCCTTGATGTCTCTTCTGGCATCAAAAACTACGTTAGACTCCGGTAAACGCCAATTGGGATAAGGCGGTTCGCTTTTTGAAAGATACGCAGGATGTTGCATCACCTTCCATGAAGCATCTGAAACGACCAGTTTTTTGCTTTGGTTAGAAACTTCGGACATCAAAGCAGGATATCCGCTGGATTGATGCGACATCCCATCTTTACCGAAATACCACATTAAAATCCCCAGGGTATTTTCTCCTCTCTTTAGATAGTTTGAAATATCTATTTCATCGTAATAATAAGCATCAGGAGAAGGGCCGCGTTTAAGTCCGCCCTCAAAAACCACCATTTCTCCATTGATATACAACCAGTATTTAGAATCTACGGCAATTTTTATGCTCACGTCATCTTGACGTTCAATGTTAACTTTTTTTCTAAAGATCAACCAGGCATTCTCCTTAGGGAGCGAATCTTGAGAAGTGATCCACGCCGGTTTTAAATGAGCATCTATTTCTTGAACAGGTGCAGAATCAGTTTGCTTAGATGTTGATCTGCAAGAAATCACCAACAAGCCGCAGAGAATTATAAATAAGTGATATGCTTTTCTACTATTCATTATTATAGTGGTGTTAGTGTAAAAGAATAGTTGTAGGACTTCGCCTTTATTCTGTAAGGCTCATGAGGTCTGGCACTTAAACTCCACGTATTATCTCCACCTACCCCCATTTGTAGATGATCTATATTTAGCGTAATATGTTCTGACAGGGTTAGATCTTCTATTCGATTTGCCTTATCAATCTGCTGTTGTGTATACGGCCAGGCACTCATGCTCAGAGGTGTATTCACGCTTTCGATTTTAATTCCCTTTCCTGTACTATCCTTGAATGATGCCCAAAATGCTTCAGAAATATTACCGCTTTCTTGTGGACGTACATAATACGTAAAATCGTCTTTTACAGAAGCTTCGTATTGCCCAAAAAATGCTCCCGACTTCTTATCGGCGTAGCTTTCTAATGGACCGCGCCCAAACCAAGTCATGTCATCGTATTTTTTGTTAAGTGAGGTCTGTAAACCTACACGCGGTAAATTAGCTTGATTAGCTGAAGGCTTAAGTTGAAAATTAATGCAAATTTTTCCGTTAGGGTAAATCGAATACTTCGTATGGATTAAACCTACATCCTCAGGAAGTCGATGTACTATTTGGATGATTACGTGATCTTTTGCTTCCGCGGAAGCGAACTCAAGGAGATGTTGCTTTTCTGAAGCTACTTTCCAAACACCCAAACGCTCCTCCATCCCCGAAGCTAAATCATTATCTGTTGCTGCCCGCCAAAAGTTTGGCTTTAGAGCGCTTACCAGGATCGTATCGCCCTGATGAATATAATTGGATAGGTAACCCAGTTTCTTATCAAAAACCAAGGTAGTTTCTCCGGTAGACACTTTGAGGATTGCTTCAGTTTCATCGATTGTATACGAGGCGCTATTCGTATCTGCATCTATGGATCTTGGAATGTATTGATACAAAAACTGCTCTGTCGCAACAGCAAAACCTGATTTAGCCCAGGGTGTATCCTTTTTTAACACAACGTGTATTGTGACATGGTAACGCTTGCCTTCTTTAATGTCGATGTTAGGTAAATCTAACTTTAGCTGCGCTTTCTCTCCCGCAGGAACATCTGGAGCCACAATTTGTTTACTCGAAATAACTTTACCTTCTTCTAAGATTTCCCACCTAAGATCATAGTAATTTAAATTTGTTCGCGCATGGCGATTAAATACAGTAAACTTTCCTTTACCAATAGAATCGGCTGTAATTTTTACTCGCTGCCAAACATATTTTGCTTGCCATCCTCCCGATTTTACTTTGCCTTCGGCAGAAATTAATCCCTTTTGCACAGGGTTTAGATCATCTTGATCCTGATTAAAATCAGGCCCATGTTTCCAAAGCGGTTTATGATCAGTAGATTCTTTTTTTACTAGTTGATCGCGCCAATCCCATACAAAACCACCTACCAATCTTGGGTAGGTATAAATCGCATCCCAATACCCTTGTAAATCTCCCGTTGAATTACCCTGAGAATGAGCATACTCACACCAAATGATGGGTCTATTATCATCATTTTTAACGGCTAACGCAATCATTTTTTCTACCGGCCGGTACATACGGCTGATAAAATCGGTATACATTCTATCTTTAGGTTCAGGATCAGGCCAGTTATAGCCATAGATATGTTGTGCTCCCTCATAATGAATGGGTCGCGTAGGATCATATTCTTTGATCCAGGCGGAAAGTGCTGCATGGTTAGGACCAAATCCGGATTCATTTCCCAAAGACCAACTCACGATACTGGGATAGTTTTTATCTCGCTCTACCATACGAATGCCACGTTCCATAAAGGTAGTATGCCACTGCGGAAGATTACTAAACAAGGATCCCTTACCATGGCTTTCCAGATTCGCTTCGTCCATCACGTAAATACCGTATTGATCACAGAGTTCGTACCAGTAGGGTGGATTAGGGTAATGACTGGATCGTGATGCATTAACGTTAAGCTGTTTCATACGTTGCGCATCCCGTTCCATGGCTTTTTTATTTTCGGCTTTACCCGTTACAGCGTCCCAATCGTGCCGATTTACCCCATAAAGTAGCACCGGTACTCCGTTTACTTTAAATTGCCCATCACCAATATCAATTTCTCTAAAACCTACTTTAGTACTTCGGGCTTCTACTAGATTCTCATCCTCATCTGTAAGCGAAAGCACCAGGGTGTATAAATAAGGAAACTCTGCTGACCATTTTTTTGGGTTTTTGACAGGTATATTCATCAAATTATAAAAAGGTCGGTTTCCAATCTGAGGATAATATTCTGAAGTTATTTGTTGGACCGCAAGTTCCTCTTCTTCCGAAAAAACAGGATTATTGGAAGCATCGTATAACTGAGCCGAAACTTTCCATTGATCAGTAGTAATGGTATCATAATTTTTAATGTTCGGTCTTATCTGAAGCATCGCATCCTGATAATTCTCATCCAGATCTGTTCTAACGGCAAAATCATATAACTGAACCTTTGGCGCGGCTTCAAGATACACCTCACGAGTGATCCCGCTCATGCGCCAATGATCCTGGTCTTCAATATAACTCCCATCGCTCCATTGCATGACTCGCAGCGCAATAAGGTTTTCTCCTGCAGAAAGAAAAGGAGTAATATCAAACTCTGCCGGTAAACGATTATCCTCACTGTATCCTACTTCTTGACCATTAACCCAAACGTATAAAGCTGACGATGCTGCACCTACATGCAAGGTAATTTGCATACCGTTCCAATCTGCGGGAAGCCTAACTCGTTTTCGATAACTCCCTGTGGGATTATAATCAGTGGGTATTTGGGGCGGACCTATGCCCTGCTTCTCCCAGATCTGATGGGTAAGACGGTGATAGGGTTTACCATAGCCTTGTAATTCCCAATTAGATGGAACGGTAATTTCATCCCAGGATTCATCAGCATAATTGATACGCTGAAAATCTTTAGGAGATTTGGCAGGAGCTTCTGCAAAGCTAAACTTCCACATACCATTAAGGGACATTTTTCTGGGCGATGCATCTCTGTTTGCCTTTAAAGCTAATTGATACGAAGGATAAGAAATAGAAGTTGCTCTCGCCGGGAGTTTGTTGACATTAACCACGTCTGGATTTTGGTAATGGGGGATGGTTTGGGCCTGAAACCTCTGGACATACCCTAAAAAGCATCCTGATACGATCGCCACGATTAACAAGTTGTAACGTAGACCTCTACTCTTTTGATGCTGCGAATGCTCTGACCTCACGGTAGGTATTTTTAAGTTCTTGTTCTAAGGCTGAAAACTCCTCTTTCCCGATAAGATTATTCTTTTCTTCGGGATCATGTTTTAAATCATACAATTCTTCAAAAATGATGTTCGCTGTATCTTTATCTTTAAAATAGCGCATGTATTTTTTGTCTGAAACCACCACACCTTCAGTACTGGGTATATAATATCGTTCTGAAGATTGCCATATATGCTCATAAAAAAATCTATCCCTCCAGGATATTGTGGTATCCGCTATCAACCGGGTAAGATCTTTTCCTTGCATCCTCGATGGAATTGGTGTCCCAGCCATTGCTAATATAGTTGGGGCGATATCAATATTTAATGCTTTTTGATTGATTTGCTTAGGAGTACGTTCAGTATTTTTGGGATCATAGATAATTAATGGAACCCTTATCGACGGGTCACTTCCATACCATTTACCAGCAAATCCGTACTCTCCCAGATAAAATCCATTATCGCTACTGTAAATAATGATCGTATTTTTATCTAATCCGGTTTCTTTTAGTTTCTTTAGAAGTGCTCCAACGGTTTGATCAATACCGTGAACTAATCGATAATATTTTTTAATGTTCGCCTGCTGCATACTATCTGTGGCGAAACGCGTTTCCCATCGATTACGGGCGACATTATTTTGCGTAAATTCTTTTGGGAAATGATCAAAGTATTTTGACGAAGACGTAGGCGGAGTGGCCACTTCATTATCACTGTAAAGGGAATCATAATGCTGATCTGGTAAGAAATAGCCGGGATCTCCCTCTACATGAGGTGCTTTGAAACTAACCGAAAGAGAAAAGGGCTTTTGAGCATCTTTTTGTAAATCGATAAATTCAAGGATTTGACCTTCTATTCTTTTTGTAAGATGGATTGGTTGATCTAAATCGTCTTTAGACTTGAACGAACCTTGTCCTCCAAATCCTTTCCAATAATCAAACTGCTTTGACGGCAATTCGTACCCTACGCCGTATTTCCCTATAAATCCAATCGTATAGCCATGTTTTTTTAGTTGTAGAGGATATGTATTTGTTAACTGATCGCCTTCAATATTTTTATCGAAACCCCAAATCCCGTGTTTTCTGGCATATTGACCTGTAAGTATACTAGCCCTACTCACGGCACAGATTGAAGTCGTTACATAAGCATTAGTAAAGTATGTCCCCTGATTCGCTAATTTATCTAAGAAAGGTGTTTCTATATGTTTATTTCCTGCAATAGATAATGCATCCCACCTTTGATCATCTGCCAACAGGAAGATGATGTTTGGCATAGTAGTTTGAGTTGAGTTGTTCTTCTCAGAGATTTTTTTCTCAACGGATGTTTTACACGAAGCTGAAATCAGCATCAATCCAAAAAAAAGAAAATTAACAATCTTTATCATATCATTAATGAATAAGGTGCTACTGCTTTTTTACAACCAGTAACACCTTGACTTTGGCTAATTTAATATTTTACTATTCCCATCCTGGAGTTTGCTCCATTCCAAATTCAACAACCTCTGCAAAAGGAATTCCTATTACTGTTCTAATATCCTGATAAGCATTAGCGGTAACTGTTTGTCCTTGGGCGATCTGATCTTGACCGTGCGAAGACATTACTTCAACTAATTTTCCTGTCCTCAACAAATCAAAATAGCGATGCGCTTCAAAAGCTAATTCCCTACGTCTCTCGTCGGCAATGGTTTGCTCCAGATCTGCTAATTCATCTGCACCAAGTGAAGGATCATCCAAGCCAGCTCTTTCCCTTATTTGCTCTAAAATGGCTACCGGATCTCCTCCGCCAACTTGCTCATAACATTCTGCCAGCATAAGCAAGGCATCAGCATAACGATACATCTGCCAGTTGATATTCTGTTGATTAAATTGAACCTGATCAAACGGAAATGCAAACTTGCTTACCCATTGGTATTCAATACCATTAGCATCTATATAATTGGAAATATTGTGAGCTTTACGGTCATCATCGTCAGAGTATAAATCGATAATACTTTGCGTAGGTTGATACTGATTTCCTCGACTATTAGGATTTGAATTAGATCCTAAAATATCCTGACCACTAGAAAATGGGACAAAATTAGAAAAATAGTTTGCGCCTTGATCTAAGGCAGGTGAAAACTGAAGCTCAAAAATCCCCTCAGCATGATTTTTAGTAAAAAAAACATCTGAATAATTAGGTAAAAGTGAATAGCCTAAGGTTGTTATTTCTTCTAATAAAGATCGGGCTTCAGTGTACTGCTGTAAAGTCATGTGGATTTTTGCTTTTAACATTAAGGCTGCACCCCTTGTAGCTCTACCGGGAGCATCAGTTGTTACAGGAAGAAAGTCAATTGCTTCTTGTGCTTCTTCGAGGATACTTGAGTAAATCTCACTTTCAGGATCTCGCTCTAAGAACTCATCAGATAATATTTGATCAGGGGTTAGCCCTGGATTAACAATGCATGGTACATCTCCGTAAATTCTTACTAAATTAAAATATAAAGCGGATCGAAGAAATAGTGCCTCTCCCAGTCTTGCGTCTCTTCTTTCTTCTACAACATAATCTACGTTATCAATATTAGCTAACAAGAAATTAACTCTTGCAATAGCATTATAACTTATAGTCCAAAATGTTCCAATATTTCCATTGGTAGAAATCATAGTGAATTCGTTTAACTCATCCTCTGCTATTCCACCGCCATCTCCGGTTATCTCTATATTCGTATTGTCTGATCTAGACTCACCAAAGCGCAACATTGTTCCTGCGCCAGCGCCATATAAGTCTCTATGTCGCTTGTAAACTCCGGCTAATGCTCTATCAATTTCGTCTTCAGTTTGGTAAAAGCTTGTGGGAGTTCTAAAACCAATGGGTTCCTCATCTAAAAAATCTTCACATGAAAATGCGATAAAAGATAAAAGTGTTAATATAATATATTTTTTCATCATGTTTATATTAAAAAGTTACATCAAAACCTACGGTGATCGTTCTTGACAATGGATAAGCTCCATTATCGACATTACGCACGGCTGACACGTCAGCGGCTCTATTTACAGTGGGCGCGCCATACTCATATTCTGTAAATAAAAACGGATTTTGAGCACTTACGTAAATACGCGCAGAATTGAATAATTTTTCAAATACTTTATCTTGTAATCGATATCCTAACGTTATATTTCTTATCCAAAAATAGTCTGCATCTTGAATCCACAGTGTATTTGGAGTTCTAAAGAATCTGCGACTTTGAATACTTCCCGTTCCAGGAAAAACTTTAGTAGTAGGATCGTCTCCCGGTCTAAAACGATCCAAAATAGCGCGATCTATATTGAATTGTCCGTCATCCTGATTCCATAAATATTGATTTTGCCCGGGAAGTATTTGTTGACCAATCGCACCATCTGCAGTAATACTAAAGTCCAGATTCTTATAATTAATACGTGTATTAAAACCGAAAACAAAATCCGGATTAGGATCTCCTATAATAGCAACGTCTTGCTTATTCAATACACCATCAGCTTGATCAGGAATACCATCACCATCGGTATCAATAGTAAGTTGATCTTTAAATTTTAGAGAGCCAACTTCCTGATCATCGCCAGGATATTTAGGTTGATCCGGATTATCTAAATCTTCTTGCGTAAATAAGCCGGTTACTTCAAGACCTCTAAATATCCCTAATGCTTGACCTTCTCTAACTTCTGTGATATTTATACCAGACATACCACTTCCTGCAGGAAAGAAAAATCCTAATTCTTGCGGCACATCAATGACCTCATTCTCATTGGTAAAGAAATTAAATCCTACGTACCAATTAAAATCCTGTTTTTGGATAATTTCGGCTTTAAATTCGATTTCAAAGCCTTCATTCCTAATTTCACCAAGATTGTCAATGACCGATCCAAATCCACTTACGATTGGTAATTCTCTAGGAAAAAGAAAATCAGTTGTATTAATGCGATAATAATCAGCACCTAGAAAAATTCTATTATTAAAAAAACCTAAATCTATTCCAAAATTGGTTTCGTTACTTTCTTCCCATACTGTATCAAAATTAGGAAGACCACTTACCGTTGCTCCAGGAGCATTAACGCCGCCAAAATTATAATCTTGATTTACACCAACAGATCCCTGATACACATAGTTTCCAATATTGTTATTACCGCTGACTCCATAGCCAGCTTCCAATTTGAGCTCCGAAAAAGTTTCCTTTATAGACTTAAAAAAGGACTCATTACTTACTCTCCATGCCACACCTGCTGAGGGAAAAAGAGCGTATTGATTATTAAGACCAAACTTGGATGAACCATCAACTCTTACGGTAGCTGTTAAATAATACCGTTGGTCAAAATCGTAATTTAAGCGTCCCATGTATGTAATTAATGCGTTTGCCTCTCCACCAGATCCACCGGTAAAGTTTTGAGGTTCTACAGAGTTTGATGCACTGGGAAGCTGAATTTCTTCATCTACTAAAAAATTAGAAGCTGCTCTGGCAGTTCTAGACTCCCTATGTTCTAGTATATAACCTGCTAGTGCATTGACACTATGCTTCTTGTCACTACCTAAACGCTTATTATATGTTAATGTATTTTCCCAAATGGCATTAACAAAATTTGATTCATCCACACTAGCAGAAGCACGTTGTGTACCTAAAGGATTTACAAATAGATTATCCCCTGGCAATCTAGAGGGTGTAAATAATGTAATTCTACGATCAATAATTTGAACTTGTGGGAAAGTTCTAAATTTTAATCCATCTAAAATCTCATAATCTAGAAAACCACTAATCCTATATAAGTCATTTCTACGCTCCGCCTCTCTTAACTCAAGTTTTGCTAATGGATTTGCATTTCTAGTGCGCCAAATTAGATTACCTTGAGCGACAGGAATTAATTCTCCATCTTCATCTCTATTTTCAGCCGTTGGATCCGTCCAATAGGCTAAAGCAGGAACACTGTAAATTCTGAAATCACCAGAGTTTGAATTTGTTCCTGTACCAGTACCTATTGTTCTTGTGGGAGCGATATTTAGGCCTAACTGTAATTTTTTGGATATTTGAGTATTAAAGTTAAAATTAAATGAGTATCTGGTAAAATCAGTATTTTTTAAAACACCTTCTCTTTCCTGAGTAGCCAAAGATATATTATACCTACTTTGATTAGTTCCCCCTTGTACTCCAATATTATAATTTTCTACTAAGGCATCTCGAGTAATTAATTCCCACCAATTAGTATTTGGCCCTATGTCCTCCAGACCTAATAAAAAAGCCCGCTGATTCTGCTGCGCTGGTCCTAGATTTATATTTGGATAGAAATCAATATCATCGTAAAAGTCAAGCTGATATTCATAAAGCTCTTGAGCATTCAATGTAGGAGGTGCTTCATAATCGGGTACGGATTGAATCCCTAAGTTAGATCCAAACGTAATTGTGGGTTTTTGGTTAAACGCACCTTTCTTAGTTGTTATTATAACGACACCAGCCGCAGCTCTAGATCCATAAATCGCCTTAGAAGCAGCGTCCTTAAGTATACTTATGGACTCTATATCAGCAGGGTTAATCGCATTTAAAATGTAGTTATCACGCTGCTCGCCCACATTTGTTCCAATAATAAATCCATCAACTACGTACAATGGCGTATTATTCCCAAACGTTGATAATCCTCTAATAATTAACTCTGGTCCACCATCCGGCCCACCGTTTTCTCTAAATTGAACGCCAGATACTTGACCTATTAATGCCTGTTCAAAGGAGGCAACCTGTTGCCGTTCAATACTTTCTCCTTGTACAGTAGATACGGCACCTATCAAATCTTCTCGCTCCTCCTGCCCGTATCCAATCACCACTACCTCATCTAAGGCATTGGTTTGTTCTTCAAGCGAAACATTTATGACATTTTGCTCTCCTACGGCTACTTCTTGTTTTTTAAATCCCACGTACGAGAATACTAGCGTGGCTCCTTCTTGAGGAACAGTAATGGAATATTCTCCATCAAAATTGGTGGACGTCCCGCGTGAAGTTCCCTTTAAAAACATGTTTACGCCGGGGATAGGGATCCCATCAGACCCGGTAACCGTACCGGTTATCTCTTTAGTTTGTGCAAAAGTCCCTAACGGAATTAAAAAGAGTAATCCGCATATCATCAGAAGCCTTCTCCATTTGGGGATCGAGTAATGTAACTTTTTTTTCATCCTCTACAGATTAGTTAGTTTGAATTAATACTTCGTGAGGGTGCTACGAAATCGTTGTAATTCTATATTCCGTCAACACGAATTTGACCCAATATTAAGATAAGGTTAAGAGTTATCTATCCTGTACTATGCTGTAAAAAATGATAAAAAATCACTTATTTGATAATTTAACCACGTATTTAATTCAATGTTTTTAGTATTTCAAGGTGTTTATTGATAAATACCTAAAAGCTCACAGGGATGTTGTAAGAATAAACACATACACCCTCGCCTTTGATACAATAAAATCCAATGCTTGAACGAAATACGTTATGAATTAAGGTGCTTGAGTAAAAAAAAGAACTTTTCCTGTGGAGATAAATTGACTTTATCCCGCTAGTTAAAAAGAATATACCAACTGTTCATTATATCAGGACGAGAATACTACTCCTATCAAATGGATTCTCGATCTATAAAATTAAAGCTATTTGCGTACTGTTCCTTTTTACTAAGCTGGATAAGTTCTGCCGCAGTCTGCCCCATTTGTTTAAAATCTGTGCTAATAGTGGCAATTCCCAGTAGATCTTTTAAGGGAGTTTCATTATATGATATGATACCAATATCTTTTCCTTTCACTAGATCTGTCTCTCTGATTTGTTTCACAAGATGAACTAAATCAGTTTCTGTAATGGTAATATATACATCTCCTTGCTGAAGTTCCATATCATCATAGATGACATCTAATACTTCAAAATCAAATGAATGAATCACGCAAAACTTTCTAAACCCAATAAAGATGTTTTTAGGATAAGGGTAAATAGACTTACTGGGATAGACCAAGATGAGTTTTTTATATTTCTTGAGCTTATGCGCGGCATCTTGAAGTGCGTTAAAAATATCATCTTCAAAATTTTGATATACCTGACTGACCTTTTCAGGGAATTGTTGTACAAAATTGTCCAATAAAAGGAGTTTTTCATGAGGTATTTTTTTCATTACCTCTAGTGCCCGGTCTTCTAATCTGGTATAGGTTTGATACGCATCTTTAAAATGCGGCATGATTACATAGTGGTCGTACTTTCCTAATGCCTGTTCTATTTGTTTAACGAACAACTCCTGGTCACAGTAATAAATTTGAAGATCGATAGTTGTATCGTTGTCTATTTGATCTACAAAAGCATTGTAAATTGCCATTTTATAGGAACTTAGTTTATTGATCAAAAAGAATACAGACCGCTTTCGTTCAAGATCTGTCTTTACAATATAAAAACCCTTTCCTTTAACCGACTCGATAATTTTTTTCTCCTTAAGTTTATTATAGGCTTTTTCAACTGTATCACGCGATAAATAAAGCTCTGCACTAATAATATTAATAGAGGGAATTTTTTGACCTATTTCTAAATTTCCGGCGGCAATATCATCGATAATGGAATCTACGATCTGCTTGTATTTAGGTTTTCGTGAATTGTGATCAATTTTTATATTTATCATTACTTCCATAACCTATTTAGTATGAGGAACAATGCTCTTTGTTCTGTTGAATTATTAATTTAAGCGCTCAATATCGCTAAATTTATAATGTTTACTCATAATTTTTAATAGATTATCAGATTAAAAGTTAATTTAACAGCATAGCACAGGATAGTCGTTGTCAGCGATGTGCTTACATTGGTCTCAGAATATTTCTCAAGCTAGCCAACTTTAATGTGACATTATGCCGTCAAAAACTCAACATTTTAAATACGTCGATTATCTATGGGATCACGAAAAGGCAAAAACCTTTGAACATGACGAAGTAGGAATTTTTTTATATCGCTCTAACCTGCTGGGCTCAGATTTACGTATCACCAATTATGGTGGGGGAAACACAAGCTGCAAAACCTTAGAAAAAGACCCGCTAACTCATGAAGAAGTTGAAGTCATGTGGGTTAAAGGATCTGGTGGAGATATAGGAACCCTTACCAAAAATGGCATTGCCGGTCTTTATACCGAAAAACTCCATGACTTAAAGAAGGTCTACCGTGGGTTAGAACATGAAGATGAAATGGTCGCTCTACTATATCACTGCCTCTACGATTTAGATAGCAAAGCACCTTCTATAGACACACCTTTACATGGTTTACTGCCTTTTAAACATATTGACCATCTACACCCCGATGCCTTAATCGCTATAGCAGCCGCTAAAGATGGAAAAAAAATTGCTCAGGAGATCTGGGGAGATTCAATTGGCTGGATTCCCTGGCAACGTCCTGGATTTGATCTTGGAATCCAACTGGAACAATGCTATGCAAAAAATCCTCATATTAAAGGAATCATACTTGAAAGTCACGGTTTATTTACCTGGGGAGATACCTCGTATGAATGTTACATGAATAGCTTGAAAGTGATTGAAGAAGCTTCAGCTTATATTGAAAAAGACATAGAAAAAAATCAATCCGTTTTTGGAGGTAAAAAAATAGAGGCATTACCAAAGGAAGAGCGCCTAGCTCAAGCTAGTTCATTATCTCCTTACCTAAGGGGCTTATGCAGTAGTGAACAACGAATGATAGGTCATTTTACAGATCAGGAGCGTGTGCTTACGTTTATCAATAGTAAGGATTTAAACCGTCTTGCGCCTATGGGAACTTCCTGTCCTGATCATTTTTTACGGACTAAAATCAAACCTTTAGTCCTGGATCTTGATAAAAACACAGATCTTAGCGATGCTACACTGGTGATGGATCAGCTTACTCCTCAATTTGAGCAATACAGAACAGATTACGTTTTATATTACAAAAAACATAAGCATGATTATAGTCCGGCAATGCGTGACCCTAATCCCATTGTCATCCTCTATCCGGGAGTAGGTATGTTTACTTTTGCCAAGAATAAGCAAACTGCACGGGTTGCCGCTGAATTTTATGTAAATGCCATCAATGTAATGCGTGGTGCCGAAGCAATCTCATCCTACACCGCCTTACCCCGCCAAGAAGCCTTTGATATTGAGTACTGGCTGCTTGAAGAGGCAAAATTACAGCGAATGCCAAAAGAGCAATCGCTTTCGCGGAAAATTGCATTTATCACCGGAGGCGGAGGAGGAATAGGAAAGGCTATTGCCGATAAGTTAATTGCTGAAGGAGCCAATGCTATCATCACAGATCTCGATCAAAAGAATCTGGATGATGCCATTAAAGATTACTCTTTAGATCAGGCGACCGCAATCTCCTGCGATGTAACAGATTCATCTTCTATTGCTGAAGCGTTTAAAAAAGCTTGCCTGAATTATGGAGGTGTTGACATTGTTGTGCATTCTGCTGGCTTGGCCATTTCTAAATCCCTGGAAACTACCTCTATCCAAGAATGGGATTTACTTCAAAATGTATTGGTCAAGGGACAATTCCTACTGGCAAAACACAGCGTAGATATCCTAAAGAAACAGGATTTAGGAGGTGATCTCATTCACATTGCCAGCAAGAATGGATTAGTTTCTGGTCCAAATAATGTGGGGTACGGTACCGCAAAAGCTGCACAACAGCACATGACCCGATTATTAGCTGCAGAATTAGGCTCACTTAAAATCAGGGTTAATACGGTAAATCCCGATGGAGTCATCGTAGGTAGCAAAATATGGGAAGGAGACTGGGCAGAAGGCAGGGCCAAAGCACACGACATCAATGTTGAAGATTTGCCAGCACACTATGCGAAACGCAATTTACTTCATGAAATAATTCTTCCGCAAGACATTGCCAATGCAGTTTTTGCTCTTGTAGCTATTCTGGATAAATCCACTGGTAACACAATTAATGTAGATGGAGGAATGCCTAATGCATTTGTACGATAACGACTATGAAAATAGAACAGGATCAAATATCGACTATCAATAAAACGTCTTGGCAACAGCATAACGAAGCCTTTGATCACCTGGCGTCAACAATTAAACATATTGATGTAGAGGATATCATAAGCACATTGGCAGAATTTCAAATTGCTATCCCCAGTTGGGCACTTGGTGCCGGTGGAACTCGCTTTGGTCGTTTTCGATTTGGTGGTGAGCCTGCAACATTAGCACAAAAACTGAATGATATTGGGGTATTGCATTCGCTTACAGGTAGCGCAGGAGCCGTATCCTTGCATATTCCATGGGATATCCCTGAAGACTATAAGGCTATCAAAGAAATAGCAAGCTCTCATAACATTGAGTTTGATGCAGTCAATTCAAACACCTTCCAAGATCAGCCAGATGCCCAACATAGTTACAAGTTTGGTTCCTTGAGCCACATACACCGGGATATCCGTAACCAAGCTATTGCCCACAATAAAGAAGTGATTGATATAGGCACTAAATTAGGCTCAAAAAGCCTTACCATTTGGTTAGCTGACGGATCTTCGTTTCCCGGCCAACATAATTTTCAAAAAGCTTTTAGCCATACGCGTGAAAGCATTGTGGATATATACAATTATATGCCAGAAGATTGGAAGTTATTTATCGAATATAAACCTTATGAACCTAATTTTTACAGCACCGTGATCCAGGACTGGGGAACTTCACTCCTTCTGGCAAATGCTTGCGGTGAAAGAGCCTTTACCTTAGTAGATTTGGGACATCATTTACCTAATACCAATATTGAACAAATCGTTGCAACCTTGATGTTACACGGTAAATTAGGAGGATTTCATTTTAATGATAGCAAATATGGCGATGATGATCTTACCGTTGGAGCGATAAAACCCTACGCCCTCTTCTTGATTTTTAATGAGTTGGTGTATGGAATGAAACACAACACCAATAATCCAACTCCGTCGTGGATGATTGACGCAAGTCATAATATAAAAGATCCGCTTGAAGATTTGTTACAAAGCCTGGATGCTGCCATGATTGCTTATGCTAAGGCAATGCTGATTGATCAAAAAAAACTTAGTGAAGCACAACAAAGTAATGATGTGAGTCGTTGCCAGGAAATCCTAAAAGACGCCTACCTTACTGATGTACGTCCCATCGTTCAACAAGCCCGGTTAAATGTAAGTGCTGCGCTGCATCCCTTAGAAGCATATAGATCGCTTAACGTAAGAAAACAGTTAATCAAAGAACGTGGTCTAAAAACCGCTGCTACCGGACTTTAAGATGACTGCCGAATGAAACAAGTTACTGCCATATTTGACATTGGTAAAACCAATAAAAAGTTCTTCCTTTTTGATGCAAACTATCAAGAAGTATGGCGCGAGTATACCAATATTAAGGAGATTATAGATGAAGACGGCTACCCAACGGAAGATTTACCGGGTTTATCACATTGGTTAAAAGATCTTTTTGACCGCATTTTAGCTTCAGAAGAATACGATATTACTGCCATAAATTTTAGTACGTACGGAGCCAGCATGGTCTATTTAGATGAACATGATCAATTGCTAACTCCACTTTACAACTACACTAAACCTCTTCCAAAGAAAATATTAGAAAAATTCAAGCAAACCTATGTTCAGGATGGTTCCTTTGAAGTCGCTACTGGCACTCCTCTAACTCCTACCATGCTTACTGCCGGATTACAATTATATTGGCTTAAGTATGAGCAAACCGAAGTTTTCAAAAAGGTAAAGTATGCCCTTAGCTTTCCACAGTATTTATCTTTTCTGTTTACCGGTATTGCTGTAAGCGAATATACCAGCATAGGCTGCCACACAGGGTTGTGGAATTATGAAACAAAGGATTATCACCAATGGGTGTATCAAGAACAGCTTACACATATTCTTCCTCCCATAGTTTCTGCTCAAACCAGTATTAACATGACCTATCAAACCAAACGTATGAGGATTGGCGTGGGAATACACGATAGTTCTGCCGCGATGCTTCCTTACTTATTAAGTGATAAAAAACCTTTTATCCTGCTATCTACCGGTACCTGGAGTATTGCCCTAAATCCTTTTAACGACCAACCCCTTACAAAAAATGATCTTGCGAATAATTGCCTCAATTATATGCAGGTTAATGGTGAGCGTGTAAAAGCGGCGCGCTTCTTTATGGGAAATGAATATAAAATTCAGGTAGAAAAAATATCGCACTATTTTAAAAAACCTTATGGGTATCATCGTGATATAGTATTTAATCAAGACATCTATGAGCGTTTAATCCAGCAAAAGGCGTCAAGATTTAAGTTTGAAACCATAGTTCTAAAACGAGATTCTCCCGGGCAAACTTCATTAGAACATTTTGAATCGTTTGAAGAGGCCTATCATCAATTAATGATTGAGTTAATAGAGTTACAAACCTTTGCGCTTAAAAATGTAATTCAAAAAAGCACGATAAAGAAAATTTACATTGACGGAGGATTTACAGACAATTATATATTTATCACCTTAGTTACGTATCATTTTTCTGCCTATAAAGTACGCACTACGATCTCATCCTTAGGATCTGCCTTAGGAGCAGCCATGGTAATGAGTGATGATAAACTCCCTAAAAAATTTCTAAAGAAAAATTATAAAATGCAAAAACTGGTTCCAATTGAACTAGTTTCAGCTTGATCCTATGCAATTAGTGTATAATACATCATATCCATCTGTAGATGACCTTCGGGTTAAAGCGAAGAAAAAAATTCCCGGATTTGCCTTTGAGTATCTGGATGGAGGGTGTAACGATGACGTCAATCTAAGAAGAAATACACAAGAAATAAGAGAAGTCCAGCTAAAACCTCAATACCTAAAAAAACATAAAGGCTCCAGTCTTAAAACGCAATTATTCGGTCATGAATACGATGCACCTTTTGGAATTGCACCTGTGGGCTTACAGGGATTAATGTGGCCTAATGCAGCAGAGATTCTAGCTAAAGCAGCTCACCAACACAACATCCCTTTTGTATTAAGCACCGTAACCACCACGAGTATAGAACGTGCGGCTCAATTGACCGAAGGAAAGTTTTGGTTTCAGCTTTATCACCCAACAGAGAATTCATTACGGGATGACATCTTAAAGCGCGCTCAGGATGCTGGATGCAACGTCTTGGTGTTGTTGTGTGATGTACCTACGTTTGGCTATCGCCCCAGGGATATTAAGAACGGGTTATCCATGCCGCCCAGAATGACTTTAAACAATATTCTTCAAATCTTAGGTCGACCAGAGTGGGCATTAAAAACTTTACAACACGGTCAACCCAACTTTGAAACCCTCAAAGCGTACATGCCGAATAATCTGGATATGTCTCAATTAGGAGCGTTTATGGACCAAACATTTTCAGGAAGGTTGGATGAAGAAAAAATAAAACCCATCAGAGAACAGTGGAAAGGTAAAATTGTTCTTAAAGGAGTAGCCAATCGCTTAGATGCTCAAAAAGCATATGACTTAGGATTGGATGGCATAATTGTCTCTAATCACGGGGGTAGACAACTAGATGCAGGCGAATCAACCATCAAACCTCTAAAAGAAATTGCAGCAGAGTATAGTTCAAAAATGACTGTAATGATGGATAGTGGCTTACGATCAGGACCTGATATTGCCAGAGCCCTTGCCGTTGGAGCGTCATTTACCTTCTTGGGTCGTGCCTTTATGTATGGCGTTGCAGCTCTGGGTAAAGAAGGAGGAAATCATACCATAAGTATTCTCAAAACTCAACTACAACAAGTCATGGAACAGTTGTGCTGTGAAAAGACAGTAGATCTCTATGAACATTTAATTGATCACACACCTTAACTCATTCCTTTAATGTCTCAATTTAATATAGAAGAAGAAATAGAAGAAATTACCGGGGGTGAATATGAGCGTACTCCCGTTCCTAAAAAAGCACTAAAAGGCTGGAAAAGTTTTTTAGGCATGTATGCTGGTGAACATGCCGCAGGAACTGAATTTATGATAGGACCTCTATTTTTAACCGCCGGGGTAAGTGCGTTTGACTTAATTGTGGGATTATTAATCGGGAACTTTTTGGCAGTATTAAGCTGGAGATATTTGACCGCTAGCATTGCTATAAAACATCGTCTTACCTTGTATTACCACTTTGAAAAAATTTGTGGTAAAAAATTAGTTACCGCTTATAATCTCGCCAATGGTATTTTATTCTGTTTTTTAGCCGGGGCCATGATAACCGTATCAGCCACAGCAGTAGGAATTCCGTTTGAGATAGAAATGCCAAAACTTACTGATACCATGCCCAATAGTATGACCTGGATCATAATTGTCTTGAGCATTGGAGCGGTGATCTCTATCATCGCCGGCAGCGGCTACGATACCGTTTCTAAAGCCGCTAATTGGATGTCTCCCGTCATTGTTACAGCTTTTATTGCTTGTGGTATTGTAGCGTTGGGACAACTTAATGTCTCAAACTTTACTGACTTTTGGAATATCTGGGGAGAAGGATCGGCACCGTTCCCCGGTCAAACAAAATTTACCTTTTGGCACGTAGTAATTTGGAGCTGGTTTTGTAATGCTGCCATGCATATTGGGATGTCAGACCTTTCAGTATTTAGATTTGCGAAGAGCTCCTCATCAGGATGGACAACCGCTGCCGGGATGTACGTAGGTCACTATATGGCGTGGATCGCTGCCGCATTATTATACGCAGTATATCTAAAAACACCTGAGGCTCAAGCATTTTTAACTAATGGTGAAGCTCCGCCGGTAGCTCCGGGACCTTTGGCGTATAATGCGATTGGAATTTTTGGGATCATTGCCGTTGTGCTGGCAGGATGGACCACGGCAAATCCCACTATGTATCGTGCGGGTTTGGCTTTTCAAGCCATCATTCCTAAAGCCTCAACGTTTTGGGTAACCATCCTGGCAGGTAGCATCGCCACAATTGCGGGAATTTTTCCTGCCTTTGCCATGAAATTATTGAACTTTGTAGCACTGTACGGCTTTATTCTCGCACCTATAGGAGCCATTATTGTATTTGATCACTTTTTTGCCAAAAAAGCCGGGATTATCCCTTTTTATGCTGAAAAGGCGCATCAATCCTTTAATCTTTCAGTTTTGCTAGCATGGCTGATCAGTTTTATGATATTCTACGGAATTTCGGTACAATTCGATATTTTTCTATCTTTTGTAACACTTCCGGCTTGGCTATCCTGCGGAATATTCTATTTAGTATTCAGCAAATTCCTTCAGAAAAAATCATACGCCTATTCATAATCTACACGCATGAAAAAATTATTTTTTATCTTCAGCTTACTTCTGTTTTTCAATACTGCGTTAGCCTTTCAGCAGCAGGACTATCACTATTATGAAGATCCTAAGGTGACCGCAATTAATCGCTTGCCCGCAAAAGCTACCAGCATTTCGTATGCTTCCGAAGAAAAAGCACTGCAGGCAGATCGTAAACAATCTACCCGCTACAGATCAATTAATGGAGATTGGAAATTTGAGTGGGTACCTATCCCCGAAGAAGCCCCAGCAAAGTTTTACACTCAAGATTTTAACGATAAGAATTGGAAGACCATTCCCGTGCCATCGAACTGGGAATTGCATGGCTATGGCACCGCGATCTACACCAATGTGAGGTATCCATTTGAGCCGGTAAATCCTCCTTATGTACCAGATGATGATAACCCTACGGGAAGCTACAGAACCACCTTTACTGTTCCCCAAAACTGGGAGGGTCAACAGATCAGCCTGAATTTTGGCGGAGTGAGCTCTGCCTTTAAGGTCTGGGTGAATGGAAAAGAGGTGGGTTATGGTGAGGATAGCATGCTGCCTTCAGAATTTGACATTACTTCACATATTAAAAACGGAGTAAATTTACTCGCTGTACAAGTCTATCGCTGGAGTGACGGGGTCTATCTTGAAGACCAAGACCACTGGCGGTTAAGCGGTATTCACCGGGATGTGTATCTTTCGGCTTCGCCGAAAGTTCAGCTATACGACTTCTTTGTTAAAACAGATTTGGACGCAAATTATGAGGATGCAACACTTTCTATACGACCCAAAATTAAAAGGTACGATCAAACGAATGTGGATGACTGGACACTTGAAGCTCAGTTGTATGATGCAAATCTCAAGCCTGTATTAGATAGTGTATTATCTCTTCCACTCAAAGGAATCCTACGTGAATATTATAATCAACGTGGCAAGCCTAAGTTTGGTTTAATTGAAACTACCGTCAAAAAACCCTCAAAATGGAGTGCAGAGCAACCCAACCTTTACACCCTTGTTCTAACCTTAAAAGACCAGAATAAAAGAGCTGTTGAATATCGCAGTGCCAAAATAGGTTTTAGAGAAGTTGAATTAATTGACGGAGAGTTATTTGTAAATGGGAAATCAGTTTTGATCTACGGCGTCAATCGGCACGATCATAATCCTGTTACCGGTAAGGTGATTGAAGAAGCATTGATGATCAAAGATATTAAAACCATGAAGCAGTTTAATATCAATGCCGTGCGGACATCGCATTATCCCAATGACCCCAGATGGTATGAACTTTGCGATCAATACGGATTATACCTCATGGATGAAGCTAATCTGGAAACGCATCAATTAGGTGGTTTTCTTAGCAACAAAGCAGAATGGGGTGCAGCGCATTTAGAGCGTGCAACACGCATGGTTGAACGTGATAAAAATCACCCTTCCATTATTTTTTGGTCCTTGGGAAATGAATCAGGATCTGGCCCTAATCATCAGGCCATGGCAGGCTGGATTGATAATTATGATGAAACCAGATTTATTCATTACGAAGGTGCGCAAACACTAAATCATAAGGGAAAAGATTTTTTGAAAGATCCGCCGTATGTAGATATGATTAGCAGGATGTATATGCCCATTGAACCTATGATTAAACTGGCCAATCTACCTGATGATAACAGAGCTGTAATTTGGTGTGAATACGCACATTCTATGGGAAATTCTACGGGGAATTTATTTAAATTTTGGAATGCCATAAGATCAAATAAACGCATGATCGGTGGATACATCTGGGATTGGGTAGATCAGGGATTGCTTCAACAAACTGCTAAGGGAGAATCCTTTTATGCATACGGTGGCGATATGGGTGATACTAAAATCAACGATAAAAACTTTTGCTTAAACGGAATTGTCAATCCAGATCGCAGTCCACAGCCTGCTTTATGGGAAGTTAAGAAAATTTTTCAGCCTCTAGCTTTTGAAGCAATTGATCTGGCTAATAAGAAAGTACTCATAAAAAACAGGCACCATTTTAATTCACTGAATGCGTACGAGTTTCATTGGAAGATTGAAGAAAGCGGAAAAACGATACGAGAAGGCACACTTGATCTCATTAATTTAGCTGCAGGAGAAACCCGCACGGTAGAAATACCATTTTCAACGATTAAGACCAAGCCCGGAAAATCCTATTATTTGTTTATATCTGCACAATCAAATAAAGAAATGAAATGGGCTGAAAAAGGCCATGAAGTAGCCTGGGGTCAATTTGAGTTACCTCTCAATACACAGCCCGTAGTGTTCAAAAAGAATAAAAAAGCAGGTTTTGAAAAGAGCGAAAATAATGAACAGGTTACAATCACAGGGAAATCCTTTACAGTTAGGTTTGATAAAACTACAGGAACTTTAGTAAAGTATACCAGCGGTGGAAAAGATATTATTGACGGTGAGGTTGTCCCCAATTTTTGGAGAGCGACTACAGATAATGATCGCGGCGGTGGGCGCACACCAAAAACACTACACGTATGGAAAGAAGCCAGCGAAAAACGTTTCTTGGAGAAATTTGAAGTGAACAGTTCGGACGATCAAGGTTTTGAAGTTGTTAGTGTATTAAGTTTTGCCGAAGGTAAGGCCAAAGTAGAAATTACCTACACGGTTTATAGTGATGGCGCACTTCATATAAGAAACAAATTCGATGTTATGGAAAATGCAGATCTGCCAATGCTGCCGCGATATGGTATGGTATTCCCTATGCATACCTCTTTAGATACATTTACCTGGTTTGGACTTGGACCTCATGAAACCTATCCAGATCGTAAATATGGAGCCTATATGGATAAATTTTCTATGAATGTATATGACGATTACAAAGGATATATAAGACCTCAAGAAAGTGGAAATCGTTCTAATGTCGAATGGTTTGCACTTATCAATAACAAAAACAAAGGACTCGAAGTGAATAGTTTAGATGGTACGCTCCATGTAAATCCATCCCCTTACTCAACGAAAATGATTGATGATGCGCTACATACCTACGATTTAAAAGAATCTGACCATATCATGCTACATATTGACTTGGAACACATGGGTGTAGGCGGAGACGATAGCTGGTCCAAAAATGCCCTACCCCATCCTGAATTTAGGGTCAAACCAACCAACAAGAGTTATCATTTTATACTACGACCCGTAAGTGGGAATCCTGAGCCTCACAGATTGCAAACACAAGAAAACTAGTAAAGTTGAATGATGCTTTAAAATATGATTTATTTTGACTTCCTTTAAGTATAAGATCAATGTAGAATGAGGGTCTTATTGAGACGTTTATTGTGTAAAATATGGTTGATTAATTGATCGGTGTAGGATGGAATCAAAATAAACTCATCATTGTTGAACAATCATCGCTGGTGTAACTACTGTTCTAAATCCTACATGATCTGACCCTGAATCTCGGCTTGTAGACATTCGTGCAGAAATTCTGTAGCTGGCACAATAAGATGCATGACATAGATAAGACCCCCCCTTAATAATCATTTCTTCCTGAAAAGGATTTTGAGGATTATAATATTCAGTAGCTCCTGCTGGATTAACTATGGGTTGATCACCTTCTAAATTTTTATAGTACATAGGATTGTAGATATCACTAGTCCATTCCCATACATTACCCAAAAGATCGTAGAGACCGATACTATTGGGTGGATAAGATTTAACTGGGGCAAGGTATTCAAAACCATCTCTAGTGGTGGATTTTATTGGAAATTCCCCCTGCCAGGTATTTGCATGATCTTTTAATTGTTCAGGGTCATTCCCCCACGTATAAATTGTATGAGTGAAATTCCCCTGTGCAGCAGCTTCCCATTCCGCTTCAGTAGGTAATCTTCTTTTTTTCCAGGCACAATACGCCAGAGCATCTTCATAGGCGATATGGACCACCGGATATTCTTCTTTGCCTTGGATTGAACTGTTAGGTCCTTGAGGGTGCCTCCAGTTTGCGCCTATTTTCCAAGTCCACCAATTCCCATAATTACTCATATCTGGGCGACCAGAGATGTTTCGATTAAAGACCAGGCTTCCGGGTAGTAATAAAGAATCAACGGGTTTTCTAGTTCCCTGTGGTAAATCCTTTTTCATCTCTTCCCAATTAATAGGCCGTTCAGCAACAGTAACATACCCGGTAGCAGTAACAAATTCTTCAAATTCACTATTAGTTACTTCAGTTTTATCCATAAAGAAACCATCGACAATAACTTTATGAGCCGGTTTTTCCCGATCCATCGCGTACGCATCACCTACTTTTGCACCCTTTATAAAAGTTTTGCCTTGTACCCATTGCATTCCCTTCGGAGTCTGAATTGAATCTGGCTGGTTTATTATAATGTCGTAGGTTTTTTTTGAATCTAATTCATCCTCACTAGGCATAATTTTCTGCTTACAACTAAAACAAAAAAATAGTGCAACCATTCCTGCAATAAGCTTAAACCTTCTCATACGTGCAATTATTTATTAATCCTATTCATTAAAAAATCATAGCCAAACAGCAGTTATATAAACCTAATCTTGAATTCCTTCGATCGTAACTCCTCATAAATTTTTCGATCATACCTATACAGAAAAGATCCTTTTTTTGAGGTATCCTTTACCTTTTTGTTTGTTTTTACTAAAAACGAATACGACAGCACTTTCTTTCTAAAATTAGCGGTATCAAATTTTTGTTGGTATAATTCCTCGTAAAAATTTTGTAGCTGCTTTAATGTAAAATACTCAGAGAGCAATTCAAATGCAATGGGATTAAATTTAGCACGCTCTCTTAATTTTGCCAGCGCATCGTTAACCATGTTATCATGATCAAAAATTAGCTTGGGCAGATCATTCAATGCAAACCACTTTGACCCCACTTGTTTTGACGAATTATTGTGATAGTCTGCAATACGAATTAAGGCAAAATGCGCTATTGAAATGACCCTACCCCCGGGATCACGATCTGGACGCGTATAGGTGTGCAATTGATCCAAATAGATATTATTCAATCCTGTTGCAGAATATAATACGCGGTGTGCGGCTTGATGAGCCGTTTCTTCTATGCCCAAAAATGTTCCTATTAACGACCAGCGATCTTTTAACGGGGGAATGGGTCTTTTTATAACTAAAAGCTTTAAAGTACCCTCTTCGATCCCAACAATAATACAGTCTGTGGCGATAAGAGTTTTTAAAACTTGTGGGTACATTGTCATTTTATAGTGTCTGAAAAATTAGATGACGATAATAATAAAAGTACAAATTACAATTATTATATTTGAAAGGTAAATTCATTTCTTGTATGTCGCTCACTCAACATCTCTCAGCAGATTATATTGTTTACTCCCCCGGAAGAATTAATCTGATCGGTGAACATACTGATTACAATGATGGATGGGTATTACCTTCGGCCATCAATAAAGAAATCAAGCTTTATTTTAAAGAAAATTCTCATCCCTCTATTTGCAGTGTATACAGCCAATCATTAAACAAGAAATTCTCTTTTGATCTTACAAACATACAAAAGAGTACTGTTGAATGGGAAAACTACGTTTTAGGAGTTATTGACCAGCTTCAGAAAAACGGATTTAACCTAAAGGGATTTGATGTTAGTATTGAAAGTGATCTCCCTTCTGGATCAGGAATAAGTTCTTCGGCTGCATTGGAATGTGGTATAGGCATGGGGTTAAACGAAATGTTTCAGCTTCATATCCCTAGAGAAGATATTGTTAAGATGGCTCAAAAAGCTGAACAAACTTTTGTGGGAACTCAGTGCGGTGTTATGGATCAATATGCATCTGTTATGAGTAAGGATAACACCTTTATTTTATTAGACTGTCGTTCTTTAGCAGCTACATATATCCCGGTAGATCTAGACAATTATAATTTGGTGCTGCTCAATACAAAAGTCTCTCATTCACTGGCGTCAAGTGAATACAATACCAGAAGAGCTGAATGCGAAAAAGTCGTTACTACTCTTCGAAAAAAATATGATGACGTTAATGCTCTAAGAGACGTAACGCTACCTATGCTGAATGAATTTAAAGAATACCTTACTCCAACCTTATTTAAAAGAGCAAAGTTTGTCATTAGTGAAAATTCTCGTGTTCTTAAAGCGGCAGAAACATTACATCAAAAAGACTTCTATGCGCTTGGGAATCTTATGTACGAATCACATAATGGTTTACAACATGACTATGAGGTGAGTTGTAAAGAACTGGACTTTTTAGTCGATTTTAGTAGATACAATAAAGCAGTACTTGGAAGCCGTATGATGGGCGGTGGATTTGGAGGCTGTACCATTAGTTTAGTAGAAAAAGGGATCTCGTCATTCTTTATAGATCAAGCCTATAACGCGTATAAAAAAGAATTCAACCTAAAACTGGATTCAATGATTGTACAACCAACATCTGGTACACGAATACAAAAGCTAAACTCATGAATATGTCTCTTCATCAGCACCCACATCGTCGTTTTAATATTCTTACTGGAGAGTGGATACTGGTATCTCCTCACCGCACAAAACGACCCTGGCAAGGAAAAGTAGAAAAGAAAATCGATGATCACCGCCCTCCCCATGATGAGAATTGCTACTTATGCCCGGGAAATAAAAGAACAAGTGGTGAAGTAAATCCTAACTATACCTCACCGTATTCTTTTGTAAATGACTTTTCGGCTTTACTCAACGATACTCCGCAACAAAAATACGATCAGGAACTACTAAAAGCGAAGAGTGAACGCGGTATATGTAAAGTAATTTGTTTTTCACCTGATCATAGTTTAACCCTACCGCTCATGAGCGTTGAAGATATTACAGCGGTTATCAAACTTTGGCAGCAGGAGTACAAAATTCTTGGAGATCATGTTGATATTAATCATGTCCAAATATTTGAAAATAAAGGGCAAATGATGGGCTGTAGTAATCCTCACCCTCACGGGCAAATTTGGGCGCAAGAATCTGTTCCATTAGAAGTACAAAAGAAAACAACTCATTTTAAGCGTCACTTCCAAGAATCTGGGAGAAATCTATTAGAAGATTATCTCTCCCTAGAACTAAAAGAAGATAAGCGTGTGTTGTATGCGGATGATTATATGGTGATCATCGTTCCATACTGGGCAGTATGGCCTTTTGAAGCAATGATTATCCCCAAAAAACGCGTGGCTCACCTCAATGAATTTAGCACATCGCAGGAGAAATCTTTTGCTAAGGCCATCAAGCATCTCACTACGATTTATGACAATTTATTTGAAACCAGTTTTCCCTATTCGGCCGGGATTCATCAGGCTCCTACAGATGGTGAAGATCATCCAGAATGGCATCTACACATGTCATTCTACCCTCCTCTACTACGATCAGCTATCGTAAAGAAATTTATGGTTGGCTACGAGTTGTTTGCAGAACCTCAACGTGACATCACAGCAGAGCAAGCTGCAAACCGGTTAAAAGAACTATCTAATGTGCATTACACAAAGAGATAGTGCAAATTTTTTCATCAACCACTTAGGACGATGCAAAATAAAAATTACTCTTAAAGAATGATTCCCGATGTAAAATTTGGTGTATTGTTTACACCAAACCTAATCGAACCAGCAGAAAGCAATACTGATTTCCAATTTAACATCAGCATTCTCAAAACTCATCTTGTTAAACGAAACTCTACTCAGTAATCCCAAATTTGTAAATAGTCGTAGATCCATATTTTTGATCAGTCTGTAGTACTGGAGATGGAAAGTTTGGATGATTAGGGGAATCTGGATAATATTGGGTTTCTAAACAAAACCCTGTTCTGTTTTTATGAATTGAATTACCTCTTGAGTTTTCTAAAAAATTACCGGTATACAGCTGCATTCCAGGTTTATCAGTAAAAACATCTAACGTTCTGCCACTATCCTTTGCCCTGGAACTTGCGGCATGTACCAACGATTTGGCGTTAGATTTATTTGAATTTAGTACATAATTATGATCATAACCACCAGCATATCTTAACTGCTCCTCTTGGTTATTAATTCGCTTTCCGATAGCCGTGAAATTTCTAAAGTCGAAAGGTGTATTCTCAACAGATCTTAGTTCTCCTGTCGGAATTAGATTGTCCTTAATTGGTGTAAAGTTGTCTGCCTTAATCTGAAGCTCATGCGCCAAAATTGAATTATTCGTATCTAATGATAAGTTAAAATAAGAATGATGCGTTAGATTTACGATAGTCGTTTTATCTGAAGTTGCGCTGTATTGAATAATCAATTCGTTTTCGTCTGTCAAAGTATAGCGTGTCTTTACGTTTAAGGTTCCTGGGTAAGCATTCAAATCTTCTGGGAACTCCGTTGCAAATTCAATCCAATTTTTGCCATGATCAATTACCTCCCAAACCGTATTATGAAAACCGTGCTCTCCCCCATGGAGATGATTGCCTTGGTTGTTTTTATCTAGCACTATTTCTTGATCATCTAGTTGGAATTCGCCGTTAGCAATCCTATTTGCATATTGTCCTATTACCGCCCCTAGATACTTCTCTTCCTGATTTAAATATTCTTCTAATGTATTATATCTAAGTACTATCGTTTTAAAGATTCCATAACGATCAGGTGTAAGTAATTCAATAAGTCGTTGCCCGTAGTTAGTAAAGGTGGCGGTAAGTCCATTACTATTATAAAGCGTAAAGACGTCAACTAATTTATTTTCAGTATTCTGAATAAATTTTTCTATGGAAAAAGCCACCTTAAAAAAGAATTTTGAAAGATTGAAATACTAAATCGTAATATAACAATAATGAAAACAATGGGCATAGATTGATAATCTTTTGGCCAGCTCCGACCTCCCTTTAGTGCATGAAAGATACTTTTATTATTCTTTCACATGCCTGTAAATAAAAGAATATTTCAATGAAGTAATTTAAATTCTAAAAATCACCTAGGTTAAATTTTTGATAAACCCATGATCCTGTCAATAACTTTTAAAATATCTTTAGCGGAGACTAAATGTAATGAACCACAAATTTGAAAGCTTTACTTATTTATAATAATAGTAATGCTATTAAATAATTGTTAAATTGACATCTCCCTGGTTTTTATCTAAATATATTTGGCACAACAAAAACTAATTCATTGAAAAAACATTTTTTATTACTCGTTTTCTCGATCGCCTGTGTAACTCAATCTATGGCTCAAAGTCCAGATGAAGATCAGCTAGGTGCATGGTATATGTATTTTTACAACGCTACGTTTAAAGATTCGAATTGGGGCGTTCAGGGAGATTTCCAATATCGGGATTGGCGCGGACTTGGAGACAGAGAACAGTTATTATTGCGTTCTGGTCTTACGTATGTCCCCACAGAATCCAATGTAAAATTCACTTTAGGGTATGCGAATATATCAACTGGGATATATGGGACAGAAAGAGACAATCCTTCGATTGAAAACAGGATCTATCAAGAAGCGTTATTTTCAAATACGCTACTAAAACGCTTATTGCTTACTCATCGAATGAGGTATGAGCAACGATGGGTAGAAAACCAAGACTTTAGAACCAGATTTCGTTATATGTTATTTGTAAATGTTCCGTTCAATAAACTTGATCTATCAAAGGGAGCGTTATATCTGGCAACATATAATGAACTTTTTATCAATGGAGAACGTGATATTGGTGACGGAGCAAGCGTACAATACTTTGATAGGAACAGAACTTATTTAGGATTAGGCTATAGTCTTACTGACGGACTTAGACTACAATTGGGATGGATGCAACAAACCACAGTCAATTGGCAAAAAGGTCAGCTTCAATTTAGTTTACACCATACTTTTTAACAACAATTCTTACACTTATGAAATCAATTAAATTATCATTATTTGCAGTATCAACTCTTCTATGCTTGGCATCTTGTCAAGAAGCCAAAGAAAATGAAACCACCTCAACTTCAAATCAACAAGAATCGGATAGTACTCAGCAAGAGTTAGTTGACGAACGCGTGGTAAAAAGTATTCTTACAGCAGAAGAGCAGGCCGAGATGACTCCTCAGGAAATTATCGGTCGCTTGAAAAAAGGGAATGAGAATTTTATGAATAATAATCTCACTCAACGCGACCACTCTGAGCAACGTAGAAAAGCCATGATTGGTCAATTTCCTAAAGCCATTGTATTATCCTGTGTTGATAGTCGCGTTCCTGTAGAGGATGTTTTTGATCTTGGAATAGGCGATATTTTTGTAGCGCGTGTTGCCGGCAACATTGAAAATGAGGCGATAGTGGGCTCAATGGAATTTGCTACCGCCGTAGCAGGATCTAAAGTGGTTATTGTAATGGGACATACTGCCTGTGGTGCAGTCAAATCAACCATTGACAATGTAGATGCGCGTTCTATGAACATGAACTCATTAGCAGATCTTATGGAGGAAATACGCCCTGCCATTGAAGGTGTGGAAACCAGCGGTGAAAAGAGCTCAAAAAATACTGAGTTCACCAATGAAGTGATTACCAAGAATGCCATGAGGACGGTAAAAAACATTAAAGATGCTTCTCCTACAATGGCTAAAATGGAAGATGAAGGTAAAATCGCTATCGTTTCAGCCATCTACGATATGGAAACCGGAAAAGTTTCCTTCAATAAGGATTAAATATTCATTACAACAGTTTATCACAACCCCTTAGAGTTACCTTTAAGGGGTTTAAATATTGGTAGCAAATAATATCTTTCAAAACATTCATTTTATTATATTCGAGATTCAATTGGTCGTATATGCAGCTCTTTAAAAAACTAACCAGAAAATACCAGCGATTTAAACTAGGTAAAACACCGCAACAAAATCTCTTTTACGGTTTTTTGTCTTATGTGATCATCGGCAGTATTTTGCTTTGTTTACCTTTTTTTCAAAAAACTTCTTCTTCTATTTTAGATCATCTTTTCATCGCTACTTCTGCTGTATCTACAACAGGATTAGTCACCATTAGCGTATTTGATACATATAATTTTGGAGGACAGCTTATTGTGATGCTGTTATTTCAACTAGGCGGTATTGGATACCTCACATTTACTACATTTATGCTTTTGTCGACCACACGAAAAATTACACGTTGGCACAAGTCTATTTTAAATTCAGAATTTACTCTACCCGTAACCATTAAGATTAAAGACTTTCTAAAATCAGTGATTCTTTTTACAGCTATTATGGAAGTTCTTGGAGCAATTCTATTTTTTATTGCGTTTAAGGTTGAAGGAATGGCAACTGGAAACGCTTTGTGGAATGCAGTATTTCATAGTGTTAGTGCATTTTGCACTGCTGGCTTTAGCTTGTTCAATAGTGGTTTTACAGAGTACGTTGATAATGGGCTGGTGAATTTTATTATATCATTTTTAGCCATCGCGGGCTCTCTTGGATTTATTGTAGTAACAGATTTTGTACTGTGGTTTAAAAACAAGTCACACAGCATAAGTTTTACCACAAAAATCGTTCTCGTTGGTTTTGCAATTCTCTTATCGTTTGGGTTTGGTTTCTTTTATTTTTATGAGCCTACAGTTACCTCTTTAGAAGGAAGTTCCAGATTATACGCTGCATTTTTTCAATCTATGACGGCTATGACTACGGTAGGTTTTAATACAGTTGACTTTGGCACATTTGTCATGCCAATGCTGGTCGCGACAGTCTTTTTAATGTATATTGGTGCATCACCCTCGGGTACAGCGGGAGGAATGAAAATAACTACACTCACCGCAGTCCTATCGATTATGAAAAGCAGACTGCGTGGCAGTAAGCGTATAACGTTTTTTGGTAAAGTAATACCTTTTGAACGTCTTTATATTGCTACTTCTTCTTTTATATTTTATACGTCTTTGATATTCTTAGGAGTATTTATACTTAGCTTTTCTGAAGGTTTTGACCTTGAAAAGATCATTTTTGAAGTTGCCTCGGCATTAGGTACTGTAGGATTAAGTATGGGAATTACCGGTGATCTGTCCATCACAGGAAAAATCACCTTGATTTTTTTAATGTTTATTGGTCGTCTGGGAGTACTTACCTTTGGTTTAGCAATTTGGTCTAAACGCGTCAATCAAGAATCTGATGATCTTGAAATCCCCGAAGATGACATCGCAGTTTAATCCTCCAGAGCAGGTGAAGGCTCTTCAATTTCAATTCCGTTAGCTGTAAACGCAAATACTCTATTCCCTAAACCCCCAATCATTATAGCTTGAAATACAGGGGATACATGTTTTTTTCCATAGCATTCGATAATAAAATTTGCTCCAGAACCTCCTAAAGTATCCCTCTCCTCAATAATATAATCCAGTGTTTCCAAAGGATCGAGATAGATTTCACCATTTAAGTATTGACGTACCAGTTGACCTTGTGTATTAAAATAATCTACACGATTAATAAACAACGAGTCCCTTTCACTGGTGTTGCGAATGCTGAGTGTGGCAGTAAGTAAAGTTTTTTCTGCTCGTGTTCCTCGGTATATGTCAGAGTAAATGGGAACATAAATTTTACGCTTGCGGTAGGTAGAATCAATTTCCTTATTGTTTGTATACTGTAATGTTTGGGCTTCAACAATAGCTTCGGTACGTTGATTTGGGTTAGATTCAACGCAACTAATGCTCAATGTCGTGATGAATAACAAGAATAGAAGAAGAAACCTTTTCATATGATAAATGATTATCGGTAAGAATCTCCCAAAATTAAGCTTTCTTAAACTAATTAATCCAGGTCATGACCAAATCTGTTTTCTCATCAACATCAAGAATGAATCCTACCGATAGATCTTCACAAGTCCACTTAACCTAAAAGCGATAATTTCAATGATTATCTGGTGTGATTATAACCTTATAGTGAATACGTTACATCGCTTTTAAAAAAAGCTTAGGGTACTAAGCTGCAATGTGTAAGAACGAGTTTCTGGATCATTAAATACATAAAAATTTTCTTGCATATCACGTCAAATAATCCCAACGAATCCTTAAAATTAGTTTGGATCCTAAAATTACGATTAATTTTATAAGGTACTATAACTCCTACTTGTGAAACCTATACGCCAAACTTTATTTTTTCTTCTTCTGCTAATTTTTTCAATGTCAATTTTCGGCCAAAAGGATGCTTCTGTTCAACATAAACTCAGCCTTTCGGCCTACGTTGATACGTACTTTGCCGGCTATGATAATGACCTTAACCAACAGGAATTTCAACCCTTTATTACTGTTGGAGCAAGAGATAATACCTTTGGGGTCAATGTTGCCCAAGTCGGGTTAAATTATATGCACGAAAAGATTCGTGGAAATTTTATTCTTCATTACGGCGATATCCCGCAAGCTACCTGGTCTGATGAGTTCAACGCCATTCAAGAGGCTAACGTTGGGGTTAAGATCATAGATGGATTGTGGTTGGATGCCGGTTTTTTTGCAACCCATATAGGGACAGAAAGTTTTTTACCTAAAAACAACCTGTTGAGTCATACTATGTACCTCACCTTTAATGAACCATTTTATCAAGCCGGAGCAAAATTAAGTTACGACACCCTGGAGAACTGGTATATCGAATTGTGGGCCCTTAACGGGTACAATAATTTTGTGGACAATAATGATGCTAAATCGCTGGGAACGCTGATTAACTATACTATAAGTAAAAATACTTCGATAACCTACACAAACCTCTACGGTCGGGAAAGTGAAGACAGCAGCCCAATAGATCAAGACCGCTTTTATCAAAACATCTATATTAATCATCATTGGAATGAGAAAATATACCTCATAGCAGGTTTTGATTATGGTTTTCAAACCAACAGTGACTTGCAAGAAACAAATGAGACTGCTTCAATGTACGGTGGTATGATAACAGCACGCTACCAGTTCAACCCTACATTTAGTGTAACAGGGCGAGCAGAGATTTTTAACGACAAAAATGGTTTCATAAGTGGAACTGTTATAGACGCGAATGGAAACGAAGCTGGCATAGAATTAACCGGATTTACCTTGGGAACAGAGTATCGACCCCTAGAGAATTCCTACTTGCGGGCAGAAGTTAGGAATACACGTGCGTCAGACGACCTGGAGATTTTCATGAAAAATGACGAATTAACAAATAATCGGTTTGAGGTTCTTTTTACCATGGGCATTGCATTTGAACAATTATTTGGTTTTTAAATGTTACTTTTTTTCGCTTCCGCGGAAGCGCACTAATAAAGAATACAAAACGCTACTAATTTTAATGTAAATAAATATGTTACAGCTATTCAAAAATATGAAGCAGATTATCAACCTAATGAAAGAGGTTGATTTTAAGCAACTTGTAGAGATTTCTGAAAAAATTGATCTAGCCAAGATTATGAAATCTGTGGGTGAATTAAATGATGCCCAACTCAATGGATTGACTAAGATGCTGACTGAAAAAGCTAAAAAAGGACAGCATAAATTACCTCCCATCGATGGTGATTTTTATGACTATGACCTAAAACTTACTCAAGAACAAAGAAACATACAGCTTAAGGTGCGAAATTTTATGGAAACTGAAGTTGAACCTATCGCTAATACATATTGGAATAGAGCTGAGTTCCCCATGGAAATTATTCCTAAACTCGCCAAACTAAATATTTGCGGTGTCGCGTATGAGGGCTACGATTGTCCAAACTTACCTTTTGTGATGGAGGGAATTATTGCCGAAGAGATTGCACGGGTAGACGTTTCAATTTCTACCTTTTTTGGAGTACACAGCGGGCTGGCCATGGGATCAATTTATCTATGCGGCAGTGAAGAACAAAAACAAGAATGGCTGCCTAAAATGCAGCGGTTAGAAGCTATTGGAGCTTTTGGTCTTACAGAACCTAATGTGGGTAGTGGGGCTGCCGGTGGTCTTGAAACCACCTGTAGAAAAGAAGGAGATCACTGGATCATTAACGGACAAAAAAAATGGATTGGAAACGCCACATTTTCAGACGTGACCATTATTTGGGCAAGAGAAATTAAAACTGATCAAGTAAAAGGCTTTTTAGTGCGCAAGGGAAATCCCGGTTTTAAAGCCGAAAAGATTGAAAACAAAATGGCATTACGTACCGTACAAAATGCCTTAATTACGCTTACAGATTGCCGAGTACCAGAGCAAGATCGACTACAAAAAGCTAACTCGTTTAGAGATACAGCCAAAGTACTAAGAATGACCAGAGCCGGTGTGGCGTGGCAAGCAATGGGTTGTGCGCGAGGCGCCTATGAGAGTGCATTAAAGTATACAAAAAAAAGAGAGCAATTTGGAAAGCCCATCGCTAAATTTCAACTAATTCAAGATCATTTAGTTGAAATGTTGGCCAACCTCACCGCGATGAAAGCCATGGTTTATCGTCTTTCTGAATTGCAAGACCAAGGCTTGCTTACCGATGAACATGCCTCACTCGCTAAAGTATTTTGCTCTATGCGAACCCGCGATGTGGTGAGCAGAGCAAGAGAAGTATTGGGAGGAAATGGAATTTTATTAGAATATGATGTTGCGCGATTTGTAGCCGATGCAGAGGCTATTTATTCGTATGAAGGAACCAAAGAAATCAACTCACTTATCGTAGGTAGAGCTATTACAGGATATAGTGCGTTTGTATAAGAATAACATTTAAAAACCAATAAGATGAATACACATACCACAAACGTATCCAATGTTCTGGTCATTGGAAGCGGCGGCGCAGGATTAAGAGCTGCTATTGAAGCAAAAAAAGCAGGTGTAGAAGTAACTGTGATAGGAAAACGTCAAAAAGAAGATGTACATACAGTTTTAGCCGCTGGCGGAATTAATGCAGCCTTAGGCAATGTCGACCCAGAAGATTCATGGCAGCAGCACTATGCAGATACTATGCTAGAAGGGTATGAACTATCTGAACCTAGAATGGTTGAATTGATGGCTAAAGAAAGTCCTGAACTGGTGAAAGAGATTGATGAATGGGGAGCCAATTTTGCCCGTTTAGACAATGGTAAATTGGATCAGCGCTTTTTTGGAGCCCATACCTATCGTAGAACGTGCTACTCTGGTGACTACACAGGGCGTTCAATTTTATATGCCTTGATAAAAAAAGCTGAAAGTCTTAAAATTCCTATACATGATTCTCAATACGTAACAGAGCTACTGGTACACAATGAAATTTGTTTTGGTGCAATGACTTTTGACATAAAAAACGGAGAACGTACCGTTTTCTTGGCTGATGCCGTAATATTAGCAGCCGGAGGCCATACCCGTATCTGGCGTAAGAGCTCATCGCGGCGTAATGAAAATACAGGAGACGGTTATTACTTAGGTCTCAAAGCCGGATGTACCTTGACCGATATGGAGTTAGTACAGTTTCATCCCACGGGTATGGTCATCCCCGAAGAAATGGCCGGTGCGTTAGTCACGGAGGCTGTGCGCGGCGAAGGTGGTTATCTCATCAATGGAAACGGTGAACGCTTCATGAAAAATTATGACCCTGATCGCATGGAACTTTCTACCCGCGATCGCGTTGCTATGGCAAACTATACCGAAATTATGGAGGGGCGTGCGACCAAAAATGGGGGTGTTTACTTGGATATAAGTCATAAATCAAAAGATTTTATCATCGAGAAACTCCCCAGAATGTATCGCCAATATTTGGATACGTTGATGCTGGATATTTCTAAACAACCGATGGAAGTCGCACCAACAGCTCATTATTCTATGGGTGGCATCTTAGTGCATGCCGATGATCACTTTACGGGAATTGAGGGATTGTATGCCGCAGGGGAAGTGACGGGCGGATTACATGGAGCGAACAGACTAGGTGGAAACTCATTAGCAGAAATATTAATTTTTGGGAAGCGAGCAGGTAAGTATGCCGCAGAACGATCTCTACACATGGATGTACAGTACCGCTCTAGAAAGGTCATTCAACTCGCCCATGAAAAAATTAATTCTTTGATTAAAAACGGGAGTGAAGTTGCCAGACCTTTACAAAGGGAACTTAGGAACATTATGTGGGCGCACTGTGGTGTAGTGCGAAGCGAAGAAAAATTGCAAGAAGGTCTATCTAAGATTGATGCACTTGAAGAAGCGGCAAAACACTTGGATGTAAGACCAGACTCTGAAGGTTTCGAAGATGTCATGTTAGCCTTTGATCTAGAGGGTTCTATCCTTTCTGCAAAGGCAACGATCTTAGGAGCGATTGAAAGAAAAGAAAGTCGTGGGGCTCACCAACGCACAGACTATACCGAAATGAAGGAGGAAATGAAAATAAACTTCACTGCAACATTAAATAGCAATCATCAACTAGAGATCACTAGAAAAGAACTGGAACCTATTAGCAGCGAACTTAAAGAGGTCATAGAGAATACGGAAAAAATAAAGAATTTCAAAGGTAAGTTATTGGAATAGCCACTTAGGAAAGATTAGATTTTAAGTGGCCTATATGGTGCACTTTATTATAGATCATATTCGTATTTCGGTATATTCGATTAATTTCCTGCTTAAAGAAATTGATGGTGTGCTCATTCCAATGATTAGGACTTTTTTCCAGCTGACTAAAACTAGCACTTAAGGTTTGAATATATTCGTATTTTTCTTCGTCGTCCTTGATAAAAATTGGTGGATATAGATTATACATCAACATCCAATTTTTTGCAATTCTAGTAGTACGCCCGTTTCCATCAGTAAATGGATGTATTCGAATTAGTTCATGGTGAAAATATATTGCTCTCAAAATAGGGTGTTTGATCTGCAGCATTCTATAAAAAAGATCCGCAACTAAACTGTTTAGTTTTGATGGCTCAGGGCATAGGTATGAACCAATCTGTACATGAGTACCTCTAAATTTATTAGGATGTTCGCGGTGTGATTCTGGAGAAATTAGTCTAAAAAGTTGAAAAAGCTGTACCTGTGTAGAAAACGTGATGTTCTTATTAATCTCTTGTGTGACAAATCTCAAGGTTTCATTGAGATTTAATACATATTCTTTTGCTTCGTCCTCATCCTGTGCTTCCATTTGAGCGTTCTTTATGCTAAGTAGCTCTTTAAGGTCTTGAGTATGTGATAGGAAAGTATCTAATAAGTCGTCTGCGAGATGTTTTCTACTAAATGTGATCAACCTGTAAATAGCACGTATTTCAAGCTCTATCTGACTCATTTTTAATACGTTAATTTCTGGAATATTTAATGGAAGTAAGATCATTTACATCATTTTTTATCCCAGCTAGACAATACCTAAGGCCGAAGATAAAGCCGCGGCTAGTCCAAGAAAACTCAAAAATCCGCAGATATCAGTCACTGTCGTTAAAATTATAGATGAAGAGGTTGCCGGGTCTTGCCCTATTGCTTTCAACCCGATAGGAATAACTGCACCTGCTAAACCTGCAATCACCATTGAAAGAATCATCGAAATTCCAATGACTACCGCTATACCTAGTGAGTTAGCCCAAAAAAATACTACTATACCTGTGGTGATTGCAACTGCAATGCCGTTCACTAAACCTACCAACAATTCCTTTTTTGCAACTCGCACCCACTGCCCTATTCTAATTTCCTTAAGTGCCAGACCTCGTATAGTAACTGCTAAAGCCTGTGAACCTGTGTTACCAGATTGACCCGCAACAACAGGAAGGAATATAGCCAAGATGGTAATTTTGGCAATAGTATCCTCAAAAAAACCAACTACCATGGAGGCTAAGAATGCGGTTACAAGATTTATTTGAAGCCAGGGTAAGCGTTTTTTAACCGCAAATGAAGCCTTAGAAAGAGCATGTTCTTCTTTACCAGCACCAAACAACGTTTGCAAATCTCCACTTAATTCTTCTCTAGAAGCAGATAGAACAGTATCATTTCTAATAATTCCCAGTAAATGACTGTGAATATCCACCACGGGAATCTGCAAAAGAGCATGTGTTTGAATGGCATTCACTACTTCTTCTCTCGTCGCCATCGCTTGAACGCTGGGCGCTTGATACATTAATTCTTCAAGCTGTTGCTCTGGTGTGGCGATGGCGATATAATTTACCGGTACACGACCAATAAGTTTATCATCGTCATCGATTACATAAACTGTAAGAATTCTTCTATCGCCTAATTTGCGTAGCTGTGAGAGTATATTGTCTACGGTATCCTCTTTGAAACCTGTAAGCAAATTTGTTTCCATTAAGAATCCCGCGGTGTTCTCATTATAGCTTAAAAAGTCGTTAATCTCTCTGGATGTAACTCTAGGAAGTACTACTAATCTTTTTTCAACTCTACTACGATCAAGCCTGGAAAGTACTCGCGCAGCCTTATGTGTATCTGACTTTGTAAAGATTTTTTTAAATAAATCGTCAGTTATCGCCGGAAAAATATCTACAATCACATGAGGAGAGAATTCAAAAAACACCTGCTGAGCAATTGTTTTTGTTGATGTTTCCAGATAAGAAATGATCTCTTGAGTGCCTAATTCTTCTAAGTCGGTGGCTATCTCTTTTGGCGTCTTTACTGAGAATTCTTTGTTTAACATAACTATTGCTGTTCTAATGGTATTTCTTCTTCGCTTTGCACTTCATTCTTTACGCCCAGTACTTTTCTTACCGTTTTTTGAATGAATAAATTGTTTGGTAAGGTTATCTCATCTTCAACCTCTGCTAATTTAATTTTTGTAAAAAATAACCCAATATTCACAACATCACCTCGTATCTCATAATCCTTTGTTTCCATAATGATGATGCTATCCCCAACCTTAACAGAATGTCCAAAAAATAAGATTATACTTGATGTAATATTGGATAAAAGTGACCATTGTGCAAAAAAGGCGACACCAACAATGGTCAAAATAGAACCTACAAATACGGCTAACTCAGATTGTTTAACACCCCAAATTATCATTAGGATGATGAGTCCGATAACGAAGATGATAAAATTGATCGCTCTTCTAATCAGTTGTATCCTGGATTTTTGAATTACTTTATCGGTAATAGTTTTGTCGATAAGCCTTGTCATAATGATTCTTATCACCACGAAAATGCTGATAACTACAATTGATTCTATGACCTTTGTATAATATAATTCCATACAAATATGCTTTCGATAATCTTCATCTATTGAATAACAAATTAATTGATTTAAATGTTGAAAAAGGATTAGTTAAGAGAAATTTAATGATATAAAAATAACATTGTAACTGCTGGTGATCTAAGATTCTGGATAATATTCATATTATCACTAAAATGAGATTTTCAAGGTAGGGATGGATTTAATCTTTAGTTGCGATATGTTTGAAAAAAATTAAACCAGTCAGTCTAATTTAAAAATAATTTATATATTTGTCACTGATATGGGTTATAAACATAACAAAGAAGATATACTAAAAGTTGGTTACGAAGTTTTTCGAACGAATGGATATCACAATGTAGGTATCAATCAAATACTCAAGGAGTCTGGTATTCCAAAGGGTTCTTTCTATAATTTTTTTGAATCCAAAGAAGATTTTGCTCAGCAGGTTGTTAAGCAGTATGGGGAATCAAATTACTGTTGGATGCAGGACTTTTTTAAAGACTGTGATTTGTCGCCTATAGAGTGTTTAAAATCTTTTTACACGTTTATGATAAGCTTGAACGAAAAGGATGAATACAAGGGTGGATGCTTGGTAAATAATATGAGTATCGAAGTAGGAAGACAAAGTGACATCATAGGTTCAGAGGCGAATCAGCATTTTATGGGCTGGCTCAATGTCCTAGCAATGGAAATTACAAAAGGCCAGAACTCGGGAGAAATAACAAAAGATTTTTCGGCACTTGAACTTGCCGAATATATGCATGCAGGCTTTTATGGTGTGTTAACTAGAACCAAGGTAACTCGAAATCGAGTATATATGGATATCTGGTTCGAAATGACATTTAAATTCATTGCAGTCTAAAAAAATTTAAACTTAAAATAAACAGAACAGTCTAATTTATTTATTATATGAAATATCTTTTTAAATTTTTAATTATTGTAATCGCTGTAAGTGTATTACAATCTTGTAAATCTGTAGATCTACGCTCAGAACTTTTGCAATCCGATTCTATTACAAATCCAGAACAAAGAGGTAGAGATCTACTTAACGAAGCTAAAATAGCCATGGGTTATGATAAGCTTTCAGAAACAGAAGTTTATGAAGTTGATGCATTATTTAACTGGAAAGGTATATGGCTCTTAATGCCTATGAATGCATTTCCTGGTAATAATAATAATGCTTTAAAATTAAGACTGGCCACAAATTCTTTTGATGGACAGGTAGAATATTTAGAAGGCAGAAAAACAAATACTATTCAGGGAGTTCAGTCTTGGCAAGGTTACAAAAAAGAAACAAATAGCGATTATATAAAACGTCATGAACACGACCGATATATTTGGGGTTTAGCAACTTATCATTATCTTCTAGAGGCACCAATGCATTTGCCCGATGCAGAAATTATTCGCTATGCAGGACAAAAAGAACTTGAAGGAATTAATTACGAAACTGTATATGTCACTTGGGGAAGCGAGGTACCTAATAAAAAATATGATCGCTTCTTAGCTTATATTAATCCTGCTACAAAATTCATTGATTTACTTGAAGTTACCATAAACGATTTCTTTTTACCAATGCCTAAAGGGTTGCAGCATGCAACTGCTAGATACGAGCGAAAAGAAACCAGCATAGGTGCATTCTTGCCTAGTAACATCACTATTCAATTAAAAGGTCCGAAAAAAATAGAATCTAAAGTCTACAGTTTTGCTTTGAGTGATTACAAGTTCGACGCTTTTGATAAAGCACTCCTATATCCTTTAGACGATATAGAACCTATAGGATTTACTAAACTAAACGATAAATAAACACATTTTTGTAATGAAACAACCTGATCAAAACTCCAAAAAATCTTTTGCAACCCGTTGGGCAGAATTCGTTATCCGATACAAATGGCCAGTTCTCATCTTATCTATCGTCCTCGCAATGGGACTTGCCTCTCAGGGAAAAATGCAATTTGACGGAGATTATCACGTCTTTTTTAGTGAGTCGAATCCAGAATTAGAAGCCTTTGATGCTCTTCAGGATAAGTACACAAAGGATGATAACATCGTATTGGTTCTTGCTCCTAAGGATAAGAATATCTTCACTAGAGAAAATTTGATAGCTATCGAAGAGCTTACTACTGAAGCTTGGAACACACCTTATTCATCGCGTGTAGATGCAGTCACGAATTTTCAACATACAAGTGCTGAAGAAGATGATTTGTATGTGGATGACCTTTCTTACGAGTCAGGTTCAAAAACAGATGCTGAAATTCTTGCAATCAAGGAAAAAGCACTAAAGGAACCCTTACTCGTGGATAGAATTATCAATTATGAAGGAAGTGTCACCGCCATAAATATCACTGTTCGGCTACCTGGAAAGGATAGTGCTGTAGAAATACCAGAGGTTACAGCAGCAACGCGAAAAATGGTGGCAGATTTTCAAGAAAAGCACCCCAACTTTGATGTGTATACAACTGGTTTAGTTCCGTTGAATACGGCCTTTTTTGAATATTCTGAAAAAGGTTTTGCGCTTGTAGGCCTTATGGTGCTGGTAGTCTTGCTGCTTACGTTTTTGCTTACGCGGAATGTTTTTGCGATGCTCGCTACAATGCTCGTATTTATGTTCTCTGCAATGTCGGCTTTTGGATTCATAGGTCTAATGGGTATTAAATTAACGCCGCCTTCTTCAGTATTCCCGACAATGATTCTGACGCTGGCAGTAGCAGATAGTATCCACATTCTCATTACATATCTACAGAAAGCTCGCAACGAAGGTTATGAAAAGAAAGACGCCATCATTGAAAGTATCCGCCTAAATTTTATGCCTGTTTTCATTACGAGTATCACAACCGTTATCGGTTTCTTAACGATGAACTTTGGAGACGTACCACCATTCTGGGATCTAGGAAACATTGTTGCTTTTGGTATGACAATGGCATTCTTATATTCAACGACGTTCCTTCCAGCCTTTATGGCCGTCTTGCCGCTTTGGAAACGAAAGAAATCTAAGGACGTTACTAGTGATGTTATAAAGGAAAATAGCTGGTACACACGCTTTGGTCATTGGGTGGTTAAACAACCTGTTCGTCTTTCAGTAATTTCCTTAGTGTTTATTGGAGTCCTCACCTACTTAGCCACATTTAATGTATTCAACGATGAGTTTGTAGAGTATTTTGATACTTCAGTAAAATTTAGACAAGACAGTGACTTCATTAATGAAAACCTTACTGGTTTCTATAATGTAGAGTTTTCCGTAGGAAGTGGAGAAAGCGGTGGTATTAACAATCCAGAGTATCTCCAGAAACTAAATGCTTTTGAAAATTGGTTGAATGAGCAACCAGAGGTTATTCATACCAATGCCTTTAGCGAAGTAGCCAGAAGAGTGAATCGTTCAATGCACGGAGATAATGAAAGCTATTACAGAATTCCAGATTCCAGAGAAGAAGCTGCGCAATACTTGTTGCTGTATGAACTCTCTTTACCCTTCGGTCTTGACTTGAATAATCAAATTAATGTAGATAAGTCTGAAACGCGAGTTACAGCCACCTTAGAAAATACATCAAGTGTTGAAATGATAGCATTTACTGAACGAGCAGAAAACTGGCTTAAAGAAAATACACCAGAACCTATGCACGCCCTAGGTGTAAGTCCCACGTTGATGTTTTCAAAACTTGGCTTTCGTCAGGCAGATAGTATGTTCAATGGAAACATCGTTGCATTGTTACTCATTTCCATTATTTTAATGATAGCCTTACGCAATTTTAAACTAGGACTTCTAAGTATTATACCAAATGTGGCTCCGGTATTGGTAGGCTTTGGCTTATGGTGGATCTATAAAGGAGAGATCAATACAGGAATGGTAATCGTATTCGGGATGACTCTCGGAATCATCGTAGATGATACCGTACACTTTATGAGCAAGTTTTTACGAGCACGTAGAGAACTGGGCTACGATGCAAAACAGGCTGTGATATACGCTTTTGAAACGGTAGGAAAAGCTTTAGTTACAACAACCATTATCCTCGTAGCTGGCTTTGCCATTCTATCTACTTCGCCATTTGCACTTAACAGTTATATGGCCAGAATTACCTTAATTATAATAATTGCTGCTCTCGTTATAGACTTCATCTTACTCCCATCACTTCTCATACTAGCAAGTAAAAAGGAAAGTCAAATTCAGCTTAAAGCGAAAAATTAATTATCAAAACCTAATACATAAAAATGAAAAAATCAATTATAACAACAATAACTATACTTGCAGGTATCGTTTCGTATGGTCAAACAGCTGAAGAAAGAGGTTTACAGATTGCCAAAGCTGCCGAAAAAGCAGATTTAGGCTTCGGTAGTAGTACAGTAGAACTCAAAATGACTCTCAAGAACAAGAATGGTCAAACCAGTGAACGTTATCTAGTAAACAAAACGCTGGAGCTTACCGAAGATGGAGACAAATCACTTATCGTTTTTAATAGTCCAAAAGATGTAAAAGGTACCGCTACACTGACGTTTACTCATAAAGTAGGTAGTGACGACCAATGGTTGTACCTGCCTTCGATAGCTAGGGTAAAACGTATTTCTTCAAACAACAAATCTGGTCCATTTGTGGGTAGTGAGTTTGCTTACGAAGACCTTTCTTCGCAGGAAGTTGAAAAATACACCTATAAATTCATCAAGGAAGATGGTAGTAATCTAATTGTTGAGCAAGACCCAGTAGACCCAAAATCTGGATACACAAGAAGGTTGGTAACCTACAATAAGGACAAAGGATACCGAATCGAAAAAATCGAATTTTACGACCGAAAAAACGCATTGCTCAAAACTTTGACCTATAGCGACTACAAGCTTTATAAAGACAAGTTTTGGAGAGCAAGTACCTTTAATATGGTGAATCATCAGAGCAACAAAGAAACTGTTCTTGAATTCAGTAACTATGATTTTGACGTAGCGCTTACTGAAGATGACTTTAGCCAAGTAGCCTTAAAAAGAGCTGGTAAATAAGAGTTTATAGATGGTTAGTTTTTAGGGCTGGCGACTGCTGTGAGAAAATGCAAATGACATCGCCAGTTTTAAAACTTTAAATAACATAGCAGAATTGACAAAGAGAGCAATCTCATCCCCTTGAACATTATTTTGCTAGCAAGTCCAAAGAAATCACATCACTCTAATGGGTGGTGTGATGCTTTGGCACAATACTAATTATGAATAAAACTAAAACATTCTACATACTTCTGTTAATTGTTTCCGCTTTAGCGAAAGCGCAATCTGATACTTCCAAAACCATCAACCAAGATTTACAATTTGAACTCGAAGCGGAGTATCGATATTTCTTTGACGAAGCTCAATTTAGCGGACAAGAAAATCACTATCCATCCATCGCGCTACGACCAGAGTATTCAATAGATTGGAACAAAGGCTACGAGAGTATCAACTTTAAAGGATTTGCCCGTTTAGATAGAGACGATTCTCGTACCCATTGGGACATCAGGGAACTTTATTATCAAAAGGCTCAGAACAATTGGGAGCTTAGCGTTGGACTTAAAAAAATATATTGGGGTGTTGCTGAAAGTAACCATTTGGTTGACATTATCAATCAAACCGACGCTGTAGAAACTTTTGATGGTGAAGAAAAACTAGGGCAGCCTATGGTGCAATTCAGTTGGATTACAGATAAATGGGGCACATTTAATTTTTTCTATTTACCCTATCACAGGAAAAGGACATTTCCGGGTGAAGAAGGCAGATTACGCTTTGGTGTTGTCATTGACAAAGACGATTTAGATTATGAAAGTAGCGCCGAAGAATTTCGACAGGATTTTGCAGTTCGGTGGAAGTATTTTGTGGGTGCTTTTGACATAGGATTGTCACACTTTTATGGTAATGGCAGAGAGCCACTTTTTGTATTCACATCAACAGGAGATATCAATGCCTTTTACCCTGTAATCAACCAAACTGGACTAGACGTACAGATAACGCACAACGCCTTTTTATGGAAATTTGAATCTATATATCGCAACGCAGATACACAGGATTTTTTGGCAGTAGTAGCAGGACTGGAATATACCTTCGCTAATATCGATGGAAATGGTTTGGACATCGGGTTATTGACAGAATACTTGTATGACGAACGTGATGAACTTGCCCTTACCGCACTTCAGAATGATATTTTCTTCGGAAGTCGAATAGCCTTTAATGATATTCAGGATACTTCGATTCTTTTTGGTGGTATTAAGGACTTGGAACAGTCGAGTACTATTTTCAGCGTAGAGGCATCAAGACGATTTGGAAACAGTTGGACTGCCGAAGTTGAAGCACGGATCTTTAGTGATATTGATACTTCCGAATTAATTCTATCTAATTTTCAAGATGATAGTTTCTTGCGTTTAAGTATCTCAAGATTTTTCTAATGGAACGTTTTCTTGAAATAAATCAAACCATAAATAAGCCCATCAAAATAGTTGAAGAAGCGCTTACAGAAGGATTTAATATGCATAAAAAAATGGGAATGATTGAAACTGTCAATTATTTTCCTTTTTCCCATAAGCATTCTGCTCAATTTGCTATAAGTCTGTTATGTCCCAAAGTGAATTCGGCTTTTGTAACGGTAACCACAAGACAACATTCGAAAAGTAAGAATCAAACCGAATTAAATTATATTATTGATTATGAGTCAGATAAAATTGGTGTTATAGAAAAGTTCTACAATAATATTACTTTTAAGCCTATTGTAAAATATCGTTCTCAAATGTTATTGCTAGACTTCAAATATCGTGTGGAAAAATGGATGTAAAAAAATCGCTTTTATTTATTCCTGATATTTCTGGTTTTACACACTTTGTTCAAACCACGGAGGTACGACATAGTGAACACGTTATTGCAGAACTTCTTGAAGTTCTTATTTCTGCAAACACACAATCAATGCGCCTAGCCGAAGTTGAGGGCGACGCGCTCTTGTTTTACAAAGAAAATCAAATTCCATCGCAAGAAAAATTGCTCGCGCAAATTGAAACGATGTACACCGCTTTCTACAGTCATTTAAAAATGATGGAAGCAAATAGAATCTGTCCGTGTAGGGCTTGCGCTTCTGCACCTAACCTCAAATTAAAAATTGTATTGCATTGTGGCGAACTTCAGTTTATGACTGTTCAGAAAAACAGAAAGCCTTTTGGCGAAATGGTCATTCAAGCGCATAGACTTCTCAAGAATTCAATCGATTCTGATAATTACGTTTTGATAAGTGAGCAACTGGCAAATGTCATAGGTCTTAATGCCACGTATGAAAGTAATTTGTTCACTTTTCGCGAAAGCGTAGATACCTACGATGGGAAAAACATTTCATATCTATTTGCTGAAATAGATACAAACAAACTTCAATTATTGGGTTTTGAACCGCCAGAGATTATCGTTACCAAGAGCGAACCTGATTTCGTGCTGAAACGTAAGATGCCGATTGATGCTTATAGTCTATTTGAATTGATAACAAACTACCGTTACCGTCATATATGGGTTGATGGAGTAGAAGAATTTCAGTTTAACGAAAATGAAGTAACTCGTGAAGGCACAGAACACGTATGCGTGATTAATGGAAAGCATTTCAACTTCACTACGGTAATTAAACAAGTCCCTATGGAGCAGTTAGTTTACGGCGAACTCACTACAGACCCACCTCCTGTAGAAAAGCTCTATCAGTTTTACATTATTGAGCCGATAGATGAAAACCATTCTATTTTACGAGTAGAACAATACTGGAAAACCAAGACTTTTTTTCAAAAGATTCTTATGGCATTAGTAGGTAAAAAACAATTCAGCAATGGTCTAACTACATCTATAAATAAACTATATCAACTTATTAGTTCAAGGCAAATCGCCTTGAATTAAATGAACCTTTTGATTTTTTATCATATATAGATTTCAATGAACTCGTCTTACGTTCCATATGAGGAGAAGTACAATGTGAATCATACCAAAAAACTTTATTTAGGATTTACAATGAGCAGAAATACATTAGGTGGCATACTGACCTTTTTGGACATTATTTAAAATGAAAACGGTCCTATTTTCCAATTTAATGACCCAATACTACAAACCTTAGATACACCTATGAAATAGTTTTGTATTCAGCGATTAATACTGGTTCAAGGCTATGAAGAATAAAATTCCAAACGTAAATGCATCGGCTGAAATTGTAGTCAATGCTCCAATAGACGAAGTATGGCAAGTACTTGCAGTAGAATTCGGTGACATTGGCAAATGGGCATCGGGCGTTGATGCGTCAGAAGGTTCAGGTGCTCCTATTAATGGCAGTAGCTGTCCAGAAAGAGTTTGTAAAATCAATGCAACAGGTTTCAGTGATACCAAAGAGCGAATTACTATCTACGATGAGGATGGCCACCTTTTAAAATACACGCTGTTCCACGGACTTCCAGGTTTCGTAAAAGATGCCTTTAATACCTGGCAACTTTTTTCAAAAGATAATAATACTCACATAAAGGCTCATACCGAAATGCGAGCGACGGGCCTTATGGGCTCTCTAACGAAAGGCTTTATGATCAAAAACACACAAAAAGTATTAAATGCAATGTGTGAGGAACTCAAATATTACGTCGAGAATGGAGAACCGCACCTAAATAAGGTAAAGGCAATAGCAAAGTATAGTCGTAAAAAGAAATAAAACCCTATAAAATAGAAAAATGAAACCGACATGATTAAAATAATCCTTAAGCATACAGAGCAATGATTATTTGAATCATCAAAGGTTACATGTGACAATTAAAAAACAATAAAAACAAACACATGAAAAAGTTACTTCAAAATACAATGTTACTACTTCTGTTGGTAAGTTATACGGCTTTCGTACCTCAACTCTGTTCGGCACAGGCTGCAGCAAAAACAAATAAGTCAATTACTAATGAAAAAGAACCTAATGTTATTGCTACCGCAGAAAAAGTTATTAATGCGCCCTTAGATGAAGTTTGGGCGGTATTGGCTGAAGATTGGGCAGGTATTGGTAAATGGTCGTCTGGTGTATCGCATTCCCAAGGTTTCGGAGAACCAATTGGAGGCTCAGATTATACCATTAGAGCTTGCGAAATTACCGCTGCTGGCTTTGATGATACCAAAGAAGAGATATTGGAATATGATGCTGAAAATTATTTAATCCGTTATGAACTTGCTGATGGCTTACCAGGTTTTGTAAAGGATGCCATTAATATTTGGACCCTGGAAGAAACCGCAGAAGGCACGCTCATCAAAGGTAAAACTACGATGCGTGCTACTGGAGTTATGGGATGGATGATGAAAGGTATTATGAAAGGAGCAACACGCAAGGCATTAGAAAGTATGACTCGTGAATTAAAGCACTATGTTGAAACTGGTGAATTGCATCCTGATAAAATTAAATCAAACGAAAGAGTAGCTAAAAAAGATGCCAAAATGCGCAAGAAAATGGTTACTGTAGAAGTTGAGCAAAAAATTGGTGCGTCTGCGGATAAAGTCTGGCAAATCATCGGCGAGGATTTTGAAAAAATTTCGGACAGTAACCCAGATTGCCCTTACTCAGAATGGGCAGAAGGATTTGATACCGCCGAAGTTGGTGCGAAACGTATAATGTATATGACAGACAAAAGAGACAATAAATATTTTGTGGACGAGATTGCAAAATACGACCCTGAAAACAGACATATCACCATCGAGATTGCAAACGAAGAAGGTTTCGGAACATTAAATGTAGAATACTCTTGGGTAAATATGGATGTAGTGGAAATTGATTCTGAAAATAGTATTTTAAAAATCCGTTTTAACTATCTTACAAAACCACGTTTTTTAAAAGGTTTTGCCAAAGGTAGTATGCGAAAGGCATTTCAAAAATACGCTTACGGGATAGACTATCACGCCAAAACGGGCGAGATTGTTGACGAAGAAAAGTGGAAAGAAATAAAGCATTTATATAAGTAAGATTGTGATTTTAACACAACGACATTTAGAATTAGGTGGAAAGGCTGTTATCAGCCATTTCACCTTTACACCGCCATTGATTGCCGCAGCTCATCTGGATAATATGGCCTGTTTTATATTCCCTATACAAACCCAAGGTAATCTTTATCGTGCTGATGGAAAGACACAGGTGTCCAGTTCACAAGGCGTGCTGATGAAGTGTGGGACGTATGTAAACAAATGGGAAGGTATTGATGAAGACAAAGTAAGCGAGGTTGTGATATTAAGACTTCATCCTGTGCTTATGCAGAAGGTTCTGGAATCTACTAAAATCCCACCCTTAGAACGTGAAGAAACGGCAGACTCAATGAATGCTGTAGTAGAATTGGATGTGCTACTTTCAAAATTTTTAGATGGTTTGTTCTTTTACTTTGACAATCAAGAGTTGGCTACAGAGGAATTGATTCAGCTAAAAATTAAAGAACTTACCTTACTACTCATCAACAGCGGGAATCCAAATCCTATTATTGAGTTGCTCTCTTCTCTTTTTAGAAAAGATAAATACACCTTAAAACAGATTGTAGATGCTAACCTATTGGAAGACCTATCACTTGATGAGATGGCTGCCATTGCTAATATGAGTGCATCAACATTCAAAAGAAAATTTAAAGCAGAGTTTGATACAACCTTCTCTAGGTATGTAATGAAAAGGCGTTTAGAAAAGGCAAGTGAATTATTAGTAAAGAAATCTAAAGCATCGATTTCTGAAATTGCGTATGACTGTGGTTTTAATGACCCAGCTTATTTTACCAAGTCATTTAAAAAGCAGTACGGAAAATCACCTACGTTGTTTCGGGATGACACCTTGAGCCAAACAATTTTAGATTGGAAGGCTCAATAACAGTAAATTAGTAGCTAATCTAAATACCGCTCTCTAATCACATCAAAATGATGCGTTTGATGACCTGAAATACAGAATGCAATAACCCTTACCGAGGTCTTATTTCCATCTAAAGTACCCATACGCTTTTGCTGTTCGTCTGTTAATGAATTAAAGGCATCTTCTGTTTTTTGACGTACACTTTTAAATTCGGCAAGCAAATCGCCTTTACTTTTATCCTTTGCCCCTGCCACAGTCGTATTTTGATTGTAAGAAACGGTATGTTTTTTTTCTGAGATGACCCCTGCATTCAATAAAGCAACTTCAAGCATTATTTCTTCGTATGAAATAATATGTTGCAATACCTCACCAACCGTCCATTTAAAAGAACCATAGGCATAATCGATCTTGTCTTCAGGGATGGCATTGATAAATGCTATCATTTCGGTAGTTGTATTACTCAACATTTCTTCAAGCGAAGTGCCTGGCAATGACTTATCAGTATAATAAGTCATATTCGTATTGTATTCGCTACGTGGTATTCTATCGATTAACATATTTGAATCTAGATTTATGGGTTTGTTATTTTGACAAGCCATTGACTGTATACTTAGAATGATTATAGAAATGAGCTGTGATACTTTCATTTTTTCTGAATTAAGAAATTCAACACTTCCTCTAATTGATGGTTCCAATTTTCAAAATCGTGAGCACCCTTAGTCGTAATGTTTTTTACTGTATATCCTTTTGATTTGTATAGGTTGGTCAGCGGTGTCACGTAATTTTCAGCATCGTTTTTTCCTGTTGAAATTAGGATATTCAGGTTTTTGTTTTCTGAAAATGCGATGGCCTTAAGCGCATCATCACAAGGATAGGTAATGGGAGATAACAAAGCATAATTCTGAAATAAATCAGTCTTTCCCGTGAAATAGGCAGCGCTCAATCCACCAAAAGAAATACCTATTAGGCTACGTTGTTCTGGTGTTCGCTTTCGCGAAAGCGTACCTTCAATTTGAGGAACTAGCTCTTCTTCAAAAAAACGAATATAATCGGCATTACAGAAAAAATAGGTGTTGCGTTTATCCTCTTTTGTTTGAGCATCAATAGTACTTACAAACACATAGGTAGCCTCCGGAATTTTTCCTTTTGCAGTTAGTGTTTTTATCGTATCCAAAGCACCATTGTCAATCATTTTTTGACCATCTGTGATGTAAATAATGTTCGATATGTAGTCATTGGAAAATGCATTATACGTTGTTACCGAAATGCTTTCGGAAAGAATATTACTATTGATGGTAAAGGAAGATAGTTTGTCATCTTCAGTATCCGGTTGACTGAACAATCGTCCCGAAAGCACTACTGCTATCACTACCATTACAATTCTAAACTTCATATCATCATTTTAAATGAGGGTTGTACGATTAGCACAACCCTTTGAATACTTGGAAAATAGACTTAATACTATTTTGAAGCCATTTTTGCTGCATTGGCCATCATTTCCTTAGATGCCGTATTTAAAAAACCATTAAACTGCTCTTCGTTCATCTGTGGATTCTTCATAAATTTCTCATAAGTAGACGTCCATACAATCATTGATTTCTTGTACCCTAAATCAACTACCTTAAAATTGTTAACCATTCCAGCTGCAGGGACTCCTTCGACTACGGCATAGGTATACGTTCTACCAGCATCATCAAAAGCAACTATACTCTCCTTGAATTTACCTTGTCCGTCGGGAGACGTACACACCCTTGTTCCACCTACAGCTTTGTTACCAGTATACTCAACTTTTGCGACTAAACTTGACAGTTCATCAATATTATCAAGCTCTCTCAATACTTCCCAAACATCATCTGCAGATGCCTCAACTACTAAGGTATTGGTAATTTTTGCATTTGGGTTTTGTGCGTTCATTTGGTTGAATCCAAATAGGGCTATCGCAATGACCATTACATTTTTTAATCGTTTCATCTTGTTTTTGTTTTAAAGATTATACCCTTTAGATTCAGAATTATGTAAGCTGTGACAACATTGAACAAAAAATTAATTAGATTGATTTGTCTAATTGAAAAATTGTGTGCATATTTGTAAATAGATTGATTGGTCTAATTGAAGTAGTATGAATGTAAAACACAGTAAAGATGATGTTTTGAAGGCGGGAATGGAGCTTTTCCGGCTTAATGGATATCACAATACCGGAACAAATGAAATTTTGAAATCGGCTGGAATATCAAGAGGTTCATTCTATAATTTTTTTAAGGATAAGGATGATTTTGGTGCCCAGGTTTTGGATTATTATGGCGTATGGAGCACCGATTATATGAAGGAATTATTGCGTGATAAGAGGTTAAATCCTAGAAAGCGACTGATTCATCTGTTCGATATATTCGTTCAAGGTTACAAACGAGATAATTTTAAATGGGGCTGTTTGCTCGTGGGAATGAGTCAGGAAGTTGGGCAAATCAATCCAAAGTTGACTGAAGCCTGCTCCACCAATTTTGAAAGTTTCATCTATGTTTTTCAGGACTGTATTGAGGAAGGTCAGCAAGATGGAACTATTTCAACCGCACAAGATGCTAGAAGTTTGACGATTGCTATGCTTGCGATGTACAACGGTGCACTGGTATTGATGAAATCTGGAATGCACGAAGAACCGCTTATTGCGTTTCAAAATCAATTGGAATTAATGCTGAAACCCTAATGAGAAACGAAGAATTAGTCAGAAAATGGAAAGGTAATAAACGCTATACCTTAAAATTTGTGGATGCGTTGCCAAAAGAGGATTTTGATTTTAAACCTTCATCAGAAGTAAAGAGCTATAAATCACAATTGAGCCATATCACAAGTTGGTTACGCACGCATAGTCGATTTGTAACGGATAACGCTTTCGCGAAATCGAGTTTGCGAGATTCACGACCAACGGGAGAGCGCAGCGGTAAAGCGAAACTCACCTCAAAGGATTTAATCAGAACAGCCCTAGAAGAATTTTTTGATGCTTTCTTAGAAAAACTTGAGCAAATGACCGATGAACAACTTAACGAGACAGTCGATGTTTGGTATGGGAAACGAACGCGATATGAAATTGCCAACGTAATGGACAATCATCTATCGCATCATAGAGGACAACTGGTTGTTTATTTAAGACTGAAAAATGTAAAACCGCCATCGTATCTGGGGTGGTAATATATTTTTTTACTATTCAATTAGACAGACCAATCTATATAATTAATCCTAATTTAAATCTTAAACAATGAAAAAAAGAATTGAAACCGTAAATCAAGTCAATGCGCCATTAGCTAAAGTATGGGCAAAAGTGGAGCCAGGAACCCATATGGACAAATGGATGCCTATTATTGAAACCTGTTCTGTAGAAGGTAACAAACGCGTTTGTACCACACCAGAAGGTGCCACTTTATATGAAACTATTCAGGCCGATGCCGAAAATAAAGTCTTTAAATACAGTATCGACAAGCAAGATTTTATGCCTATAAGCGATATTGAAGGGACCATTACCCTAAGAGAAAATGGAGACAATACCACGATGCATTGGGATGTTGATTTTGAAATCTCTGAAGAAAATGAGCCAGCTTTTCCTGAAATAAAGAAAAACATTGAGGGAATCTATCAAATGGCCGCAGTAAGCCTTGCAGAATTTGCAAATGCATAATTATAAACTAAATACCGTCTGCTTTAATGTAGACGGTAATTTATCTCAAAATGAATGGAAAAAATAACCGCAACACTTACAATGCCCTTTTTAAAGGAAGAAGTTTGGGCAGTATTGGATGACTTTGACAATATCCACATTTGGAACCCAGGATTAAAGGATTCTTATAGTACATCTTCTGACAAAAAAACAGGTTTAGCAGCACAAAGACACTGCGACCTGGCACCTTTTGGTTCATTTGAAGAACGAATCACGGAATATATTCCCAACGAAAAAATGGTCATTGAGATTTATGACGGCGCTAAACTACCACCAATTAAGAATATGGGTGGTGTTATCACGCTAACCGAAGTAGGCAATCGCACTAATGTTTCCTTTACATTTCACTATGAAACTAAAGGGTTGATGGGTAAGATAATGAATCCGATAATGGTAAAGCCGAAGATGACTGAAGGAACAGAGAATTTCCTAAACGGATTGGAGCATTATCTTAAGACAGGACGAAAAATCACCAAACAAGAACTCAAGAAAGTAAGCTAAATGACTTTCAATCGTGAAGATGGCATCAAAGAGTTAAAAACCCTGCCACGTATAGGCGATAAACTAGCCAGTATTTTATGGCGTATTGGAATTCACTCGATAAGCGACCTAAAGTTTCAAAGTGCTGAGGAATTGTACGAACGCTATAACACATTAATTGGTAAGAAAGGCAATCGCGCCCTGATGTACATTGTGCGTTGTGGAATTTATGTGTCTTGTGTACCAGAACAACTTCGCGAGAAAGAAAAACTACAGTGGTTTTATTGGAACGACTTAAAGAACCCTAAATGTGTTAGTGAGCTAGAGACCATTCAAAATGAATTGGGAATCTTAGTCACTTCCCAGAAAGCAAAATCTAAATAATAATTAAAAACAAGTAAAATGAAAAAAGTAAATATGGTGAACCTATTAATAGCCGTAGTGTTGGTATTCGGTTTTAATCAATTGAATGCACAAAACCCAGACGCTAGGCTAGTTAAAACTAAAATCGTAAACAAAAGTGTAGATGCCGTATGGGAAGTTGTGCGCGACCTTGATGCCGTGGCAGACCATTCGTCGCTTATAGGAAGCTTAACACTCGAAGGTGGAAACCAAGCAGGTGCCACACGTGTATGCTATACACCAGACAAATCTGGATTTTTCAAAGAAAATATTATTGCGTTTGATGATGATAAACGTAGTTACTCGTATGCTATCGTAGAAGGTACGCCGACAAAAAATATGGTCAATAACTTTAAAGTCGTCGACCTTGGCTATAACAAGAGTATGATTGTATGGTGGTCTAATTACGAGTCTTTTGTAGAAAATCCTCAAATGACAGAAGAACAATTTATTGCGTTTATGGATGGCGCAATTCAAGAATGGACGGGTAATATGGCCGTAGCTGCAAAGTAATAGTTGTCAAAGAGGATGTTTGTAGCATCCTCTTTGTTTTAATCTTAATTCTATGAACACTATCATAAAATTTAACAAGGCTGAAGGTCCGGAAAGTCTTAAATCCATAAACGAGGCGATTCCTATTCCTGGTCAGGATGAAGTTATCGTACAAATGAAAGCAGCCGGACTCAATCGTTCCGAACATATGTATATGAGTGGAGTTTACGTGATACAGCCAGAATTCCCCTCTAAAATTGGAACAGAAGGAGCAGGTATTATTCATAGCGTTGGTAAGAATGTTACCGATTTCAAAATTGGCGATAAAGTTTGCGTTACCCCAAATATGCTACCGAATGAATATGGTGTTTTAGGTAACTATATAGTGGCACCAAAGGAAGCCGTAGTAAGCATCCCAGAAGGGTTGGATTATACTGAAGCTGCATCCATTTGGATGTCGTTGTCCACGGCCTATTGTGCATTGGTTATCAACGGTGGTCTCAAAGAAAATGCGAATCAAAAAGTTGTGGTGACTGCCGCAAGTAGCGCCATAGGTGCTGCTATTATACAAATGGCAAAAAGATATGGAGCAACTGTAATAGCAACATCTAGAAAAGATACAAAGGATGATTTTCTAAAAGAAAATGGAGCAGATTTTATAATTCATACGGATACTGAAAACTTAACAGAAAAAATCTTTGAATATACAAATGAAGATGGATTTGATATTGCAATAGACTTCGTGTTAGGAGACTTTACTGCGGAACTTGCAAACGCGGCCGCAACTGAGGCAACCATTATTGCTGGAGGTCTTTTATCTATGGAAGTTCCACAAATCCCGTTTTTTCCTTTGGTAATGAAGAATTTAAAACTGACGAGTTTTCACGTAGTTTTTCATTTATTCAGAAAGCCCAGAATATTCGAAGAAGCCAAAAAAGAAATATTGGACGGTTTAAAAAACAAGAAATATTGGCCTGTTTTAGACAAGGTTTTTATGCTGGAACAAACAATACAAGCTTATCAATACCTGAAATCTGGTGTTCAAAAAGGTAAGGTTATCATCAAAATAGATTAAAATAATGATTCCGCTTTCGCGAAAGCGGAATGCTAGCAAATTTCAGTTACTAAATAGCTACAATAGTAAAAGTGAAAATTCAAAAGAATGAAAAATAAAATAAACAACTTACGAAGTCTTATAATCATCCTAGTCAGTGCATTTGCCGTAATTTCCTGTAGTGACGACGATGACAATAATGCGGGTAATGAAAACCAACTCCTTTTACAGCATAGGGCTAACCTAAATTCTGTTGAAGTATCCGGTAATACAATGGCATATTTAGAATATGGTCCGACTAATGGTGAAGTGTTGATTCTATTTCACGGGATTCCTACATCATCATTTCTTTATAGAAACGTTGCAGAGCAAATAGCATCTCAGAGTGGTTACAGAGTGATTGCACCTGATTTCTTAGGTTTTGGCGCCAGCGATAAACCACAAACAGCAGGTTTGTATACGCTAAGTGCTCAGGCCACACGGATGTACGAGTTCGCAGATGCTCTTAATATCGATAATTTCGTATTAGGACTTCACGACATTGGCGGTGTCATAGGCACTGAAATGATGAAACAAGATACATCGAGAATTGATGGACTTATCGTTGCCGACACTTCAGTTTGGTTCGAAGGTGTTACACCTAGTGCTACTAATGCCCAAATATTTTCAGGACAAGCCACTCCAGAAGAAGTATGGTCCCAATTAAATAATTATGAGTTTGCAGAATTCACCACTAATGAATTTCTAATAATGGGTCTTACCAATGATGCGCTCATCACTGACGAATTTTTGGAAGCCTACACGATTCCCATTAACGAGGGTGCATCTCAAGCTTACATTGACTTTTTTAAAACTATTGGTGGTATTTTAGGAGATCCATCAGGAACAGATGAATTATTACAAAACTTTAATAAACCCGTTGCCATTATCTGGGGACAAGATGACGCCTTTTTCGATGTCAATATTGTGGCAGCGCGCTATGAAGCTCAATTTGCTGTACCACAAAATAGAATTACTATTGTGCCTAATGCCGGACATTATATCCAGGAAGAAGCACCAGATGAGTATATCAATGCGGTTGTGGAATTTTTGGATGAGGCGTTTTAATTAGAATCAGATTATTCTGCAAATAATCAACTTGATAAAGGTTCTGGTTTGTAGTTGTTTAACTATCACCCTTGATCCTGTTGTCGCAAACTATGAGGATTGAATTCTTAAAATTAACGCTCATATAAAAAAAAGCTTTTAAGATACTTCTGATGCCTTTTACTCGGAATTAAAGTAATTTTATATGATGTAATTTAAGATTCTTATATATTGATACCTAGATTTATTGAAGAAAGAACGTCGACAACTTATGTTACAAATGATTTTTCTAAAAGTTGTCACATATTCCAAATAGCTGCATCTAAGTAAAAAGACATTTCTATGGACAATCCTTTCTTAAAAGAATATAGAAGCGACAAAACTGATATACAATTAGTAGAAGAAGCGCAAAATGGCAACAAAAAAGCGCTGGAAGACCTCATTCTCAAACATCAGCCCTATATCTATAACGTCGCTTGGAAAATGGTGCGTCATCCTTCTGATGCCGAAGACCTAACTCAAGAGGCTACGATAAAAATTATTACAACCCTTGCTCAGTTTCAGGGTAAAAGTTCGTTTAGAACTTGGGCGTATCGAATAGTGGCAAATCATTTCTTAATGTCCAAACGACGCCCTAATGAGTCTGTTTTTGAGAGCTTCGATAAAATGGCGCAAGGTCTCGATATGACACCAGACCATTCACTAACTGAACAGGAACAAAAGGAAAATAAAGAGTTCATCAAAGAAATGAACTACAGCTGTATGAGCGGTATGTTACTTTGCCTGACTAGAGAGCAACGATTAGTTTATATATTGGGAGAGATGTTTAATGCTGACCATAATCTGGGTTCTGAAATACTTGAAATTTCAAAAGACAATTTCAGACAGCGTTTATCAAGAGCGCGTAAGGACATCTTTAATTTTATGAATGAAAAATGTGGGCTTGTGAATAAATCAAATCCTTGCAGATGTCATAAAAAGGTAACTTTTGCTTTAAACAATAAAGTAATTGATAGTAAAAATCTACTATTTAATCGTGAAGAGTTTTCTAAGTTTAAAAATGAAATAAAAGGAGATGCCGATGATATGATGGAAATCATTGATGACAAATATGCAGAACTCTATGGGCAGTTGCCTTATAAAAAAGATTTTGATAAAAAGACTTTTTTGGCAGACATCGTAAATGATGACCATATTAAGAATTTAATGAAATTGAACTAATGAAATTGACTAAAAAGATAGCTGCAATACTAACCTTATTATGTACCTCTTGGATGCCTATGACAGCGCAACAATCATCGTTTAAGAAAGAATTTTCAAAGAAGTGGAAAAACAGTCTGGAATATACAATTGATGTAGCCCAAAAAATGCCAGAATCATCCTATAGCTATAAGCCCACAGAAGACGTTCGTTCTTTTGGGGAGCAAATGGTACACATAGGAGAGGGAATGGCCTACATAGGAAACTCAGCTTTGGATTTCCAGACAGTGCCGCAGCCCGCAAATACGAATGATAAGGATGCTATTATCACTTATCTCAAGAAGCAATACAATGCGCTAAGTGAGGCTGCTGAAACCAAAGATGCGTCTTATTTTGAAGAAACCACATCCTTTTGGGCTGGCCGGATGAGTCGTAGAAAGATTTTGAATATCGTTTTTAATCACTGTACACATCACCGTGCTCAAGCAATCGTTCATCTGCGAATGAAAGGAATAAAAGCACCCAGCTATATCGCTTGGTAATAATTTTATAGTCACCCTATATTCGAAATACCTGGACGTTTGTTCAGGTTTTTTTATGGGATTTCTCGGCTAAAGTTGTCACACCATTACATATTCTGAATCTAAGTATAAACAATAACGCAAAAAGCAATGAAGATTACGCTTTCGCGAAAGCAAATAAATACTTAGAAAATAATGAAAATTAACAAAACCCTTCAAGTAAACGCACCTGCCAGCAAAGTTTGGGAAGTGCTCTATACCAATTATGGAGATGCCTGCCATTGGGCAAGTACGGTTAACGAGTCTAAAGAACGTGAAGTAGCCGGTAGCGATTACATAGGCAGAACCTGTTCAACAGTTTTTGGAGATGTGAGTGAAATCATTGACAGAGCCGATGAAGAAAAGATGGAACTACAATACCACCTGGATGACACACCTTTTATAATGAAGGCAGCGACTGCAAAATGGAAGGTTAAACCAACAAGCATTAACGCATCAGAGGTAACAATGGACTTAGACGTCACACTTGCAACCATACCAGCATTGTTGATGGGATGGATGATCAGGCCAAAAATGCGAAAGGATATTTACCAAACCCTTGAGGATTTAAAATATTATATCGAAACTGGAAAACAATCTGAAGTAAAAATCAATTCTGACGCAAAATATTTCAAGAAAAAAGGCAAAAAAGCCGCATAACTTTTTAAAATTAAATGAAGATGAATAAAACAATAAAATCAGTAGTTGCAGTTGCCGTTCTGGCGCTTTTCAGCACAGTAGCAACAGCACAAAATATGGAAAAGAGTTTCCGCACCGTAAAAGTAGAAATGAAAATTAATGCACCAGCAGAACGTGTGTGGGAAGCAATGGTGTTGGATTACGGAGAAATATCAAATTTTTCTCCTTACATCTACACTTCTGAATACACAAACGGTTCTCTAAAAGGAGAAGTAGGCGCTAAGCGAAAGTGCAACTTCAACGAAAAAGGAACACAATGGTCTCACGAACGCATTGTAGAAATAGACAGGGAAAATATGGTCATGCGAAATGTCGTTTTTGACGGCGCAAAACTGCCATTAAATTTTGATAATTCCCAAGCGTTTTATCGCGTAAGAAATAATGGAGATGGTACATCTACAGCATCTTACGAATTTCAATTTCGCACAAAACCAGCAATTTTAGGCTTTATTGCAAAAGGAGGATTTAAAAAACAGATGTCCGGTACGCTAGTAGGCCTCAAACATTACATTGAAACAGGAGAACGTGTTACAGGCGGTACGGATAAGTACAAAGAAATTAAGGATAAATATCCGAAGGCAACCGTTTTGAAAACAAAATAATGGTTATTTGTCAACATTTGAGAATGGTCAATTTAAATAAAATTAAAAACAGAAATAAAATGACAAATCAAGAAGTAGCAAATAGATTGGTAAGCCTTTTAAGAGAAGGAAAATTTGAAACCGTTTATGAAGAACTCTTTCACGAAGATGCGCATCACATCGAACCGCAATCTGAGCATTTTGCAGATGTAAAAGGCCTAGAAGCGATTAGAGCAAAAGATAAAGCAATGCAAGAAAATATTGCTGGTGCAGAAGGTCTAGAAGTGGGTGATGCTATCGTTGCCAAAAATTACATCGCAATTCCATACAAGATGACAGTGATATTGAAAGACGGTAACAAATGGCCCTTAGATGAGATTATCGTTTACAGGGTTGAAAACGCAAAAATCCTATCGGAACAGTTTTTCTATTAAAAGTAGGAAATAACCATGATTGAAAAACCCTGAGGCGTTAATGCTTCAGGGTTTTATGAATGACGCTTTTAAATACTTTGTCCTCCGGAGATTTCAATACGCTGTGCATTAATCCATTTTGCCTCATCTGTACATAAAAAAGCAACCACACCACCTATATCATAAGCTTCACCCACGCGCCCTAAGGCTATGGTAGAACTGATGTAGTCATTCACCTCTTCATTATCACGAACCACTCCACCACCAAAATCAGTAGCAATAGCACCAGGAGCCACAATATTGGCGTTGATTTTACGATTGCCAAGTTCTTTGGCAAGGTATTTTGTGAAGACTTCCATGGCTCCTTTCATCGCAGCATATGCTCCGTATCCGGGTAGAGCAAATCGCGTCAACCCTGTGGATACATTTACAATTCCACCACCATCAGCAAGCAGAGGAAGTAATTCCTGAGTAAGAAAAAATGGTCCTTTTAAATGTATGTCGTATAAGGTATCTAATTGATCCAATGTGGTGTCAGCAATATTTGCGTGTATTCCAATCCCGGCATTGTTGACGAGATAGTTAATGTGTGTGGTTTCAAACGTATTTTTAAGAGAATGTTCTAAGTCACTTTTAAATCGCGTAAAAGATTTACTGTCTTCAACTGCCAGCTGTAAAGCAACTGCTTTGCGGCCTTTTTCTTGAATTAAGTTCACGACATCTTGCGCAGCCGTTTTGTTAGAATTGAATGTTATTACAACGTCTACACCTTTATCAGCAATACATAAAGCCATATCTCTTCCTAATCCCCGGCTTCCGCCGGTTACTAATGCGATTTTGTTTTTCGTAATTTCCATAATAGTTTTTTTTATTTGTTTGTTTGATACAAAGATGTAAACATTCTACGCCTAATTAAAGGCGCGATTTATAGGAAAAACGACGAACTTTTAGGAAATCGACCTTCTGTATTGCCGCGGAGTGGTTTGAGTAGCCTTTTTGAAGAATTTTGTAAAGTGCGTTGGCTCACTGTATCCCAATTTATACGCTATACTTTTTATGGTTTGTGTAGAATTTTTAAGTAATGCTTTGGACTCTTCCACCAATTTTTGTTGAATCCAATGGCTTGCTGTTTGACCTGTTTTAGTTTTAATAACTGTAGAAAAATAGGCAGCATTAAGTAATTGTGCTTCCGCGAAAGCGGAAACCTTTATTTCATCTTGATGTAACTTTTTAGACCGAAATACACGTTCTAAATCTGTTTTGAACCGTTGTACAATTTCACTGTCGCGATCAAGGGCTATAACAAATTGCTCATTGGCCATCAAAATTTCTTTTATATTAAGCAGAAAAACTACAAATAGTGAACTCAGAATTTTATCCTTTAGGATAGATGTATTAGTATAAGCCGTTTCTAGTTGTTCACAAAAGCTGAGCAATCGTTCCAGCTGAGAATCTGTTAATTGGGTAGGTGGAACGGTTTCTGAAAGCAAGAACTGAAACTCACTAAAGACATCATTATTGACATTTTCTTTTAAAAATTGTTCACTTGTAGTAATGATAAAGCCCTTCACCACACTTTTTATCCCAAAGGATTTTAGATGTCCGGGATTAGTAAAATATAATGTATTAGCAGTTACATCAAACTTATGGCTGTCAATAGTATAGAAACTCTCACCAGTTCTAATCACCAAAAACGAAAAATAGTTTGCTCTAAAAACTGGTGAGATTACTGGATTAGGATGCACCTCTTCCATTCTATGAATAGTAAAATCTATGGCTTGCTCTATAGGTTTTGCCACTTCGTTATCATCATAAAGTGCTGCTAGTGAATTATATGATTTGATTTTAACCATATACAAATATAACTAGATTGATTTGTACTATTAATCGGTTATAAATTTATGGACTGCAAAACGAATTTTCCTGAGAATTAAGTGTGAGATATCCGCGGTTGTTCATCTTTATTCGACAAATAAGTTCGATAAATTTTACAGACTGCTCTTGAGCAATTTGAACATCCAAAGGTTGTCTACTTTTCTTCTACCAATTTATCATCTTTCCAAATTCCTGAGGTCTTAAGTTTTCCACGGCGATTATAAAATTTACCTTCTCCATTGCGGCGATCATCTTTCCATTCTCCCACGTATTTTTCACCATTATCCCAGTAATAAGTTCCTAGACCTTCCCGCTTATCGTTTTTATACTCCCCTTCATACTGTTCGCCGTCATCCCAAAAGAATTTGCCATACCCATGGCGTTGATTATTCTTCCATTGCCCTTCATACCTGCTCCCCGTTTCTAATAAAGCAATTCCAAAACCATTGGCCTGCTCATTTTCTACCGCTCCTACATAATGAAGTAACGTGCCTTTAGAGGTTTTAAAAGAGAGATAATCACTCGCGGGATTTTTTCTAAGACGTTGTTTTAAACGCGCCACTTCAATTCGCGAATCTTTTAATAAATTGATGAGTGAGTCCTCTTGGGTTTTTATCTTCAAAGAGTCAGATATAGAATCTCCATTTTCATTAAATCGATCTCTTAATGAGGAGTTTGCACCTCCCATTTTCATAAGGGAATTGGCCATGCGAATTCGTAAGGCTAATGAATTATCGTTACTAAAATGTTGACCTTGTTTTAGTTCACGGGCCAATTGTGCGGCTTCCTTATAATTACCATTAAAAAAAAGAGAATCCACCTTAGCGACAGATTCTTTCTCTATTTGGTTTGTTATGATTTCTTCTTTGTTGCTTTTAGATTGAACCATATCAACCTCACTTGCTTTAAGACCAAAATAGATAGCACAAGCACTGGCGACGAGAGTGCTTAACGCTAAAACAGGTACTAGGATAGTTTTTTTTGCAGCCATAATACTTAACATTAATCCCTAAAGTGAACTTCGGGTAATTTATTTTCAGTTTTTCTAAAGTCTGGCGAGAAGTACAAATGCATGCGTATCGTCCAGCCCTGTTTGTAAATACCGCCATTATCGAGTGTTTGTCCCAAATTATACATTAATCCTGTAGCGACTGTGAGTTGAGGAGAGAAAATATACCCAAAACTAGTGTGTAGCCGTAAATCTTCTAATGGACTTGCCACGACAGGTTCGCCACTTTGCATAATGATTTCAGCTTCGGGTGCGACATAAAATACTTTAGAGGTAATCTTAGGCTTATTGATAGGAATCTTTAATCGAAACATATAACGCCATCGATTTCTAAAGATAAACTGGCTATCCTCTTCAAAATCTTTTGACCAGCGATGTTCAATTCTAAACCTATTATACATCACCGCTCTACCAACCTTACTGGCAAATTGATATTGGTGCCAAATTCGCCATTCTGGGATCAGGCTTTTATCATCATCTTCTTCATTCGTATTTGCATTTAATCGTAGCACACCGCCCAATGCAAAGTTGGTTTTTTCGTCATAAATATATCCCAGCGCATGACGATTATAGACTTGGGCTACTTGTCCTGCAAAGGGTACATCCTCGGTTTCCTGAAATCTAAAATGAGTTTGTGCCACCCAAAAAAGCTTTTTTGAAACACGAATGTTTCCGTAGGTGTTGATCCAATATTTTGATACCGGATCTTTGTAGATGGATTCTTCCGGAAGAGTTTCAGCCTCTTGCGCCTTGAGAGAAATAGCTGTACACATCAATGTGCATACCCATAAAGCACGCAGGCATATGGTATTGTTAATCATAGGTTAGTGTCAATATCATCCCTTTTAGAAACTTTAAGAATGTTTTTTTATTACTTTTATTATAGTGCAATAATATCATAGTTGTCTAAAACTTAGATACACAAATAAATAAAGTTTTTTTTACCTCCACACTAATAAAGAACGGAAAGCTCATTTTTATTTCAAGTTTTAAGTAAACGTATTGAAAAGATTGTAAACATTGCCTGAGAAATAAGATACGTATGAACTATTGATTGTGTGAAAGTATCGAACAAAGCAGTCGTTCTTAGTGGAGAGTCAATGCATTGAACTTTTAAATGATTTTCAAAATGACAAAATACGGTATAAAAAAAGAGAATACAGTAGTATCCTCTTTTGACTCGTTCATTGCGCCCGTTAAGCAGAAGCTCTGAGCATTTGCTTTTCGCTTTTATTTACGTTTTTTATATCAAACTGATTAGACGTGTTTTTTTCACCTCCTGCTTTTAAAGCATTATCCTCTGAAAAAAATGTTTTATGATCATCTCCTAGGTCTGATCCGGCCATGCGTTGATGCTTAACACAGTCCACTCCTTTTCTGATCTCTTCACGCTGCACGTTTTTTACATAAGCCAGCATTCCATCCTCTCCAAAGTAATCTTTTGTAAGATCATTCATGTGAAGCGCCGTTGTATGATACGTAGGTAGTGTGATCAAGTGATGAAATATTCCCGCCTTTTGCGCTGATTCTTTTTGAAATTTTTTAATTCGCTGATCGGCTAGTCTACCTAATTTTGTATTATCAAATCTGGCATCAATTAGATTATCTCTATCGTAGATCGAAAGATCTTCTCCATTTGTCATCATCTCATGAAAAACCTGATTTCTAAAATTAAGAGTCCAATTAAAAGATGGAGAATTATTGTAGACCAATTTTGCGCTAGGAATCTTTTCTCGAATTTTATTAATCATATGTGCTATTTGTTTAATATCAGGCGTGGGGGTTTCTATCCAAAGTAAATCGGCTCCATTTTCTAAACTCGTAATGCAATCCAATACAACACGATCAATATTCGAATTTGTTTTAAATTTAAATAAACCATTAGGAAGTCTTACGGGTCTAACCAACTGCCCATCTTGCTTAAGCAATATATCATCGTCTTTTGCATTTTCAATAGTTATTGGCTCAGCTTCTATAAACGCTAGATATTTTGAAGCTAGATCGCCCTTTTCTTTACTCACTGGCAATTTTTGAGTTAGACCGGCACCTTCAGAATCTGTGCGCGCTACAATAACCCCCTCATCTACACCCAATTCTAAAAAAGCGTAGCGAACAGCGTTTAACTTGGCAACAAAATCTTCATGTGGAACAGTTACTTTTCCATCTTGATGTCCGCATTGTTTAGCGTCAGAAACTTGATTCTCAATTTGAATGGCACAAGCCCCAGCCTCAATCATTTTTTTTGCTAATAAATAAGTAGCTTCCTCGTTACCAAATCCAGCGTCAATGTCTGCAATAATTGGCACAACATGCGTTTCGAAATTATCAATTTGAGCCTTTACGTCCTCGCCGTTTTTCTGTCTTCGAAACAAATCGTTTAGTTCAATAGCGTCAGCTTGACGTAAAAAGTCATAAATTTCTTTAATAAGAGCGGGCACGACAGTTTTCTCATGCATAGACTGATCCGGTAACGGACCAAACTCTGATCTTAACGCAGCGACCATCCAACCAGAAAGATACAAATAGCGTTTACTGGTAGAATTGTAATGCTTCTTAATTGCAATCATCTTTTGCTGCGCTACAAATCCATGCCAGCAACCTAAAGATTGGGTGTATTGAGTAGGGTCTGCATCATACAGAGCCATATCTCTTCTCATGAGGGCTGCGGTATACTTTGCAATATCCAATCCAGTTTTAAATTGATTTTGAAGATTCATTCTGGCTGCATTTTCTGGATTAATACTGTCCCAGGTCTTGCCAAATCGTTGTTTTAAATCTAAGACCGTTTCTAATGCTGAACTATATTTACTCTTTGCTAAATTTTCCATGATATTGTTTGATTATTTATTTTATTCTAAAATTAGTAATTAGGTCTCGCGGACTATTGCAGTAGTTGCGAGACTATTTTTTTATATATGTTGATACGCTGAAAGGGTCAAAAATTCATGAAATTCTTCTGATACTACTAAATTGTCAAAAAGTTCAATTGCCAAATTCAACGTTTGCGGGTCAAATGTATGTTCGCCATGTTCTTTCAAGATTTTTTCGATTTCATCATTTAGAAGATCTTTGTAGAGAGAAGCGTTGAACGTTCGACCGTCTTGTAGTATCGTATTATTTTTCAACCATTGCCAAACTTGTGTTCTGGATATCTCGGCTGTCGCCGCATCTTCCATAAGATTATATAGTGCTACTGCACCGTGGCCCCTCAACCAAGCTTCTAAATAGAGAATGCTTACGTTAATGTTTTTTCTAATACCATCCTCGGTTACAGTTCCTTGAGGAACTTCAATCAAATCCTTAGCAGTAATATTTACATCTTCTCTAAGTACATGCAATTGATTTTGCGACCGCATATGCTTATTAAATTCTGACATAGCGATTTCAACAAGAGCAGGATGTGCCACCCAAGTTCCATCGTGACCATTTTTAACTTCTCGCTCCTTATCTTTCCTAACACTTTCGAATGCAGACTTATTAGCTTGTAGATTGTCTTTGATAGGAATTTGCGCAGCCATTCCACCAATTGCAAGGATTCCTCTTTTATGACATCGTTGAATTACGAGTTTTGAGTAAGCATCCATAAAGGGTGATCTCATAGTAACCTGATCTCTGTTGGGTACAGAAAAAATCGTATGATTCCTAAATTTTTTGATATATGAAAAGATATAATCCCATCGACCGCAGTTTAATCCTACTATATGCTCTTTTAACTCATAAATAATCTCATCTAATTGAAAACTGGCCGTGATTGTCTCAATTAACACAGTAGCTTTAAAAGTGCCGGTTGGTATATTGAGATAATTTTCAGCAAACGTAAATACTTCATTCCACCAACGCGCTTCAGTATAATGTTCTAACTTTGGCAAATAAAAATAAGGTGCGGTATTTCTGTCCATAAGGATTTGTGCGTTGTGAAACACATAAAGTCCAAAATCAATTAAAGAGCCTGAAGCGTTCTCTTCATTTATTAATATGTGTCGCTCTTCTAAATGAAGACCTCTAGGTCTAACTAAAAGCACAGAAGGATTTTCATGAAGCCTGTAAGACTTATTTTTTACCTTATCTACCAGCGAGATGGTACGCATATTAGCATCAAGAAGATTTTGCTGACCGTTCATTACGTTTTCCCAAGTAGGAGAATTACTGTCCTCAAAATCAGCCATAAATGTTTTAGCTCTAGAGTTTAGGGCATTAATAATCATTTTTCGATCAACAGGCCCGGTGATCTCTACTCTTCGATCCAAAAGATCCCAGGGAATGTCTTTCACTTTCCAGTTACTTTCTCGTATATGTTTAGTTTCAGCAGGGAATTGTGGAAAGTCACCCTTGACAAATAGTTCTTGCTCATTTTCCCTATTTAACAAAAGTTGTAAACGTTTTGCATTGAACTTTTCATGAAGTAAGGTGATAAATCTTAAAGCACTACTGCTTAAAATTGTGGGATACTCCCCATTCGCCTCAGAGATCACTCGGATTTGATGATGTTTTTCAATTGTATTTTCCATAATGAAGCTATTTTGATTGTACAATAATATAAATTTTTTTTCTTTTAGCGAACTTTCGCTAATAAAAATTATTCGCTATTAACGAAGATATTCAAATTTTAGTACATTTGATTTACCATGGAAAAGGAGTATATCAAAATTATTTTTGGACTTAAGCTCAAGCAAATCAGAGCAGAAAAGAGCCTTTCGCTATTAGAATTATCGAAATTATCTGGACTTTCAAAATCTTATCTTAACGAAATTGAAAAAGGAAAAAAATATCCCAAGCCTGATAAGGTTTTGACCTTATCAGAAAAATTAGGAGTGCCATATGACCAGCTGGTATCTCTTAAATTAGACAAAAATCTTGCTCCGGTGGGGGAGTTATTGCGCTCTAGAATACTCAAAGAAATTCCGTTGGACTTATTTGGTATTCAAGAAAGTGATCTTATAGATATTGTTTCTAATGCTCCGATCAAGGTTAATACTTTTATTAGCACGATCATACAGATCACTAAACATTACAATGTAAGCCGTGAGAGCTTTTTTTTAGCATCAGTCCGCTCTTTTCAGGAAGCCAATAACAACTATTTTCATGCGATAGAAACCAAAGTGCAACAGTTCTGTAAAGACTATCATTTTGACATTAATGATATTATCAACTCTGATGAATTACTGGAAATATTGATGAAAGAATACCATTACAGTATTAATGAATATAGTTTGTCAGATTATAAAGCACTTGTTGGTCTTAGGACGATCTTTATTCCTAAAACTAAAATGCTACTTCTAGCCAATGATATTGACGAAGCCCAGCGAACATTTATTTTTGCTAAAGAAATAGCTTATAATTATATGAACATTGAAAAGCGATTGTATACTTTTCCATGGGTGAAATTTGAAATTTTTGATGAAGTCTTAAATAATTTTTATGCATCTTATTTTGCGGGAGCTTTAGTAATCCCGATAAACAACTTAACTGAAAAACTACGTGTCATTTTTAAAAAGAAAAAATTTCAGAAGCAATTTTTCATAAAGTCTTTAGAAAGTTTTAATGCTTCGCCTGAAACTTTTTACAGGCGCTTGACGAACGTATTACCACATGCCTTTAATATTAAAGATCTTTTTTTTCTTAGATTTTCGCATTTCAAGAACAGTAAAAGCTATGAGCTTGAAAAAGAACTGCACCTATCACACTATCATGCCCCTAAAGCCAATGAAGTACATGAGCACTATTGTAGACGTTGGGTTTCGTTAAAATCACTTGATAATATAAGTTTGAGTAATAAAAAGCATGAATTCGATATTCAATTCTCGTATTATCCTGACGTCAAGAAAAAATACTTAGTTTTTTCCTCGGCAACTCCAGATCCTTTCACTAAAAATAAATACAGAAGTGTTAGTATTGGGCTATTGTTAAACAAACAATTAGAACAGAAGATCAATTTTTTGAATGATTCCAATATCACTACAAGAGAAGTCGGAGTAACCTGTGAGCGTTGTTCTATCTCAGATTGCACTGTTAGACAAGCGCCTGCCAAAATTATAGACAAACACATAAAAGACCTTGAAATCTCAAAAATAGTGGATGAATTAAACGCAAAATTTCAAAGGTAGTTACTATAGATTCAAGAATAAGTTATCAAAATATCATTTTAATAATAACTAGCTTATTTTACTTGAAATAATAGTAAAGTTCATAGATTCAATAACTTATCTTAGAACTATTCTTTAAACATATTTTGTGAATAGTTACCAAGTACTATTCATAAACATCTAATAATGATATCTCTATAAAAAACGTAATTACTGCTAAATTACTATATTTATGCTAAATTATTATATTTATGAAATTTTGCCCTAATTGCTCAAGTGATAAGAATATTAAAAGTGGCATAGTTAACAATCGCCAACGTTATAAATGTAAAGCATGCAGCTATTATTTTAGTGTTGAGAAAGTAGGAAAAAAAATCGATGATTACTACGTTAACAAGGCGCTTCAATTATATCTAGAGGGCTTGACTTACCGCGAAATAGAACGAATTCTAGGAGTTTCTCACGTGAGTGTAATGAACTGGGTCAAAAAATACAACATCAAAAGACCTTATAATTCTAACTACCATCCTACTTATAAAATACTAAACGCTTTAGAACTTTCTGAATATTTTGGTAATCGAGATAATTTAAAAGGTGCAGGGGCTGTAGTTACTGAACTCGGTGATAAATTTATGCTAATCAAATGGGAGCGCTTTAAAGCCTGAAAGTATAGATTTAACAAAAAAATATATTAAATTTTTTTTAACATAAGATTTTATAGAGGTTAGCTGAGTGATTTGTCAATATAATATCACAAAAGGAACAACTAATCACTAATCTTATGAAAAATAATCTTTTCCTTTCGCTTTTACTTTTTTTAATAGGCGTTAACCTTTCATTCGCGCAAGGATCTACGGAATACACCGGCGGAATGAAAGTTAAGCTTAATGAGGATGGTACAAAATACTTTAGAATTATTTCTTGGGCACAATTCTGGGCACAATACAATAATAACGAAACACTTAATGCTTTTGGCAATGAGGAGAGTGATCTAAACTTTTCGATACGGCGCGCAAGAATATTAATGTACGCACAGCTTACAAATCGCTTTTTAATCCTGACCCATTTTGGTTTAAACAGTCAAAATGCAGCCAATATGCATCCTGTAGGAAAAAGCGAAAGTTCACAGCTCTTCTTTCATGATGTGTGGGGCGAATATGCTTTAAATAAAAATCACTCCATCGGTGGCGGATTACATTACTGGAACGGTATTTCAAGACTAAATAATCAAAGCACATTAAATATGCTTACGCTGGATAACAATCGGCAAAGTTGGGCAACAATAGGTCTCAGTGACCAATTTGCCAGGCATATGGGAATTTATTTAAAGGGTAAATTCGGTAAACTTCAATACCGCGTTTCAGTCAATGAAGCAATAAATGATGGCTTAGACGCAGAAAACATCCCTACACAAAACAATGCTACTTATAGCGGGAGAAACATACTGGGAGGTAAAAATGCCGGTAAGAATTTTGCTGGGTATTTTGATTACAATTTTCTGGATCAGGAAAGTAACTTCCTGCCATACAAAGTAGGCTCTTACATTGGAGGAAAAAAAGTTTTTAACGTAGGAGCAGGCTTTTTCTATCATCCCAATGGAAGTACAATTTTAGACGAAAGTGAAAATTTTGAGGGACAGGACGTGGCTATTTTCTCTATTGATGCATTTTACGACGCACCAATAGGTACTAAAGGCGCAGCAATAACTGCGTATGCCGTTTATCAAAATAATGATTATGGTGATAACTTCACTTTTGGTCAAACGTATGAAAGCGGTTCTATGCTTTACGGGCATGTGGGGTATGTTATTCCCGGAACATCTGAACTTTTAAAAATTCAGCCTTACTTATCGTACACAAACAGAAGTATTAATGCTATCGATGATGACACTAATCGATTCGGTATAGGAGGAAATCTTTATTTCAGCGGTCATCATTCAAAACTATCTTTAGAATACTCAAATCAACAATATGGTAATCTTGATGCTGTAGACATTTTTACGCTCCAAGCAATGATTTACCTTTAATCAAAAACTATTGACTATGTCAGAAAAAAAATCAAAAGCCATCGCCTATTGGAAAGAGAACATCAAATACCTCTCTATTTTATTAACGCTATGGTTCATGGTCTCTTATGGCGCAGGAATATTATTTAAAGATGCTTTAAATGAAATCAGACTTGGTGGTTTTAAGCTAGGTTTCTGGTTTGCTCAACAGGGTTCCATTTATGTCTTTGTTATACTCATTTTTGTTTACGTACGAATCATGAATAAGCTAGATAAAAAATACGGTTTCGACGAAGAATGAAAATTTCTAAAAAATGAGCAAACACAGCCTTACAAGTAAGCTACTTGTAAAACTCAATATCAACTCTTAAAATCAAATATTATGGATGTTCAAATGTGGACTTATATACTAGTAGGACTAACTTTTACACTTTATATCGGCATTGCAATTTGGTCGAGAGCAGGTTCTACCAAAGAATTCTACGTGGCAGGTGGTGGTGTTTCGCCTCTCGCCAATGGCATGGCAACTGCTGCCGATTGGATGAGTGCTGCATCTTTTATTTCAATGGCAGGTATTATTGCCTTTGCAGGATACGATGGTTCTGTATACCTCATGGGCTGGACAGGTGGATATGTCTTGTTAGCTTTATTATTAGCACCTTATTTAAGAAAATTTGGAAAATTTACTGTTCCTGATTTTATCGGTGACCGTTATTATTCAAAAACAGCAAGATTGGTTGCGGTTTTTTGTGCTTTGCTCGTATCATTTACGTATGTGGCAGGACAAATGCGCGGGGTTGGATTAGTATTCTCCCGTTTTTTAGAGGTTGAAATTAATACAGGTGTTATCATTGGTATGATCATCGTCTTATTTTATGCCGTTCTTGGCGGTATGAAAGGAATAACTTACACACAAGTAGCACAGTATTGTGTTTTAATATTCGCCTTTATGGTTCCAGCAATTTTTATATCTATCCAAATGACAGGAAATCCAATACCTCAATTGGGTATGGGAAGCACCCTAAACGATGGCTCAGGTACCTACTTGCTAGATAAGCTTGACGGTTTGAGCATAGATCTAGGTTTTGCAGCATATACCGATGGTTCTAAATCTATGATAGATGTCTTGGCTATAACCTTAGCTCTAATGGTTGGTACCGCAGGATTGCCCCATGTTATAGTGCGTTTCTTTACAGTTAAAAGAGTAAAAGATGCCAGAAAAAGTGCAGGTTGGGCATTATTATTAATTGCCATCCTGTATACCACCGCACCAGCCGTGGCTGTATTTGCTAAAACCAATATGATGGATAGTGTGGTGAATAAATCATATGCTGATCAACCAGAATGGCTTAAGAATTATGAAAGCTTAGGACTTATTGCTTGGAATGATAAAAATAGTGACGGAAAAATACAGTATGGCCCAGGAGAAGCCTTTGAGGGAAATAAAAATAAACCTGTTTTTAAAGATAAACTACGTAATGAAGTTGGCAATCGCATTACGTCTAATCCAAACATGAAAACAGCCAACGAACTTTATGTAGATAGGGATATTATGGTACTCGCGAATCCGGAAATTGCTAATTTACCAGATTGGGTCATCGCCCTTGTTGCTGCTGGTGGATTAGCCGCAGCACTCTCAACGGCTGCCGGTCTTCTACTGGTAATATCGTCCTCTGTCTCCCATGACTTGATTAAAAAGGTTGTCAACCCAAACATTTCAGAAAAAGGAGAACTGGTTGCAGCCCGTTTAAGTGCAGTTGGAGCAGTATGTATTGCAGGATATTTTGGCATAAATCCGCCAGGCTTTGTAGCCGCCGTAGTTGCGCTTGCATTTGGACTGGCCGCGGCCTCTTTCTTCCCTGCCATTATTTTGGGAATATTCTACAAAAGAATGAATAAGGAGGGAGCAATCGCTGGTATGGTTACAGGGATTTTAACCATGCTTATTTATATGATGAAATATAAGTTAGGATGGTTTGACGAAACCCTACCGGGCAAAGAAGAATGGTGGTTTGGGATATCTCCTGAAGGTTTTGGTAGTATTGCAATGATCATTAATTTTATTGTTAGTTTGGTGGTTTGCCAGCTTACAACCGCACCACCTGAAGAAGTTCAGGAAATCGTTGAAAATATTCGTATTCCAAGCGGCGCAGGTGAAGCGACGGGACACTAAGGAATGAGCTGCGTTTCTTCAAGCCATAAAGAAATGCAGCTCATTATAATGTTTAAAATAAATCACCCTCTACTAAAATAATTCTTAAGGAAAGAAAGAAACCCTTATTTTTATTGAAATGTACCCATCTAAATGAAGAAACGACACCAACAAAAGCTAGTTATTTTAGCAATAGGGCTGGTTATCCTACTAAATGTTCCTATTATAGTTATTTTCAATATCCCCAAAGCAGTTTTTGGAATTCCTGTACTATATACCTATCTATTCGTTGTATGGTTTTTTAGTATTATCATTACTTATATAATAATTAAACGCCATGCCTAATTATGCATTAGTAGCAGTAATTGTAGGGTACCTCACCATGCTCTTTGGTTTAGGGATTTGGGCCGAAAAAAAGTCCTCTTCCCGTTGGGTTCACAATCCATGGGTATACGCTCTTTCGCTTGCAGTATATTGTAGCGCGTGGACGTACTATGGTAGTGTTGGTATTGCCGCAACTAAAGGGATAAGCTTTCTCACAACATATTTAGGGCCCGTCGTAGCCTTACCACTGTGGATAATAGTTTTAAAGCGTGTTGTTCTTATCTCTAAACAATATCAAGTATCAAGTATAGCTGATTTTATGTCATTGCGCTACGGAAACAATCGTTCCATTGGTGCACTTGTTACTGGTATTTGTGTGATTGCAGTATTACCTTATATCGCTTTACAGTTAAAGGCAGTTTCTGAAACTTTTAGCATTTTAAGTACAGGGCAAGAAAGTCAATCGCTCTTTACCGACAGCACTTTTTATATTGCTATTTTACTTGCAATTTTTGTCGCATTGTTTGGTACACGAACGGTTGATGCTTCTCAAGGTAGAAGCGGACTTGTTTTTACTGTGGCTGTAGAAAGCCTGATTAAATTAGTATTCTTTTTAATCATTGGTATTTATACGACTTTTTATCTTTTTGACGGTACAATTGATATCTATAACAAGATGGAAGACATAAAAGGTTTTGAAAAACTGATCACTTTTCAAAATATAGAATCTACTATCAATTGGTACTTTATGATTGCGCTTTCTTTTTTTGCGATTTTCCTTTTACCACGACAATTTCAGGTAAGCGTAATTGAAAATACATCTGCCAGTCACCTTAAAAAAGCAAGCTGGGTATTTCCACTTTATTTATTGTTATTTAATGTTTTTGTCATATTTATTGCCTGGGCAGGAAAATTACTTTTAAGTGAAGATTTAAATCCCGATTACTATACTTTATATCTTCCGCTTGAACACGGTGAAAAATTATTAGGATTAATCGTTTTTTTGGGAGGATTATCCTCGGTAATTTCGATGGTTGTAGTGAGTACACTTGCGTTGAGTACTATGATTAGTAATAACTTGATTCTTCCATATGGATTTTTAAAGGCTTTAAACGATAAAAATCCTAAACGTAATGCGCGACGAATAAAGAATATCAGACGAATAGTAATTTTCACACTCATTATTGGTGCATATTTTTTCTACCTCAACTTCAACATAGAACTTTCCCTCTTTAGTATTGGTCTTATTGCGTTTGTAATTATTGCACAATTAGCACCAGCATTTTTCATTGGATTATTTTGGAATCGTGGTAGCGCCTTAGCAGCTAAGACAGGTATCATTTCTGGTTTTTTTATTGCATTTTACACATTAATATTACCTTTTATTGCAGATGTATTTCTAAAGGATAGTAACTTCACTTCTGCGGGTCCTTTTGGGATTGAAATGTTAAAGCCATATCAGTTATTGGGCCTAAATTTTATGCCTCCCGTAACACACGCCTTTTTTTGGTCGATGGTATTTAATGTTATGTTTTATATGATATTTTCAGTATTAAAAAAAGGAAATTATCGTGAACGAAACTATGCTGAAATGGTTGTAAACGCTGCCAGCTATGGAGCACTACAGGAAAATGCTTTTGTTTGGAAAGGTCAAGCTAATAAATCTGATATTGAAAATGTCCTCACAAGATTTCTAGGAGAAAAACGCACCAAGCGTGCTCTAGACATCTTCTTTAGAAAATATAAAATTGACCCAAAACAGGAGCAAGGAGACGCTAGATTAGTAAATTTTTCAGAAAAACTCTTGACAGGTTCGATTGGGGCAGCAAGTGCAAAACTAATGATCGGTAGTGTAGTAAAGGAGCAACCTGTAACACTAGTTGAAGTACTTAAAATATTAGAAGAAAATAAAGAAACGATACATGCGAATAAAAAACTACAGCAGCAATCTTATGATTTGAAACGCCTTACCAAAAATCTACAGGATGCTAACAACAAACTGATAGAACAAGATAAACAAAAAGATGACTTTCTAGACACTGTAGCACACGAATTAAAAACTCCCACAGCATCTATTCGTGCCGCCAGTGAGGTCATTGCAGATAGTGATGACATGCCAATTGAATTAAAACAAAAGTTCCTAAACAATATCGTTAAAGATGCAGACCGTCTAAGTATTCTCATCAACAATATTCTTGATTTGGAAAAATTATCTAGCGGTCGCGAGATAATGAATAAAACGGAAAATTCCCTCAAAATGACTATTCATAAAGCCAAAGACGGTATCTACCAACTCGCATTAAAAAAAGGAGTTGATGTAGAAATACGAATAGTAGAAGATATTAACCTCATGTACGATGAAGATCGCATCCTTCAGGTTTTTACTAATTTATTAAGCAATAGTTTGAAATTTGTTCCAGAAAAGAATGGAAAAATCATAATTAATTCAAAAATCGACGGCGAATTTGTAGTACTATCGTTTGAAGATAATGGAAAAGGGATTCCAATAGAAGATATTGATTATGTCTTTGATAAATTTTACCAATCCAATAATCAAACCATCAAAAAACCCTTAGGGAGCGGTATTGGTCTAGCTATAAGTAAACACATTATAGAAAGTCATAATGGCATAATTTACATAGATCGCCAGTTTGTAAATGGAGCGAGATTTATTATTAAATTAAGAATAACGTAAAAATGAAGAAATTACTCATAGTTGATGATGAACCCAATATAGTAATGTCGCTTGAATATGCATTCAAAAAACAAGGGTATCTCGTATTTATAGCACGCGATGGTAGTGAGGCAATAAAAATCATCGATGATGAGTTACCAGATTTAGTTGTTTTAGATATCATGATGCCAAAAGTAGACGGCTATGAGACGATAACAACATTGAAAAAAAATCCAAAATTCAATGACATTAAAGTCATATTCTTATCGGCAAAAAGTAAAACTAAAAATATTGAAAAAGGACTACGTTTAGGGGCCGACCTTTATTTTACCAAACCATTCTCAGTTAAAAAATTAATCATAGCAGTCAACGACCTTTTGAAAAACTAGAACCATTAAAATCTATAGTCATGAGTAATTATCACATAAAACACTTAGAAGAATACTGGCAAGTTTACCGTAAATCTGTACGAAATCCTGAAAGCTTTTGGGAAGAAATTGCAGAAGAACATTTTTTATGGCGAAAAAAATGGGATAATGTTTTAAGCTGGGACTTTTCCAAACCTGAAATAAAATGGTTTGAAGGTGCACAATTAAACATTACTGAAAACTGCCTGGACCGACATTTAGCTTCTCGCGCCGATAAAACAGCTATCCTGTTTGAGCCTAACAATCCTGATGAAAAAGCAGAACATATCACGTATCGCGATTTGCATCGCAGAGTTTCAAAAATGGCCAATGTATTGAAGTCACAGGGAGTAAAAAAAGGAGATCGTGTGTGCATTTATTTACCCATGATTCCAGAATTGGCTATTTCAGTATTGGCTTGCGCCAGAATTGGTGCCGTGCATTCCGTTGTATTTGCAGGGTTTTCTGCTTCAGCATTATCGACACGAATCAATGACTGTGATTGCAAGATTATCATTTGTGCTGACGGAAGCTTTAGAGGAAACAAAACGCTGGATTTAAAGGACATTGTAGATAAGGCACTTGAAAATTCCCCTGGAGTAAAAACTTCTCTCGTCGTGAGGCGAACCAACACAACGGTAGTGATGAAAGAAGGTCGCGATGTATGGCTGGATGATTTATTTGATAAAGCCGAAGATGTCTGTAAGGCAACTGTTATGGATGCTGAAGATCCTCTTTTTATTTTATATACATCTGGTTCTACCGGAAAGCCTAAAGGAATGGTTCATACCACAGGTGGCTATATGGTGTATACAGCGTATACATTTAAGAATGTATTTCAATACAGAGAAGACGATATTTACTGGTGCACAGCAGATATAGGGTGGATTACGGGTCACAGTTATATCGTGTATGGTCCCCTAGCAAACGGTGCCACTACTGTAATGTTTGAGGGGGTACCTTCTTATCCCGATTATGGTAGATTTTGGGGAATTGTAGAAAAACATAAGGTTACGCAGTTCTACACAGCGCCTACAGCAATTCGTGCTCTTGCAAAAGAGAATTTAAATTTTGTCGAAAAGTATAATCTTTCAAGTCTAAAAGTTTTAGGAACCGTTGGTGAACCTATCAATGAAGAAGCCTGGCATTGGTACAACGACCATGTTGGTAAAAAAAACAGTCCAATCGTAGATACCTGGTGGCAAACCGAAACCGGTGGGATTATGATCAGCCCCATACCCTATTCCACCCCAACTATTCCCACCTTTGCAACACTACCATTACCCGGTATTCAACCAGCCTTAATGGATGAGAATGCAAAAGAAATCCAAGGAAATCAAGTTGAAGGTCGACTAACTATAAAATTTCCCTGGCCTTCTATTGCGCGAACCATTTACGGTAATCATGACAGGTACCGCGACACCTACTTTAGCGCGTATAAAGACATGTATTTTACGGGTGATGGCGCAAGACGAGATGCTGTAGGTTACTACCGCATTACTGGCCGAGTAGATGATGTCATTATAGTGAGTGGTCACAACCTGGGTACAGCTCCTATTGAAGACGCCATTAATGAACATCCTGCAGTGGCTGAAAGTGCCATCGTAGGCTTCCCTCACGATATTAAAGGCAACGCACTTTACGGATATATTACGTTAAAAGAAACCGGAGAAGGCAGAGACCAGGATAATCTGCGCAACGAAATTAATCAACTTATCGCAACCAGAATTGGACCTATAGCTAAATTAGACAAAATTCAATTTACTGAAGGTTTACCTAAAACAAGAAGCGGAAAGATCATGCGCAGGATTTTAAGAAAAATTGCCGGTAAGGATACAGAGAATCTAGGTGATATTAGTACGCTGTTGAATCCCGAAGTAGTAAAAAGCATAAAAAATAATGCATTGGTGTAGCTGATCGTTACATTTATTCTTTATGCTCTTTCTTAGGAAATTACAGGAAAGAGTTAGGTTATGTCTAAGCAAAATGCTTTTTAATGCGGCAAATACTTGCAGAGTAGTCCATATAAAAATGTTCCTATTAACGCTCCAAAGATCACAATCAAAATAGACGCGTATCCTGCACCTGCCAATACGTACATTGGCCCCGGGCATGCGCCGGCGAGTGCCCAGCCTAATCCAAAGATAATCCCGCCAAACAAGTACCTGGCAACGCTTTTGGTTTTGGGTGCTAGACTCATCTCACTCCCATTTATAGGAGTAATGTTTTTACGCTTAATCACTTGTACTCCAATGATTCCTATGGCTAAGGCTGACCCAATGATCCCATACATATGGAAACTCCCAAACTCAAACATTTCATAAATGCGAAACCATGAAGCAGCTTCAGATTTATACATCACAATGCCAAAAAATACTCCAATTACTAAAAATGTTATGTATCTCATCGCTAAAATAATATCGGGTAAACGAAATGGATCATTACCAATCCACCAATAAAAAATCCAATGACCGCAATTAAAGAAGGTACTTGTAAATTACTCAATCCCGAAATGGCATGACCGCTGGTGCACCCGCCTGCATAGCGTGCCCCAAATCCAACGAATAAACCTCCAATAAGTAAAATAGCCAGGTTAAATGGCTTGGTAAGGACTTCATTGCCAAAAAGCTCTGGTGGCAAATAAGCTTCGCCGGCACTTTTAATATTATATTGAGTTTCCAGCTTTTGGGTTAGTTCTGGATTGATTTCTACAGTATTCGTTGAGAGGTACGCACTGGCCAGAAATCCGCCAATAACTGCTCCAACAACAACGATTAAATTCCAGCGCTGGGCTCTCCAATCAAACCTAAAGAAATCTGCGACTCTACCACCACCTACAGCGGCACATGCAGTTCTTAAATTTGAGGACATTCCAAACTGTTTTCCTATATAGAGTAGTAAAAACATGGTCAATGCAATCAATGGGCCGGCAACATACCAGGGCCAGGGTTCTACGATCCAATTCATCATGCTTAATTTTTATGCAAAGATGATACGTAGTTAAACTACAAACGGTAACCTAGGTTACCGTTTGTAGGAATAAATCATGTTGTCAGGTTTTTAATCCTGAAATTCTTTTACTGCATCACTTAAATCATACACCTGTACATCGTCAAGGATGGTTTCTAAAATGCTACTCCCTGCGGCACTGCGGTAACCGCCGGCACAGTGCACTACGATAGGCTTATCAATTGGTATATTTTTTGCTGTATCGCGTAGTTCGTTTAATGGATGGGGTAACGCGTTCTCAAAGAATTTACCTTCGTTAATTTCACTTTGATTTCGAATATCCACAATCGTAAACTTAGACGGATTCTTTTTAAAATCACCAAGATCTAAGGTTGGTGTTTTTTCTGGTGCTACCTCCCCTAAAGTAATGATCTGGTCAAGCTGACCTTCATAGCCTATTTTTGCTACCCGATTGAGTATATAATCGATTTCTTCGGAAGATTTTACAACAATGCTGAAAGCTTCTTCGGGCTGAATTACAGATCCTAACCAAGTTTCAAACTTCGCATTTTTTGATACCGCCTGAATATTAATGCTATTGGGGAGATGTCCCTTTTTAAATTCAGCTTCATCTCTTACGTCTACGATTAATCCTTCGGCTTTATCATGAAGTTTTATCGTCACATTTGCCTTTGCTTTTCGCAGGTTCTTTGCTCCGGCTTTATTCACATCTACGTCAAATCCAAAATACGACGGAATAAACGGCTGACTGTCAAGCAGCGTATTGACAAATTCTTCTTGAGATTGGTCTTTAAACGCCCAGTTGCTCATACGTTCATTTCCCATTGTGCTACTATTATCACTGCTCATGTTTTTTCCGCACAGTGAACCGGCTCCGTGCGCCGGATATACGATAGCATCATCGGGTAAATCATTATATTTATGTTGCACGGTGTGATACATCATTTCTGCCAGCTCTTGGCGCTTAGCGGTCATATTACCCACGTTCTCTCTTAGATCTGGTCGACCTACATCACCTATAAATAAGGTGTCTCCTGTAAAAACAGCTACCTCATCGCCTTCTTTTGCTACAATAGAGATGCTATCGGGTGAATGACCCGGGGTATTAATAGCAGAAATAGTAGCCCCACCTAATTGAAAGGAATCTTCGTCGTCAAAACTTTGATGCGGATAATCTGCTCCTAATTTTTTACTGCAGTAGATCGTTGCTCCTGTTTCTTCATGAATCTGAAGGTGGGAACTCACAAAATCAGCATGTGGGTGTGTTTCTAACACGGCAACTATCGTTGCATTATTTTTTTCCGCGTAAGCGTAATAGTGCATAGGATCACGCTCTGGATCAATCACTGCCATTTTACCTTGGCTTACAATCGCATACGAGTAATGTGCCAACGGCTTATATTCAAATTGTTTGATTTGCATATGTAAAAATTTAGTTCAAAAATACAAAAGCCTAAACATATAAATGGTAACCTTTGATACACTCCTTTAATTGTTTAATGAAGAAAACAAATTAGTAGTTTAATAACTCTTTATAGAGAATATATATTCCCATGATAAGTACAAACCAGCCGAATGCTTTCTTGAGCTTATCTCCTGCGATAAATTTATTAAGCCATATTCCTATAAAAATTCCGATAACCGAAATACTAGTGAACGTGAGCAAAAAAGGCCATTCGATATCAAGGTTTTCAACGTCACCTAAAAAACCAATTAAGGACTTTATGGAAATAATCAATAAGGAGGTTGCGACCGCCTTCTTCATAGGCAATTTAGCCAATAAAACTAATGCCGGAATAATAAGAAAACCTCCTCCCGCACCAACAATTCCCGTGATAACCCCCACAACTAATCCTTCTATGATAATCAAAGGATAATTATAATGTACTTCACTAGTTTCATTGGTTTTTCCTTTTCTTTTGGTTCGAATCATCGAAACGGAAGCCAGTAACATAATGATCGCAAAGAACAGCATGATCCCCAGATTCTTGGTGATGACCGTATCACCCAGCGTAAATAATTCTTCAGGAATTGCTGGGATCAAGAATCTACGGGTTGCGTACACTGCGATAAATGCCGGAATAGAAAAAATAATTGCCGTTTTGTAGTCGACCATTCCCTTCAGCATATTTTTTATTGCTCCTACAAGTGAAGTGACTCCCACTACAAATAGGGAATATGCTGTTGCTACAACAGGATTTAGTGTTAGTGCATAAACTAAGATAGGAACGGTTAGAATAGAACCGCCACCTCCAATGAGTCCTAATACCAGTCCAATAAGCAATGCGCCTATATATCCTAATAGTTCAATAATTTCCATAATGTATTCAATATGAAAGCAAAATTAATGTTCGCACATACGATTGGGTGTAACTCTTGTTACTGTACCTCAATAAAACTACGATGCAGCTTTATTTTACCATCATTCTCCATTTTCTTCAATAACCTGGAAACCACGACTCTGCTGGTGTGTAGATCTGCAGCTATTTCTTTATGTGTCATGTAAATATGTTTACTATGTAGTACCTCTATTTTGCTTTCAAGGAATTTTTGCAAACGTTCATCCATATTATTGAATGCGATATTATCAATACTCTCCAACATTTCCATCATACGTTCGTGATAGCTAGAAAATACAAAGGTGCGCCATGATTTATATTTGCCCGCCCATTCTTCACCTTTCCCTAAGGGTATCATAAGAAGTTTTACGGGTGTCTCTGTCACTGCATGTATTTCGCTCTTAGTGGTCTCTAAACCGTAGGTTAAGGTCATCGCGCAAGTATCTCCTTTTTCTAAATGATACAGTAAAAGTTCCTCACCGTCATCATCTGGTCGCAAGATCTTGATACTTCCACTAAGTAGTAGTGGCATGGATTTGATATACTGCCCCGGTCGTATTAGATCTTTCCCCTCGTCTAATTCCATAAAGGTCCCCACCCGATTCATCTCCTCAATAAGTGCCGGTTCAAACTGTTTTCCAAATTGCTGCTTGAGTTCATTCATACGTTTAATACATATCCTAAAGCTACTTTCCTTCGTAGATTTTGTTCATTTGAATTTTGTCGTCCTTAACCATTCCAAAAGTGAAAATAACACGTTCAAACAAACTAACCTATGAGAAATGTTTCAAATCGTACGTTTAATGAATTAATACACATCAATTTTCTTTCTGAATCTATTATTGTATTTTTGATCATTGCTAAATTATCCGCTCAACACATATATGTTAATATGAAATTTTCAATAGTAACTTTTATTCTTTTATCTATATCACAGATCCTTAATGCACAGGTTCAAAATGAATATGTGGTTTCTTTTGAGAATGCAGTTCACCACGAAGCCCAGATTAAAGCCACTTTCCCCAACATCCAACCGGGAACGTTTAGTGTGCGTATGAGCAGAACTTCACCGGGAAGATACGCACTGCATGAATTTGCTAAAAATGTGTACGACGTAAAAGTAACTGATGGTAGCGGAAATGAACTCTTGTATACCCGCCCAAATTTACATCAATGGGATATCACAGGACATGACGGCACAGTAATCGTAACCTATACCTTATTTGGAGATCGCGCTGATGGTACCTATTCACAAATTGATGAAACTCACGCACATCTCAACATCCCGGCGACTTTTATGTATGCGCCTATGCTGAGAGAACGACCTGTAAAAGTTACTTTTAACAATCGGCAGGATCTTAACTGGAAAATTGCAACGCAATTAATCATCCTAGGAGGCGATTCATTTTTAGCCCCAAATCTTGATTATTTTATGGATAGCCCTGTAGAGTTAAGTAATCATACGATTAGGTCGTTTAATGTAACGTCTGGAAATGCCGAATACGAGATAAAATTAGCGCTTCATCATGAAGGTACAGAAGAAGAAGCCGATCAATACATAGCGCAAATTGAACAGGTGGTTTTAGAACAACAAAAGATTTTTGGTGATCTCCCTAACTTTGAATACGGTGAATATGTCTTTCTAGCCTGTTACCTACCCCATGTAAGTGGAGATGGAATGGAGCATCGAAATTCAACTGTTTTAACGAGTACTACTGCATTAGCAAATGACACGACCTACCGAAATTTAGGGACCGTATCTCATGAGTTTTTTCATGCCTGGAACATTGAGCGAATTCGCCCTGGTTCGTTAGAACCTTTTGATTATGAAGAAGCCAATCTATCAGGTGAACTTTGGTTTGGAGAAGGCTTCACCAGTTACTATGATGACCTTGTCCTTTGTCGCGCAGGTATCATTACGCCAGAGACATTCATACAAAATTTAACCCGTACGTATAACTACGTGTGGAATTCTCCTGCTCTGGCATACTACAATCCCATTGAAATGAGTAAAAAGGCTCCTTTTTATGATGCCGCTACGTCTATTGATGCCATGAATAGAACCAATACTTTTGTATCATATTATTCTTATGGAAGTATGCTCGCATTAGCATTAGATCTCTCCCTGAGATCAGATAAAGATGAGCTCACACTTGATGATTATATGAAGCTCTTATGGACTAAATATGGTAAAACAAACACCTTTTATACAATCGAAAATTTATACTTAACGCTTCGGGAATATGCGGGTGAAACATTGGCAGATAATTTCTTTGAAAATTATATTTATGACAGTAAAGTTCCCAATCTTAAAAAAGGCTTAAATTCTATGGCGTATTTTTTAAAGTCGAACGCAAAAAAAGCATATATGGGTCTGGCTTTAAAGTTTAATGATCAGGACATGGCGGTTATAACAGATTACGTTAAGAAAAACTCTCCCGCTTATAAAGCCGGACTCACTAAGGGTGACGTACTCCTGGCCATAGGCAATCAAACCTTTTCTACGCAAGAACAATACGAAGCAGTGCTTGCGGGACTAAAACCGGGCAAAGAAGTAATGGTAACCTATTTGCGTAGGGGAGAAGAAAAGAAAGCCGAAGTTCGTTTAGCCGAAAACCCCACTAAAGAAATCGTACCTTATACCAAACCTACTGAAAAAGCCCTCCTAAATAGAGCTAAGTGGCTTAATATCGTAGAAGCAGAAGAAACTGAAGTTCCTCAAGAAGAAGAAAAGAATTAAACTTTTATTAGATCAAAACAAAAGGGAGAACCCTTTACTCCTAACTAGTTGTAGTGTAAAATTTTGACTTTATTGAGCATCGGATTATATACTTAATGCTTTTAAAAACAAATATCCTAAAACGGCTTAGTTATTTTTTAGACGATAAATATCTAAGGTGCGATTACATTCTGTAAGGTCTTCTCTTGCTTCTTCTAGTTTCTCTTTGAACTCTACCAAACGTGCGTCCACGTCACTGTATTCATTGAGCTTATTTTTGTATTCCTGCATATTAACGAACGAATTGACGATGTTAGCATACATATCGTATCTATAGGTGCTATCTTCTTTAGGAATTGAATTTTGCAGGTCAACTATTTTGGTATCAATTTGATAATTGATATACGAAAGATTTTGTCCGGGAATATCTAAAGAATCTAACAGAGAAGAAATTTCTTCCATCTCGGTAGAGAACTTTTCTTGAAATTGAAATTCATTTTGAATTGCTACAGACTGTTCGCGCAATAATTTATTTTCCTTGAAAGGAACACGATCAAAGTCAAAGTAAAAAGCTGTAACAATGATGGCCATGGTGATTATAAATAGTAAGGCAAACTTGAGAATACTTTGCCTACGCTCCTTGTAATTTTTTGATTTCATATATGATGGTACTCAAATTAATCGTTAGTCCAACAGAAAGCTCCTTCTGTTCTTTACATCCTGTTTTGCTAAAATTTCTTCTTTTACAAAAATATTAGAATCAGATTTTTTACCAATATAATCTAATTCATGCAGTTTTTTAAAGAGAGATAACATCAATTTAGTGAAATCTGAAATATGATACAGCGTTTTATTAATATCTGTGTGTTGATAATCTACCTCAATCATTTCTACCATTACATTCTCAAATGCTCCTTGATTTAGGTCACACCAATCAGAAAGATAGTTTAGCAGCTCTTCCTTACCTGTTCCTACATAGACGTCAATACTGTTTTTAATAACTCTAGCAAGACTCATGAGGCGAGTGACCATAACCACAGGGGGCTGATGACGATCATGTGTCCTAAAGGCGGGGATCATTCCTCCAAGATGCTGCAAGGTATTCTCAGAAATGGTCATTACCATCCTGGCAAGATCATTGGCTTGTTTTTTTTGATGAATTTTTTGAATGATTCCCATGGAATATTTTTCCATCGCATTAAAAAAGGTGTGAATCTCTGCAAACGTATACTTCAAGTCTTGATGACTTTGAATAGAACAACAAGGTGGAATAAAGTCTGCGGCCAATTGGACGCCATTTTCCTCAAATAAAATCTTTCCAATGGTCAAATGATATTTTCCAAATTCTTCATTGTTTATTTCTGCCTTAGAAACAATATGCAATTGATATCCCGGTAATACATGGGGATGCCTTGGTGGTTCTTCCTGCGGATCTGCTTCACCAAAAGGAACACGCTCATAAGGATTAACGCCTAGAATAATATAACATTCATCATCCTCTTCTTTACGCTTATAGTTTGATTCTAAAACACTTCCCAATTGATTGAGATGACTCGCTATGTCTGGGGTTATATCAATAATATATCCACCGGGTGTAATGGCTCTACATTTATTTAGGGTAACATTCACTGTATCTTGCCCATCCATTGAAAGAATCATTTCAACAGCATCAGATGCATCTGCCTGAGCGAGTAATCCATAATTAAGTACATTGATATCTCTTGCTCCCGCCGTTTGAGCAAACTGTATTAAGGCATTTTCTGTTTCAACAAAATGTCCTTTATTGATTTTCATTCCATCAATCCAGTTGACTTTAAAATTATACGTGTCTTTCATAGTTCAATGCTTAAAGGAGTCGTTTGGAATAATCGATTGCCATTCTGTTAATACAGTTATTTTCTGCACGTTCTACTTGAATGCTTTTGATACGAATCTTTTTTCCTTTGATACGTTGACAAAATTCATAAAATGTCATTCGCTTTTTACTGGCGTAAACAGGTAAATCAAAGTTACTGCAGATATATTCATCAAAATCCTTTGCGGTCGCCTCTTCTTTAGAAACCAAAAGAATGAGCTGCTCTAATTTCTCTTTTGATATATTTGGTGCGGTGTACTCATCGCTAAACTTATCTGTCTCACTAGTGGGAGCGTAAGGTATCCCACCAGAGGTGACTGGTGTATACGTATACTCCTCTGGTCCTGTAACTTTCTTTTCTTTAGGCAACACGTCTATTTTACGTACGGCGGCATGTTTTTGATCTCCGTTAATAATGAGCGTGATGGTTTTTAATCCGGGTGTTTCGTAGGTATATGCGGGATTTTGTCGTGTAGAATTGATTGAAGCTGTTTCTCCAAAACGCCATTCCCAACTGGTGGCTCTGGCTGTCGTATCTTTTAAGCTCAAGGTCTCGCCTACCTTAATACTTGCCGGTACATTGATCTTAGGTATTTTACTGGAGTCAATCACAAAAACACGCTCCTGGATCGTAAGTTCCTGCACGCCTTCACATTTTCCGTTAACGGTTAATGCAACTAAATAACGCCCAGGAGAGTCGTAGGTATGAAAGGTTGAAACGCCTACGGTGACCTTTGTAGTATCTCCAAAGTCCCATTCTCTCGTATAGTTCTCGTTAGAAAGATCTCTAAACCTTATAATCTCGCCTGCTCTATAGTTTTTTGCAATGACCTTAAAATCTACTGTATCACAAGGTTGATATTCCGCGAAGCGATAAGCAAAAATACTGGTGGACAAAATAATCACTATAATAAAGAACAACAAGATGTTCTTGTCAATGTGATAGGATCCTATTTTTTTTGATTCTTCCATTCTTCAATTACTCCGTAGGATAAAATTAGTGGTTTATTCTTATTTCATACGGAAAAACAGCCGTTGATTCTTGTGCCAAAATAGTTAAAATATTACTTTTTATGGATTCCCACTCTTCTGCATTAGTTTTAACTGCTTTATTTTGTTTTAGGTTAATCATAATGCACGGGATTTTACCTTTGGCAAGATGTAAATCTGTCTTGTATCCCTTTGTGACCTCAACATGAGATATCTTTTTAGCACAAAGTTCATAGCACAATGCTTTGACATCTTCGCGAGTAACAATCCTGTTCCTTGAAAGTAACGCTCTTCTATAGGCGTACAATCGCTCATCACTAGTTAAATCATCCTTACCTTGATTAGACACGCTGCGAATCCTGGTAAATTTTTGATCCAGCTCTGCGCCTTTGTAGATTTGTAGAGGTGTATCAGATTTTATTCCGTTTGCATCTATCCCGTTGGTCACCCAATAATCCACCAGTATGGTATCTCTTTTTTTGTAAGGTTTAACCGAAATATAATTAGTTTCAATAGTCTTAGCCGTACTGTCCATCACTTTCTTTTCAAGCAAGGTAATACGCTGATTGAGATCCTGAATATTTTCTTGTAAAAAGTCGTTTCCAAATAAAGAAAATGATGCGCTTTCATTCTTGAGCAATTCTACTAATTGCATCAAGTATTCTTGTGCTTTACGAGAATCGAGTTTACCTACATTATCCCTTCTCAAAACGTATGTTCCCTTTTGATCATCTGTAGTATCAAAATCTCTCACGTTATAGGTTTGACCGGCAGTATTTGTAATTTCATCAATATCAAGAAATAATTGAGTGGTACTAATAGGAATGATGTTTATATAATTCTTGAGCTGATAGGAAAGTGTTTCTATTTTACGATTAAGGATAGGAAAAACATTCAAGGCACAATCTGTTTGCTCCAACATTTTAGGCGAGATCACCTTTGGGAATTCAATTTTAAGCCAGTGTAAATCATTAAAATCCTTATGTTTGGTTACGTCCACACATTCTAAAAGCTCTTTAGGCAACTTTGACTGTTTGTGTAGTTTTTGAGCAGAAGAAAGAGTTACGAAATACTTTTTGTATAAGTCCATCACCTGGGTTTCAACCGTTAGCGTCTTTCGGGACATATTTTTAAATACTGAAGCTAGGTTATTACGATCTAACGCCTCTTCTTTATCAAATCCATTTTCAGCCTGAAGTAATTTATCATTGTAATACACTCGTATATTAGCCAATTGGTAGTAAAAAAGATCCTTAAATTCCAAGTCTGAAAATTCAAAGTACAGGGATACGTTCTTGAGGTTAATTCCTTCCGCTTCGGTTTCAATTCCTAAAAAAAGCGTATTAAATGAGAGTTGTTTGCCTGGTAAGATCACTAAATCTTCGGCTTGTTTCTTCCCTTCGGCTTTAGCTATACATCGATCTGCGAAAACCATTTTTCTAATACTCGCGTTGATTAGCTTAGTTGGTTTTACTGGTGAGAAAAAGATGTTTTTCATCTCAGTTTTATTCGCTTTGCTCTTAACGCGTTTTTTGACGTAGAACATTTTTTTCTCTTCAATCAAGGTCTCCTTTTCTACTGCTTTAGTTTGAGCGATAGCGTGAGCAGGTTTAGGGCCATACAGTGTCTCTGGCGTCATTAACTCGATTAAACGCTCTGTAATCCTGGTTTGCGAATTACCCACCTGGCGTGAGATTTTCTCTATTTCATTTGCACAGGCCTCAATGAGTAATGAGATCAATGGATCAAAAGAAGATTCAATCTCATTAGGAGCAACCCCCCATAATTGGGCGGCCTTTTTTATCATCCTATTTTTTATTTGCGTACTGCTTTCCATCATTCAATAGGATAATGGAGCAATGTAAAACTGTTCAAGCGCCGCAAAAGGCTCATTAGTTTGCTTTACAGTCCCGTGTATGGTTATATCAACTCTTTTTTTGATCCTGTTTAGTTTTCTTTTATTTGTAAACTCCTCTTGCTTAATAGATACTTCAACGCTTACTTTACTCAATCGTTTTTCTTTAAGACGTATGCTGCTGCTGATAGAAGAGGCTATTTTATCCCTCATTTTATTTGCACTCGTGAGGTTATCAAAATCAATATTCCAAATAGCACATCCAAAACGCTCATCAAACGTACATTCACCAAAATAAGAAGTGGCAATAAGATGGATATAGTTTGCGATAGATTCTTTTATTGAGCAAAGATCAGGTTCTTTCTTTGAGAGCATCTTATCAAACGACAAGGGAATATCATAGTAGGAAAAATTCATAGTATCGCGTGAATTAATGTAGTCAAAGTTAAAACTTATTTATACTGTTTTTATTGAATACGTCATCAAATTAAATAGCTACATAGATGTAACTCACTAAAATACCTAAAAAAACATTGATCTTGCTATATTTGCAGTAAAGATTGCGCTATGCCCAAAAGAATCTATGCCATATTACTTGTTGTGTTACTTACATTAACAGCATGCCCATCAAAAGATGTGGTGATCCCGCAGTTTCCAGAACCTAAAGAAACTGTGCTGCCTATACAACGCAAATACGGTACGATCTTAAATATTGAGCCTAAAAAAATCGAACCTATCGCATTATTTGAGTTTATTGATGAATGGATCAATACACCTTATAAAATGGGAGGAGAAACAAAAGAAGGGATTGATTGTTCCTTCTTTACACAGTATTTATATCATGACGTGTATAAGAATCTCATAGAACGTACAGCTCAAAAACAATTTGATGCACCAGATACCGATAAGTTCCTTGGTCAGGAATTTATTGAACAAGGAGATCTGCTTTTCTTCAATCCTTCTGGTTCTGATAAACGAAGAATTACGCATGTAGGTGTGTACCTTGGCAATGACAGATTCGTCCATTCTACCTCCCGTAAAGGAGAATCAGGTAAAAATGGTGTACAAATCAGTAATTTTCAAGATAAGCATTGGCAAAAAATGTTCGTGGCTGCCGCAAAAAAGCCGAAGAATGTAACCACCGAAGAATTGAACGGAGAAACTGATCAATAAACGATCTTCAAACCATACTGAATGAGCGAAGAGAAGATAGAACAGATTCTTAACGAACTGCGCACCTCGTATCAAAACTACAAAGCCGAAGTTTATGCATTGGAGGTGTTGCAGAATAGTGATCTGTCGCTCTCTCAATTAGACATCTATTTTAAAAGCATCTTTTCGCGCTCCTATCGCAGGGATGTGATTGATTTTTCCTTAGACCGAAGTTTAAAAACGACCTCCCGTATTCAGATTAATGTAGCGAGAAATGGATTGTATGACACCTTGCCCGAAGGCTTGTTTCATCGCCCTATTGACTACAAAAACAATATCCCTTATAACAAAGCACGACAAGAGCAAAAAAGAAAAGAAGAAGAAGCCAGAACATTTTTTAGTCCGTTAGACAACGAATTTTTCATTCAGTCGCTCACTATTGAAAAAAACGAACGTGAACTCATTGATCGCTTTACCAATCTAAAAAACGAATTCCTCAATAGATTTTGGAACATTGGAGATGAAATTCCAGATCAATACAAATCGACATTTCTGCGATTACTCCCCTACGCACATCAAATTGCCGGCAATCTAACCTTGACTAAACTGGCGTTAGAAAATATCCTTCACGAAGAGGTTATCATCAAAAAAAGCTATCAAAACAAAGGAGATAATGCTATTGACCAAAAAACTGATCAGGCGTTGGGAATAGACTTCACCTTACATGTTGAAGAACCTCAAGTTCACTACCCTTCACTAGAGATTACCGTTAATCAGATTAGCAAAAATGATGTTCGGGATTATGTCTCAAAAGGAAAAACAGAGCAATTTATTAGTATCTTTTGCGATTATTTTATTCCTTTGGAATATGATGTAACAGTAAATGTTACTGTACGTCATGAAGCTCAAGGACTCACTTTAGACCCTAAAAACGCCCCCAGAATAGGCTTTACCACTACACTATGACAAACATAATTATCCTTATAGCGGCAATAGGCCTGGGATTTTTGAAAGTTGGCATTATTTTTTTGATGGTTGGGGCCTTGCTTATGGGCTTCGTTTCAAGTTTAAAAAAGCTTTTTACTAAAAATAAAAAGAAGTTTTTTCTATACGTATTAGTAGCCCTGCTTGTCTTTGCGGGGATAGGTTTGTTAAGCAATGAAAAAGTCCTTAACGATATCCCTTTTAATAGCTTTATAGGATTCCAAACCTTATTCCTGATCATGGGAATTCTACACGTCATAGCACTAAGGTACTATTTTCCTGATCTTTCTGAGAAAATCACCAACTTTTGGGGAGAATTCTTGTACACGCTGGTCATTGGATGTTTTGGTTTGATTGCATTTATGGCAGTAGTCAATATTTTTAAACCTGCCTACACGTACATTTTTCTAAGTTCTGCCATGTGGTTCATCACTCCGTTAATGGTTGTAAAACTATATGAATTTACAATCGCTGTACCCAAACCTATTTATAAAAAATGGTTTTATCCTATAGATAAAAATATCAAAGACCCTACCGATGAAGAGCTGGTTAATCCACTGGTCATATCGTTCGAATTTAATAAGACCGAAGGAAACGATACCATTAGCAATTTTAGATTAAAAGCTCCTGAAAAAATGGAATTTGGTAAACTGTTCTACTTTTTTATCAATGATTATAATGACCGCCATCCTGAAGGTGAAATAAAGTTTTTGGATAAAACAAATACTCCGTATGGCTGGGTGTTCTACACAAAACCAAAATGGTATCAATTACAACGCCATATTGACTACACGCGTACAGTCGATGGAAATAACATCAAAGAAGATGATATTATCATTTGTGAAAGGGCGTAAGTAAGATGTCCCTACATATTTTAGTTATCCCCCATTCTTACTGGGATTAACGCTAATCTGCTGAAATTCTTTGTGTTAAATGTATTAGCTTTGACCATTTGCTTTAGTATTTAGCGTACTTTTAAAGTATTATTATCATTATTAATCTTTAATTTATTAATTATGTCATTTAAAGCAAAATTAAAAGTAGGTGGAAAAGAGTACAATGTACTGGGCTGTAATTACGGTCTTCACCAAGAGACTGATGCAACAGGTCGTCCATCGTCTATCACCCGTGGTGGTATGATTACCTTAGAGGTTGAATCAACAGCCGACACGGGATTATCAGATTGGATGTTCAACAACTTTGAATTGAGAAGCGGCTCTGTCGTATTCTTAAAAAGAGATACTGAAGCTACGGCAAAAGAACTTAATTTCAACGATGCCTATGCAGTTAAATATGTAGAGAACTTTGATTCTACAGGTAGAAATCCAATGACAGAAAAAATTACCATTTCGGCCAGAGAAATTTCTATCGGTAATGGATCTCATATGAATGATTGGGTATAGTCATCATCCAATAAGAATATAGTGCAAAGAGGAGCTGGTCTCCTCTTTTTTTGTGCCCTGTAGGTTAACCTCATCAGGATTAAAAGCCTTATAATCCCGATAAAATACAATTTCATCATTACGTTATCCTAAGATGATTTTTTCATTAAGCTATCGCTAAAAGACTGATCTTCATATGTTAAAATCAAGGAATTTGTGCTTTCCCAAAAAAAAATTCCTACATTTATACTATTATAATTATTATATCATTATTTATTAATCATTTAATTTATTTATTATGTCTTTTAAAGCAAAATTAAAAGTAGGTGGTAAAGAGTACAATGTACTGGGCTGTAATTATGGTCTTCACCAGGAAACAGACGCTACGGGTCGTCCATCATCCATCACTCGTGGTGGTATGATTACCTTAGAGGTTGAATCTACTTCAGATACGAGTTTATCTGATTGGATGTTTAACAACTTTGAGTTGAGAAGTGGTTCAATTGTATTCTTAAAAAGAGATACTGAAGCTACTTCTAAAGAACTTAATTTCAACGATGCGTATGCAGTCAAATACATAGAGAACTTTGATTCAACAGGAGAAAATCCAATGACTGAAAAGATCACGATTTCAGCCAGAGAAATTTCCATTGGTAATGGTTCTCACGTGAACGATTGGGTCTAAGCATCTGATTATATGATTATAAAAGGGAGTGGTTCACACTCCCTTTTTTTGCCTTATTACTATAAACACGGCAGGTTCAATGCTATTTTTTTGAAACTGCTCATCAACAACTCATTATCAATTTAATCCAGCATCATTATGTCATTTTTAGCAAAATTAAATCTTGACGGAGAAGAACTCAATATTCTTGATTGTTCTTTCACTTTTCGACAAGATGTTGATCATACCGGAAGACCAAGCGCTAAGCCAAAGGGAGGGCAAATACGATTGCTCATTGAAGCAACCGCAAAAACAGATTTTTTAGAGTGGATGATCTCAGCATCTGCTACTAAAAAAGGTGAAATTACATTTTATCGCAGAGACAACATGTCAAGCTTAAAAAAGGTCACGTTTAATGAAGCGTATTGCATTGAATACACAGAGCATTTCAATGCCAGCAATAAAGATCCACTTCAAATTCATTTTGTGCTTTCAGCAAAAGAAATCAAGGTAAAAGGAACGACCTTTAATAACAATTGGCCGCTTAAAGCCTAGCTGATCATAGTGAACATTTAAATTTCATAAAAACTATGGTACAGCAAAAGTTAGAAAAACTGCAACGATTTTTGCAAGGAACTGCAGATACTGCATGGACATTTTCTATGCAAACTTCTCTCCACGATCCTAATCCAACGCCATTTGGAGAACATTTTGAATTTTTGCTCCAGTCAAATGATGCAGAGTTATCTGTTCTATTACAAGAAGTGGCGCAGGCCCAACTCCATGAACAGCAGTCAAATCCTGAGCCACCAGATTTCCATCAATATATTCGTTACTCCAGCAATTTTTTAGATCATAAAGAAATTTTTGTTGGCAATGAATGGGTCCTCGTACCGGCAGATGCCTGTGTAGATTTCTTTCCTACGACTATGGGGAGCGGCGTAAATGCGCAAAGTGGATTTAGAGTGGAGATTTCTCACGGGAATGATTATGTCACTTTTGAATCGACTGAATCCTTAAAACAATATCAGGAAAATGAATTGCTGTTAAATGATCAACAAATAACCGTTGAATTACAAGACACCTATGTAAGTAAAGAAGAGTTTGACTGGATGCGTGCAGCGGTAGGAGCATATCAATTTGGAAAAAAAAATGTTAACGGCTTAGGGGATGTTGTTTCTTTATACGATAATATTCCTAAAGAATTTAAGCGAACCTATGCATATAAAATTTCTAAGGCCGCAAAAAAATTAGGCAAACCTGCAAAAGCCGGTAAGATTTTTCATGGAGCTGAGAAGCTAGCTAAAAAAGGAAGTAAAATTGCCAAAGTAGGTCCATATTTAACAGCCGGAACAATAGGCTATGAGGTGCTCACAGATACTTGGGATGCCCATACGGTTGTGGATGGCACCCTTCTAGTGGTTGGTATTGCCGCAGCTTCTGTAGGTGCTCCTGTAGTTATTGTTGGAATTGCTATATATGGGATTTTAGACTATGCTTTCGATATTAGCGAAGGTATTGACGAGACCTTTGGCAGAAATAGTGGTTTTTGGGATAAAAAACCTTTGCGCTCTTTCCCAACGAATACTACTCCATTATTTAATGAAATTAAAATTGACAATACGGCAGTAAAAAAACCGTTTAGGATACCACCGCAATTTAAAAATTGATGTTTAAATTTTTATTTAAAAGATTGTTAGCCGCTAACTACTCCGCGGCAAGATGGTTAGTCAATAAAAAAATGCCCGAACGAATCATTCCCTCGACCTTGCATTTTGTTTCCGCACCATTAACATTCATTGCTGCTGGTATATATTTTGCTCTGATAGGTTCAATTAACTATCAATTTGAAAGTTACATTCCTATACTAATAGGCTTAGGAATAGTTATGTTAGGGCTTGGATATATCATAGAAAAAAAAGCAAAAAAAATGCTTTTTGATTTTAATATTCAAGAAGAATATGAAATGCTGGATAAATCTGAGCGCAATAAAAGAAATTTACTTGCCTTTCTGTTTTTCTGGGGGTGTTTTGCACTTTTCTTTTATCTGAGTATTACGTACGCCCAAGGATATTTAGTACATTAATTTTAATTGTGAGTAAATTAAAAGAGTTACTATCAGATAGCTTTCAAAGATTTCTTTTCTTATTGAGCCTTTCGCTTATAGTCTTATTTGTTTATATTTTATATCGTGTTTACCAGAACGAGGGAAATTTACTATCAATCACCATATTCCCACTCTTATTAGGTGTGATTTATGAGAATAGAAGGTTAGGAGTAGAATGGAATACGCTGATTTTAAAATCCATAGGGGCTTTAATACTTAGTTTTGTAGCATTTATTCCCGGAAAACGATCTGGAGAATATATATTCGATGAGCGCGTCGAAATCTGGCCGTATTATTTCATAGTGATTTTTGCAATTATTTCATTTATCAGGCTAAAGGATAAAGTAGTCCCAAATTTGACAGAAGGTATAACACTAATTCAATCCTTTTGCATTCTATATTGGTTGATTGAAGTCAAAGTAATGGAAATCAATAATACCATAGTGTATATTTTGGCTGGCACAGGTATTTTATTTTCAATACTCTCTTTTATACATGCATTTACCTATATAAGCTTAAGCCGCACATCCAGACTTACTTTAAGTATTTGGAGTTCTGTTATTATGTTCTTCTTTGCTGCAGATTATATGATTTACCTATACCTCACAGATGTTATCTATAAAAATGAAATGAACATAATAATAAGTTTGCTTCAGTATTTTTTACTTGGCACTTCATTGATCTATTTCATTCAAAACATATCGATGTTTCTTGTATATCTCCCAAGTAAACATTTCTACTACACCAAACAAGATAAAACAGATATTAAAGAAATGCACAATAGGCATATTAAGCGTTATTCCAAAAAACAAGTAAAAGTTCATGAGTCATTTATAATTCTATTAATCTGTAGTTTTCTGTTTTACTTAAACCTGGCGAATGACTATCTTTCAAGGCACAGCATGATTTGGATTATATTTATAATCATACCAATCATTCTCAGGTTTAAACGCTATTTAATGCAATATTTTTATACTATTCGACACTAATAGTTTGTGCAGTATGGTTATGCTTTAACAGTAATTTCTTTTTTCTATTAATCTTGAAGAAATAATGCTTAAAACATATCATTATTATTTATCCTAGCAATATAATTTTACTTAAGCGATGAAAAATCTGAGTTTCTTTCTAATCCTGCTGGCATTTCTCTACTGTAATGCTCAACATGAAACGGGAAATCTCATCAGGCAGGAACAAAAACTTGTTGAGATATATCAAAAATTTAGTGATCACCGACATGATTACGGGGAAAATGCAAGAGATACTATTTTAACTAGATTTAAGGCGCAATTATTGAATACACTTAAAACATCTTCTTACTCCGGGTATCCCTTTGACTCCCTCTCTACCATGATGAATGTAATTCAATCTAATGATCAAAACCTTACGATCATTTCCTGGGATGAATTGAATGGAGGTACCTGGCATACGTTTAACAGCGTTTATCAGTATGCCAACAGAGATTTGATTCAGTCAGATTTTCTAACACATGAAAAAGAACCCGATGAAGACCTCGATTTTTTAGATGTGACTTACTACGATATTCGCGAACCAATTCCCGGAAACTATTTGATAAAAGGATATGGCACTCATGGTCATGGACATGAATTCTTTACGCTTAGATTATTATCTTTTAATAATAATACATTGGTCGATTGTCGTAATTGCCTTAACGGAAAAGATAAACTAGTCATTTACAAAGCCAGATCTAAAGAAGATCCCATAGAAATAGATACGATCAACAATCAAATTATGTATCGTGAGTATAAAGAGGATCTTGAAAGTGGCTTTATGATCCCTACCGGAAAAACCCGTACACTTCATTATAAAAATGGTGCCTATCTACCTTTGAAAAATTGAGGTATCTGTTTATTCTTATACATCGGTATTTATTTCAAAAATTTAACACTCCCGTAAATATGAAGGCGTTTTTGAATTAGAATACTTTGTATATTTATAAGATTCTAAAACATTGAATTTCAAGGTTTAATTTTAATAAAATTAAACTCTCTTAAAATATACTTTATGGCACTACAATCCAACACCCGTGTATTTATTGGTGGTAATCCCATCCATGCCTTTAAGCGACTAATGCTTCGGCAGGATTTAGATGCGCATCACTACCTTGAACTGGTCTGCCGTATGGATGTACTTGAAAAAGCCTCTGCAGAACTCGCCGAGGAAAGCCGAAACTTCCTGGGAGAACTTCTTACCGTGAAGGTTGAATCCCTCACCGACTTTCAAGACTACAAAACCCTGGAGTTTAAAGGAGTCGTCACTGCCGTCAACAACACCAAAGGGTTTCATGCCCATCAGGGAGATTTGGTTACCATCAAAGCACAGAGCTGTAGTATCCTGGCAGATGATGGACCACACTATGCTTCTTTTAACGATGTAGGATTAGAAGATATTCTCCACCAAACCTTCCAGGGGTACGACCAGGGAAAGCTGGAGCTAAGCCTTCAGCCTGTCTACAGCGAAGCGCTGCATTACAGCGTACAACAGCATGAAAGCGCTTATCAATATGCCAGCAGACTGGCCGCTCAATACAGCGAATGGTTTTACTACGATGGCAAGACCCTGCACTTTGGTCTGCCGCAAGCCGGTGAAGAAGTCACCCTCACCTACGGGCATGACCTGCAGGAGTTCTCGCTTAATCTCAATCCGGTACCTAACGCCTTTAGCTACTTTACCAATGATTACCTTACTGATGGGCAGCATGAAGCCAGCACGACTTCAGTCAACTCAGGATTAAACGGCTATGTAGGTTTCGCAGCCAACAAAAGCAATGAGATCTATGCTAAAGAAACAGCAGTCTACCTCAATGCCTACA
>NZ_BAAAFG010000016.1:474037-655716 GCF_039523415.1 Gangjinia marincola
TGTGAAAGGGGTGAGTGATAATCCCGGGGTAAGCCTGGGGCAGATCATCAAAGTAACCGGGCAGGGAATCACTCCGGGGAGTTTTAGAATCACCAAGGTTACCCACACTGCCACAGAGAATGGCACCTACCTCAATAGCTTTGAAGGGATCGATGCCGCGGCAGATACTTATCCCATGACCAATGTGATGGCATATCCAAAAAGCAACAGTCAGGTGGCTGTTGTAATGGATAATGCTGATCCAGACGGGCTGGGACGGATCAAAGTACAGTTTCCATGGCAAAAGCCACAGGGAGAAGTAACGCCCTGGTTACGGGTGATGACCCCACATGCAGGAGGAGAAAAAGGCTTTCACTTTATTCCAGAGACCGGTGAAGAAGTGCTCATTGGTTTTGAAGGGGGTAATGCAGAACGTCCCTACGTGATGGGAGCACTTTACAACGGCAGCAGTAATCCCGCAGGATGGAAAACAGGAACTAATGACGTTAAAGCCATCAGAACCCGAAGCGGGCACACCATAGAACTCAATGATACCAAAGGAGGTGAGTTTATTACCATTACGGATCAAAGTGGCAATAAAATTCTATTAGATACAAAAGGATCAAACATTAGCATTACTGCTCCCGGTAATTTATCACTAATGGCAGATACTATTGATATTAAAGCAAAAAATGGAATTACCATGCAGTCTGAGGAGGCGTCTATTGCAATAGATGCAAAACAAGATGTAGGGATGCACAGTAAAGAAGCGAAAGTTCAAATTAGCGGAAAACAAGATGTCGATATGCGAAGTCATGATGCCACCGTGAAGCTAAAAGCCAAAACGACTGCAAATATTGTGGGCAATGATAAAGTAGATATTCTCTCAGGTAATGAACTTGCGATGCACGGTAAATCCACCAGTAAACTTACAGGAGGAGAAGTTCACGTCAACAAAGGGTAAAGATGGAGCATCAGCTGGAACTTGAGACCTATATCACAAAGGGAAAATTATATAAACACAACGCACGGTCTATTGTAGCGACGGAGAAGTTAATGATGAAAAACTCTTCAGAGACCATGGTTGAAAAAGAATATATTAGTAAAAAACCCTTTGGGCAAGGTGATATCTTTCGGGTTATTACGCATTCTGAAACCTATGGAGCAGAAAGCGCCACTGAAAAGCTTGCTAAAGACCTGAACAGTCTGATATCTAACATAGGAGTATATACAAATGAGTTAGGTTATTTGGAAGCAATCATAAATAAAGAAGAGGTATTTGATAAGTGGCATGTGCTAAAGAAACGCTGGAAAAAGGAATCTTCAAAAGAAGAAAGTGCACAAGTTGCTGCAACAATACATACGGTAGAAGAAAATCTTCAAAATGGATCATTTGTTCGTGAGATGACTGAGCAAGGTGCTTTATATTTTTTGTTTAGCGGTGCCTATCGCAGTTATTCAAACAAAGAACCCATTGAAGTCAAAAGAGATTTAAATAAATTTCTTGTACTACAACCTCTACCACTTAACATTACATACATTGTTGAAAAATACGATCGTTTAACCCGAAAACTCGTTCTTAAGGGTAAGGGTCAATTAGCAAAAGACCGACTTGATCAACTCTTATTGAATAAAATGGTACGCGGCATAAAGGATAAGATTAATCTAAAGGTAGAGCTTAATGTATTTTATGTAGAACACCTTTATTTTGATCAGTACGGCTGGCTGGAGAAAGCAGATCAAAACGTCAAAGTAAAAATTCCCGGTTTTTACATGACCGAGAGTGAACAGAAACTTGTAGAAATTGACCGCTATGAGTAAGAAAAAATATGTTCCCCAGGGTACCTATCTTGCTTGTGACAAAGGCACCGTACCTCAAGAATTTAAAATCACCAATAATAACAATGCCTTTTTGTTTGAAGAACCCGTGGCCAATACCGGGGATTTTGTCCCCAGTGTAAATGTAATGCCTTTTGGCACCTGTGCAGTAAGCGGGAGTGCTTGTGCACCAGCTCCTATTGCCTGGCAGGGATTTGAAGATGGTATTTTTGTAGGCAATTTTAATCCGCTATTAGAAGACTCTGTATTACCCTGTGGTATAGGAGGAAAAATTGAAATTTTTTATTCGCTGGAAGAAGCCAAGGCAGCTTGTACCGAAGAACCTTCTGGTTTTTGGGAAACCCTAGGCAAGGTCGCATTGGTGGTGGCAGCCGTGGCGTTAATTGTCGTAACCGGGGGTATGGCAATTGCCGCCATTGGGGCAGCTGCAGCAGCCACAGGAGCTCTTGCTACCACGGTAGCCGTTACAGTGGCTGTTTTAGAAGTAGCCGGCTGTGCATTGACTATTAAAGCATTGTATGATTATTCTCAAGATGGAGACGAAGAGGCCCTATTTAAAGAGGTGGCTTTAGGCTTTTTATTTTTGGGAGCTGGGGCTGCAATTGCGAAGGGCTATAGAATGTATCGCGGTGCAAGAGTGGCCAAGGCTGCTGATGAAGCGTTGGAGTTGGGTGAGGGAGCTGTAAGAAGTGGGGATGAATTGGCTGAAGGCACATTAAAGAACTCAGATAACTTTGTTGAAAGTTCATTTCGCATTGGAGATGAAATAGCTGGAAAACCTATAAAACAAATAAGACAGGGAAATAATGGAAAAACAGCGATCATAGGAAGAAAAATGGATGGTCACGTGAATACAGTTGCAGAAGAATTATCTTCACAAGGAAAACAAGTTGAAGTATTTAATGATACTTATCAAGCAGGAAAGACTTTTGATATAGATGGAAAAGCACATACTTGGCAAGACCTAGCTGATGATTTTAATGATTTGTCGAAATATTCGAGAAATGAAAAAGGTTGGATAATTGACTCTGACTTGCACAATACAGTTATGTATAAAGCTAACAAACAATGGGCTGATAAATTAATAGAAGAAGGTTTTGAAGTTTTAGATATGGGCTATCCCACAGGAGTTAACTCTGAAAGTATTTTTTACAATATGGAATTAGGTATAATTTTTTGAAAATGATAAAGATTGAATATTTGAGAAATCAATTAATTGAGCAATTAACAAAATTGGTAAATCAGTATTGGTCAGAGGTCAATATAGATTCTAGCGATGGAGCTACAAGTTTAAATGTAGAATTTGACGATGGTGAAGAGGATTATATTAAATTCCACGCATCCTTTAGTCCTCTAGATATTCCTTGGCGTCTTTCATCTAAAATAAAGCTTAACGAACAATATTTAGGCGATTTAGAAGAAATTTCTTACGACACTATTACAGAAGAGTCTAAGTACGAACTTTACCCATTTCTTTTAAATGATGAAGAAAAAATCAGAAAGTTTGTAATATTAATACGTGACGATTTAAAGAACACCTTTGATGAGCAAGGTTTAAATCAATCAAGAAAAAGTAGGTTTTTGTTGGATTAGTATTATCATGATAACCCTAAACAAGAAAAAGATTAATGTATTAGATTTATCCTTCGATGAAAATAAAACGTTGAATGAGTTTGAGTTGGAGCTTAAAGATAGTGATCATCAGTTCAATATTTTGAGTGATTTACCAAACAGAAAAGAATATGTTATTAAAACTTCTTTAGCTAATATATCATTTGTCTTTACAGATAAGATCATAGATTTTATTACAATAGAGAAACATTCAAATGCAACCAATTGGCTAGAATATAATAATCTAAAAGATGATAGGATTAATCATAATAAAATGTTTTATGAAGAAATTAAAAGAAGATATTTTATGGGGAGACTTTAGTTATGAATACGATCCGAGGAATATTAGACCTTATATTTTAATAGACTTCAAATTAATTAATAAAAGAAAAAATTCACGATTTTTAATTGATGATTTGAATGAATAGAAGATTTTATTTATAATTTTAATAAAACACTTTAAATATAAATTTCACTAATACTTAATATTATCAGATAATTAAATTTTTAAAAAGAGCAGAATAATTTCGAGTAAACCTTTCTAAGAAAAATGAAACACAACTAAATCTTGGTTCTAATCTCAAATTGGTAAATATTTCATCTTTTCATGAATCCTTTAAAAATATGGAAGCCTACACCTTCAAATCAATAATCCAAATGTCGTCAAAATCACAACAATAGATCCAGTAACTGAAATAGAAAAAATAATTTTACAAGATGATAGAAAATATTTCAGGAACTTCATCTCAAATCAGCGTGATAACAAAAAATAAGAATTATGTTATCAAAGGAGAACTTTTAGTTAATAGTTTCCTAGCTTATTTCGACACTTTAAAATATCAAAATAGTAAAGATTCTGTTCCACCAATAGAAAAGGATCAGTTGAAGAAGGAAATTTTAGATTATTGTGAGAAAAAAGACTTTAAGGTAGTACTTGAGGAATCTAAATTTACAGCTGAAAAATCAAAAGCTTGGGACGCCCTTGAGAAAACTAAAGCTGAAACAAAAATGATTCGATTCCCTAATGAATTAAATGTTGGCTCTAAAGACATATACAATCAGCTGAACGGTTACAGGAGAATTTATTTAATGAGCCAGAGGATAGAAATTTAACTCATATAAGCTTAAATAAATATGCCCAAAAAACCATAAGTAAAAATCCAGAATACTCTCAGATGCTTTCAAAATCTTTTAGTATAAATAGTTTAATGAAATATAACAAACTATAGAAAGTATTAAATATACTATACAAATGATAAAATAATCAGATTTAAATAAGTAAATTATAGACTTAACCATCTGAAAAAGTATGTTTAGAAAGAAAATAGTAACCTATTTCCAAACTTTGTACCATAAACTATGTCAAAACATAATATTATACAGGCATTTTAAAATGGGGAGACACCTGACAAAGGTGCAATTTCTATATATGGCTCATTTCTCGAAAAACCTGTGATACCATTTTAAATTTAGTAGATATTACTCAGAAAGAAGACGAGTTATATTTACATTTTGAAGAAGGTAAGTTGATTATTAAAAATTTTAAGAAAATTGATTTTAGTAAAAATCACATTAAAATAGAGACAGATTCACCTATGGAATTCAAGAATAGAATTTACTATCCAAAAAATGGAGTAAATGCATTTGAGCTTTTTACTTGGTAATATTTAAAAAAAATCCGACTAAATTTTAAGGTATGATTTAAAATCTAGTCTAAGAATTTCAATATTAAAAAGTCTAATATTAGCACTGAGATATAGACATTGAAGCCTTATTTAAAGAGGTTGCTTTAGGCTTTTTATTTTTGGGAGCCGGGGCTGCAATTGCGAAGGGCTTTAAGATGTACAGGGCTGCGCGTTCTGCAGATGAATTAGCAGAAGGTGCTGTACGTGGCGGAGATGAACTAGCTGAAGATGCAGTAAGAAGTGTTGATAATTTTGTTCCAACTAGCGGTAGCCAACTGGTCGCAAATCCTTATAAAATAACAACCATTCTGGGGCGTTGGGCAGGTGATATGGAACATATCAAACCCAGTATGCTACCGGAAGATATAAATGTGGGTACGGCTTTAGGAGAAGTGGCAGAAAATAAAGGTGGCTTTAATTTTTTAAATGTACCGGATCATCTTTACGATCCTGATACTTTTTTTGAATTGTATAATAAACCTTGGTTAGAAGGTGCAATAAATAGAGGGGATGATATAATTCTAGCGACCAAACCTACTAACCCTCTTCAACTAATGGACGAATTTGGTAGCCTCAAGGGAATGTTTGCAGAAGAAGTACAATATCTTGTTCAACAAAATTACAAACCGGTAAACCTATCAGCTTCTGAATGGAATACTATCAAATCTTGGTTTTAAATGAAATACGCTGATATATCATATCTACTCAAATCAAAAGAGGCTGTTCAATTCATGAAGAAATATAATTTTGTTCATTATCAACAAGAACAAATACACTATTTATTCAAAAAATGTTTATTTATCGAGATTTTTGCTATGGAGGTAGAAAATGTCATATATATAGATTTTTATTCGAACGAGGCCACTGCATCAAGTAACATTGACGTATTATTATCTAACTTTTCAAAAGCGGAAAAAAATAAGGTCATATTAAATTATAAGCATTCTCCAATTGAGTATTCCCAAGAAGATAAAAGCCAAGGATTCAAAAATGCACGCCTCACAAGAGAAAGAAAATTCTTCATTTACTTGCAGTTGATTACGAAATTTTTTGAGCCGATTCTTCAATGTAAAGACTTTAGAAATTTTGATTTTGAGGAATCATTTGATGTTCACAAGAATCGCGTTCTGAGCGCAAAACAGGAATACCTTAAAACAAAGAAGAGCCGTTTTTTATTAGGTGATGATATTCTTTGAATATTAGAACATTCTAAGACAATTTTTATTTTCATACATACCTCTTCCTGGAAATTTTAATTGGGCCCTACATCTACTTTACCTAGGAATCGGGTTTTTAAAGAAACTTGAGCAAGATGGCTCTGGTGATGGCAGCCGTAGCTTTAATCGCGGTGACTGGAGGTATGGCGGTAGCCGCTGTTGCCAATGCTAGGACCGCGCTCAGTACCGCTGTTGCAGTTACTGAGGTCGCACTAGAGGTAGCAGGGTGCCTACTAACGGCCAAAGCACTTTATAATTACAGTCAGGATAGGAACGAGGAGGTATTGTTTAATGAGGTGGCAGTAGGCTTTCTGTTTTTAGGAGCCGGGGCTGCCATTTTTAAGGGGTATCGGATGTATCGCGGCCGTAGGAGTAGGTCTGCTACTAATTGCAGCGCTGCTAACTGACACAGAACTAGAAACATTTTTTAAGAATTTTATCCTGTGCGATAAAGAAGATTTCTCAAAACCGGCTCATTCTACACCCATGCAATACGTTGATTCCATACTTGATAATCGTGCTTTACTTACCGCTGCATCATTTCAGGATACTCTTATGAATCCTTTGGACGCTCAGATAAAACTATTTGATTTAACCGTATGCCAACAAATTGCTTTTGAACCATTAGATCAAGAAACTGTAATTTTACCCTCAATGAGTGCTATGCCCGCTTCATATGAAAAAGCTACATCTTTTAATGCGACAATGGTTTTTACTCAATTTTTTAGTAATCCGGCTCAAGTAGAAACACAAGCTTGGTTTTATTCCAGGGGAGTGCGTAATGACAATCCAATAAAAATGAATCTTGGTTCAGTCAAAAAAATTAAGGATAACCAACGAGAAGCTTTGCAAGTTAAATTTAATATTCCTAATCAGCATAAAAATGAAATTTATAGCAATTCAGAGGCTGTTTTTGCCGTTAGAATTAAGATTGATGAACATCAACAATCTTTTTTTCCATATCATCAAAATGGACGTGAACGTTGGCTAGGGGCAAAAATAAAACTTAAGGATTTCAATATTTTTACTGATCTTTCACAGGATGAAAACATAAAAATTGCTCCCATGGATGAATTAAAAAAATCTTTTATATGGTAAAAAAAGATTTTACTAGAAAAATTACCCATACCTATAAGGACTATAGTAAACTAACCCAAAAAATTGATTCAAAACGAGGTAAATTAAGTTCGATAGTCGATAAAAAAATTTACTCTGATGATATTCTTAAGTATAAAGATGGAGTAGTAAAAAAATCTAAAAATAACTATGTTGATAATAATTTTATTAATTACAAACATGATAAATTTGGTAGTCTTTTAATTTTTGGTGGTATAGCATTTGTATTTTTACTAATAATGTTGAGACATGCCAGAAATAATCCTTTAGAAGGAGGATATTTATTTCTTACCATCCTTTTTTCAAGTATCCTGATTTTTTTTATCATCTACTATTTTACAATGCCACATAAAGAGCAGATACTTAATCAACGGGACGGCTTAATCACTATAACAGGCTTTTTTTGGGCTAAGAATATTACCATGCCATTTGAGGATATGCTTTTCTCATATTCTACAGGTGGAGATAATATGGTGGGAGCATTTCAACTACAGGCAGTACGTCCTAAAGGAGGTCCGGACCCATTTGAATTGGCCGGAGATTGTTATGAAAGCATGAGTTTTATCACCTGGTACATGGATAAAAACAGACCCTTACCTCCCGGCTCTGCCTTTGATGAATTTCGCCAACAGGATTATGAACGTCGTAAAGCCGAAGGATTCCCTAAACCTTTATACCCAAGTAACATCCCCACACCTGAAGCTACAAAAGAGCAACAAAAAGAAAGAAAGGCAATTGGGGGGTGGTGAATTTCAATTTAAGAGAGTAAAACTCAAACTAAAAGGAGAGCGGTTTATGCTATCTGATATGACCCAGAATGAAGATGTCTCAACTCAAAAAACTGGACTTTATGCTAGACTTTGGAAAGAAAGTTACATACTCTTCCTATCACAAAATTACTACACTCACCCTCTTATATGGAGTTATATTTGGGAGAATACAGTGGCTTTACCAAGCTTATATAGTTTTCGTATCTTTCTTGTACGTTTTTAATTAAAACGATATGAAAACTTTATTAATAACTCTTTTTCTAGGATTAGTATTTCTCCATACTAGCTTTAATAACAAAACCGTCGACCTAGATTTTAATCGTACGAAAACGCATAGCGCCAGTCTAGTGAATAATGATAGTTTAGTATTTGCAGGAGTTGTCTATACGTATGAACTTTTTAAAAATAAACATACACAGCTGTACATCCTTAAAGATAAAAAAGGGCAAACCTTATTGAAAGATTTACACTATTTCGGACAAATTAATGGTGGTTTTCAAGCATTAAATCATAGTACAGAAATAGAATATTACGACTATAACTTAAAGCTTCTTACTTCACCACCAGAACCAGAAACCTACTTCGTATGTGGTAATGTGGGAACATATTTACTAACGATAGAAAAAATAGATGATACGTACGTCATTAAGAAAGCAGAAGGTTTTACTTCCCTCCCAAAAGATAAAGACAAAAAAGTGATTGCTTCACTAAATTCAAAAGGGATTAAGGATATTTGTTTTTTGAATGAGACAAGAACACTTCAATATGATGATAACACCAGAGCTTCAGAAATTATCGTAATACACTACGATAATAGCTATGGTATCTGGGACGACGGTAAAATAACCAGATATGACAATGTTTTCCAGAACACCTTTCCGATTAAAGTCATGAAAAATAATCAATACGGATATTACGGAATTACAAATGGTACTCCATACAGCTCTTTGGGAAACTTTGAGTATAGCCTAGCTCCTTTTGAGAAATCAAATGGAGAAATAGGCTTTATTCATTTGACCGGGAAGGAATACATCAAAAGTGAAGGCTAATTCACTCCTGCATGATGATGACCCTATTTCTTATCTAAACTTGACAGGCTTTCTATCCTGCACCGTTACGCTAGCTTTTAATTATTCACATTGAAAAACAAATTACAATATGCGTGCATCAATACATCCAACTAAAAAACCCTCAATTTCTTGAGGGGATATATCTAGCGCTAAGTTCTACGTTGACGAATTACTGCTGCTCATATTCAGAGTCCCAATCAGTACCATCATCTCCTTTTTGACCATCCATTTTAATCATAAAGTTCTTGGCCGGAAAATAAGGCTTCATGTGAATATCTAAAAAGATACGATCCTTTTGATTAGGATCTTGCTCAAAACGCTTAATAGAGAAGTCCTCGATCAATTGATCCGGACCGGTTATTTCATCTAAAAATTTGACAATTTGACCCATAAGCTCTTTTCGGGTTCTGGCGTTGAAGTTTTCAAAGGCTCTTCGGTTTAAGAAATCCATTAATACCTTAGTCACATAATCAAATACACGCACCACAGAATAGGTCTGAAGTCCTAGGTTATCTCCATTGAATAACGTCTTTGCAGAAAATGCCATGACTTTGCCATATTCATTCACCATAGGTACTAAACCAAGCTTTTCAAGCTGTGCGATCTCACTTTTCTTAAGATCAAAACGTACGCCGTCAACCTCATTCATTCCCCCAAATTTCTTACCGGCAGTTACCTGAGACATTAAGGTCTTATATATCTTACCTGCAAGTGCACTTGAAGGTGGAACAAAGAGGTCATCCTCTTCTCCTACCTCATCATGCTTACCACGACCTACCAGCCAGTTACATGCCATGATGACATTACTTCGATATTTATCTCCACCGGTCAAGTTTGCGGCTTCAAACATTTCCATCACATCATCTGGCTCATCCAAATGTTCAAAATCAGTAATCAGCATCACCTTATTTTCATGAGCGATCTTTGCCCATTTCTCAACTACTTTGTTAGAACCTAAGTAACCCGGTACCACTAGAATACCATAATTATCACGTAAATCCAATCGATCGTATCCTTGTACTAACTCTTCTTCAACAGCATCAATAAAACGCGTGTTATCCAAGTCTTTGAGCTGTTCAAGTTCTGCATTTAGAATACGTACATTCTTTATCTTTTGGGATTCTGTATTCTTAAAGAAAAGCGCAACAGATCTATACGATTGTTCTAACTCTCTGGTTTGCTCTAATGCGGCTCCTAAATTTTTAGCCAGAGATTTGCCCGCACTAATTGATTTCTTTTCTGATTCTTCTGCCATTGCAGATATATCATCAGATGATGATAATATTGAATTCCATATCTCCAGGGTTTTAGCCAATTTGGCGCGCTCCTGTTTTTTTGCAGATTCTGTTAAGAATATTTTCTTACGCGCTTTTCGATCAGGGTTCATGTTTTGAACATCGTCGATACACGCTTCTAACAAATCAAACCCACCGTATTTGGCCAGTTTTTCCTCATTGACCTTTAATTCTTTTGCAGGGTTTTCAATATTAAACTGTTGTTCTTTTGCTTGTTTTGCTGCCATAGCTTAGTGAGGATTATCCTTGTTGTTTAAGTTCAACTAAAAGGGATTGAATAGATTTTAAAAGGGCTTCTTTTGCTTCGGGATCTGCAAGAGCTGTTTTCAAGATTTTATTCGACTTGAGTTGCTTGACCACTTTTAGGTATTGTTCTTTTTCTGTATCCAGGTCATTAAGATACTTACTCTGATTGATAATTCCCTTTTTACCAAAGTCACCTAAGTTGGAAAAAGAAAGTTTTTCTTTACTCTCTACTCCATACTGATCCTCAAAATCGACTTCTACTTCGGGTTTATAATGATCAAAAACATCATCAATCGAAGTTAAACCAGATACGATATTTGGTTTAACCGGTTGATCATGCGTAAGCTTTTGAACCACCAGGGTTTTATTTTGACCGATTTCCAGAATCGCTTCTGAAGCATCAGTTTTTACCTCAGTTCCTCCTAATCCGTATGTATTGCTCATAGTTGTAGCGCATTATGATTATAAAGATATAAATATACTAAAATTTACGCGCGATCTTACTTATTCTTAAAATTCCACGTTAATTCATTATTTTTCACTCCTACATTGACCACCTTTCCTTTATCCAGTTTACCGGTAATTAGCATACGCGAGAGTGGAGATCGTAATTCTGTTCGTATTACTCCGCGTAAAGGTCGTGCCCCGTATTTAGGAGTAAAGCCCTTGTGGGCTAAGAATTCCTGCGCCTTTTTAGACAACTCTAATGAAATATCTTGTTTTTCAAGTGCTTTTTCAAGATCACGGAGTTGAATTATAAAGATTTTAATCACGTTTTCTTTAGTAATAGGCGCAAACGGCACAATTTCTGTCAAACGTCCTAAAAACTCTGGTCTAAAATGTCTTCCCATTAATTCCATAAGATCAGCAGATCTTGGAATTTCGCCTCCGGTAAATGATTTTACGACATGTTCACTCCCTATATTAGAGGTAAATAGAATAACCGCATTTGAAAAATCTCCCGTCTTACCCAGGCGATCATTGAGTTTTCCTTCATCCAAAATTTGAAGAAAAATATCAAAAACAGAGGGATGCGCTTTTTCAATTTCATCAAATAATACAATGGAGTAAGGCTTTTGCCTAATTTTATTCACCAGTAGTCCTCCTTCTTCATACCCCACGTATCCCGGTGGTGCTCCATATAACAGTGCAGCAGAATGCTCTTCTTTAAATTCTGACATGTCAAACCTTATGATAGATTCTTCGGTTTGAAATAAAAACTCTGCCAGCGACTTTGCCAATTCAGTTTTACCTGTTCCAGTAGGCCCGGTAAAGAAAAATGAACCAATGGGTAAACCGGGTTTGCTTAATCCCGATCTGGACTCCAGCACGGCTTCAGTAATTGTCGTAATAGCATGATCCTGCCCAATGACACGACGTTTAAGATGCTCATCCATTTTAAGCAATCGCTCTTTCTCATCTGCCTGTAGCTTACCTACCGGAATACCGGTTTTATTAGCTATTGTAGCGGCAACATCCTGCTTGATTACACGTGTTTTTTTCTCTTTCGCCTTCTTTTTAAGTAAGCTTAAAATTTCACTGAATTTTTTCTTTTGCTTCGGAAAAGTTTTCAATCCGTCAATGGTATCTTCTTCCTTAAGTACGGTAAATAAGAGGTAACTTAAGCGGTTTTTTATTCCGCTGAATAATTGCTGAAGCTTTTGTTCTTTTTTCTCCTTCTCTTTTATGTTTGAAACCTCTTTTATTTCGTCTTCAATTTTTTCAATCTGACCCAAAGTGGTTTCTAGCATATATCGGGTTGCAGACATCGTTCTGTCCACAAGATCAATAGCAGAATCCGGCAAACTGCGATCTTTATTGAAACGCTTTGATAAACGTATCGCCTCTACGATGGTTTCTTCCTCTATATCCAGATCGTGATGAGCGCTGTATTCTTTTATCGCGTTGCTCACCATATCTAAAGCTGCTGCATGGTCGGGTTCATCCAAATTAACACGTTCAAAGCGTCTTGATAATCCATCATCTGGTTCGATGTGCTTGCGATATCCATCATTCGTAGCTGTGGCGATAAATGTTACCGCACCCTTAACCAGTTCTGATTTTAGAATATTTACTAATCCCTGGTTGCCACTGTTTTTTTCGGTAAGAGTGTGTAATTCATCAATGCACAATACAGGTTTATCAAATTGTTTTAATGCAATAATGATCTTTTTAAAACGGTCTTCAATTTCGCTTTTGTAACTAGCGCCAGAGACTAAATGAATGAGGTCCAAGGCATAGACCTGAGCTCCTTTGAGAGAATTAGGCACGCTATCATTGGCTATTTTTTGAACGAAACCTTCAATCAATACTGTTTTGCCTACCCCTGGATCTCCCGTAACTAATACATTAGGTTTTGTATATCGCCCCAAAATTTCTGTCATCATTTTTAGCTCTCCTTCTCTGCTAAATACCTGCCCAAGCTCACCGGCAGTAGCTTTTGCTGATAAGTCAATACAGTATTCTTCTAATATGCTCATATCTGCAGCAGCTTCAGAAGAAACGCTACCAGAAAATCCGTTTGATGTAGTAGTAGTTGAAATAGGGCGTTTAGCCCCTTGCTTTTTTTGAGATGCGTGAAGAACATCTTCCGCCTTGAGCGGTAGGGTTTTTAATTGTTCATATGAAAAACCCACTCCGGGCATCAGCAGTGCTATGAGCAACGCCGCCGGAGTAATCTGATCTTCACCTAGTTTTAATCTTAGGGTATCGGCTTCGTTAAATACGGCTTCAATACTTTTGTCTCCCTTGATCTCATCTGGAATTGCGGCTGCCTTAGGGAGATTTTCAATACGAACTTCACACCACTCTTCTATATAAAATGGATCGGCATCAACAGCATCTAATAACCTACTCAATCCTATATCTTTGTGCAGCAAAGCACGTAAAAGATGGGCTGCATTATATTCTTTTTGATGAAATTCTTTTGCATAGGATTGTGCTATGTGGATTGAAGTTTCAGTTAAAGAGGAATAATCAAAATCAAGTAAAGTAGGCATGAGTTGATAAAGTTAGTATGGAACTCTAAGTAACGAAAAAAGAGAGAATTATTGAAGGAATGTCATTCTTTTTGATGTAAAATAAAAAAAGCCCGTTTGTTCCAACGGGCTTTAACATCAACATTGAAATGAGAAGTCTAATACAGGAATTGTAAGGCAATAATATCATTATTGTTAAACTCTCCATCTTCATTGTTACTAAAACAAGCTAGCATTACCGAAGTTGGGTCAAAACCATTTGGTGTACCGGGAATATAATTAACGTCCCCGCCTTCATTCACATTTTGACCACAGCTTTGACGACTAAACCAGTCTGTATGTCTAAATCCTACAGAGTGTCCCACTTCGTGAGTGATTACATGCTCAATGACATTGGTGTCAAGATTACCTAAACCGTAGATCTGCACAAACTTAAAAGGATTTCCATTACTTGGGAAACCAGCACTACCACCAGAACCGGATTGGTTAGGATTGCGGTATACGACCATGTCCTTACTTTGCCAGTCTGTACCAAAAGTTAACGTAAAGCTTATTGAGACCCCGCTAAGACGGTTATAATTATTCACCGCCCATTGTAACGCAGTTCGCTCTTTACTGGATAGTCCTTGACCTCCACCCCCGGTGAATCCTATGATACTTATATTTCTTCCCTGACTTACTAAAGGCGTAGTACTATATTGCCTACCCCCTTCTTGAACTCCATGCTCTTTATGAAAGGCTTGTAATTCAGTTTCGGTCATGAAAACATCTTCTTCAACCATTAGGCGCTCTTCACTAGAGCCATCTGGATAATAAAAGGTATCATATTTTACAAAATCCTGATTGAGACCAATGTCATCAATCATGGTTTTGATATCCTGAGAGACTTCCTTCTCTAAGGCGTTGATCTCATCTTGGTTCTCATTTACTTCGTCTTTAGAACAAGACATAACGATGGCGGATAACGCCAAGCAGCTGAGTACTGCTTTTACATTAATCATTTTCATATTATTGTGATTAGTGTTATGACAATATTGTCGTGAATAAAATTAGACACTAATTGTATATAAAAATGTATTTAAGCGTTAAAATTTATCTTTTCATAGATAATTTAACATTTTAAATAAAGTAATTAATTGAAAATCAACAGATTAAAACTAGACGATCTCTGCATTAATTCCTGCTTCCAAGATTTTAGTGCAACGCGGCTTAAGATCTTCAAAATCTCCCGTTTTTACAGCGCATTTGCCTTTGTAGTGAATGAGTAAGGTACACTGCTCTGCCTGGATGGCATCATGCTCACACGTATCTATGAGTGTATTGATAACATGATCAAAGGTGTTGAAATCATCGTTGTAGACCACAATTTCATGTTGATCAATTGCTTTCTCTTTAATGGATATCTCTTCTAAAACATCTTCCTGTACACTCATAACTATAGATTAAATATCGAACAATGAAATAAAATTAGGTAAGAATGTTTAACTAACCATTTCTTTTTGAAAATTTAACAGCAACCCAATCTTCTTTTACCAAATGTTCATCATAATGCAGTCCATCTTTTAAACAAGCTTCATTCATAAGCTCCAAATCTGCTTCATAAAATCCACTTAGATAAAGTGTTCCTCTTGTAATTAGCGTTTTTGAATACACCGGAATCTGTTCAAGTAAAATATTGCGATTAATATTCGCAATGATTGTATTATAGGTGTCGTTTTCAATAAGATCTACATCTCCTTGAATAGCGGTAATATTCTTACAGTTATTACGCTCTATATTTTCTAGTGCATTTTCATAGCACCATGTATCGATATCAATGGCTTTGATGGATGTGGCTCCTTTCATTTCAGCTAGAATAGCTAAAACTCCGGTACCACTACCCATATCCAATACACGCTTATCCTGCCAAGAATCCTTTAATATATGTTGAATCATCATATGAGTTGTAGCATGGTGACCTGTACCAAAAGACATTTTAGGTTCGATCACAATATCATATTTCGTTGTGGGAATATTGTTAAATGGCGCACGCACTGTGCATATATCGTCAACCACTATAGGATCAATATTATTTTCCCATTCCTTGTTCCAATTGACTTGTTCAATGGCTTCAGTAGTTTGAAATATGGAGAAATCTGGTGAGCTTAAAATGTGCACCTCATCCAGTAGGCTCTCGTGAATCTCTTCGGCATTAATATATCCCGTGACTCCATCATCTGTTTCAATAAAGCTTTCAAAGCCGGTTTCTCCCAATTGCGCAATAAGAATGTCCACTCCAATAGAACTTGGTAATTCACCTAGAGCTTTGACGGTAAACTGATAGGCGTGATAGGTTATACTCATTATATTGCAGCGATAATAGCTAAAAAATCTTCAGCCTTTAAAGATGCCCCACCTATAAGTCCGCCATCCACATCTGGTTTTGAAAAGATTTCTTTGGCATTTGCAGGCTTTACACTGCCACCGTACAAAATAGAAACGTGGTCTGCAATGGTTTGATCGTAAGCTTCGGCAATAGTTTTTCTAATAAAAGCGTGCATCTCCTGCGCTTGTTCTGGTGAGGCTGTTTCTCCCGTACCGATCGCCCATACGGGTTCATAGGCCAATACAATGTTCTGCCAATCATCTATGGCGATATGAAATAAGCCTTCTTTAAGCTGCGACTCAACTAGATTAAAATGGGTTTTCTTTTGTCGATCTTCCAGCTCCTCACCAAAGCAAAAAATTACCTTCATCTCTTCTTTTAAGGCTGCTGAAACTTTTTCGGCCAAGAGTTGATCTCCTTCATGAAAATAAGCACGACGTTCACTATGACCTAAAATCACCGTTTTTATTCCTACACTCTTTAACATATCTGCCGAAATCTCTCCCGTGTATGCTCCTTTACTTGCCTGATGCATATTTTGAGCCGCTACTTCAATATTCGTTGTACGAGTGAGTTCATATAAATGGTATAAGTGTGTAAAAGGTGGGGCAATGACGACCTCCGTATTTTCTTTCCTATCGTATCCTTTCATTAAGGCAGTAGTTAGAACATCTGCTTCAGAAAGGTTAGTATTCATTTTCCAGTTTCCGGCAACAATTTTCTTTCTCATAATATTGCCCGCGAAAGCGGGTATCTTTTAAAATTAGACTAAATTTAATTCTTTATTAAAGGAACTATACTCGTATCCTGGGATCAAGCCAGCCATAGATGATATCTACTAAGATATTAATTAAAATAAACATGGTTGCTATCACAAGCACAGCACCCATAATAATAGGTAAGTCCAGATTATTTAGCGCATCAACGATTTCCTTCCCCAAGCCATTCCACCCAAAAATATACTCTACAAATACCGCTCCGGCCAACATAGAGGCAAACCATCCTGAAATCGCTGTAATCACAGGATTCAATGCATTTTTTAAAGCATGACGCTGTATGATTCTAGCTTTTGATAGGCCTTTTGCTCTGGCTGTGCGAATGTAATCCTGCTGTAATACCTCGAGTAAGGAATTTCGCATTAATTGAGAGACCACGGCTAATGGTCGAATCCCTAATACAATCGCAGGCAATATTAAATTTTTAAGCCGAAGCTGATTCTCTTCACCAAAATCATCTAATTCATATAAACTCCCAGTCATATTCAGCTGTGTATATTCATGCAATACATATCCAAAAAGCCAGGCAAATAAAATGGCACTAAAGAATGACGGAAGACTCATCCCAAGCGTACTTACCAACTGAATCAAGCGATCAATCCATTGATCTTTATATAAAGCCGAAAAAATGCCCAACAATACGCCCAATACCATGGCTACGCAAATAGCACTTACTGCGAGTAAGGCTGTATTGGGCAAGGTATCGCCAATAACTGCCGTTACACTTTTTCCTTTTTTTTGAAACGACTCTCTTAAATAAGGTATTTTTAACGCAACTGTAGTTCCTGAACTAGTAAATAGTGGGATCGCATTGTATTTTTCTCTATCCAAATACGTGTAAGACTCCTGCTCTGCCGAATGAAACGAAATTGGCGAGAGGTCATTGAGATAATACCCATATTGTACAAAAACAGGTTGATCAAACCCGTACTTTGCGCGGACTTTCTGCAATTGCTCTTCGCTTTCATTTTGTCCCAACATCATTTGAGCGGGATCGCCGGGTAAGATGGTAAATAAAAAGAAGATGATCGTAACGACTCCCAATAAGGTAAGTAAGGCGTAGCCCAGTTTATATGTGATGTATTTGATCAATCTATAATTTCAATTTCTCAGCATCATTCCAATGTACTTTATCCATCACAGTTCCCTGTTCAAGCGTCATTAAAGCAGGATTTGAACGCACCATGGTTTTGAGTACTTTTTCATCTGTAGCATAAAATGTAATGTCTAAGTCATAGCGCTCCTTAAGTACATCTATCTCTTCCTGACCAGAGGCAGTTAAACCAATGATCTCATACTCCAACGCCTTTGCATTATTGATCTGCTCCACCACGCCGGGCCATCCGGGAGTTTCGGCTTTTGAGAGATCGTAGCTTAAAAGCAATAAGAGCTTCGGTTTTTCTAAAAAGGCTGCGGTGTATTGTTCTCCATTTTTCTCAATAGAAAAATCCCTGATGGGTGGTAAATATCCTTCCTCAATTAAAAAAGTTTCGACTCCTATAAACTCGCCATCCACTTCGGGATAACTCCCGTTGGTTGTAAACACTTCTTCTTCGCCATCAACCATAAAGGTCCACTCATATTCGTAAATTGCTTCTTGTGCATCTGGCGGCACCTTCATATTTTCAGCAATATTAGACCCTATTTTATACGCTCTAAAATCAATCACAGGTAAATGCATCAACACGTAATAGCCTAATGCCATGCATAGAATAGTCGCTGCAAAAACAATCCATTTATGAGAAGCAGGCACTAAAATGGGGTTGATGTACTTCTGTTTTACAACCAATATCACAATGAGCCCCAATAGAATAATGTCTTTGTAAAAGGATTGCCAAGGGGTTAAGGGGATGGCGTCCCCAAAGCAACCACAATCAGTCACTTTTTCAAAATACGCCGAAAAAAATGTTAAGAAGGTGAAAAAGACTATCATGAGCAAAAGACTAATAAGTGTAAACTTTTTAGCATAGCCTAGCAATAGCATAATCCCAACTAAAATTTCAAAGATGACCAGTACAACGGCAATGGCTAGCGCAAACGGAATTAAAAACTCCAATCCCAATACATCTGCGCTAAAATATTCCTGTAGCTTGTAAGAGAAACCTAAAGGGTCATTAAGTTTGATGAATCCACTAAAGATGAATAGCACCCCAACAAAAAGCCTTGCAAAATTGACTAGTCCCCTCATATCCTATTTTTCTGCTTCAAGGTGAATCATTGCAAATACCGCATAATTAATCATATCCTGATAATTAGCATCTATTCCCTCACTCACCAAAGTTTTTCCCTGATTATCTTCAATTTGTTTTACACGCAATAACTTTTGCAAAATAAGGTCTGTCAAAGAACTTACTCGCATATCACGCCAGGCTTCACCATAATCATGATTTTTATCCAGCATAAGTTGCTTGGTTTTGGTAATCTTTTCATCATATAATGAGAGTGCTTCCTCAGCAGATAAATCGGGTTTCTCCACAATTCCTTTTTCCAGTTGAATGAGCGCCATGACAGAATAATTGATAATCCCAATAAATTCTGACGCCGCTCCTTCGGCAACTTTTTGTTCTTTATTTTGTTGTAGACCTCTAATGCGTTGTGCTTTGATAAATATCTGATCCGTTAGGGATGGCAGGCGTAAAATGCGCCATGCGGTTCCATAATCGGTGGTTTTGTTTTGAAACAAGGTTCTGCATTGTTCAATCACCGCATCATATTGACGAGAGGTATCTTGCATAAAAGACGTATTTTTCAGGAAAATTTTTAAACTTCTGAACTGGCAAGGTAAAAAATGCTTACCAGTTAGAAAACAGAACTCCTATTGAATTTTGACCTATCATGACAATTAATTGCGCGGGTACGTTAGTCGATTTAACAACTCCTAAAATAATGGGGATTCTAAATCTTACACCAGATTCATTTTATGATGGTGGTAAGTATAGGGATAAGAATAGTATGATTCATCAAGTCAATCGAATGCTCTTTGAGGGTGCTACATTTATTGATGTAGGAGCATACAGCAGCAGACCGGGAGCAGATCATATCTCTGCAGATGAAGAACTAAAACGCATCGTCCCTATTGTTACCATGCTCAAGGATTATTTTCCTAATGCCATACTTTCCATAGACACGTTTCGAAGCACTGTTGCTGCCGAATGTATTGCAGCAGGTGCCGCAATGATCAATGATATTTCTGCGGGAAATTTAGATGGTCACATGATGGAAACCATAGCGAAACATAAGGTACCTTATATTATGATGCACATGCGGGGCACCCCACAAACCATGAAGGAATTAACCCATTATGAAGATTTGCTTAAGGAAATGATGTATTATTTTTCTGAAAAAGTGGCTAAAGCAACTCAGCTGGGAATCAACGACCTCATCATTGACCCGGGATTTGGATTTGCCAAAACAATTGAACAAAATTTTCACCTGCTTAAATACCTGGATTATTTTAAGGCATTAAAATTACCTTTACTTGTTGGACTCTCCCGAAAGAGTACCATATATAAGACACTTGATATCTCACCAGATGACGCCCTCAATGGCACGACCGTCTTAAATGCCATAGCCTTGGATCGAGGAGCATCCATCTTAAGAGTTCACGATGTCAATGAAGCCGTTCAATGCGCTAAATTGATCAGCAATATTTGAATATGAGTGTGCAACCACCTATTTTTACACAAACCAACCGCCTTTGGACTTTTTAGAACTTAGAATTCTTGATATTATCGACATCATCTTTGTGGCGGTGTTGCTATACTACATCTACAAGCTGGTTAAAGGCACAGCAGCGATCAATATTTTTATTGGGATTGTCATCATTTATTTAATTTGGAAGCTTACCCAACTGCTTCAAATGCAGATGTTGAGTAGCGTATTAGGTGAATTCATCGGTGTAGGAATGTTCGCTTTGATTGTGGTATTTCAACAAGAGATTAGAAAGTTTTTACTCATGATTGGCTCCACCAATCTTGCCTCAAAAGATGGACTCTTTAAATCGTTTAAATTCTTTAACAGCGCAACCGAAACCATCAATAACATCCCTATCATTATTTCAGCCTGTGAAAAGCTGGCGCAAACCAAGACAGGAGCCTTAATGGTCATTAAGCGCAATACCAAATTGGATTTTGTGAAAGACACAGGGGATAGCATGAATGCCGAAGTAAACCAACCCATCCTAGAAGCCATCTTTTATAAAAATAGTCCGCTGCATGATGGCGCCGTGATCATAGAAGATAATAAAATTACTGCTACACGTGTGGTACTTCCATTATCCAGCGACCGAAACATTCCTGCGCGTTTTGGATTACGTCATAGAGCTGCTATTGGGATTACAGAACGAACCGATGCAGTCGCATTGATTGTTAGTGAAGAAACGGGGCAAATCGCTTACATTAAAAATGGTCGATTTGTAACATACACCTCAACTCAACAACTTATTGAAAAGCTAAAGACTGATTTATCTTGATGAACTAGTCCTCCTTCGCCAAGACTTTAGTGAATAAATAAGAATAGCATATTTTGAGAATAAAAGCAATTATTATTAAATCTTATTCAACTACAACATCATTCATTTCTAGATTATGAAAAGCTGTAAGAACTGTTCCACCACTTTTCAAGAACAATTTGATTTTTGCCCTGCCTGTGGCGCGCGGTATATTGACTTTAGAATTACCCCGAAGAATTTGTGGGAAGATTTTGCCGATCGTTTCCTCAACTTGGAAAATAGCTTTTTAAAAACGTTTATCGCCATGTTTATTAAGCCTGAAGATGTGATCGGCAGCTACATTAATGGAACCAGAAAACGGTATTTGACAGCCTTTAGTTATTTTGCGATTTCAGCTACTATCGCAGGTTTATATTCATGGGTTATACTGAATTATTTTCCAGATTATATGACTGCAGGATCAGAATTTTTCGACACCGGCCCTGAAGAACTAAAGGAGAAGCAAATTGAAACAACTTCCAATTTGGTCAAATTCATGACCGATTACACCGCAGTAGTTTCTTTTTTAACTATTCCTATTCTAGCCTTGATCTCGAAAGTAGTTTTTTGGAAAGGAAAAGGGTATAATTATATCGAACATTTTGTTATTTACCTTTATTCTTATTCGCATATCGCAATGATAACCTATGTCTGTGCGGTATTTGCAGCGTTCGCATTACCTCCAAATATTTATATGTGGGTCAGTCCCGTTTTCTCTCTAATCTATCTTATCTATCACATTTATATACTAAAACGACTATTTGAACTAAGTAAAGCTGAAATGGTACTCAAAACACTTATTTTCTTTATCGTAGGTGGAATTCTATTAGCAGCAGTCATGGCACTAATAATTATAATCCTGATTAAAATTGGATTCTATGACGAAATATGGGAAGCAGCCCGCCAACAAGCCGAAGCTGCTAAAGCGGCAAAGGGTAGTTAAACCTCCTCTTCTGCCATAAATTGAACTTCGTATAAATTGCGGTAATAGCCATCAATTAATGTAATAAGTCATATATAAAATATAAGCCGGAAAGTTTAACAATTTGATTTCTAATTATCAAATTACAATCAGACTTGAAAATTGTTCACCTTAAATTAACACCATAATCTGATATTTTGGATTTTTAATTCATAAATTTAAATTAACATTAAAACATATAATTATGAAAAATCAACTACAAAAGAGCAGATTAGCATATTTAGTTTGCCTCTTTTCAATGACCACAGTTGCCCAAATTGGATCAACTACCTCTAAATGTTCAATAAATGGCCCAAGTTCAATTGAGGAAAATCAAAGTGTAACCTACAGTATAACTTCGGCCAACGGTAGCAGTTATTTCTGGTCGGTTACCGGAGGGTTGTCAATTGTTGGAAGTAATAGTTCTTCCTCGGTCCAAGTACAGGGAACAAATGAAGGAACTGGAAAAGTCTGTGTTACGCGTTTTAAAAATGGACAAGTACCTTGCTGTACGTGTAATACAGTAGCTATTGAACCTCCTTGTGTTGAACCAGATTCAATAACCTGGATACAAGATATATCCATTCCGTATTGTATGGGTGATATTTTAGAGTTTAATGCTATTTTATTACCCTCTGATGCACCAGGCACCTACAGTTGGAGTATCACGAACAACTATAATACAACACAAATAATAGGTCCTACTAATACCAGCAATTTAAAAGTACAAAGCTCACCTATCCCTGGAGATGGTCTTGTTGTCAACCTAACATTTACATCTTCTTGTCCTTCAGGAAAAGTTGTTACCTACAGCGATTTTGCGAGATATAATGAATCTCCTGGCGAATGCCCTCCTGCAAGATCTAATATTACCAAATATTATCTATCACCAAATCCTTCTAGAAATTTTCTTAATATTTCAACTTTAGGAAAGGATGATAATTATGAAAATACAGTTGAAATATTTTCTTCTTCAGGAGAATCCGTTCTTAAGTCAAATGATCTAGAAAATATAAATGTCTCAGAATTGAAAAAAGGAATTTACTTTATCCAAATAATTTCTGATCAAAAAGTAATCGAAACCTTGAAGTGGATAAAAGAATAACGAGAAACTTTATATAGCGTAAACTAAAGCACTAGATTTTTTTCTGGTGCTTTTTTTAAACCTCCTCTTCTGCCATAAATTGAACTTCATATAAATTACGGTAGTAGCCATCATCCTGTTGAAGGAGTTGCGTATGCGTGCCCGATTCTACAATTTTACCTTGGTCCATGACGATAATTTTATCGGCTTTTTTAATGGTCGCTAATCGATGTGCAATAACAATAGAGGTTCTTCCTTGTGTAATCTTATCTGTCGCATCCTGGATCAACTGTTCACTGTAACTATCTACCGATGAGGTCGCTTCATCCAAAATTAAAATACTTGGATTACTCACATATGCCCGTAAAAAAGCAATCAACTGTCTTTGCCCGCTTGAGAGCATGACTCCGCGTTCTTTGACGTTGTACTCATACCCGCCGGGTAAGCTGGCAATAAATTCATGTACTCCAATTTCTTTAGCAGCGGCAGTAACTTGCTCTATTGTAATTTCAGGATGGTTAAGGGTAATATTAGCTAAGATGGTATCTGCAAATAAAAAGACATCTTGTAGCACGATGGCAATCTGGCCGCGTAAGGAGTCGAGGGTGAATTTTTTGATGTCAGTTCCATCAATGGAGATGACTCCGCCGTCAATTTCATAAAAACGATTCAAAAGATTGATGACCGTACTTTTTCCGGCACCGGTAGAACCTACGATAGCAATAGTTTGACCGGCTTCAGCAGTGAACGAAATTCCTTTGAGCACTTCCTCGTCTTGCACATAGCTAAATCGAACTTTATTAAATTCGATACGTCCTTTAATATCTTCCGCTACAGCGGTACCGGTATCTGCAATAAAGGATTCGGTTTCTAATATTTTAAACACACGATTAGTCGCTACCATCCCCATTTGGAGTGTATTGAACTTATCGGCAATTTGGCGCAAAGGTCTAAACAGCATCTGTATCAACTGGATGAACATCACAATAATCCCCAGTGAAAGGAGGTCATTTTCTACAGCCCTCAATCCCCCAAACCAAGTCACTAAACCTATAGTTACCGAGGTGGACATTTCTGCAATAGGAAAGAAAATTGAGTTATACCACACGGTTTTAATCCAGCCCTTACGATGCTTAGCGTTGATTTCTTTAAAACGGTCAAACTCGGTATCCTCACGGGCAAAAATTTGTACGATCTTCATCCCCGTGATACGCTCTTGCACAAAAGAATTAAGGTTGGCAACCTCATTACGTACCATCTCAAACGCCACTTTCATTTTTTTTTGAAATATACGTGTCGCGTATAGTATAAAGGGAAGTACTGCAAAGACTAATAAGGATAGTTGCCAGCTTTTATAGAGCATAACTCCTACAATCACTGCCATTTTGAGTAAATCTGCGATGATGGTAAAAAGTCCCTGACTAAAGATTTGTGAAATAGTTTCGATATCACTCACGGCTCTGGTCACCAAACGACCTACTGCTGCTTTATCATAATATTGCATCTTAAAACTAAGCATCTTATTGAACAAGCGCACTCTAATATCTCTAATCACCTCTTGCCCTAGCCAACTGGCAAAGTAGATAAAACAAAACTGAAAAATCACCTCTAACAGCAACACCCCAAACATAAGCAAGACGTAAGTGAGTAACATCTCACTGTCTTTAGGCACGATGCTTTGATTGATTGCTTTTTCTAATAATAAAGGGTTTACCACGGCCAAAGCAGCCAACAATACTGCCGAAAATGCTACAAAATAGTATGTGCCACGATAGGGTCGCGTATAACGCAATAACTGCCTAAACAACTTAAAATCAAATGCACTTCCTTGAGTTTCTGCCATGAATTATAGATACAAATGAGTGGGATACTCAATCTTGGTCAAATATAAGCCATGTGCAGGGACTGAGCTGCCCGCTTGGCTTCTATTTCTACTTTTTATAATTTGGTGCAATTCATCCGGGCTTGTTTTACCCGTTCCAACATTTACTAATGTCCCAACGATCGCACGCACCATATTGCGCAAAAATCTATTGGCTGTAATTGTAAATACAAGACAATGATCAATAGCTTCCCAGTGAGCCGCAGTGATCGTACAATCATACGTTTTTACATCTGTCTTGACTTTAGAGAAACACTTAAAATCGGTATACTCTGGTAAAATTTGTGCAGCCTCATTCATACGTTTGACATCCAAATCTTTACGAACATACCAAGAGCTATTGACTCTAAATGGATCTTTTATTACGTTAATGTGATACTCGTAAGTTCTGGCTTTAGCATCAAAACGCGCGTGTGCCTCATCGTTTACCGGTACAATGTCAAAAACGGCGATAGATTTAGGTAGTAATGAATTAAGCTTATACACTAATTCCTCTTCAACCAATGTACGTGATGTATCAAAATGAGCGATATAATCAGTAGCGTGAACACCCGTGTCCGTTCTTCCGGCACCGGTTATACTTACTTTTTCGCCTAAAATGGTCTCAAAACTCTCCTCTAACATTTGCTGTATTGTGGGAACATTTGGCTGTCGTTGCCATCCAAAAAACGAACTCCCTTCATACCCTAACCGAATAAAATAACGCACGCTAATAAATTTATTTCAAAGATACCCAATCAAAAATGCATGAATAGATAAATAAAACTGAAATTTTAAGGACGAATCTAGTGAGTAGTTTAATTTTGATGCGCATGAAGAAGATTCTACTACTCAGTGACACGCATAGTCATATTGATGATCGTATTCTAGCTTACGCAGAAGCAGCTGATGAAGTCTGGCACGCGGGAGACATAGGTAATGTGATCGTTACCGACGAACTTCAAAAAATCAAGCCGTTGAAAGCAGTCTTTGGTAATATTGATAATCACGAAATCCGGAAGGAATTTCCGCTACATCAACGCTTTTTGTGTGAAGGAGTAGACGTTTGGATTACGCATATTGGTGGTTACCCAAAGCGTTACTCACCGGCGATTCGCGATGAAATAAATAAAAATCCCCCTGATCTTTTTATCTGCGGTCATTCTCATATTTTAAAGGTCATGCCTGATCAGAAACTAGATCTGCTGCACATGAATCCGGGGGCTGCCGGTAAACACGGATTTCATAACGTTCGCACCATGTTACGCTTTAGCATCGATCAAAAAGAGATTAAAAATCTTGAGGTGATTGAGCTTGGTAAAAGAGGTTAATTGGTGAGTAGGAGAATTGTAGTATGATAAAGATTACTTAGTTAACTTCACTTTGAAAACGAATTAACTCGCTCTCCCTTTAGTCTTCAACGATGAAGCAATGGGGTTGAAAAGGAGGAAGCGGGTTGGGCTGATTCAAAATTGTTTACGATTTTATATGATAAGACCCCGCATTACTGCGCGGTTAGCAAAATCACGCCAATCAAAGATTGACTATTTTGCTAAAAAAAGCCCTTTGAATTAATCCAAAGGGCTTACGCACAAAATTTACTAGTTAGGTTTATCGAAATCGATCTGCAGATTTTACGAGTGCTTCATCCTTCATGATAGCCTTGTTTGACAAGACCAATAAAACGATAGAAACAATAGGAATCAACATCCCAATACCTTTCTCAGAAATACGCATTTCTCCAGGTAGCATTAGCGACCAATACACAAAAAATCCTAGTAAAGTAACGTTCAATAGGATATTTAGACGATTCAATACAAATTGAGTCTGTCGTCGTTTAAATAATAAGATTGCCACGACTGCAAAAAAAGCGCTGATAAAAAAAGCGCCTAAAACTAATGGCTCATCGATAGCATAAATTTCTTTACCGGTACTGTCTCTCCATAATGCAACAGCAAAAGGCATTCCCGCATTAAGCGTTGCAACTAGTAAAAGATAGACAGATTGTATACGTTGTATCATAATAACGCACGCAAAAATAATGTATTCTTTTTATTTGAGAAGGGATATAATTAAAATAAAGTCGTATAATTGCAAGAATAATAAGTAACCTACTGACCATCGGGTTCTTATTTCTTCGAAATAGACGAATACTTCTCTTCTAGATTTAGAATTCATTTTTACACCATATAAAATATAATCGTAAACATATCCATGTTAGAAATTGCTGAATTAAAAGCGAAAAAGCTTCCTGAGCTTCAAGAAATTGCTAAAACCTTTGAGGTCCCTAAATATCGATCGTTAAAAAAATTAGATCTTATCTATAAAATCTTAGATCATCAGGCAGAAAATCCTCAAAAAGTAAAAGAACTTCCCGCAGACCTGGTCGCTGATAAAGCAGCCGATAAACCTGCACCAAGATCAAATCAAAAAAGTCAAGCACGTAAGCCCGCACCCCAAAAAAAGCAGGATCAAAAGCAAGACAAAAAACAAGAACACTCTTCAAAAGGTGATGATCGACAAAGTAAAGATCAAAGCAAAGACCAAAAAAACGATCGCAAAGACAATCGCAATCAGCAAAAAGATCAGCGCAAAGATCAAAAAGACGACCGCAAGGATAATCGCAAAGACCAGAAGGATAATCGAAATAGCAATAAGGGTAACGGCAATAACAACAACAACCGCAATCAGCAAAAAAACTCTGGTAACAGAGACAATAGAAATCGCTACCGTGAACCAGATTACGAATTTGATGCCATCATTGAAAGTGAAGGCGTTTTAGACGTAATGCAAGATGGATACGGGTTTTTAAGATCAAGTGATTACAACTATTTATCATCACCAGATGATATTTATGTATCTCAATCTCAAATTAGATTATTTGGACTAAAAGTAGGAGATACCGTATTAGGACAAGTACGCCCACCTAAAGAAGGAGAAAAGTATTTTCCACTTATTCGGGTAAATAAAATTAATGGAATGGATCCGCAAGTCGTTCGCGATCGTGTGGCTTTTGAACATTTGACTCCTTTGTTCCCAAAAGAAAAATTTAATATTGCTGATCGTCAAAGCACCCTTTCTACCAGAGTGATGGATTTATTCGCTCCTATTGGCAAAGGACAGCGTGGTATGATAGTATCTCAACCTAAAACTGGTAAAACGGTTTTATTGAAAGACATTGCAAACGCCATTGCCGCGAACCATCCTGAAGTATATCAAATCGTACTGTTAATTGACGAACGTCCTGAAGAAGTTACCGACATGCAACGTAATGTGCGTGGTGAAGTAGTTGCTTCTACCTTTGACAAAGAACCGCACGAACACGTACGCATCGCAAATATCGTCTTAGAAAAAGCAAAACGTTTGGTAGAATGTGGTCACGATGTAGTGATCTTACTAGATTCTATTACGCGTTTGGCCAGAGCATATAATACGGTACAACCTGCCAGTGGTAAGGTATTGAGTGGTGGTGTGGATGCCAATGCGCTACACAAACCTAAACGCTTTTTTGGCGCTGCGCGGAATATCGAAAACGGTGGATCGCTCTCTATTATTGCAACTGCATTGACCGATACAGGTTCTAAAATGGACGAAGTGATTTTTGAAGAATTTAAAGGAACCGGTAACATGGAACTTCAATTGGATCGTAAAATCGCCAATCGAAGAATTTATCCTGCGATCGATCTTACCTCATCCAGTACACGTCGTGATGATCTGTTATTGGATGAAACCACCCTGCAACGCATGTGGGTGTTACGTAAATATCTAGCAGACATGAATCCTGTGGAAGCCATGGAATTCATCCAAGAACGCATCAAACAAACCCGAAATAACGAAGAGTTTTTGATCTCCATGAATGGGTAGGAACATTAGGTAATAATAATGTAAAGTCGTTTCAATGTTGAAACGACTTTTTTATTTTAGAACGTTAATCGTGCATTTCTGCTGGATTAATTCAACTACATAAGTTGAATGTGTTCCGTAGAACCTTTTCTTCCCAACGTTAAGAAAAAAGGAAACCGTCTCAAAAGAATTCTCATTGATATCTTGTCACTCCCGAACCATCGGGAGGGCCAGCTAAATAAGCTAATGACCAGCCATCCAAAAAACTTCGACAGGCTTAGTTTGACAGCAAAAAGCACTTTTGAGAAAGCTTCTAATTCAACCGACCCAGTTGAATGCATAGGGTTGCAACTTCTCAGCTAAACGTTATGAAAAAAAGATCCCGCATTTCTGCGGGATTAATTCAATCAGCACTATCGAAGTTACTGCTAGACTTTTCTAATGTAGATTTCAAAAAAAGAGATCCCGCATTTCTGCGGGATTAATTCAATCAACTTAGTTGAATGCGCCGCTTTGCGGCTTTTCAACTAAGGATTTCATTAACGAAAAAACTCCTTCCACCGTAGTGAAAGGAGTACATTTTTTAAAACAAAGTACCTACTTAAAGTGCAGCTACGTGCTTTGCTAAACCAGATTTGATATTAGCCGCTTTGTTATCGTGAATCACGTTATTCTTAGCCAGTTTATCTAACATAGAATATACTTCAGGTAACTGCTTAAGTGCTTCATTCTTATCTGCAGTATCCTTTAGCTTACGTACTGCATTACGCGTAGTCTTATGCTGATAACGATTTCTGGTGCGTTTCGTCTCATTGCTACGAATTCTCTTTAATGCTGACTTATGATTTGCCATAATTCTTTGTGTTACTTCTTGTTGTAGTCCGTAGGGGAATCGAACCCCTGTTACCAGGATGAAAACCTGGCGTCCTAACCCCTAGACGAACGGACCATTGTTATGTCTTGAAATTATATTCTCAACCTATTCAGAAAAAAACAATCTTTCGACTATTTTAGTAGTCCGTAGGGGAATCGAACCCCTGTTACCAGGATGAAAACCTGGCGTCCTAACCCCTAGACGAACGGACCATAATGCCTTTGAGAACTTAAACAGACTCTTTTAAAGCGGATGCAAAAATACAACTATTTTTCAATGTCGCAAATAGCCCAATTATTTTTTTTAGTGATTCCCTAAAACTTAACAAATATTAGACCTGTTCGATGAAGATGAATTATTTAAATCAATAGGCTTTAGCAAATAATACGCGCTGTGAAGAAGGTTTTGCGGTAAGTACACAGCTACCCGCCTCCTCTTTCGTATCTAAGGGAATACATCTAATCGTTGCCTTGGTAAGGTCTTTAATTTTTTGTTCGGTTTCTTTTGTTCCATCCCAATGTGCAGAAACAAAACCACCCTTTGTATTTAAAACTTCTTTGAATGCCTCAAAATCATCTACTGCTGTGATATGATTTTCTCTAAAGTCCAACGCTTTTTGGTAAATATTGTCTTGAATCTCCACCATGAGCTGCTTCACTTTTTCAACTACTTCATTCTTGGGTACAAATTCCTTTGTCAATGTATCTCTGCGTGCAAGTTCTACAGTTCCTTTTTCTAAATCTTTTGGTCCAATAGCAATGCGAACAGGTACTCCTTGTAATTCATATTGCGCAAACTTCCACCCCGGCTTATGTGTATCTCTGTCATCATACTTGACACTTATTCCCTCTTTTTTAAGGTCTACAGCAAGTTGGTTCGCCACCTTGGATATCTCTTCCAGTTGATCTTCACCGCGATAAATAGGTACAATAGCTACTTGAATGGGAGCTAATTTTGGTGGTAATACCAATCCCAGATCATCACTATGTGTCATTATTAGGGCTCCAATGAGTCGCGTAGTTACTCCCCAGGAGGTTGCCCATACATGTTCTAATTTTCCTTCTTTTGATGCAAATTTCACGTCGAATGCCTTGGCGAAATTCTGTCCTAAAAAATGTGAGGTTCCCGCCTGCAGGGCCTTTCCATCTTGCATTAAAGCCTCAATAGTATACGTGTCATCTGCCCCTGCGAAACGTTCATGCTCTGTTTTTACTCCTTTTATGACCGGCATTGCCATAAATTCTTGTGCAAATTGAGCATATACCTCCTGCATTTGCTGCGCTTCTTGGATCGCTTCGGCTTTAGTAGCGTGAGCTGTGTGACCTTCCTGCCACAGGAATTCTGCAGTGCGCAAAAATAAACGCGTACGCATTTCCCACCGCACGACATTTGCCCACTGATTGATGAGAATAGGTAAATCCCTGTAGGATTGAATCCATGTTTTATAGGTATTCCAGATGATTGCTTCAGAGGTTGGACGAACCACAAGTTCTTCTTCTAATTTAGCTTCGGGATCAACGATAAGCTTTCCCTCTTTTTCAGGATCGTTTTTGAGCCTGTAATGAGTAACTACGGCACATTCTTTTGCGAAACCTTCAGCATTCTTTTCTTCGGCTTCAAACAAACTTTTTGGAACAAATAATGGAAAATAAGCATTTTGATGCCCCGTTTCTTTAAACATTCGGTCTAACTCGGCCTGCATCTTTTCCCAAATTGCATATCCGTAAGGTTTGATAACCATACAGCCGCGTACAGCAGAATTTTCGGCAAGGTCTGCTTTCACAACCAATTCGTTGTACCATTTTGAATAATCTTCACTTCGCTTTGTAAGTCCTTTACCCATTTAATAGATATTTGGCATAAATGTTGTGCCTTTGTTAATGTCCAATGTCGATTGGGCAAAACTAGTTAAATTTGTGATGTACAACAATTAAAAGCCCAGGTTATGATACCAAAAATAGACTCCAGACAATTAAAGACATTCTTATATGTTATTCTACCCACGTTCATACTTGCTTCGTGTAGCAGTAATAAAGACGTCGCTTATAAATCTGACGGGATCTACGGAACTCAAAGCCAACCTGTGGCTGCTCAAGGCGCAGCTGTACAAACAGATAGCTATTATAAAAATTACTTTGCGGAACAGTCTGCAGAAATCAATCAGGCGATTTCACAGGTAAATCCGCAACAAGAGGTTTTTACCGATGTTGAAGGATATTCTTCACGCCAAAATGATTCAATTCAAGATTATTACAATAAAGATCAAATCATCTACGAAACCGGAAACTCCGGTTGGGGTCAAAATCCTCAAAATGTCACTGTCAATGTCTATGATAACGGCTGGGGCTGGGGAGGATGGGGTCCCGGTTGGGGTGCTTGGGGTCCCGGATTTGGATGGGGCTGGGGAGGTTTTGGACCCGGCATAGGCTGGGGATGGGGCGGCTGGGGTCCCGGATTTGGATGGGGCTGGAACGCATGGGGTCCCGGATTTGGATGGGGACCTGGATTTGGATGGGGCTGGGGAGGCTTCTACGGTGCAGGATTTTATGGAGGAGGTTTTGGTCACCCGTATTATTATCAAAGAGGATTTAACCGATATAATCGAAGTAATCTCGCAGGGAATTACAGCAGATCAAACGCGACAAATCGATCCAATTATAACCGAAGCGGAAATACAAGATATAATCGCTCTTATTATTCAAGAATAAATAATGCCCGTAATGGAAATCGCTCTAACACACGTTACAACCGAAGCGGTTCAGGAAATCGTTCTGGTACATATAACAGATCATCCCGAAGCGGAAACAGAAGCGGTAATTACTCCAGATCTTCAGGTAGCCGTAGCTCTGGCAATATGAGCAGATCAAGAGGCTCCAGCAGATCCAGTGGTTCCATGAGATCTGGTGGCGGCAGCAGATCCAGTGGCGGACGCTCTGGAGGTGGATCAAGAGGAGGCTCACGCGGAGGAAGAGGATAATATTTTTGAACATCAATTCGTATGAAAATCAAACCAATAATATTAGTTGCGCTATTTTTTGGCGCAACTTTTTTTAGTGCTGCACAGGACATTACTGATGCATTGCGATATTCACAAGAAGACCTTACAGGAACCGCCCGTTTTACAGCAATGAGCGGTGCCTTTGGCGCATTAGGTGGAGACCTCTCTGCACTAAAAGTAAATCCCGCTGGGAGCGCAGTATTTTTACAAGATGCTGCTGCTATTTCGTTTAGGACATCATTTACAGATCAATCTGCGGGATATTTAGGGAATGAATCTACCGACAATCGCACTGACTTTAATTTAAGCCAGTTAGGAGCTGTCTTTATTTTTGATAATTACAATCAAAATAATGACATAAAATTTGTAGCTGGTATTACCATTGATCAAACAGCCAGTCTGGATAACGAATATGCTATTTTTGGAACTAGCGCTAATTCAATCGATCAATATTTCATTGATAGTGCCACGGGCTTCACTGTTGATGATATAGCTAGCAATGGGCAGAGCACCACCAATGCTTATCTTGAAATCGGGGATATACCAGAGTTAGGTTTTCCCGCTCAACAGGCATTCTTGGGATATGAAGGTTTTATTATTAATCCTTTTGACCCAGATGATCTTAATGAAACGAACTACGTTTCAGCTTTAGGGACTGAAAGTAATCGAGAATTTGATCAGGAATACCGTATAGATGCGAGAGGGAATATGGGAAAATTTTCGGGTAATTTAGCATTTGAATTTAGTGATACCTATTACTTAGGATTCAACTTTAATGGCCATTTCCTAAATTATGACCAGCGAACCACATACTTAGAACAAAACTCCAACCCTGGTGCAGAAACCAACTACGTAGAATTTATCAATCGTTTGGATGTTGATGGTAGTGGCTTTTCTGTACAAGTGGGTGGGATTGCTAAAATAGGAAACTCATTAAGAGCAGGTTTGGCGTATGAAAGTCCCACCTGGTGGATTTTAACCGAAAGCTTCTCACAACGATTAATTACTGCTACAGATGATGCTGCTAATCCTGATGTCATTGATTTAAACCCAAATGTAGTTACTATATTCCCTGCCTATCAAATTAGAACACCAGGTAAAACTACAGGCAGCTTAGCCTATGTCTTTGGACAAAAAGGACTTTTAAGCATTGATTACAGCTATAAAAATTATGCGAACGCAAGATTAAATTCTGATGTTTACAACGATCAATTTGAATCACCAAATATCTACGGTGAAGAAAACCGAGAAATAGAAAATACTCTACAGGCAGTTTCCGCCATACGAATTGGTGCAGAATATAGAATTGATCAATGGAGCTTAAGAGGTGGCACGCGTTATGAGCAATCTCCCTTTAAGGATGAAGATGCGGGTAGCGATCTGTATGGATTTTCGGGCGGCTTAGGATACACCTATAAGAATTTTCATTTTGATGGGAGCTATGACTTCTCTGCGCAAGATCAAAACGAACGACTTTTTCAAACAGGACTCGCAACACAAGCGAATATAGATCGTAATCAACATGCCATCACGCTCACAGTGGGTTTTGATTTTTAAGAATTGAGTGGGTATCTGTTAAAAATTTTCCGCAGTCTTAACACTTGATAAACGAACTAATCCTAATTGCCTTATCTTTGCCCCCTCAATTGTGAGATCATGAATACTATGGATACAAACATTGACAAAATACTAAGCGATATCGAAGAATTAGGAGATAACCATGTAGGAACCAGCACAGATAATCCTATGAGAGCTGATGCGTTTGAACTAAGTGATATTGAAAAAATCAACGCCATCAAAAAGGATGTTGCCCATATCATGGAAACGCTTGGACTTGACCTTACTGATGATAGTTTGAAAGGAACTCCTAATAGGGTGGCAAAAATGTTTGTTAATGAGATATTCGCTGGATTACATCCCGATCGTAAACCAAAAGCTTCGGTATTTGAGAATAAATACAAGTACGGTGAGATGTTAGTTGAAAAAAACATCACAGTATATTCTACCTGTGAGCATCACTTACTTCCAATTGTAGGCAAGGCACACGTTGCCTATATTTCTAACGGCAAGGTGATTGGTCTTTCAAAGATGAATCGTATTGTAGATTATTTTGCGAAAAGACCTCAGGTTCAGGAGCGTATGAATATGCAAATTGTACAAGAGCTTCAAAACGCATTAGGAACCAAGGATGTCGCCTGTGTGATTGATGCCAAACACCTGTGTGTAAATAGCCGGGGAATTAGAGATATTGAAAGCAGCACCGTTACCAGTGAATTTGGAGGTAAATTTAAAGAACAAGCGGTTCGAAGAGAATTTCTGGATTATATAAAACTTGACACGCAGTTCTAACGCTTCACTAATAACTTCATAATTTTACATTCTTCATGGCGCTTTTTAAAGAACAGCCGTTACAAATATACAATTCTCTTACAGGAGAAAAAGATTCCTTTACTCCTCTTGAAGAAGGATATGTTGGTATGTACGTTTGTGGCCCTACTGTATACAGCAACGTGCATCTAGGTAATGTACGTACATTTATGTCATTTGATGTGGTATTTAGATACTTAAAGCATCTAGGTTATAAAGTTCGCTATGTTCGAAATATTACAGACGCGGGACACCTTGAAAACGACGCCGAGGTTGGCGAAGATCGCATCGCTAAAAAAGCACGTTTAGAACAATTAGAGCCTATGGAAGTCGTTCAACGATACACCGTAGATTTTCATAATATCCTTAATAAATTTAATTTTCTACCGCCCAGCATAGAACCTACTGCTACCGGGCACATTATAGAACAAATAGAGATCATCAAAGAAATTATGACAAAGGGACTGGCGTATGAAGCCAATGGCTCTGTGTACTTTGATGTCAAAAAATTTAATGGTGAGGGCGGTCATTATGGTAAATTAAGCGGAAGAAATATTGAAGACCTGATCGCCAATACAAGAACGCTGGAAGGTCAACAAGACAAAAAGAATCCGCAGGATTTTGCGCTTTGGAAAAAAGCAGAACCCCAACACATTATGCGCTGGCCATCACCGTGGAGTGATGGATTCCCTGGTTGGCACTTAGAATGTACCGCTATGAGCACGAAATACCTTGGAGATCAGTTTGATATTCATGGAGGAGGAATGGATCTAAAATTCCCACATCATGAATGTGAGATTGCACAAGGAGAAGCCGCAACCGGAAAATCCCCGGTGAACTATTGGATGCATGCCAATATGCTTACCCTCAACGGGAAGAAAATGGCTAAAAGCACAGGCAACAACATTCTACCCGGCGAAATTTTTACAGGTGAGAATCCACATCTTAGCAAACCATATTCTCCATCGGTAGCGCGATTTTTTATGCTTCAGGCAAATTATAGAAGTGTGTTGGATTTTTCGGATACTGCGATTGCAGCAGCCGAAAAAGGATTTGATAAACTCATGGATGCGTTGGAACACCTGGAATTTCTTCCGACAGGAAAAACATCAGACTTCAAGGTCAAGGCATGGAAGCAGAGGTGCTATGACGCGATGAATGATGATTTTAATACACCTGTACTCATTGCAAACTTGTTTGAAGCAGTAAAAGAGATCAATAAGATTAAAGAAAGTAAAGCCAGCATTACTCAAGAGGATAAAGAGTTACTTCAAAAAACACTAGACAGTTTTGTTTTTGAAGTTTTAGGATTGACAAAAAGTACCAACGTTGCTCAAACTGATGATGATAAACTTCATGATATTATGCAACTTATCATCGATCTTAGAAATGATGCCAGATTAAAGAAGGATTTTGCTACGAGTGATAAAATTAGAGATGGACTGGAGGAAATGGGTATTACATTAAAAGATTCCCGGGAAGGGACTACTTTTGAATTATAAAAGGAAATATGGGTAAGCTCATCGCATATCCGCTTATCCTGTTGGTCAAAGGATATCAGCGATTTATCTCACCGCTAACTCCTGCAACATGCCGTTATCAGCCTAGCTGTTCCCAGTACACCCTTGAAGCACTCAAAATTCATGGAGGACTCAAAGGAGGCTATCTTTCTCTAAAGCGAATTTTTAGCTGCCATCCCTGGGGTGGATCTGGTTATGACCCTGTTCCCCCTAAAGAATAGTAGTTTCTTATAGAATCTTTTGGGTAGGTAAGGATTGTATAATTACAATTGTACAATTTTGATAAGGTGTTTCTTACTTTTAGATAGAATAGCCTCTCTCCACCACCATTTTTTCTATCTTTATCTCCTAACTATTTATTGTGCACATGATCGCTTACAAATTCACCTGGAACCCTATGGAGGGTATCGACTTGGGATTTTATACCATTCACTTTTACAGCTTGATGTTTGTTGTCGCCTTTACCCTGGGTTGGTTTTTGATGAAGCAATTTTACAAACGTGAAAATGTTGATCTGGATAAGTTAGATCCACTATTCATGTATACTGTTATTGCAACTATGTTAGGAGCCAGATTGGGTCACGTGCTGTTTTATCAAACAGAATTATTATGGGAAGATCCATTTGCGGTTCTGTTACCTATACGCACAGTACCTGAGTTTGAATTCACCGGTTTTCAAGGCCTGGCCAGTCATGGTGCAGCCATCGCAATTCCTATTGCGATGATTTATTATAGCAAGAACGTTCTAAAAAAACCGCCGCTGTGGATTCTTGACCGCATTGTCATCACAGTAGCACTTGCAGGTGTGTTCATACGTCTTGGAAATTTTTTTAATTCTGAAATGGTAGGAAAAGTAACTGATTCTCCTATTGGTGTTCAGTTTGTACAAGATGCTATTTATAAAGGAGAAGCAATGCGTTTAACCGGGGAGAAAACAGCGATCAAAGCTTACCAGGCACTCACCGATAATCCTGAATTTTCTGATCGCATCGCAGAAATTCCCTATCGCTACCCAGGACAATTAATGGAGGCCACAGGGTATATTTTCGTCTTTCTTATTTTGATGTGGATCTATTATAAAACCGAAAAAAGAAAGCATCTGGGCTTTCTCTTTGGTGCATTTCTATCGATATTGTTTACAGTCAGATTTATCGTAGAGTATTTCAAGCGTGAACAGGTAGAAGGTCGGGAAGATTGGATCCTAGGACTTAATACGGGTCAATTATTGAGTATTCCCGCGATTCTAGCAGGACTTTATTTTATGTTTAGACCGAAGAAAACGATCGAGTAATGAAATTTTCAAGCGCTTATTGGACATTAGTAGTAGTTGCTTTAACGTTTTATTCTTGTAAAGAAAAAACTGAAGCGAATGAAATACCAATTAATATTCAGTTCGAAAAAGAAGCCGAGTTGACCTTTATCAATCGAATTGGAGATACGGTAGCCACACTTAATATTGAACTGGCTGAAGATGACTACGAGCATCAAACCGGTTTAATGCACCGCAAAGAGATGAACGATGATCAGGGAATGCTGTTTGTTTTTAATGATGAGATTATACGCTCCACATTTTATATGAAGAACACTTACATTCCGCTGGATATGGTGTACCTCGACAAAGACCTGATGATAGTCGACGTTAATAAAAACACCACTCCTTTAGATGAAAATCCTATTCCTTCACGGTCGCCTTCAATGTACGTTTTGGAATTAACTGCCGGCAGTTTTGAAAAATTAGGACTACAAGCTGGAGATGAAGGAACTTTAATACGCCAGTAGGTCTATTGCCGCTGCCTTACCACTTCGTATAAAAACGCTCCACATGCCACCGACACATTTAAAGAGTTTATGTTACCTGTCATAGGTAATTTCACATTATGATCTGCCATGCTTAGTAAAGAGGAGTGAACACCTCTACCTTCGTCTCCCATAATGATTGCAGCAGGTTTTCTAAAATCAACGGTATAGAGCAAATCTTCGGTTTTTTCTGTGGCAGCTACTATGTTAATGCCGCTGGCTTTTAAATAATAGACGGCATCTTTTAAATGATCTACTTTACACACCGGAATGGTGAATATAGCACCGGCAGAAGTTTTGACCACTTCGGCATTTAAAGGAGCAGAACCGGTCTTTGGGACAATGATCGCATCCACCCCGGTACATCCTGCTGTTCTCATGATCGCACCTAAATTTCGTACATCAGTAACACCATCAAGCAATAGGAATAAGGGAGTCTTTTCCTTTTCCAATACAGCTTCAACCACCTCTTCTAATTTTCTAAACGCGACCGGAGCAATTACAGCAACCACCCCCTGATGATTATTCCCCTTAGCCAGTCTATCAAGTTTTTGTACCGGCACGACCGAAACAGCAGCAGAAGTCTGAGCAATTTTTTGCTGAATCCTTTTGATCATTCCACTATTCAAATCCTTTTGTAAGTACACTTTTTCTATAGGTCGCTCACTCTCCAATGCTTCCATCACAGAGTGTATGCCGTATATTTTTGATGTATCGCTCATATTCTATATCTGTCAAAGTACAAAAAAGCCATCAAACAAATGTTAGATGGCTTTTCTCTCTATTATAAATTCGTCGAATTATGCCTCTACAGGTTCTTCAACTGTTTTTCTTTTGAGTAATTCTGTTCCTTTTTTCTTTGCGGTATCGTACATCACCGGTGTTGCAATAAATAATGAAGAATATGTCCCCACGACCACACCAACTATCAAGGCAAAGATCAATCCTCTAATACTTTCTCCTCCAAAAATAAAGATAGCTAAAAGTACAATTAAGGTAGTAAGAGATGTGTTTAATGTACGACTCAATGTGCTGTTTAAAGCTGCATTGATGGTTCTACCCATTACCCATTTAGGATGATCATTGACAAATTCTCTAATACGGTCAAATACAACTACCGTATCATTTAAGGAGTACCCAATTACAGTAAGTATCGCTGCTATAAACGCCTGATCAATTTCCATGTTAAACGGCATGAATTTATAGGTTAAGGAAAAGATTCCCAGAACGATCAAAACATCATGAAATACTGCAGCAACCGCTCCCAGTCCAAACTGCCACTTACTAAATCGAAGTAAGATATATAAGAATACTACGATCAATGAACCAAATACCGCATACAAGGAGTTTTCTTTGATATCATCTGCAATCGTTGGTCTTACTTTAGCCTTAGATAAAATTCCAATCTTATCATCACTTCCTTCAATTCTAAACTGCTCATACGTGATTCCGCTAGGTAAATATTCCTGTACAGCATCATATAATTTCTGCTGAATTTCTTCATCAACTTCAGCTCCTTCTTCATCGGTTTTATACTTTGTAGAAATTTTCAATTGGTTATTGGAACCATAAATTTTTGCATCTGCACTACCAAACGTAGCGATAAGATTATTTTCAACTTCTACAGGATTTACCTCTTGATCAAAACGTACGGTATAGGTTCTACCTCCAACAAAATCAATTCCTTGATCTAGACTATTTGTTAGCAGTGATCCAATACTTACTGCAATTAATACGAAAGAAACGATATAAGAAATCTTACGCTTTCCTAAGAAATCAATACTCATATTTTTGAAGAGGTTCTTGGTTACTCCTGTGGAGAACGCAAGGTCTTTCCCGTTTTTTGTATATGCATCGATAAATAAGCGCGTAATAAAAATTGCTGTAAATAAGGATGTTGCTATACCAATCAATAAGGTTGTCGCAAATCCTTTAATAGGACCTGTACCAAAGATTAATAAAATAAGTCCCGTTAATCCTGTCGTAATATTTGCATCTAAAATTGAGGATAGCGCGTTATTGAAACCGTCTTTAATGGCGTCTTTTTGCAGCTTTCCTTTAGCCAGTTCTTCCCTAATGCGTTCAAAGATAAGTACATTGGCATCTACTGACATACCAATAGTTAAGATGATACCAGCAATACCGGGTAATGTCAAAACAGCTCCTAATCCGGCCAATACTCCAAAGATGATTAAGATATTTACCATAAGCGCGATATCTGCATAGGCTCCTGCTTTACCGTAGTAAAAAATCATCCAGACCAATACAAATGCCAGCGCAATTAAGAATGATAACATCCCAGAGTCGATGGCCTCTTGACCTAATGAAGGACCAACAGTTGCACTTCGAATGATCTCGGCTGAAGCCGGAAGTTTACCAGCGCGTAGTACATTGGCTAAATCTTTTCCTTCGGCAACCGTAAAATCACCTGAAATCTCACTTCGGCCTCCAGATATACCTCCTGCTTGTGAAACACCCGGAGCAGAATACACAATATCATCAAGAACGATTGCAATTTGGCTTCCTTGCGCTGCTGCACGGGCGGTCATCTCTTCCCACTTCTTTGCTCCAACACCATCCATTTGCATCGTCACTACTACGCTGCCCACCTGGTTGAACTGTTGTGAAGCATCTGTAATGACATTACCTGCAAGCTCAGCTTTATTTTGTCTATTAGTTTTTAATGCATATAAATCAACCAGCTCACTGTCCTCTTCTTGTTTACCCCATACAAATTTCACGTAACGCTGCTCTGCCGGAAGCAAGGAGCGTATTTGTGGCATGTTGAGGTATTCAATGACTTGCTCTCTATCTTCAGCTTCAAATGTGGCTAAAACAGGACCCTGAGCTTGTCCCGGTGCAACAAGGGTTTCAAACAAAGGTCCTCTGTCTACTGCCACCTCTGTAGAATCTTCGGCATCAGCCAAGAGATTTTCAATATCACTATCTACATCTGTACTATCAACTGCTGCCTTTGACGCATCTTTTTTTACGATCCCTTTTAAGGTCTCATTGGCTTGAAATAAAAATGATCCAAATTCTCCTGCTTTGTATACATCCCAAAATTCAAGTTGTGCAGTGGTTTGGAGAAGGTTCTTAATACGCTCTACATCTTTAGCTCCGGGAAGTTCCACTAAAATTCTACCCGAGTTTCCTAATCGCTGAATATTAGGCTGAACAACTCCAAACTTATCAATACGCTTACGCAAAACCTCAAAGGCAGACGTGATAGATTCATCAACTTTACGACGAATGATAGGTTTTACCTCATCATTATCCATCTCAAAGTTAATTTCGTTGCTTAAGGTTTTATTCGCAAATATGTCTGGCGAAGCTAAGTTAGCTCCTTCAATATTGTCAAAAGCTTCAAAAAACAAATCAATGTAGTCATCCTGACTCTCTTTTTGAGCTTGATCTGCCGCATCTAATGCTTGATTAAAGGCCGGATTTTTTGACTCATTAGAAAGTCCTTCTAAAATATCTCGTACTGAGATTTGCAGGGTTGCATCGATACCCCCCTTTAAATCCAGTCCTTTATTAAGTTCTTTATTTTTTGCAGTGTTGTAGTCAATACCTAGAAATACGGGATCATTACCGATAGAATCTAAATAACGACGCTCTGCGCGATCTCTCTCTCCTGAATAATCTTCAACAGTTTCGCTAACTTGCGCCTGTGCGAACTCCTCAGCTTCATTTTCAACCTTGTTTGCAATAAATGTGAATGATAATTGATAAATACTTACCAATACAAACAAAACAGCAAATACCTTAATTATTCCCTTATTCTGCATTATTCCTTTAAATTAAAATCGATATATTAAAATAGTGTTAATCTGTTTTTTAAAAACGGACAAATATAGGATTTCGATAACGAACTGACAATAATTTTTTATCGTGATTTATACCCGTGTAAAATCAATTTATTTTAATGTTTTTAAACTGAAAAAGGCTGCCGATGGCAGCCTTTTAATCCTATATAATCTGTTTATTCTTAAACGTCTAAAAGTCCGTTTGTCTTCTTAACACCTTCTGCACTTTCGTGAAGCTTTTCTTTCTCGGTGTCATTTAATTTAATCTCGACGATTTTTTCGATTCCATTTTTACCTAAAATTACGGGAACACCTATACAAAGATCATTTAAGCCGTATTCACCTTCTAATAAAGCAGAACATGGGAACATTTTCTTTTGATCGTTCGCTATTGCCTGAACTAATCCAGATACTGCTGCACCCGGTGCGTACCATGCCGAAGTTCCTAACAAACCTGTAAGTGTTGCTCCTCCTACTTTAGTTTCCTGTACCACGTAATCCATCTTGTCGCTGTCTAAAAATTCTGAAACTTTGACGCTGTTTCGGGTGGCATGATGTATTAAAGGTACCATTCCTTTATCACTATGACCGCCAATCACCATTCCATCAACATCAGAAATTGGTGCCTCTAAGGCTTCCGCAAGGCGATACTTAAAGCGTGCACTATCTAATGCCCCGCCCATACCTATAATCTTATGCTTGGGTAAACTGGTTGTTTTGTGTACTAAATAGGTCATGGTATCCATAGGATTACTCACTACGATCACTACCGCGTTTGGAGAATGTTCAATTAAGCTGGATGAAACCGATTTTACGATCCCCGCATTAATCCCTATCAATTCCTCGCGGGTCATACCTGGTTTTCTGGGAATTCCCGAAGTAATTACAACTACATCACTTTCTGCCGTTTTCGAGTAATCATTGGTTGATCCTGTTATTTTAGTATCAAATCCATTAAGCGAAGCTGTTTGCATCAAGTCCATAGCTTTCCCTTCGGCAAAACCCTCTTTGATATCCAGTAAAACAACTTCAGCAGCAAAATTTTTCATCGCAATGTACTCAGCACAGCTAGCTCCAACAGCTCCTGCTCCAACGACCGTAACTTTCATATAGGTAAATTTTTAGAATTATTGATTTTCGCGAAAATACAATTTCCACATCGTTTTAAACGAATCTGTGACGTGAAAATCGCGTTAATTAATCGTGTAATGTAGTCCTAAGTTGTAATTCAAAAACGATCCAAAAGAAAACTCTGATTTTACCGTGAATTGATCAATCCTCCAATTAAAGCCAAGATCTGCCTGGATGGTAGTGGCATCTATTTCTGCATCACTGGCGAATGCGTTAAGCGCATCTTCTAATATTACGGGATCTGCCTCAAATAAATTAGTGGTAGAAGAAGTGGAATAACTCACTGCTGCCAATAGATCAAATTGCTCCAGATGCTTTGATGCCACCAGTTGAAACGAATACGAATCTGCATCAGTCAGCGACTTAGTTATTTTAAAGTTCTCTGCATCGTCTAGTGTTGTCGATAGGCTTACGTCAAAATCAAAGCGCGAATAAGTGGCTAGCAACGATAAATATAAATTCTTCTCTTCTAATGCTGAAAAATAACGGCTCACTTGGTGTTGAATTCCTACCCCATACGCCTGATAAGTTAATTTATCAATTTCAAATCCCGGGGTATATCTTAAGGTAACCTGCGTATCTAAGGGCACTCCTACAGCCGCCTGAAGATAAGGATAGACCACAAAATCTCTGTCGACACCCTCATAAGCAGTAAATTTAATATCCTGATTTAGTATTGGTCTTTTTCCTAAAAATTGGAGATCATCTTTACCTCCTAAAGATGTAGGAATTTCTACACTGGCCTCACCTGTTTCTATTTCAAAAAATTTTAAATCACTTTGATTTACCGTAAAACTTTGTTGTGAAGATGGCACATACAATACATTACCCCCAATGGCAACATCAACTTGCCATTTATCCAGCGTTTTCCCGCTAATATACCAGCCACCTCTAGACATCATGGTAGCTGCATTTGCGCCCGGCTCAATATACTCTTGGGAAATAAATAAGATATCTTGTGCTGCATCGGCAATATCATTTTGCGCTTGCAGCGGAAGATAGAGTGCAAGAATAGAAAGAATTCCTAAAAATCTTTTCATACTACCTAAAACTAAATGACATTCCTGTTGTAAAGGTTTGATACTCCTGAAGCGTGTAATTACCAAATAGCTTAAAGAATCCAAGATTAAAGCGTAATCCAAGTGTCATACTGGGACCTCCCGCATTAAAATCAAGACTTAAGGGATCAGTAATGGTTTGGGTTATAGTTTGACCAGAATTTTCTTCGGTATATTCTAAGACATACTCTCCTCTCATATTAAAGGTAGAAGTACCGAAACCGTATCCTGCTCCTCCATAAATCGTGATGATCGGAAAATCTAATGAAGCAACTCCCTGTACTGTCCATGAATTGATCTTGAATTCGCCCAATTGATTTGACCCGGGAATAAGGTCTACTCCCTGTAAATTATAATCCACATTTACTCTGGTAAAACCTCCTAAAACAGAAACGTTGAGCGGTAAACGGTCTAGAGGTCCAAAATACTGCATGATATCATGCATTAAAGCAACTCCAAAAAGATTCCCTTCATTATTATCATTCCCTACATTGGGCACGTATCTAATTTTTAAATTTGTATTAAACGGCAATCCTAGTCCTGCTTGAACCATGACACTGGGAACCAAACTAACAGGAAGATCTTTGGCTACACCATCTGGCATTAAAATCTCAGCTAATTGTACTTGGTTTCCTTCAGCTTCAATTGCCACTTGAATAGGGACTGAAGATGCATCACCACCAAGTAAAGTAGGGTATTCCTGAGTTCCTCCATCAACCGTTAAAAAGGTATAATCATTTTCATCAAAAGTGAAGTTCTTATCTTCCTCTGAGATAATGGAACCATTCACCGTAAATGTAATATCAAAACCCCAGGCTTTATGTGTTTTAGCCGTAGTATACCACCCATTGTTCAAGTTATAATTCACCCCTTTCATTGCGGGATTAAGGTATTTTTGCATCAGTGTGTTGACATCTTCGGTTCCTGCCAGTAGAAGACCTTCAATCTCTTGGGCATTAACACCCTGAGCGAACAATACACTAAAAAGTAGGATGAGTTTTTTCATAATTCTATGCATTATTAAGCTTTTAGCCAGATCGGCAAGTTACCAAAAAAAAGATTCCCGATGTTACCTGCGGGTAACATCGGGAATCATAAAAGTCTAACCTTAGATTGAGTTACACGTCAATATTAGCGTATGTCGCATTTTTCTCAATAAATTCACGACGAGGTGGAACTTCGTCCCCCATCAACATAGAAAAAATACGATCTGCCTCTACTCCATTATCAATACTAACCTGGCGAAGTGTTCTAAACTCTGGGTTCATGGTAGTATCCCATAACTGCTCTGCGTTCATCTCACCCAGACCCTTATAACGCTGGATACTTGCCCCACCTTTCATGTTATCTACAATACTATCTCGTTCACTATCATCCCAAGCATAAATCTTCTTAGATCCTTTTTTGACTAAATATAATGGCGGGGTAGCAATGTAAATGTGTCCATTCTCAATAAGCTCACGCATATACCTAAAGAAGAAGGTAAGAATCAAGGTTTCAATATGACTTCCATCGACGTCTGCATCACACATGATGACCACTTTGTGATACCTTAGTTTGCTTAAATTTAATTCTTTGCTGTCTTCTTCGGTACCAATGGTAACACCCAATGCCGTGAAAATATTCTTAATCTCTTCATTTTCAAAGACACGGTGAGACATGGCTTTTTCCACATTTAAAATCTTCCCCCGCAAGGGTAAAATTGCCTGGAACTTTCGGTCGCGTCCTTGTTTTGCAGTTCCTCCTGCAGAGTCTCCCTCAACTAGAAATACTTCACACATTGCAGGGTCCTGCTCAGAGCAATCTGATAATTTTCCGGGTAATCCCCCAATGCTCATCACCGTTTTACGCTGCACCATCTCACGTGCCTTTTTAGCAGCGTGCCGCGCCTGAGCAGCCAAGATTACTTTTTGCACGATGGTTTTTGCGTCGTTTGGATTTTCCTCAAGATAGTTCTCAAGCATCTCTGATACTGCTTGCGAAACCGCTGAAGTAACCTCACGGTTACCCAATTTTGTTTTGGTCTGGCCTTCAAACTGAGGCTCCTGAACTTTTACCGAAATAATTGCAGTTAATCCTTCTCTAAAGTCATCTCCCGCGATATCAAATTTTAGTTTATCTAACATTCCGCTAGCATCAGCATACTTCTTTAACGATGAGGTTAAGCCACGTCTAAACCCAGCCAAATGCGTTCCACCTTCGTGAGTATTGATGTTATTTACGTAAGAGTGAAGGTTTTCAGCATAAGATTCATTATAAATCATCGCCACTTCTACGGGGACTCCATTCTTTTCACCTTCTACTGAAATAACATCGGTAATAATAGGGTTTCGGTTCCCATCTAAAAACTTAACAAATTCTTTAAGACCTTCTTTTGAATGAAAAACTTCAGTAGGGTGTTCTCCTTTTTCATCAGTTTCACGTCTATCTGTAAGTGTTACGGTGATACCCTTATTCAAATACGCTAATTCACGCATCCTGCTGGCCAGTGTATCGTAGTTATACTCTGTTACCTGAGTAAAGATGCTACGATCTGGCAGGAAAGTTACCTCGGTTCCATTTTTGTCAGAATCACCAGTCGCTTTGACAGGATAAATTGCCTTACCGCGTTCATATTCTTGCTCCCAAACTTTACCTTCACGATAGACTGTGGCATGTAAGTGATCTGAAAGTGCATTCACACAACTCACCCCTACACCATGCAATCCACCGGAAACTTTATACGAGTCTTTATCAAATTTCCCCCCAGCACCAATTTTAGTCATTACAACCTCCAGTGCAGAGATACCTTCTTTTTTGTGAATTCCCACAGGAATACCACGACCATTATCCTTTACGGTAATGGAATTATTTTCATTGATAATAACATCAATATGATCACAATGACCCGCTAATGCTTCATCAATTGAGTTATCAACTACTTCGTAGACAAGATGATGCAATCCTCGTACACCTACATCTCCAATATACATGGAAGGACGCTTACGTACGTGTTCCATACCTTCAAGCGCCTGGATACTATCTGCCGAATATTGCGGTTGATTCTTCTCTTCACTCATAAAATTCTTGTTTTATTAATGCTCTACTTTTTATTCAAATAGATCCCGCTCATAATTGCGGGATAATCGACCTGTACGCTTCTTAAAAAATTCTAAAAACAGGTCATTTACAAATATACCTAAATAGGCCACTTTCTTAGTGCAAAAGCCCTGCCAATAGGGGGAAGTTATCAACAAAATGTGGGTAATTATTGCTGCCGAAGTGTGTGAATTCCATTACCTGAAATATTGCCATAAACTAATCTTCCATCGACAAATTTTACTCCCTTTGCAAGATCATTTTTTAACAGCATAGCACCATCTGTATCAAGATAATCTACCCATGGAGCCAATTGACATATATTTGCGATACCAACACCAGATTCTGTCATACAACCCAGCATGATTTTCAATTTCAATTCACGCGCTTGTTGAATCATTTTAATCGCGGGTGTGATTCCGCCACATTTCATTAATTTTATGTTTACCGCGTGAAATCCTGTTGAGCATTTAAGTATATCTTCGTAACGCGGACAACTTTCATCTGCCATAAGCGGTAAAACACTTTTCAATTTCAACCTGTCCATTGACTCAATCTTATGATTTGGCAAAGGTTGTTCAATGAACTCCACTCCCAGTGTTTTCATTTGCTTTGCAAACTCTACTGTTTGGTTAGCAGTCCAGGCGCAGTTCGCATCAACTCTAAAAACGGCACTGGTTTGGGAACGTAAAAATTTGATCACGTTAAGATCATCCTTACCTCCTAGCTTAATTTTATACACAGGCCAGGGTGTTTCCCTCAATTTCTCTATCATTTTGTCCATAGAGGCCAAACCTATGGTATAGCTAGTATTAAGACTTAAACTATTGTTTTTAAATGCTTTGAAATCAACCGAAAGCAAATCTCTTAACGAAATACCGCGTTTTTTTGATTTCCAATCCCAAAAAGCAGAATCGATAGCGCATAAGGCAAAATAATCTTCTTTTAGCGATTGAGATAACTCGTTCCATAACGCTTGCGGAGATGTGCGAGATGCATCTTTTACCTTTTGTGCTACACTTACTACTGACCTTTGTATTTTTTCTACGGTACTCCCGTAGTACGGATTGGCTGTTGCTTCGCCATACCCTGTATGATCACCACAGGTAATTGAGACTATGACAGTTTCTTGTATCTCTATCGTATATCGAGAAATAGTGAAAGGATGCCTGAGGGGTAGTTTATAGACCTGCGCCGAAATCTTTAATTTCATAAATACAGTAAGATAGTGCTTTTAAAATGATCAAAACTCCTTAAAAAGTCCTCAACCCGATCCACTATTCCTTCTTTAATAATCTTACTAAAAGGTGGATGAAGAGTAAACTGATGAAACTTTATTTTCTTTTGCCAATATAATTAATGATTCCCTTAAAAGGCCTCACCCCCTAACCCCTCTCCCGTCGGAGAGGGAGAACTATAAATTGAAAGTATGATTAGGAATAATACAATGGTTAATTCGACCGGCATCTTGAGCAAAAAGCTCAGAATGGGTACATACATCATGAGAAAGAGACCCCGCATTGTTGCGGGGTTAATTCGACCATCATCCTGTGCAAAAAGCTCAGGATGGGTCCACATATCATGAAAAAGAGACCCCGCATTGTGGTGGGGTTAATTCGACCATCATCCTGATCAAAAAGCTCAGAATGGGTCCACATATCATGAAAAGAGACCCCGCATTGTTGCGGGGTTAATTCGACCGGCATCCTGAGCAAAAAGCTCAGAATGGGTCTCATTAATATGCATCTTCGTGAATTTTAGCGACGGCTCTTCCGCTGGGATCATTCATGTTTTTAAAGGCCTCATCCCATTCTAATGCGATTTTTGTGCTACAGGCTATGCTTGGCTCTTGGGGCACACTCAACGCCGCTGCATCGCTGGGGAAATGCTCTTCAAAAATACTTCGGTAATAATATTCTTCTTTATTCTGTGGGGTTTGCAATGGAAATCTATATTGAGCGTTTTCCATTTGCCCGTCTGTTACCTCAACATTCACCTTTTCTTTTAAGGTATCAATCCAGCTGTATCCCACTCCGTCGCTAAACTGTTCCTTTTGTCTCCAGACTACTTCTTGAGGGAGATAATCTTCAAAAGCTTTTCGAATCACCCATTTTTCCATACGATCCGTTGTGATCATCTTATCTCTAGGGTTGATTCTCATGGCTACATCCATAAACTCTTTGTCTAGGAATGGTACACGACCTTCAATTCCCCATGCTGCCAAACTTTTATTCGCGCGTAAGCAGTCGTACATGTGGAGTTTATTCAATTTTCGAACTGTTTCTTCATGAAATTCCTTTGCATTTGGAGCCTTATGAAAATATAAATAACCTCCAAAGAGTTCATCTGCTCCTTCGCCAGACAAGACCATTTTTATTCCCATAGATTTGATCACGCGCGCCATGAGATACATGGGCGTACTGGCCCTAATTGTTGTGATGTCATACGTTTCTAATTGATAAATCACATCTCTTATCGCATCTATTCCCTCTTGGATCGTAAATTCTATCTCGTGATGTACTGTCCCGATATGATCGGCTACTTTTCGGGCGGCAGCCAAATCAGGAGAACCTTTTAATCCTACGGAAAACGAATGCAATTGAGGCCACCAAGCTTTCGTTTTATCATCTGCTTCTATACGCATCTCGGCATATTTTTTAGCAATAGCCGAAGTGACCGAAGAATCCAAGCCCCCGCTCAACAGCACGCCATAAGGAACATCACTCATTAATTGTCTATGTACAGCATCTTCAAGTGCTTGCTGAAGCTCAACAACTGAAGTTTCATGGTCTTTTACAGTATCGTAATCCTGCCAATCCCTTTGATACCACCGGACGAATTTTGCGTCGGAACTTTTTAAATAGTGACCCGGCGGAAACAATTCAATTTTTGAACAAGTACCCTCCAAGGCTTTTAATTCTGAAGCTACATAAAAAGTTCCATGTTGATCCCAGCCCATATACAGAGGGATGATTCCCATATGATCGCGTGCGATGAAATATTCATTGGCTTGATTATTATAAATTGCAAAGCCAAAAATACCATTGAGCTCATCCAAAAACTCAGCACCTTTTTCTTGATATAATGCTAATAAGACTTCGCAATCACTATTGGTTTTAAACTGATAGGCTCCACCCAATTGATCTCGTAAAGCTCTGTGATTATAAATTTCTCCATTTGCCGCTAAAACAAGCTTTCCATCTGGGCTCACCAGCGGTTGCTTGCCTGAAGCGGGATCTACAATCGCCAGGCGCTCATGCGCCATGACCGTAGTACCATTGGCGTAGACTCCACTCCAATCGGGACCGCGATGTCTTATTTTTTTTGCCATTTCTAACACTCTAGGTCTTACCTGATCAGGAGATTCTTTTGCATCAAAAGCACATACAATTCCGCACATAATTATCGATTTAAATTCTGGGCTAAATTCTACCTTATCCTTCTATTTAAAAAGTCAAAGAGCCTAAATGGTTTTGAATTGTAGTTCTAAAGCTCATTTTTATATCAATTTGGTAGATGAATTAGTGTTTATTGGTATGATTAAGTCAAACTGTAAGTTATACAACCCAATAGTTTAGCAGAGCCTTAACAGCGAGTGCTTTTGCTTATAGATATATTTATACGGTAAATAAAAAATAAAAACAATGAAAAATGTACTAGCTTTAATTGCTCTTTGTGTGACAGTCTCATTTCAAACCACTCAAGCACAGGATTTTCCTGATATGGATAAAAGTCCCATGGATATTGCAATGCTTAGAGGTGATAACAATCAGGCCTTGATACGCGTTATATATAGCCGCCCTCAAAAAAAGGATCGCGAGATTTTTGGAAAATTGGTTCCCTATGGTAAAATTTGGAGAACAGGTGCTAATGAAGCGACTGAAATTACCTTTTACGTAGATATGATGCTTAATGATTCTAAAATTGAAGCCGGAACGTACAGCTTATATACAATCCCTGGAGAGAAAGAATGGACTGTGATCCTAAATAAAACTACAAACAGATGGGGAACCAGTGGTTACAGCCAGGAACAAGACGCAGTGAGGATTAATGCGCCGGCAAGAACATCTCCTGCAACCATTGAATCATTTTCTATTGCATTTAAGCCCACAGACAATGGAGCACATCTAATGATGGGCTGGGATGATACATTTATACAGGTACCATTTAAGAAAGCCTAATAAACAAAGAGGTTAAAATTAGAATGTCCTGAAAACATATATCAGGACATTCTAATTTTAAAGGATTAAATCATATAGATGACCCATAGAATATATCGTATTAACGTAAAATTCTTTTTAATTCAGACCTAAGGAATATTGAGATATTTATGGGTTTGTAAGCTCATAATCCATTTAGGATTTTGCATTACATAGTCAATCATCTTTGGCATCATCTTTTCGCGTTTGCTCCATTCTGGTTGTAAAAATAGTTTACAATTTTGATTAACTTTTTTAGCTTGTTCCTCAGCGAAAGCGAAATCATGCGTATTATAAACGATCACTTTTAGTTCGTTGGCACGTTGATAGACTTCTGCTTTAGGAAGCATTCTTTTTTTAGGTGATAAGCATATCCAATCCCATTCTCCTGAAAGTGGATAAGCACCAGATGTTTCGATGTGGGTTTGTACGCCTTTAGACTTCAACTTTTTTGTCAATGGGTTCATATCCCACATTAATGGCTCCCCACCAGTTATTACAATGGTATCACTGTGCTTAATTGCGTTATCCACAATATGATTAATAGACGTAGGAGGATGTGTATCAGCATCCCAGCTTTCTTTTACATCACACCAATGACAACCCACATCACAACCGCCTACACGTATAAAATAAGCCGCTTTACCTTTATGATATCCTTCGCCCTGAATAGTGTAAAATTCTTCCATTAACGGGAGCATTTCACCCTTATCTACCTGTTGCTTTACCTCTGCTGTCATCATGTGGTACAAAGATATTGCTTTTCGTCTAGTTGCTTGAAGATTCCTATTTAAATTGCATGAGTTTTCTTTTAACTCAATACTATTGTTATTTTTGATGTATTAAGAAGAACTCATGAGTAAGACCGAAGAATTTATTAGTCATATCACCAAAGGAAACACCTTTAAAGGTGAATACCTCACCATGGGCGCGGCTATGTTGGAGGGAAAAACAATTACGAATGCTTTTGTAAACATTCCCTTAAAAACACTTAACCGCCACGGTTTAATCGCAGGTGCTACCGGAACAGGTAAAACAAAAACTTTGCAGGTGATTGCCGAAAATTTAAGTGAGCAAGGAATACCTGTATTGCTCATGGATATGAAAGGTGATCTTAGCGGAATTGCTAAAGCAAGTACTGGACACGCAAAAATTGATGAGCGCCACGAGAAAATTGGACTGCCGTTTACCCCTAAGGGTTTTCCTGTTGAAATTCTAACGTTATCAGAACAAAATGGTGTTCGTATGAGGGCTACTGTAAGTGAATTTGGCCCTGTGCTATTCTCGCGAATTATTAATGCCACACCGGCACAATCTGGCATTATCTCAGTTATCTTTAAATACTGTGATGATAATGACTTACCACTGCTGGATCTAAAAGACTTTAAAAAAGTGTTGCATTATGCGACTAATGACGGCAAAAAAGAGATTGAAGAACACTACGGGCGAGTTTCTACAGCCTCTACGGGTTCCATTTTAAGAAAAGTTATCGAACTGGAGCAACAGGGAGCAGATATTTTCTTTGGCGAAACTTCGTTCGAAGTTCAGGATTTATGTAGGATTGAGGAAAACGGAAAAGGTATGATTAACATCATTCGCCTGACTGATATTCAAGATCGCCCTAAGCTGTTTTCTACGTTTATGTTGAGTTTACTGGCAGAAATCTATGCTACTTTTCCAGAACAAGGTGATAGCGGTCGTCCAGAACTGGTCATTTTTATTGATGAGGCGCACCTTATTTTTAAAGAAGCTTCAGCTGCTCTACATAGCCAGATTGAAAGCATTGTAAAGTTGATTCGGTCTAAGGGAGTGGGATTATATTTAGTTACTCAAAATCCCACCGATATTCCTGAAGGTGTCTTGAGTCAATTAGGACTAAAAGTACAGCACGCCCTGCGGGCATTCACTGCAAAAGATCGAAAAGCAATTAAGCTAACCGCTGAAAATTATCCAGACTCACCGTATTATGACACAAAAGAAGTGCTCACATCTTTAGGAATTGGAGAGGCTTTAATTTCTGCACTGGATGAAAAAGGTCGCCCTACGCCATTAGCCGCCACTATGCTTAGAGCGCCTATGTCGCGCATGGATATCCTGTCTAAAAAAGAATTAGAAGAAATTACCTCATCGTCAACACTCGCTAAAAAATATAATCAGGAGATTGATCGTGAGAGTGCCTATGAATTACTGAATGAGAAAATAAAGAAAGCAAATCAGGAAGAAGCTAAAGCTAAAGCACAAGAAGAACGAAAAAAAGCTGAAAAAACTACTTCAAAACGCCGAAGCAGCAGAACAACCCAAAGCCCTACACAAAAAGCAGTGATCAAAGTGTTAACCAGTGCTACGGTAATTAGAAGCGTATTGGGCATATTGGGTAAAATGATTAAATAGCTTATATAGGGTTTAAGGTTTAAGCAAAAGAATATAAAAATGAATAGAACAATAATTAGTGTAAGCTTAATAGTACTGTTGATGACCTCTTGTGAAGTAGGAAATGATCCTTTTTTGATTACGGCAGATCAAGTTGGTAAATTGTCAAAAGAGACCAGAGTTAGTCAATTAGGTGAAATTTATAAACAGGATTCAATTGTTAACCGAAGGTTTGACAGCACCTATATATTTGGCGGAAATGAAATAGAAATCTATGAGACTTCGGGAAATCAACTTTTACGCCTTGACCCAAAAACACCTGGAGATACAGCTAGCCGAATTGGGGATATTAGAATATTGGATCCAGCGTTTAAAACCGAAAAAGGATTGAGTACCCGAAGCACCTATAAAGAAATTTTGGAGAATTATACGATTAAGAAAATTGAGAATACAATTACAGATGCAGTCATCTTTTTAGAGGAAATTCCAGCATACATCACTATTGATAAAAAACACCTCCCTACGATATTTCAGCTTTCCACAACCCATAAAATAGAATCCAGCCTCATCCCAGATAACGCTCCAATCGACCAGTTTTGGATTGGTTGGGAGTAGAAGTAGGAAGTAGGAAGTAGGAAGTAGGAAGTAGGAAGTAGGAAGTAGGAAGTAGGAAAATTAAATAATTTTAGTTTGAAAAAGGAAAAGTACACCATCCAACGATCACCGTTTATCGTCCCAACTACAGATGGTAAACTAATTGAAGAACATGTTGGTTTGGCAACAAATGGCGAGAAGGAGCTAAGCATTGCACACATGATCGCTCCACCGGGATGGTCTGAGCCATATCAAACACCTACGTTTGATGAATATACCTACGTCATTAAAGGAAAAAAACAATTTACCATAAATGCAGAAGATATTATATTAAAAGCCGGAGAGAGCATTAAGATCAATAAAAACACACGTGTACGCTACGCAAATCCATTTGAAGAAGCATGTGAGTATTTAGCGATCTGTCTTCCGGCATTTTCCATCGATCAAGCTAATCGCGAAGAGGAATGATAGAGAAAACACCTCCATCACCGCTTCAGGTGGGAAAAATGCTCAACAGGTTAGCTAAGACCGACCTAAATAAAGCTGCTCAACAGGCATTCAATATATTTTGTTCTCCCCAAAAAGGAAAATTACTGCCTCAACAAGAAGAATACCTTTCCGAATATAAAGCTCAACTTCATCACATTGAACATAATGATATCCAAACCTATCACTGGCCAGGAGAAAGAGAAACGATTTTGCTTATTCATGGTTGGGAGAGTAATACGGCACGATGGAAAGAATTTTTGAACTACCTACAACCATTGGACTACAACATTATTGCCTTAGATGCACCGGCTCATGGCGCCTCAAGTGGCTCTATTTTAAATGTACCCCTGTATTCTGCTACTGTACGCAAATTGGTAGAGCTTCACGATCCAAGCTATGTGATTGGACATTCGATTGGTGGTATGACCGCTATTTTTCATCAGTACCGCTATCCAGATAATAATGTAGAAAAGATTATTGCTCTTGCTCCCCCGGGTGAGTTGAGTGAAATTATGCATGATTATCAGCAACTGTTGCAACTAGACAACGCGATTATGAGTGCCTTAGAAGAACTATTTGTAGATCAGTTTGGTTTTACGTTTGACCAGTTTTCTATTCCTAAATTTAGCGGTTACCTCCAGCAAAACGGATTACTATTTCATGATCCTCAGGATGCTATCGCACCAATCAGTTCATCGCAATCTATAGCCTTTAACTGGGATAAAGCTTCGCTTATCGAAACTCCGCAAGCCGGTCATTCATTACACCGCGCTGATATTTATAAGCAGATGGTCGATTTCCTTGAGGCCTAGTTGTTCTAAAAAAATAACAAAAATTTACGTCCCTAAAACTGTTCTTCTAGTTAGATTTAAACCAAAAATTATGGACAGACCAAGTATTAAAAATGAAGAACAGTACGAAGCACTAAGGGATCAGGGGTATTCTAAAGAGAAAGCTGCACGCATAGCCAATACGCCTAATGCCGGCAAAAAAGGCGGAAAAGCAACGGATTATGAAGAGCGCACCAAAGATGAACTTTATGAACAGGCAAAAAAGGTGGGGATAGACGGCCGGTCGACCATGAACAAGCAAGAATTAATAGATGCGCTTAGAAATAACTAGCAAAATTAAAGGTTACTTTTGACCAATGAATAAAATAGAACCCATTAAGATCAGGCAAACATTCATTTTGTTGCTGATTGTTTTACTGTTTGCTATTATCTTTAACTACTTACTACCCTATTTAAGCGGAGTTCTTGGTGCAGTAACTTTTTATGTGCTCTTAGTGCGCTATCAGCGTATGTTAGAAGTTAGAGGGTGGAAACCCTGGATCGCAGCCTCACTTTTAATTGTAATTTCTATTATCGTCATATTGGTTCCCGTAAGCTTGATCGTATTATTACTTTCTTCTAAAGTATCTAAGTTTATCAACAATTCTGAAAAAGTAGTTGAAGCAACTAAAAATTATATAGATCGATTTGAAGAATATATAGGACCAAATTTTTCTCAAAACATTGACACACAGGAAATCACGGCATGGTTAAGTAATAATTTACAAGATTTTGCCGGTGGCACCTTTAATGCCTTGATCGCAATAGGACTTTTATATTTTATGCTGTATTACATGCTTATTGAGCGAGACATTTGGACAAAAGCTTCACAAGCTTATATTCCTTTGAAAAAAGAAAACATTCTATTGATTGGACAAGAAGTAAGTGATTTGGTAAAGTCCAACGCAATAGGAATACCGTTAGTAGGAGTTATGCAAGGGATCGTTGCGTTAATTGGCTTTTGGATTTTTGGTGTTAGCGATCCATGGTTTTGGTTCGTAGTCACCTCTATTGGATCCATGATTCCTTTTGTAGGAACTGCTTTAGGTATTGTCCCAGTTACTATTTTACTATTTGCACAAGGTGATAGTACTGAGGCTATTGGCATTCTTATTTATGGAGCCACTATTGTTAGCGCAACAGACAATTTATTTAGATTTTTAATTCAAAAAAAACTTGCCGACTTACACCCTATGATTACGATTATCGGAGTAATCGTTGGTGTGCCCATTTTTGGATTTATTGGTTTAATTTTTGGTCCTTTACTGGTAAGTCTATTTTTACTTTTGGTTCGAATTTATAGAAAAGAATACAGTAACACAAAAAATGTATTATGAGCAACATGTTAACGCCGTTTCATCTGGCTATTCCTGTTTCAGAATTGGTGAAGAGTCGGGCTTTTTATCGTGACGTTTTAGGCTGTGAAGAAGGCCGAAGCAGTGATCATTGGGTGGACTTTAATTTCTTTGGTCATCAACTCGTAATCCACTTAAGCGAACAAAAACAATTGGAAGTTAAAAATCCAGTTGATGGTAAAGCAGTTCCTGTTCCTCATTTTGGAGTGATACTTGCCTGGAAAGATTTTCACGCTTTCGCGGAAGATTTAAAGCAAAAGAACATCAACTTTGAAATTGAACCCCATGTACGTTTTGAAGGCAAAAAAGGAGAACAATCCACCATGTTTTTCTATGACCCCTGCGGAAACGTCTTAGAATTCAAAACATTTAAGGATATGAATCAGCTTTTTGAGGCTTAATCCATACTCTTTTTCTTAGCCGCTGCTCTATGTCTTTCTCTGGCCAAAAGTGTGTTCTTAAGCAACATTGCAATCGTCATTGGTCCTACACCACCGGGTACAGGCGTAATGGCTGAAACTTTTTTAGATACCTGCTCAAAATCTACATCTCCAGTAATATAATAACCTCGTTCTCTGGATTCATCTGGCACACGTGTGATCCCCACGTCAATAATAACCGCATCGTCTTTAACCATTTCGGCTTTAAGGAAACCGGGGACACCAAGAGCGGTAATAATTATATCAGCCTGTGAGGTGATTTGAGTTATGTTTTTGGTATGGCTATGTGTAAGCGTTACCGTAGAATTACCCGGGAAACCTTTTCTACCCATTAAAATACTCATAGGACGACCTACAATATGACTTCGGCCTATTACCACAGTATGTTTACCTTTAGTTTCTACATCATAGCGCTCCAGTAATTCTAGAATTCCAAATGGTGTTGCTGGAATAAACGTGCTCATATCCAAGGCCATTTTTCCAAAATTAGCCGGATGAAATCCATCTACATCCTTATCTGGATCTATTGCCAGGATTACTTCCTGAGTATCAATTTGTTTAGGAAGTGGAAGTTGAACAATGAAACCATCGATTTCATTATTTTGATTGAGCTCATCAATTTTATCCAGCAGCTCAATTTCGCTGGTAGTATTTGGCATTTTAATTAGTGTAGACTCAAAACCAACCCGTTCGCAAGAGCGCACTTTACTGCCAACATAAGTGAGACTCGCACCGTCATTTCCCACAATGATTGCTGCCAGATGAGGTACTTTTTCACCTCGTTCTTTCATTTTATCTACTTCGGCTTTGATCTCATTTTTGATATCATTGCTTGCTTTTTTTCCGTCTAATACTGTCATACGCTATGTATAAATGAAATATGATTGTCAACAATCAAATTCCAAAAATTAATGTCCAAATTCCAAAAGCTTTTAAGTAGAACTACGACTTTGAATTATCTAGTTCATTGATAATTTTGAACGTATTTTCCTCAGTTAATTTTATGTATCAATCAATTCATCAAAATCGTTTTCAAACGTGCTATTACCAACTTTTAGTAGTCTTAGTACATACCTTCTTTCTTTAGCTTCTTTTCTAATTATTTTAAGTCAAAATATTAGATCTTTAGGACCTAACTTTTTATTTGCTTCAATATAATTTGCTCCTACACTAACATATGATTTTACTACCTGATTAGCATCCTCTATATTAGCTATAGAGTTTGGAATTTTCATTATAAGTTGTCTTACATCTCTTGCAAATTGAAATGTTCTTTCTTCGAGATCAAAGGGCGTACTCAGTGCTTCTGGAATGTGGTATTTGAAAATTGAGATTTAGATCATTACCTCATCCCCTGCATCATTTGCATCATTTTCTTACCGCCCCCACCTTGCATCATTTTCATCATTTTACCCATTTGATTAAACTGTTTTAGCAACTGGTTCACTTCTTGTACAGATGTTCCCGATCCTTTCGCCACTCGTTTTTTTCTACTGGCATTTAATATGTGAGGTTGTGAACGCTCTTTTGGGGTCATGGAATGAATGATCGCTTCGATTCCCTTGAATGCGTCATCATCAATATCCATATTCTTCATCATTTTACCAGCACCGGGAATCATTCCCATGAGGTCTTTCATATTCCCCATTTTTTTAACCTGCTGGATTTGTTTTAAAAAGTCATCAAAGCCAAACTGATCCTTTGCAATCTTCTTTTGCAGCTTACGTGCCTCCTCTTCATCAAACTGCTCTTGTGCGCGTTCAACAAGAGAAACCACATCACCCATACCCAAGATACGATCTGCCATTCGCGAAGGATAGAATACATCGATGGCTTCCATCTTTTCACCTGTACCAATGAACTTAATGGGTTTATTTACAACAGATTTAATAGAAATTGCTGCACCACCTCGTGTATCGCCATCTAGCTTTGTAAGAATGACACCATCAAAATTAAGCACATCGTTAAATGCCTTTGCCGTATTTACAGCATCCTGACCGGTCATTGAATCAACGACAAATAAGGTTTCTTGGGGCTGTATGGCTTTATGAATAGTAGAAATCTCGGTCATCATGACTTCATCTACTGCTAAACGACCTGCGGTATCAATAATGACCACATTAAATCCGTTTGTTTTAGCGTGGGCAATACCGGCCTGAGCAATTGCCACAGGGTCATTAGTTAATTTATCACTATATACCTCAACACCAATTTGATCTCCTACTACGTGCAACTGATTAATTGCAGCAGGACGATAAACATCACAGGCTACCAAAAGTGGTTTTTTGGATTTTTTTGTCTTAAGAAAGTTAGCCAGTTTTCCTGAAAATGTAGTTTTACCAGAACCCTGTAGACCAGACATTAGTATTACTGATGGATTACCTGAAAGGTTAATTCCTTCGGCATCACCACCCATGAGCTCTGTAAGCTCATCTTTGACAATTTTTACTAAGAGCTGACCCGGCTTTAATGATTTGAGTACATCCTGTCCCAGCGCTTTCTCTTTTACCGTAGCAGTAAAGTCCTTAGCTATTTTATAATTAACATCTGCATCAACCAGCGCTCTTCTAATTTCTTTTAATGTTTCGGCAACATTAACCTCGGTAATACTACCGTGACCTTTTAATATATGTAATGCTTTATCTAACTTATCACTTAAATTATCGAACATAGGGAATCATCAATAGGTGTTACATTTTACTAAGTAAATCAAGCTCCAAAGGTAAGAATTTCTAAAGAGATAGACCGTTGAATTATGCGCTTACTCTTGTTGCTTAATTTTACTAACAATAAACACATGGGGTAGCGTAATTGCAGCTAAAAATGAAAAGAAAACAGCTAGAAAAAAATCTTCATATTGCTGAATGCTTATCGAAAAAAGTATTAGACCCAAAACAGAAACTAACCAAAACACGAAGGCTTGGCTAATGTATTTCTTTAGTGATCTGACCGAAACTTTTCCATAAAGATAGACCAGTTGATCTCGCATTGAGGGAATACTATGCCATAAAACAAAGTAGACCGCAAACGAAAATAAAAGACTGGAATAATTAAAAAGAATTGCCAATGTCACCAGTATAAGAACTTCCCGAATAATTATCTGCCAACTTAACCTATATTCTTTTAAGTGGATGTAAAGAGTTTGAAGAAACAGTAATAGAAATGACACAGCCAATCCATAAAAAAAATAACCCTCATTCAATCTCAATCCAGTCATTTGTTCTATTATTTTTATTGTAGATTCACTGTTGAAATAAAAAATCATCATAAAGATGACAAATCCATAAATTAGATACAACATATATCTAAGTGTATTCCCTATCAAATCAAGCACTGCCGCTAAATGTTGCTCTCCAAAGTGAATTGCACTTATAAAAACAAAGAAAAGAAGTCCAAGCGTGGGTAAAAAATAGAATACTGCCGCAAATAATAGGATAATTGAAGTGTAATAAAAGATAGCTTTTAGACTTGAAAACGATCGGTTTTTAATTTCAGATTGTCTATTTATTAACATAATATCATTTGCTCCATGAAGCAATCCAATTGTTAATACAACTCCTAAACCAATATAATTTAACAGTGCTGAGGGCACAAAAACACTAGCCACAAGACAAACTAAAGTTATTATTAGATTGTTAATTTGAATGTTAAATTTTTGTAGGAATATCATTTTGTTTAATGAAAAATGTTAAAGCCTAAACAAACTATTATTTGTTTGCTTAAATTAGCACTATTAATAACCAAAAAATTTCCACAAAACTATGGAAAAATTATCCTATCTAATTGCACTAGTGCCTAAAATGGATCCGACGGATTATGTTGGATTTACCTTTTTTATAGGTTGTATGGCCATGATGGCAGCATCTGCTTTCTTCTTTTTATCGTTAAGTCAATTTAATCCAAAATGGAGAACTTCAATACTGGTTTCAGGATTGATTACATTTATTGCTGCAGTACATTATTTTTACATGAGAGATTATTGGATCTCTAACATGGAGTCACCTGTATTTTTTAGATACGTTGACTGGATTTTAACCGTTCCACTCATGTGCGTTGAATTTTATTTAATTCTCAAAGTAGCCGGAGCTAAACAATCTTTACTATGGAAAATGATTTTCTATTCTGTAGGTATGTTAGTAACGGGATACATAGGTGAAGCTATTTATGGAGATGAAACTCAAAGTTGGATTTGGGGATTAATTTCAGGTATTTTCTACTTCTTAATCGTGTATGAAATATGGCTTGGTAGTGCTAAGAAATTGGCAGAATCTGCTGGAGGTCACGTATTAAGAGCTCACAAAATCTTGTGTTGGTTTGTACTTGTAGGTTGGGCAATCTATCCAGTAGGGTATATTGCAGGAACTGAGGGTGGACTATTTGGAGTACCAATGTTCCAAGATTTGTCAATGGACGTAATCTACAATATTGGTGACGCTATCAACAAGATAGGTTTTGGGCTTGTTATATATAGTCTTGCTTCTGCTGTAATGGCCGAAAAAGAATCGCACGCATAATTTTTCCAATATTTATATATTGAAAAGAGTCTGGCAGTTGCCAGACTCTTTTTTTTCACATACGCTCTGGCACTTCAATTCCTAGCATCGCTAAAGCTTCTTTGATTACTTGAGCCGTTTTATTTGCTAGTAATACCCTAAATGAGGATTCTTCAGGGGAAGCAGTTCCTAATATAGGAACATTTTGATAAAAGGAATTAAAAGACTTGACCAGTTCATAGGTGTAATTTGCAATTATCGCAGGACTGTGCTGCTCTGCTGCTTGTTGTACAGCATCTGGAAATACCTCCAATTGCTTAATAACGTCACGCTCTTTTACATGTAATTCATCTAGTTGCCCAGTACTTTGAATAATGTTTTGTTCTTTTGCTTTTCTAAGAATAGATTGAATTCTAGCATAGGTATATTGAATGAATGGCCCTGTGTTTCCTTGAAAGTCAACAGACTCTTCTGGATTGAAAAGAATAGTTTTTTTAGGATCTACTTTTAAAATATAATACTTAAGTGCTCCCAGTCCAATAACATGATATAATTCTTGTTTTTGTCTTAGGGTATAGCCATCTAGTTTTCCTAATTCTGAAGAAATTTTTTCAGCAGTCCGTTCCATTTCCTTAATTAAATCATCTGCATCAACCACAGTTCCTTCTCTGCTTTTCATTTTACCCGAAGGTAGGTCAACCATACCATAACTTAGATGATGTAAATGATCTGCCCAACTGTATCCCAATTTCTTTAAAATTAAAAAAAGTACTTTAAAATGGTAGTCCTGTTCGTTACCTACCGTATATACCATCCCGTTAATATCTGGATGATCTTTTACCCGCTGTACCGCAGTACCAAGATCTTGGGTCATATACACAGCAGTACCATCAGATCGCAGTACTAATTTTTCATCCAATCCCTCTGCTGTAAGATCACACCACACAGAGTTGTCTTCTTTCTTAAAAAAAACTCCTTTTGCAAGACCTTCTTCTATGATGTCCTTGCCTAGGAGATAGGTGTCACTTTCATAGTAATACGAGTCAAAGTCAACTCCAAGATTTTTATAGGTCTCTTCAAAGCCGCCATAGACCCAGCCGTTCATCTTTTTCCAAAGTGCTACTGTTTCTTGTTCGCCAGCTTCCCATTTCAATAGCATTTGTTGGGCTTCAAGAAGTAAAGGGGCTTTCTTTTTGGCTTCATCTTCGGCAATTCCATCAGCGATCATCGCTTGAATTTCAGTTTTATACTCCTTGTCGAATTTTACATAGTATTTCCCAACAAAATGATCACCTTTCATTCCGGTGGATTGTGGTGTTTCTCCATTACCAAATTTCTTCCAGGCCAGCATTGATTTGCATATATGAATCCCGCGGTCATTAATAATTTGAGTTTTGTATACATTTTTCCCGCTGGCTTTAATAATTTCCGCGACAGCGTAACCCAACAGATTATTTCTAATATGCCCTAGATGAAGAGGTTTATTTGTATTGGGTGATGAATATTCAACCATTACCGCTTCCTTAGAACCATAAGATTGTTGTATCCCGTACTTCTCTTCGCCAGATATTTTAGACAAGACGTCAATATAATATTGATCTGTCAACTCTAGATTTAAAAATCCTTTTATCACATTAAATCCAGATACCTCATCCATGTGCTCTAGTACGTAAGCGCCAAGCTCATTCCCTAAGGTCACAGGATTAGTCTTCACATGACGTAACATGGGAAATACTACCACAGTAATATCTCCGTCAAACTCTTTGCGAGTAGGTTGCAATTCTATTTGCTCCACATCAACTTGATGAAGTTTTTTAAGTCCTTGTTGAACACAAGAAACGAGATCAGACTGGATCATAGGTCGAAGATTTAAGGCGCAAAGATACTCCAAAAATTACGTTAAGATCATCTTGTGAGATAGAGAAATCGCTATCTTTAACAAAAAAGATGCTCCTTAACATTTCTTATAACAGACCAGATATCAAGGCTAAAATTGATGCCGAGGTTGGTGCTACATTCAACCTTTTGGATCGATTTAAATTAGGAGGAATAGGTAGCGGTAAATTATTTATTACATCTACTAGTATTGATATTCATAATTTGTTAGTGCTGGACAATAATATAAACACCTGTGGGATTGAACTTAGGCCTAACGGAATTATCGTGAGCTTTAGATCATTGCTAGAGACCTATGCCCTAGTGATTCCTTTCTATAAACTAAACATTTATAAGGGTAAAGCCGAAGAATATTCTATTTATCGGGATCAATATTTTATTAAAATCAAAGCCTTACAAAAAGATAAGCGTACGCATCAATTTATGAAGAAGGTATTGGACTACAAACTAACCAAGGCGCCAACAAATGTTGACGATCTTTAATCATTTTCTATTAAATGCAAGACCACAAATGAAGACAAATAGCCCCAGGACTATGACCGCTAAGTCTTGCGTAATTGCTACTTGAGAAACCTTTAAAAGATTAGGGAAAAGCATTCGTGCCAACCCATAAACTAATAGTACCGCCCCTAAAGTCAGTAGTACATATTTTAAAAAGTTTTGCATAGATGTAAGGTACAAAGACTAAATAAACATAAAAAAACTAACTCTATTAACTTGACTACGTGAAAATATTATTAACAGGAGCAAACGGCTACATTGGAGTAAGGATACTGCCTTTGTTATTGGATAAAGAACATGAAGTGGTTTGCGCTGTGAGGGATGAAAAACGTCTTTCTATTAATGCCAGTCTCAAGCGGCAAATTGAAATCATTGAAGTCGATTTTCTTAAGGATCCAATTCCCGGTCAAATACCTGCTGATATTGATGCTGCTTACTATTTAATTCATTCAATGTCTTCTTCTACCTCAGATTTTGATGAAAAAGAAGCGCTGGCCGCCAATAACTTTAATGCCTATATGGCAGAAACTTCAGTCAAACAAGTTATTTATCTAAGTGGAATTGTCAATGAAGAACATCTTTCTAAACATCTTCAATCGCGAAAAAACGTAGAACAAATCCTGTATAAGGGTAATTATCATCTCACAGTGCTTAGAGCGGGGATTATCGTAGGATCCGGCAGCTCCTCCTTTGAAATCATACGAGATTTGTGTGAGAAATTACCCTTTATGATTACGCCTAAATGGGTGAATACAAAAACGCATCCTATAGGAATTAGAAATGTACTTCAGTTTCTAATTGGTGTGCTTAATAATGAGCACTGCTACGATGATTCTTTTGACATAGGTGGCGCAGATGTGTTGACCTACAAACAGATGTTAGAGCAATACGCTAAAGCAAGAGGATTACCATTATACATTTTTACTGTGCCCATCATGACACCAAAACTTTCCTCCTATTGGTTATATTTCGTCACTTCAACCTCCTATAAGTTAGCGATGAATCTGGTGGATAGCATGACGGTAGAAGTAGTTTCAAAAGATAGAAGGCTAGAGAAAATCTTAGGTATTCAACCAATGAATTATACTAAAGCACTGGAATTAGCATTTATTAAAATAGAGCAAAACGAAGTAGCCAGCAGCTGGAAAGATAGTATGGTAAGTAGTCGCTTTAAACGTGATTTAGATAAATTTATTCAGGTTCCTACTTATGGCTGTTTAAAAGATAAACAAAAAATGAAGGCTCAAGATCCTAAAAAAGCACTACAACGTGTTTGGGCCATTGGTGGGAAGACAGGATGGTACTACGGGGACTGGTTGTGGCGTATACGAGGTATGATTGATAAGCTTTTTGGCGGAGTTGGTCTAAGAAGAGGTCGAACCAATCCAGATAAAATTTATGTAGGTGACGCACTGGATTTTTGGCGTGTGTTACTAGCTGATAAGGAACAAGGTAGATTACTGCTTTTTGCAGAAATGCGCGTACCAGGTGAGGCCTGGCTTGAATTTAAAATGGATGATGACAATATCCTACATCAAACTGCCACCTTTAGGCCTAAAGGTATATGGGGGAGATTATACTGGTACACCATGCTACCATTTCATTATTTTATTTTCGAAGGAATGTTGCGTAATATTGTAAATAATAAAGAATAACATAACTACCATGATTTCAAGAATCGCATTCTTATGTTTTTTAGCAGTAAGCCTTATAGCTTGCAAAAGGTCAACGAATGTTGAGCAAAGCGACATTGCTGAGCTTCATGAGGTAATGCAGGGTACATTCTCCTCAAAAAAACAATCTCTGGCAGATTCTACTTATTTTAATATCATTTTACACATGTATCCCATCTGGCAAGATAAAGGAGCTTATCTTTATGTGGAACAGTCATTATCTAACATGCCTGATCAACCCTACCGGCAACGTATTTATGAGCTTAAAAAAGCATCTGACAGTACAATCGCAAGTGTAGTATACGAATTACCTAATCCAGAATTATATATTGGCAAATGGGAAAATCCATATGCCTTTGAGCAATTAGATCCTTCTGATCTTATCGAAAGAAATGGATGTGCCGTCGTTTTAAAAAAAGTCGCCGACAAAATTTACGAGGGTAGTACGAATGACAGATCCTGTGAAAGTTCTCTACGAGGAGCCAGTTTTGCCTCAAGTGAGGTGACTATAACACCAAATAAAATTATTTCCTGGGATCGCGGTTTTGATAATGAAAACAAACAAGTTTGGGGAGCTAAGGATGGTGGATATGTTTTTGACAAACTTTAGTGTTGTTAAAAAGACTCAAGATATATAACACATCAACATCCTTAGTGCTATCTGTTTCGGTACTACTGCTTTTTGTGTTATGTATTTATTTTTTTACTGCGGAAACATACGCAGAAATTGAAGAAACCTCCCTTTGGGTGAGGAAGTCCTTCGGAAGGTTTTATCTTTATTTGGGTCTGGGTTGTGTCTTAGGATGCGTTGCCATTGCATGTTCAAAATGGGGAAGCTATAGATTAGGATCCTCTCAAGATCGCCCTTCTTATTCCCGAATGGCATGGATCGCCATGCTCTATAGTGCAGGAATGGGCGCAGGTATTCTACTGCGCGCTGTACAAGAACCTGTTTACATGAAGCTTAATCCTCCAATAAAGAATGGTGCATCAGCAGATGTGGTTGCTCTGGAGTTTACCTTTTACCAATGGGGATTTACAGCCTGGGCATTTTATGCACTATTTGCCATATGCGTGGGTTATGTTATGTTTAAAAAAGGACAACCTGCTTTGACGAGTACAGCATTCAATACTTTTCTAAAAAAGAAATCCCATCAGGCTATTATTGATGCATTAGCCGTTCTTACTACAGTATTTGGATTAAGCGCAGCCATAGGATTGGGAACTACACAAATTAACGGTGGGCTTAATTTTTTGACTGGTATGAATTCTTCTTTATGGGTGACTATAGGTATTACCTTATTGATTTCTATTGGCGCATTTATCTCCGTCTATAAAGGAATTGATAAAGGAATTAAAGTCATCTCTACGGTGAATATTTACATTACACTAGGTCTCTTACTATTTGTTTTGCTACAAAGCAATACTGCTAATATCATTCAGGTTTTTGTGACTGCTCTATATTACTATTTTATTGATTTCATTCCTATGAGCTTGGCGATGGGTAATTTTGATCCCGGTGAAGCTTTCCTTACAGATTGGACCTATTACTATTGGGCTTTTTGGCTAGCCTGGGCACCTTTTACGGGAATCTTCATTGCACGTATATCTAAAGGCAGAACAATTAGAGAACTTATTATCGGGGTCTTACTTATTCCGTCTTTAGGAACGTTCATATGGTTTAGCACATTTGGCAGTTCGGTGTTTGATTTGATGAATACAATGCCCACTTATGATGGTGAGTTCTCCAATGTGTTTAGCTCCATTTTTGTATTTCTAAGCAATTATCCCCTTAGTGGTTTTATTAATATAGCGACAATGCTGCTATTAGCCAGCTTTTTAATCACTTCGTTAGATTCTGCAATATTTGTGTTGAGTATGTTCACAGATCGTGGAAACAAAGATCCAAAGAAATCTCATCGGTATGTTTGGAGTATTGCGCTTACGGCACTGACCATTGGGCTCCTGTTATTAGGAGATTTGAGGCAGGATATTGATGTACTTACAGCTGTTCAAAAGTTACTTATCATTACCTCACTACCTTTTGCTCTGCTCATGATTTTAATGATTTTCTTATTCTTACGAAGAATGTTACGTTCTAAAGATGAATCCCGCACTCCCGATGCTCCAGCACTTTAGTAGGATCATAGTAATCAAATTCTGTAGCGAGTTGATGCGTATTCATGTACACCTCTAAATCTACTTCATCAAAATAATAAAATGGACATACCTTTAAAATACCTTCCTGATTATAGGAAAAAATGTCAATACTTTCACGATAAGCTGTTTTACCCTTTCTCAAATTAGTAAACCAAACATCAGGTTGATGATCCCCTAACGCCTTTCTAAAGGGAGCTAGTTTAATAATTTCAGTAAATACAGAATGTTGCTTAGTATTTATTTTGGGAATGCCACCCAGAAGTTTCGTCAAATGATGAGGAAAGATGACGGATTGATAAGTTTTAATATCTATATCATATTTTTGAATCAACTCCTGCGCATGACTTAGGGTTGCTTTTGTATTGAATCCTGTCTTTACCCATATTACCGGGATATCTTTTTGTTGCGTATGCATTGCATGAACCAACGTTACTGCATAAGGACCAAAGTTTGTAGTAAGTATGGGCCGTTTAGCATTGGAAAGAGCGAAAGCTATAATTTCTTGAGGGGATTGATGTCTAAACCGTTCATTTAATTCATCAAGATGGAGCATAATTATCCTTTAAAAACTCAAATATATATAATCCTATGGGATTAGTAGGATTATTAATAAGCTATTTATAAGCAATGTCAGCCAAAGTTCTGTTTTCGAGTACTTTAAGAGCACTATCTCTTACCTCAATCATTAGATTGTGGATTTTACATTCCTTCTCATTGCTGCAATCCGCACATTTCTCGTAGAAATTAAGACTAACACAAGGCAATAACGCGATAGGCCCTTCAAGAATTCGTATAATGGCTGCCATCGGGATTTCTTGGGGATTCTTTCTCAAATAATATCCTCCGCCCTTTCCTTTTTTTGCCGACAGGAATCCGGTTTTCCTAAGTAAGAGTAAAATACTTTCCAAGAACTTACGTGAGATATCTTCAGAGGTTGAAATATCGAGAATAGACACCGGTTCATTCTCTGGTGAATTAGCCAAATAAATAAGTGCTTTGATACCGTATTTAGTTTTTTTTGAAAGCAAGGTTTGTTTATTCGTTATTTGTTCTTAAGTTAATAGTAATTTGACGTGTTCTATTCTCTTAGGCTAATATTATTTAAACTACGAATCAACTTTTGGCAAAAACACCTCTGCCATCATACACCGAGCACTTCCTCCACCGCAGGTTTCTATGGTCTCTAGGTCTGCACTTAAAATTGTGCAATGCTTTTCAATCGCCTTGATTTGATGTTCATTCAAACTATCATGCGCTGATTTACTCATGACCAGGTATTTTCTATCTTCCCTCCCTCTTACCTGAAGCATATTTCCTGCAAACTGGTGCATTTGATTTTCGGTGATAGTAATGATCTCTTTACCGTCTTGTTTGAGTTGTTTAATCACATGCTTTTTTTCTTTGGCGTCATCGATAGTATCTAAACAAATTACCGCGAACTCTTCAGCGATGCACATCATTACATTAGTATGATAAATTGGCATGCGTTTACCCTCTACAGTTTGATTTGCCGTAAAAATAATTGGGGTAAATTCAAAATCTTCGCAAAACTCAATGAGTAAATCCTCATCTGCACGTGGTGATAATGCACAATACGCTTTACGGTTGGTACGATCCAAAATTAAGCTTCCGGTTCCTTCTAAAAATAGTTCTTCGGTTTCAGCTGCAGTATAATCGATTACATTTTGGATATTAAATCCTTCGGCTTCTAAAATATCAAGGATATCCTCACGACGTTCTACTCTTCGGTTTTCTGCAAACATAGGGTATAAGGCCATATTACCATTGGCATGAAAGCTCACCCAGTTGTTTGGAAAAACGGCATCTGGGCGATCAACATTGGCTTCATCTTTTACAACAATCACATTGACTCCAACCATGCTTAATTTTTGAACAAAATCATCAAATTCTTGTTGAGCTCTTTGATTAATTTCTGCATTCTTTAGGTCTAAATCTTCCTGAAAATAATTATTCACTGCTGTTTGTTCATTCATCCTAAAACCGTTAGGACGAACCATAAGAATTGTATTTGTGGTTTGATTCATTCTTATTTTATTTCTCGTATTAATGGTAAGGTACTGCAGCGCAAAAGTCCTTCTTGCTTGGCGATTTCAGCATAAGGCACTTCTTCTACTGTGATGCCTTGGTCCCGTAGCCACGTATTGAGTCGAGTAAAGTTCTTTTCAGAAATAACGACATTGGGAGCGATTGAAAATATGTTAGAGTTCATATTGTACATTTCTTCTTTGTTGATCTCAAAAACGTTTTCTTTTCCGAAGAAATTAAACAACCATTCATATTCAGCCGGATCTAAAAAGCCATTTTTGTGTAGTATTGCTTTGTTTTTGCCTACCGGCTGAAAGCAACAATCTAAGTGTAGCGCATTTTCGTACGGATCTGTATTAGACTTGCGTAGATCAAATGAAACCACTTTTTTATGCGGGAAAAACTCCTGAAGCGCTTTAACTGCCTCCATATTCGTGCGTGCAATAATGTAATCTGCATAATCATCACCTCGGTACGTTCCTACAAAAAGATAATCACCATAAAGCATTACATCTCCCCCCTCTACATGACAAGCCTCTGGTAATTGCACAACCTTATTACTTGGGATTTGATCAATAATATATTGAATAGCTTTTACTTCTTCTTCGCGATCTGGTAAAATATTGGCTTTAAAGAAAAAGTCATCAATAACAAAACCAATATCACGGGTAAATATTTGATTGGTATCGTTTAAAATTTCAGGTCGATATACCTTGACATCATATTTTAGAAGGACAGCTTCTACGGCTTGCATCTCATATACCATGTCTACTTCAACAGGATAGGTACCATTAGCGATGTGTATTCTTGACTTTGGATCGTAAGCATCTTCTAATGCCGGAGTAGGCCCATTACTTTTTGCCGTTCCTAATATTACTGCTTTAAGTTGAGATGTTTCATCAGAAACATTGGGATAAATCATGTACTCGAATTTATTCAAATATACTGGCAATCCTTCCTATCCACAACTAGATTTTTCAACATTTGTCACCTGCTAAAATAGAGAATAATTAATAGGCTATTCCCTTGCGTAAAGTTCCTTATTTTTTAGATTAAAAAGAATATAAAAAATCCCGCATAAAGCGGGATGTAGTAATTATCTTTTATTAAGCGATTTAAACTCGCGGTGATTCTCGCCAATGTACACTTGACGTGGTCGACCGATGGGCTCTTTACGCTGACGCATTTCCTTCCATTGAGCAATCCAACCGGGTAATCGGCCCAGTGCGAACATCACAGTAAACATCTCTACCGGAATACCCAATGCACGATAAATAATCCCAGAATAGAAATCTACGTTAGGATATAATTTTCTATCTACAAAATATGGATCATTTAGTGCTTCTTTTTCTAATCCTTTCGCAATATCTAATACCGGATCTTCAATCCCCAGTTGACCTAATACTTCATCTGCAGATTTTTTAATAATCTTAGCTCTGGGGTCAAAGTTCTTATATACCCTGTGACCGAAACCCATTAATCTAAATGGATCATTTTTATCTTTGGCTTTAGCCATGTATTTTTTCGTATCACCGCCGTCTTCTTTGATGGCTTCCAGCATTTCAATCACCGCTTGGTTTGCCCCACCGTGTAAGGGTCCCCAAAGAGCAGAAATCCCCGCAGAGATAGAAGCAAATAATCCGGCGTGGGAAGAACCAACGATTCTCACCGTAGAGGTAGAACAGTTTTGCTCATGATCTGCATGTAAGATTAATAGTTTATCTAGTGCCTGAATAACCTCTTTTTGTACACTGTAGTCTTCATTGGCTTTAGAGAACATCATTTTATGAAGATTCTCTACGTATCCTAATGACTTACTGCCATAATCTAAGGGTTGACTCTTCTTTTTGCGCATTGCCCATGCAGCAAGTACAGGAAACTTGGCTAACAATTTAACAATGGCATTGTACATTTCTTCTTCAGAATCCACATTAACCGATCCCGGATTAAACGCGATGAGAGCACTGGTCATTGAAGATAAGACTCCCATGGGGTGTGCCGACTTGGGAAAACCATCTAAGATTTTCTTCATGTCTTCATCTACATGAGATTCTGCTTTTATGTCAGTATCAAATTTTTCGAGTTGTTCTGGAGTGGGTAATTCTCCAAAAATGAGCAAATAGGCTACTTCTAAGAAATCAGCCTTTTCTGCCAGATCTTCAATCGCATAGCCTCTGTACCGCAAAATACCTTTTTCACCATCTAAAAACGTGATGGCGCTTTCACAAGAACCGGTGTTTTTATAGCCCGGATCTAACGTAGTTAATCCACCTGTTACCCCACGAAGGGTTTTGATGTCAATGGCTTTTTCATTTTCAGTTCCTTCAACGATCGGGAAGTCATATTTTTTTCCTTCAAACTCTACTGTAACTTTATCTGACATGTATATAAATTGCTTTTATGTATGTTTATTTCAATCTATTGCTAAAATACAAAATGTACTCCTCTTTTTTTAACATTTAAGAATTTGAGAGGTTAAATTATCTTTAAAATTTAAGCATTAAAAAACCCATCAAATTTTGATGGGTTGGGTGCTTTAGTGTGAGAATCAACTAGTTTATTTTAAACGCATTCTCTTGCGGAAAATATCCTATCTCTCCTAGTTCTTCTTCAATACGAATAAGCTGATTATATTTTGCCATTCGATCACTACGAGAAGCAGACCCGGTTTTAATTTGACCTGTGTTAAGGGCAACCGCTAAATCTGCAATCGTATTATCCTCTGTCTCGCCAGAACGGTGGGACATAACAGAGGTATAACCTGCACTATGCGCCATATTTACGGCAGCGATGGTTTCGGTAAGAGTTCCTATTTGATTTACTTTGATTAAGATTGAATTTGCAGTGTTATTTTCAATTCCACGACTTAGTCGTTCAACATTGGTTACAAATAAATCATCACCAACAAGCTGTACTTTATCGCCGATCTTTTGTGTAAGTAATTTCCACCCTTCCCAGTCATTTTCATCCATTCCATCTTCGATAGAAATGATGGGATAATTTTCGGCTAATTCAGCTAAATAATCCACCTGTTCTTCACTTGTTCTTACTTTACCTCCTTCTCCTTCAAACTTACTGTAATCATATGCTCCATTTACATAGAATTCGGCAGCAGCACAATCCAAAGCGATCATAATCTCGTCTCCAAAGCTATACCCAGCATTTTCAACAGCTTTTTTAATACTGTCTAGGGCATCTTCGGTTCCATCTAAGGCAGGTGCAAATCCACCTTCATCTCCAACGGCAGTGCTTAAATTACGATCGTGAAGTACTTTTTTGAGGTGGTGAAAAATCTCTGTACCCATTTTCATGGCATGAGAGAAATTTTTAGCCTTAACAGGCATCACCATAAATTCTTGAAATGCAATAGGTGCGTCACTATGTGATCCACCGTTAATGATATTCATCATAGGTACAGGTAGCGTCTTCGCTGCAACCCCACCTATGTAACGATATAAGGGTAAATTAAGTTCATGAGCTGCAGCCTTTGCTACGGCTAATGAAACTCCAAGAATAGCATTTGCCCCTAATTTACTTTTATTAGGTGTGCCATCAAGATCAATCATGGCCTGATCGATAAACTCTTGCTCAAATACAGAAAAACCTAATAGCTCCTCAGCGATGATATCATTTACATTCTCTACTGCTTTAGAGACTCCTTTACCCATATAATCGTCACCACCGTCTCTAAGCTCAACAGCTTCATGCTCACCTGTAGATGCTCCTGAAGGGACAGCTGCTCTCCCGATAGTACCCGTTTCTGTTATAACATCAACCTCAACGGTAGGATTACCCCTGGAATCAAAAATTTGTCTTGCATGAATGTTTAAAATAATACTCATAATCTCGTTTTTTGTTGGCTTTAAATTGAATTTTGAAGATACAAAAGAATCTATAGTTTTTGTCTTCAAACCCCTGTAAAATAGGGATTAATTACGAAAACGTTATAGCAGATTGATCGTTCAAAATAAAACTAAGCCGGCTCTTTAGCAGATTTCACTGCATTTATAAATTCATCAAATAAGTAAGTTGCGTCATTGGGACCCGGGCTGGCTTCAGGATGATATTGTACTGAGAAACAAGGCTTGTTTTTCATGCGCATACCGGCAACCGTATGATCATTTAGATGTACATGGGTAATAATGATATCTTGATTCGCTTCGGCTTCTTCGCGATTAATGGCGAAACCATGATTTTGAGAGGTGATTTCTCCTTTACCAGTTTCAAGATTCTTTACAGGATGGTTTATTCCGCGGTGACCATTGTGCATTTTATAGGTAGAAATACCGTTTGCCAATGCAATAATTTGATGTCCAAGACAGATTCCAAAAGTAGGAACATTGGAAGCTATAGCCTTTTTGGCGACATCAATGGCATTCTTCAAAGGTTGCGGATCTCCAGGGCCATTAGAGAAAAATATACCGTCTGGTTCGAATGCAACCATATCTTCATATGGGGTATCGTAAGGAAACACCTTAACATAGCAATCCCGTGAGGACAGATTGCGTAGTATATTCTCTTTGATTCCAATATCTAATGCTGATATGCGATATGTAGCATTTTCATCACCATAGTAGTATGGTTCTTTAGTACTTACCTTTGAGGCTAGCTCTAACCCATTCATATTTGGCACATCTGCCAATTCTTTTTTGAGTTGATCAATTTCATCCACTCTGGTTGTAATAACGGCATTCATCGCTCCATGATCCCTGATATGAGCTACTAAAGCTCTTGTATCTACATTAGAGATCGCAAATAAATTATTGCGTTCCATAAACTCCAAAAGAGATTCCTCTGATTTAGGCCGGGAACGTTCGTAACTAAAATTTCTACAAATTAATCCGGAGATTTTAACGCTTTTTGACTCTGTATCCATCTCCATTGCTCCATAATTTCCAATGTGAGCATTGGTGGTAACCATGAGTTGACCGTAATAAGAAGGATCTGTAAATATCTCCTGATATCCTGTCATACCTGTATTAAAACAAACCTCTCCAAAAGCGGTTCCATCTTTATCACCTACTGATCGACCGTAAAAAATAGTTCCATCTACCAGTAAAATAAGTGCTTTTTTTGTTTCCTTAAGTGCCATAAATTGATTTATCTTTAGATGAATGGAATTTATTATTACAAAAAAAAGGATAAACTATTGAAAGTTTATCCTTTTTTCTATTTAAATAACATATAACATTTATTCTTCTTCTTTAGAAGTGTCATTTGTTTTAGCCGGCGCAGTTGCTTTTGCACCACCTGATTTACCTCGTCTACTTCTTCTAGTAGATTTTTTCTCTTTCTTGCCTCCATTGTAGAGCTCATTGTAGTCTACTAACTCGATCATGGCCATGTCAGCGTTATCCCCAAGACGATTACCTAATTTGATAACTCGCGTATATCCTCCTGGTCGATCACCTACCTTAGCAGCAACTTCTCTAAAAAGCTCAGTTACTGCTTCTTTTTGACGCAATTTACTAAAAACGATTCTACGATTATGCGTTGTATCTTCTTTAGACTTCGTCACTAATGGCTCAACAAATTGCTTTAATGCCTTCGCCTTCGCCGTTGTAGTGTTAATACGTTTATGTTCAATTAATGAACACGCCATATTAGCCAACATTGACTTTCTATGAGCTGTTTTTCTACTTAAATGATTTCCTTTTTTACCGTGTCTCATGACCTCTTTTATTGCACATCATCTTGCTGCCATATCCCAGCTTACTGGAAGAGCAAATTATGATGGATTAATCTTTATCTAATTTGTATTTTGAAAGATCCATACCAAAGTTAAGACCTTTTACATTCACCAACTCTTCTAACTCGGTCAGTGACTTTTTACCAAAGTTTCTAAACTTCATTAAGTCATTTTTGTTATAAGAAACTAAATCACCTAACGTATCAACCTCTGCAGCCTTTAAGCAATTTAATGCTCTCACTGAAAGATCCATATCTACTAATTTAGTTTTAAGTAGCTGACGCATGTGTAATGATTCCTCATCATACGTTTCTGTTTGAGCAATTTCATCTGCCTCAAGAGTGATGCGCTCATCAGAAAATAACATAAAATGATGAATCAAAGTTTTAGCAGCTTCGGTCAGTGCATCTTTTGGATGAATTGAACCGTCTGAAATAATTTCAAACACTAACTTCTCGTAATCTGTCTTTTGCTCAACACGATAATTTTCAATGCTGTATTTTACGTTTTTGATTGGCGTGTAAATAGAATCTGTAAAGATCGTACCTATGGGGGCATTGGATTTTTTGTTTTCCTCTGCAGGAACATAACCTCTACCTTTTTCGATAGTGATCTCCATGTTGATACTTACTTTCTTATCCATGTTACAAATTACTAAATCAGGGTTTAACACCTGAAAACCAGAGATGAATTTTTGAAAATCTCCTGCAGTAATTTGATCCTGACCAGAAACAGAAACAGTTACTGTTTCATTATCGATCTCATCAATTTGACGCTTAAAACGTACTTGCTTTAAGTTAAGAATAATTTCAGTTACATCTTCTACAACACCGGCAATGGTAGAAAATTCATGATCTACTCCTTCAATTCTTACTGAAGTTATTGCGAAACCTTCTAGCGATGATAACAGTACTCTTCTTAACGCGTTACCTACAGTTAATCCGTATCCCGGTTCTAAAGGTCTAAATTCGAATTTGCCTTCAAAGTCCGTAGAATCAATCATGATTACTTTATCGGGCTTCTGAAAATTTAATAATGCCATATTATGAGTTCTGTCTAGTGATTATTTAGAATATAATTCGACAATGAATTGCTCATTGATTTGCTCAGGAATTTGAATTCGCTGAGGAACAGATACGTATGTACCTTCTTTTGTATCTTTATTGAATGTGATCCATTCGTAAACACTTCTCTCATTATCAAGAGAATCATTGATTACCTGTAAAGACTTAGATTTTTCACGTACTCCAATTACATCACCGGCTTTTACCTGGTATGATGGAATGTTTACGATTTCTCCATTAACGGTGATATGTCTGTGACCTACTAACTGTCTCGCTCCTCTTCGTGAAGAAGAAAGACCCATGCGATACACCACATTATCCAATCTAGATTCACATAATTGCAAAAGAACCTCACCCGTAATTCCTTGTGCGCGGGTTGCTTTTTCAAACATGTTTCTAAATTGACGCTCAAGAATACCATAGGTATACTTGGCTTTTTGCTTTTCCATTAACTGGATCGCGTATTCAGACTTTTTACCACGACGTCTGTTATTACCGTGCTGCCCGGGAGGGTAGTTTCTCTTTTCAAATGATTTGTCATCTCCAAAAATCGCTTGACCGAATTTACGGGCGATTTTTGTTTTAGGACCTCTATATCTTGCCATGAGTTATTTTAGTTGCGAGGAGATTATGAATTAAGGCTTATCCTTCGAAAATCTTACTTCCTCTATTAATTAAATTACTATTAGTAAAACTATTCATTCCTACTTAAAGGAAAATGAATATATCCCGAAAATACACGTTGACTTAGCTCAGTGCATATATAGGGATAAAACTTATACTCTTCTTCGTTTTGGTGGTCTACATCCATTGTGTGGTAGAGGAGTAACATCGATAATTTCTGATACTTCAATGCCTGCATTGTGAATAGTTCTGATAGCAGACTCACGTCCATTACCAGGTCCTTTCACGTATACCTTAACTTTTCTTAGACCAGCTTCATGTGCTACCTTAGCAGCATCTTCAGCAGCAGTTTGAGCAGCATAAGGAGTATTTTTCTTACTTCCTCTAAAACCCATTTTACCAGCTGATGACCATGAGATCACATCACCATTCTTGTTTGTTAATGAAACAATGATGTTGTTAAAAGAAGCGGTAATATGCGCTTCTCCTGTTGATTCTACAACAACTTTTCTCTTCTTTGTAGTTGACTTTGCCATATTTTCTTAGTTTTTAGTAGTTAGTTCTATGTAGTTAGAATCCTAAACGTTTCCATTTCAAACAGATTCCTCCTAACAACTAAATACAATGACCTATTGTCTATTATTTAGTCGCTTTTTTCTTGTTTGCAACCGTTTTACGTTTTCCTTTACGGGTACGTGAATTATTTTTTGTGCGTTGACCTCTTAACGGTAAACCAGATCTGTGGCGAATACCACGGTAACAACCAATGTCCATTAAACGTTTGATGTTTAATTGAACCTCTGATCTTAATTCACCTTCAATTTTGAAGTTACTTACTGCCTCACGAATTTTAGCAATATCATCGTCTGACCAGTCAGAAACTTTTTTACTTTCATCGACACCAGCCTCTTGTAGAATTCTTTTTGCTCTACTTCTACCTATTCCGAAGATATAGGTAAGTGAAATAACTCCACGCTTTTGTTTAGGTATATCTACCCCTGCGATTCTAGCCATAATTATCCTTGTCTTTGTTTAAATCTAGGATTCTTTTTGTTAATTACATAAAGTCTACCTTTTCTGCGAACAAGCTTGCAGTCGGCACTTCTTTTCTTTACTGATGCTCTTACTTTCATCTCTCTTTATTTAGCTTGCGCTTAAAGACAGCGCATCTTTTTATTTAATATCTATATGTTATTCTTGCTTTTGTTAAGTCATAAGGACTCATTTCAAGCTTTACTTTATCTCCTGGTAATAATTTTATGTAATGCATTCTCATCTTACCAGAAATGTGTGCAGTCACGACATGACCATTTTCCAATTCAACTCTAAACATTGCATTTGACAATGCTTCGATAATTGTACCATCTTGCTCTATTGCTGCTTGTTTTGCCATATTATGCTACTGCTTTACGTTTTCTGCCAGACTTCATTAAACCATCATAATGTCTGTTTAATAAATAGGCATTTACCTGTTGCATGGTATCTATTGCTACACCCACCATGATCAATAATGATGTACCTCCAAAAAATAACCCCCAGCCTTGTTGTAATCCCAATAATGAAACCATTACTGCAGGGAATACAGCAATCAGCGCTAAGAAGATAGACCCTGGCAAGGTAATCTGTGACATAATACGATCTAAATATTCAGACGTTTCAGTCCCAGGACGAATTCCGGGGATAAAACCACCACTACGTTTGAGGTCATCTGCCATTTTATTCGTTGGTACTGTAATCGCTGTATAGAAATACGTAAATACTATGATAAGTAATGCGAAAACTACATTGTACCAAAAACCAAAGATGTTTGCAAATTCAGCTTCCATCCATTGTCCAACAGCAGTAGTATTTATTGCCTTTCCTGCAAAACTAGGGACAAACATAATCGCTTGTGCGAAAATGATCGGCATTACGCCAGATGCATTTAACTTAAGCGGGATGAACTGCCTAGCTCCCATGGTTTTCTCGTAGCTACCACCCGATGTTCTACGTGCGTATTGAACAGGTATTTGACGTACTGCCATAACAAGCATTACCGATGCTAATATGATCACAAACCAAATGATTAATTCAATCAAAATCATTATTACGCCTCCATTAGACTCAACTACTCTTGAAACAAATTCTTGAACAAAAGCCTGAGGTAACGTAGCAATAATACCAACCATAATTAAGAGTGAAATACCATTCCCAATACCTTTATCAGTAATTTTTTCTCCTAACCACATCGCAAAAATACATCCTGTCGTTAATATGATTACTGAAGAAGCCACAAATAAAGTCGTATTCTGCATTAAAAAAGCACTTCCCGGTAAAATTGCATATAAGTTATAAATGTAACCTGGTCCCTGAAGTAATGTAATCCCAATCGTCAACCAACGCGTGATCTGATTAATCTTTTTTCTTCCGCTTTCACCCTCTTTCTGTAACTTTTGAAGATAAGGAATCGCAATTCCCATCAACTGTACCACAATAGAGGCCGAAATGTATGGCATAATCCCTAATGCAAATACGGAAGCGTTTGAAAACGCTCCACCAGTAAAGGCATTAAGTAATCCTAAAATACCGCCATCAGTTTGATCTGCTAATCCAGATAACTGTGACGCATCAATACCCGGTAAAACAACTTGAGCACCAAAACGGTATACAAGCAATAAGCCCAGTGTAAGAAGAATTCTATTCTTGAGCTCATCAATTTTCCAGATATTTTTGATCGTATCTATAAATTTCATGCGATACTATATTATAAGGTTACTGCTTCACCACCAGCAGCTTCTATAGCTTCTTTTGCTGTAGCTGTGAATTTGTGTGCAGTTACTTTTAATTTTGCTTTTAGTTCACCTCGACCTAAGATTTTAACTAAATCGTTCTTTCCAGAAAGTCTGTTATTGTATAACACATCTAGATCTACCGTATCTTTAATTCTACCTTGATCTACATAATCCTGTAATGTATCCAAGTTAATACCTGTGTATTCTTTACGATTGATGTTTGTAAATCCAAATTTAGGCACACGACGTTGAAGTGGCATTTGTCCCCCTTCAAAACCGAGTTTTTTAGAATAACCAGAACGTGATTTAGCACCTTTGTGCCCACGTGTAGCTGTTCCACCTTTTCCAGATCCTTGACCTCTACCTTTGCGCTTAGCCTGATTCTTTACAGAACCTTCAGCTGGTTTTAAGTTACTTAAATCCATGGTCTATTTATTTTACTTCCTCTACAGATACGAGGTGTGAAACTTTATTTATCATTCCAAGGATATTTGGCGTATCCTCGTGTTCAACAGTGTGACCCATCTTTCTCAATCCTAAAGCTTCTAGCGTTTGCTTTTGTCTCTTAGGGCGATTGATCGCACTTCTTACCTTTGTGACTTTAATTCTTGCCATGATGCCTTGAATTATCCGTTAAAAACTTTTTCTAATGAAATCCCGCGTTGTTTTGCAACCGTTTCGGCATTTCTTAATCGCAATAAAGCATCAAATGTTGCTTTCACCACATTGTGTGGGTTAGAAGATCCTTGATTTTTAGAAAGTACATCATGTACTCCAACTGCTTCTAATACTGCACGAATTGCTCCACCCGCGATTACCCCTGTACCGGCAGATGCTGGTAAAAGTAAAACACGCGCACCACCATATTTACCTTTTTGCTCATGTGGTAGTGTTCCTTTAACTAGAGGAATACGTACAAGATTTTTCTTAGCATCTTCAACAGCTTTAGAGATTGCTTCTGAAACTTCTTTTGATTTTCCTAATCCGTGACCTACTACACCGTTCTCATCTCCTACAACTACAATAGCAGAAAATCCAAATGCTCTACCACCTTTTGTTACTTTTGTAACACGTTGTACGCCTACGAGACGGTCTTTTAATTCAAGACCACCAGGCTTAACCGTTTCTACGTTTTTATATTTCTGGTACATATTCTTAATTAAAATTTTAATCCACCTTCACGAGCACCTTCGGCTAAAGACTTAACTCTACCGTGGTACAAATATCCTCCTCTATCAAAAGAAACTGTGTCAACACCTGCTTTAGAAGCTTTCTCGGCTATTGCCTTACCTACTGCAGCAGCTGCATCTACTTTATTTCCTTTTGATGCAATATCTTTATCTCTTGAAGAAGCCGCTGCGATGGTTTTTCCATCTACGTCGTTGACTACTTGAGCGTAAATATCTTTGTTGCTTCTAAACACACAAAGTCTTGGACGCTCTGCAGTACCCACAATGGTCTTGCGAATTCTCTTTCTTAATTTATTTCTTCTGTCAACTTTTGAAAATGCCATGATCAATCAATTATTATGCTGATTTACCAGCTTTACGTCTAATTTGCTCTCCTACGAATTTCACACCTTTTCCTTTGTAAGGCTCTGGCTTACGGAATGATCGTATTTTTGAAGCAACCTGACCAAGCAATTGCTTGTCGTGAGACATTAATTTTACAATAGGGTTTTTACCTTTTTCTGAAACTGTTTCAACCTTTACTTCTGGAGCAAGATCTAAAACAATGTTATGAGAAAAACCTAACGCTAAATCAAGTTTATTTCCTTGATTTGAAGCTCTGTAACCAACTCCTACTAGTTCTAATTCTTTTGTATATCCATTAGACACACCTTCGATCATGTTAAAGATTAGCGCACGGTATAAGCCGTGTTTTGCTTTGTGCGCTTTCTTTTCTGAAGGACGCTCTAACGTAATTTCTTTATCTTCAATCTTAACAGTGATGTCTTCGATTGTTTGTGAGAGTTCACCTAATTTTCCTTTTGCTGTAACAACTCCATCCTTCACCTCTACGGTGACACCTTCTGGAATTGTGATTGGATTTAAGCCTATTCTTGACATTTCTTTCCTCTTTATTAGATTAATAAACGTAGCAAAGAACCTCGCCACCAACTTTTTCCTTACGTGCCTGCTTATCTGTCATCACTCCGTGAGAAGTAGAGATAATAGCAATTCCTAATCCATTAAGCACTCTTGGTAAGTCACCGGCACCTGCATACTTGCGCAGACCTGGTGTACTTATTCTTTGGATTTTTCTCAACACCGGCTCTTTAGTCACCTTGTCGTATTTCAATGCTATTTTGATGCTACCTTGAGCAGTAGTATCTAAAAATTTATAGCTTAGAATGTACCCTTGATCAAACAAGATCTTTGTCATCTCTTTTTTAAGGTTCGAAGCTGGAACTTCTACTACCCTGTGGTTTGCAGCGACCGCGTTTCTAATACGGGTCAAATAATCTGCGATTGGATCTGTATTCATTGTTTATTGCTTGTGGTAGTGGTTTTTCAATTATTGAAACCTTCTACCGATTTATGTATTACCAGCTAGCTTTTTTAACTCCTGGTATCAAACCTTGATTTGCCATTTCTCTAAACATTACACGAGAAACACCAAACTGTCTCATATAACCTTTTGGTCTACCTGTAAGTTTACAACGGTTATGTTGACGCACAGGAGATGAATTTTTAGGAAGCTTTTGTAAGGCTTCGTAATCACCTGCTTCTTTAAGTGCTTTACGCTTTTCAGCATATTTAGCAACTGTTTTTGCACGTTTAACCTCACGGGCTTTCATGGATTCTTTTGCCATCTCTAATTCTTTTTAAAGGGTAATCCCAATTCTGATAATAATGATTTAGCCTCTTTGTCGGTATTTGCTGTAGTAACAAATGTAATGTCCATTCCAGAAATTCTATTCACCTTATCAATATCGATCTCAGGAAAAATGATTTGTTCTGTTACACCCATGTTGTAGTTACCTCTACCATCAAAACCAGTAGCTCTAATACCATTAAAGTCTCTTACCCTAGGTAAGGCAGCAGTGATCAAACGATCTAGAAATTCATACATACGCTCACCACGCAAGGTGACTTTTGCACCAATAGGCATTCCTTTTCTCAATTTGAAAGAAGCAACATCCTTTTTAGAAATAGTTGCCACCGCCTTTTGACCTGTAATTGTTGTTAGCTCATCTACTGCGTGGTCGATAAGCTTCTTATCTGCAACAGCAGCACCTACACCACGGCTTACCACAATTTTAGTAAGCTTAGGAATCTCCATTACATTGCCGTAGCTAAATTCTTCTCTTAGCGAAGGCATAATGCGTTCCTTATATTCTTTCTTAAGTCTTGGTTCGTAACTCATGACTATAAAACTTCGTTAGATTTTTTTGAATATCTCACTTTCTTATCCCCTTCCATACGATACCCTACACGAGTGGCGTTTCCTTTACTATCAACGATAGCTAAGTTGGAAATATGAATTGGAGCTTCCATTTCATTAATTCCGCCTTGAGGATTTGAAGCACTAGGTTTAGTGTGTTTTTTTACGATATTGACACCTTCTACAATAGCTTTGTTCTTGTCAATAAGTACTTTTTGCACTTTACCTTCTCTTCCCTTATGTTCTCCAGCAGTTACGCGAACGGTATCTCCTGTTTTTATTTTAAGCTTTCCCATTTTTCTGAATTGCTTATTAAAGCACCTCTGGTGCTAATGATACAATCTTCATAAACTGCTTATCACGTAACTCTCTCGCTACAGGCCCAAAAACACGCGTTCCACGCATTTCACCGGTAGGATTTAAAAGTACACATGCATTGTCATCAAAACGAATATAAGAACCGTCTGATCGACGTACTTCTTTTTTAGTTCGTACAACAACTGCAGTAGAAACCGCTCCTTTTTTAATGTTTCCATTAGGAGTTGCTTCTTTTACACTTACTACTATCTTATCACCTACAGATGCGTAGCGTCTCTTGGTACCACCCAATACACGAATGGTAAGAACTTCTTTGGCTCCTGTATTATCAGCTACTTTTAATCTTGATTCTTGTTGTACCATAATTACTTAGCTCTTTCAATGATTTCTACTAGTCTCCAACTCTTAGTTCTACTTAAAGGACGAGTCTCCATAATCCTTACTGTATCACCTTCGTTACAGTCGTTTTTCTCATCGTGTGCAACGTACTTTTTCGTTTTTAAAACGAATTTTCCATACATAGGATGCTTTACTCTTTTTACTTCAGAGACAACGATGGATTTGTCCATTTTTGAACTTGTCACTACGCCAATACGCTCTTTTCTTAAATTTCTTTTTTCCATATCAGGCAGAATTATGATAATTCTCTTTTGGTTAATTCTGTAGCGATTCTTGCTATGCTTCTTCTTTGCGCTCTAAGCTGTGACGGATTCTCTAATGGAGAAACAGCGTGTGCCATTTTTAAATCAGCATAAGCTTTTGTCTCTTTAGATAACTCCTCTTGAAGTGTTTCTACTGAAGCTTCTTTAATTTCAGATTTTTTCATCGTGCTTTTTTTTATGCTTGATAATCTCTAGCAACAATAAACTTCGTTTTTACCGGTAGCTTTTGAGCTGCAAGTCGCAATGCTTCTTTTGCAGTATCATAAGGTACTCCACTTACTTCAAAAAGAATTCTACCCGGTTTTACTACAGCTGCCCAAAATTCAACGTTACCTTTACCTTTACCCATACGAACCTCAAGAGGCTTCTTAGTAATAGGTTTATCTGGAAAGATCATGATCCATATAGAACCTTCTCTTTTCATATATCTGGTAGCGGCGATACGCGCTGCTTCTATTTGTCTTGCTGTTACAAAACTTGAGTCAAGTGATTTGATCCCAAACACTCCATTGGCAAGTCTGTGACCTCTTCCGGCATTACCCTTCATGCGGCCTTTTTGCTGCTTACGGAATTTTGTTTTTCTAGGCTGTAACATGTTATGCTATTTATAATAAATATTACTTTCTACGACGTTGTCTACTGTTATTGTCTCTTCTTCCGCCTTTCGCTTGTTTGCTTAAACCAACTAGGGGAGAAAGTTCTCTCTTACCGTAAACTTCACCTTTCATAATCCACACTTTAATCCCTAATCTTCCGTAGGTCGTGTGAGCTTCGGTTAACGCATAATCAATATCTGCTCTAAACGTAGATAATGGTATACGACCGTCTTTATAAGATTCAGTACGTGCCATTTCAGCACCGTTCAATCTTCCTGAAATCTCTACTTTAATTCCTTCAGAATTCATACGCATTGCAGCCGCAATTGCCATCTTGATTGCACGTCTGTACGAAATTCGATTTTCGATTTGACGAGCAATACTAGACGCAACTAAAAATGCATCTAACTCTGGTCGTTTGATTTCAAAAATATTGATCTGAACCTCTTTTTGAGTAAGTTTCTTAAGCTCTTCTTTTAACTTGTCTACCTCTTGCCCACCTTTACCAATAATGATACCAGGTCTGGCTGTAGTGATAGTAACGGTTACAAGTTTAAGCGTTCGCTCAATAATTACTCGTGAAACACTAGCTTTAGATAAACGGGCGTGGATATACTTTCTGATTTTATCATCTTCAGCTATTTTATCCCCATAATCTCTCCCGCCATACCAATTAGACTCCCAGCCTCTAATGATGCCAAGTCTATTTCCTATTGGGTTTGTCTTTTGTCCCATATCTTATGCTTGTGTATTATTTGTTGACCCTAATACAAGAGTAACATGGTTTGATCTTTTTCTTATTCTGTGAGCACGACCCTGTGGAGCAGGACGAAGTCTTTTTAACATACTTGCACTATCCACACGAATTTCTTGCACAAATAATCCAGCTTCTTCAACGCTTGCATCCTCATTCTTAGCTTGCCAATTTGCAATGGCAGATACTAATAATTTCTCCAGCTTTCTTGAAGACTCTTTTGAATTGAACTTTAAAATATTCAATGCTCTTTCAACTTGCTCACCACGAATAAGGTCTGCGACTAAACGCATTTTTCTGGGTGACGTTGGGCAGTTATTCAACTTGGCAAAAGCAACTTGCTTTTTTGCCTCTTTGATTTGTTCTGCTCTTTCTCTTTTGCGAACTCCCATAACCTTCGTTATTTTTTACCTTTATTTTTTGCACCCGCGTGTCCTCTAAAGGAACGTGTCGGTGAAAATTCTCCTAATTTATGCCCTACCATATTCTCTGTAACGTAAACAGGAATAAATTGGCGACCGTTATGCACTCCTATGGTTTGACCCACAAAATCTGGAGTAATCATCGATGCTCTTGACCAGGTTTTGATCACAGATTTTTTACCTGACTCTACATTTTGGTCTACCTTTTTTGCTAACTTATAGTGAACGTAAGGTCCTTTTTTTAATGAACGTGCCATATCTTATTTCTTTCTACGTTCTATGATATATTTATTACTTGACTTTGTCTTAGATCTGGTTTTGAATCCTTTTGCAGGAATACCATTTCTAGATCTTGGGTGTCCACCTGAAGATTTACCTTCACCACCACCCATTGGGTGATCAACCGGGTTCATCACAACAGGACGCGTACGTGGTCTTCTACCTAACCATCTTGATCTACCGGCTTTACCAGCAACCAATAATTGATGATCACTGTTAGACACAGCACCAATCGTTGCTAAACAATTTGCAAGTACCATTCTGGTTTCACCAGAGGGCAGTTTAACCGTTGCATATTTCCCGTCTCTTGCCATTAACTGAGCGAAGGTTCCAGCACTACGTGCCATAACTGCTCCCTGACCAGGACGAAGTTCAATACATGAGATAATTGTACCTAGAGGTATTTGAGATAACGGCATGGCGTTACCAATCTCTGGGGCAACATCTTTTGTACCCGAAGTTACTTTTTGCCCAACCTGTAAACCATTTTGAGCAATGATGTAACGTTTCTCATTATCTGAATAGGTAAGAAGCGCGATAAATGCAGATCTGTTAGGATCGTACTGAATGCTATCTACTGTTGCAGAAACATCTTGCTTATCACGTTTGAAATCGATAATACGATATCTTCTTTTATGACCGCCACCTTTATAGCGCATGGTCATTCTACCTTGGTTGTTTCGACCTCCAGATTTTTTTAGCGGTGCGAGCAAGCTCTTTTCCGGCTTATCAGTAGTAATAGCGTCGAATCCATTGACTACTCTAAAACGCTGACCTGGAGTTATTGGTTTTAATTTTCTAACCGACATTGTTTAATCTTAAAGATTACTATAAATATCTATTGTATCACCTTCAGCTACTTGAACGATTGCTTTCTTGTAGGCATTTGTTTTACCTACCTGCATTCCCGTTTTAGTATACTTGGTTTTTCTATCTGGACGAACATTGATCGTACGAACATCAGTAACTGAAACACCATAAGCTTCTTCTACTGCTTTTCTAATCTCAATCTTGTTAGCTCCTCGCTTCACTACAAATGAGAATCTGTTATTGATCTCACTATCGGTAGTGGCTTTTTCTGTAATTATTGGCTTTATTAAGATGCTCATTATGTTCTTATTTACTCAAAATTTCTTCTAAACCTTCTACAGAACCTTCAGTTAGCACAAGACTTTTTGCATTTAAAATCTTATAAGTACTTAATTCTGAGGTTTTTACTACTTCAGAGGTTTTCAAATTTCGCGACGACAAATATACATTTTTATTGGCGTTACCCAACACAAACAGTGATTTTTTATCTTCTACACCAAGACTTTTTAAAACATCTAAGAAGTTCTTTGTTTTTGGCGCATCGAAATCAAAATCTTCAACAACGATTAATGACTTATCATTTGCCTTCATGGTTAAGGCAGATTTTCTTGCCAGACGCTTCAAATTCTTATTTAGTTTGAAGCCGTAGTTTCTCGGACGGGGTCCAAAAATACGTCCACCACCTCTAAATATTGGAGACTTTATACTTCCGGCACGTGCCGTACCGGTTCCTTTTTGTTTTTTGATCTTTCTCGTACTACCTACGATCTCTGCACGCTCTTTTGCTTTGTGCGTACCTTGTCGTTGGTTAGCAAGATATTGCTTTACATCTAAGTATACGGCGTGATCATTAGGCTCTATAGCGAATACAGCATCAGAAAGTTCGACTTTACGACCTGTATCTTTTCCGTTAATATCTACAACTGCTACTTTCATTATTTCTCAATCGTTACGTAAGCATTTTTATGACCGGGAACACATCCTTTGATCACAATAAGATTCTTCTCTGGAACAATCTTTAATACTCGCAAGTTTTGTACTTTAACTTTATCACCACCCATTCTACCTGCCATTCGCATTCCTTTGAATACACGCGCTGGATAAGATGCAGCACCAATAGAACCAGGGGCTCTTAAACGGTTATGTTGACCGTGAGTTGCTTGACCAACACCGGCAAAACCGTGTCGTTTAACAACACCTTGAAAACCTTTACCTTTTGATGTACCTGATACATCGACGAATTCGCCTTCAGTAAAAATATCTACGGTAAGATTGTCACCTAAATTAAACTCTCCTTCAAATCCTTGAAATTCGATCACGTTGCGCTTGGGTTGAGTACCTGCCTTTTTAAAATGGCCAGCTTCTGCTTTTGTGGTACTCTTCTCCGGCTTGTCATCGAAACCAAGTTGAAGGGCATCATACCCGTCTACCTCTGTGGTTCTGACCTGGGTAACTACACATGGCCCAGCCTCAATCACGGTACATGGGATATTTTTCCCATTCTCGTCAAAGATGCTTGTCATGCCTATTTTTTTTCCAATTAAACCAGACATTGAATTTCAGTTTGTGATAAAGCCCTATTGCCTTATCGGTTATTATTCATTATAAAAAAATCAAGCAGGTCAATACGTCAACCTGCTTGATGTATTTTTCCGTTTTTCCCTAACCATCGCCAGGGACATGTTTATTTTCCGCGAAAGCGGAATATGTTGAACCTTTGCGGTTCTTTTCATGAGATTCCTGCTTTCGCAAGAATGACAATTAAACCTTTATCTCAACCTCTACTCCACTAGGAAGTTCCAACTTCATCAACGCATCAATGGTTTTTGAAGATGAACTGTAAATATCAAGGAGTCTTTTAAAAGAGCTTAATTGAAACTGCTCTCTCGCCTTTTTATTCACGTGAGGTGAACGTAATACGGTAAAGATTTTTTTGTGTGTGGGTAATGGAATTGGTCCAGTTACTACAGCACCAGTACTCTTTACTGTTTTCACGATCTTTTCAGCAGACTTATCTACTAAATTGTGATCGTATGACTTTAATTTTATTCTAATTTTTTGACTCATCTCTTATGTGATTAAGCATTAACACCTTTTGCTGCTGCAATAACTTCTTCAGAAATATTTGAAGGTGTTTCAGCATAGTGAGAAAATTCCATTGTTGACGTTGCACGACCAGAGGATAATGTTCTTAATGTAGTTACATATCCAAACATTTCTGATAATGGTACAGTAGCCTTCACGGTTTTAGCGCCGGCACGGTCACCCATATCACTTACTTGTCCACGTCTACGGTTAAGATCACCAACGATATCCCCCATGTTTTCTTCTGGAGTGATTACCTCTAGCTTCATGATAGGCTCCATAATTACCGCTTTAGCTGCTTTAGCTGAATTTTTAAATCCAAGCTTTGCTGCTAATTCGAACGATAATTGATCAGAATCCACATCGTGATACGATCCGTCTTTCAAAGTAACCTTCATCGAATCTACTTCATATCCGGCAAGCGGTCCATTTTGCATAGCCATTTTAAATCCTTTCTCAATAGATGGAATAAATTCTTTAGGAACGTTACCACCCTTGATCACAGACTCAAATTGTAATCCTTCTTCACCTTCATCTGCCGGCTCAATCGTAAATACGATATCAGCAAATTTACCACGACCACCAGATTGTTTCTTATACACCTCTCTGTGATCTGCAGCCTGTGTAATCGCTTCTTTGTATTCAACTTGAGGCTGACCTTGGTTCACCTCTACTTTAAATTCTCTACGAAGACGGTCTACAATGATATCTAAGTGAAGCTCACCCATACCAGAAATAATGGTCTGACCTGAAGCCTCATCTGTTTTTACCTGGAAGGTTGGATCTTCTTCTGCTAATTTAGCAAGAGACATTCCTAACTTATCCACATCTGCCTTAGTTTTAGGCTCAACAGCAATACCAATTACAGGATCAGGGAAATCCATACTTTCAAGAATGATAGGATGCTTCTCATCTGTCATGGTATCACCGGTTTTAATGTCTTTAAAACCAACGGCTGCTCCAATATCTCCCGCTTCAATAAAATCAATAGCATTTTGTTTGTTAGAATGCATTTGATAAATACGAGAAATACGCTCTTTTTTACCTGAACGGTTATTCAAGATGTATGAACCTGCATCAAGTCGACCAGAATAAGCTCTAAAGAATGCTAAACGCCCCACAAAAGGATCCGTCGCAATTTTAAACGCAAGTGCCGCAAACGGCTCCTTTACATCTGGCTTTCTAATTTCTTCTTCACCGGTATTTGGGTTAGTTCCTACAATACCTTCTTTATCTGTTGGAGAAGGCAAGTAACGACATACAGCGTCTAACAAGAACTGCACCCCTTTATTTTTAAAGGCTGATCCACAAATCATTGGGATAATTGCCATATCCATTACAGCAGCACGAAGCGCAGCATGCACCTCTTCTTCGGTAATCGAATCTTCATCTTCCATGAATTTCTCTAAGAGATTTTCATCGTAAGTAGCAACCTCTTCAATTAACATTGCACGATATTTACGCGCTTCTGCCTTCATATCTTCGGGAATATCAACTACATCAAAGGTTGATCCTTGTGTTTCATCATGCCAAATGATAGCACGGTTTTTCACTAAGTCAATAATTCCTTTAAAATCAGCTTCATCACCAATGTTGAGTACAATAGGTACAGCATTAGATTTAAGCATATCCTTTACCTGCTGACAAACAGCAAGAAAGTTTGACCCCTGACGGTCCATTTTATTTACAAATCCAATACGTGGAACTTTGTAGTTATCTGCAAGTCTCCAGTTAGTTTCAGACTGTGGCTCAACACCATCAACTGCACTAAACAAGAAGACTAACCCATCAAGTACACGTAATGAACGGTTTACCTCTACGGTAAAATCAACGTGACCCGGGGTATCGATAATATTAAAGTGATAGTCTTTAGTATCTGCAGTTTCTTTTGCATTTTCCATCGGGAACTTCCACGTACAAGTCGTAGCTGCAGAGGTAATGGTAATACCACGCTCCTGCTCCTGCTCCATCCAGTCCATGGTCGCTGCACCATCATGCACCTCACCAATCTTGTGACTAACACCGGTATAATAAAGAATACGCTCTGTTGTAGTAGTTTTACCCGCATCAATATGCGCAGCGATTCCAATATTTCGTGTAAATTTTAAATCTCTTTGTGCCATGTTATCTTCTAGAATCTAAAGTGAGAGAATGCTTTGTTTGCTTCTGCCATTTTGTGAGTATCGGTACGCTTTTTTACTGCCGCACCTTCTTCTTTAGAAGCCGCTAAGATTTCTGCTGCAAGTTTGGCAGCCATCGTCTTTTCGTTACGCTTTCTTGAATAAGAAATTAACCATTTCATTGCCATAGAGATTTTTCTATCGGCACGAATTGGCATAGGGATTTGAAATGTAGCTCCACCTACTCGGCGGCTACGTACTTCAACGTGAGGCATTACATTAGAAAGGCCATCTTTCCATAGCTCTAATGCTGTTTTCTCATCGTCTGTCTTCTTTTCTTCTACAATATCAAGTGCATCGTAAAAAATTTTGAATGCAATAGACTTTTTACCACTCCACATCAACATGTTCACAAAACGTGTTACAAGTTGATCGTTAAACTTTGGATCTGGTAAAAGAGGTCTCTTTTTTGCCTGTCTTTTTCTCATGTTTAATTAGCTTTTAGCTTTTAGTCGTTAGCCATGAGTGAATAAACGTTGAAACTTTACCCACAACTCAATGACTCAAAACTCATTTACTCATTTACTTCTTTGGGCGTTTTGCACCATACTTAGATCTACGCTGTGTTCTTCCTTCAACACCAGCGGTATCTAACGCACCGCGAACGATGTGATACCTTACCCCGGGTAAATCTTTTACCCTTCCACCTCTAACCAATACTATCGAGTGCTCTTGCAGGTTATGTCCTTCACCAGGGATGTATGCATTCACTTCTTTACCATTTGTCAACCTTACCCTTGCTACTTTACGCATAGCAGAATTTGGTTTCTTAGGTGTAGTAGTGTAAACACGCGTACAAACCCCTCTACGTTGAGGACACGAATCTAAAGCAGCCGATTTACTCTTCTTGGTTATTTTGGCTCTTCCTTTTCGTACTAATTGTGAAATTGTTGGCATATTGTAATATACTATTCTTTAACCCCATTTTTTGGGCTTGCAAAGGTAGAAATATTATTTACTTATTCAAACCTTACTTCATGAATTTTCAGCAGATGCTATAAAAAGAGTTTGGTGATAAACGAAAACACCTATTTTTACGTTGTTCAACTCAAATATATTGGATTGCTTACGCGGAAAAATTTTTCTTTTTTATACCTTATAATATATATCCTTTTTTCGGCAGGAGTTTCGGCGCAAGTAAAAAAGCTTCAGATATATGCCGAAGATGATACACAAAATAGCGCCTCATCAATTACCCCGGAAGAATTTTCGGTTATGTCATTCACCCAAGCAAAAAAAATAGCAGACTCCTTATTATATACCTTTCAGTTAAGAGGATATGTAGATGCAGTGCGAATGCGGATCAAACAACTAAATGATTCATCGTTCTCGACACGCTTCCGCCTTAAAAAAAAATATGATTCAATTCGGCTAACCTCCAATCCTGAAAATTTAAGGTCAATCAATTTCGCATCTTTTCCTTACGCAAAAAAAGATAGTCTGATTATTACAATACCTTTTTCAAAACTTCAGCTGTTTCTAAATGATCTGGTTACAGCGCGAATGAATGAAGGAGATCCCTTTGGTAGTTTTTTTGTCACTTCTATTCAAAAAAAACCTAATGGAATAATTTTAGGTGTTTTGATTAGCTCCACAGCAAAACCGCGCACCATTGATAATATCGTTATTAAGGGATATGAAAAAGTTCCCACTGCTTATCTTTCTCAAGTCGCAAAAATCAAAAAAGGCAAGACGTTTAATTATGAAGCCTTGATTGAGGGAGCGAATAGTCTGGAACAGCTCCCTACGATCACCGTAATTAAACCTCATGAAATTAAGTTCGAGAAAAATCAAACTGAGGTCTATGTATATTTAGAAAAGAAATCCATTAACACGTTTGACGGGCTCCTAGGTTTTTCTAACAATAATGAGGAGAATACCCTACAGCTAGATGGATACGCAAATATCAGACTTATTAATAACCTCAATTATGCTGAAGATTTATCCCTAAGCTATAAAAGTGATGGGGATGATCAGGAACGTATTACCGTAAATTTAACGTTACCCTATATATTCAACACTGCATTTGGTGTAAATGGGCACCTGGATTTATTTAGGCGTGATTCTACATTTTCTTCTAATCGTCAAAAATTCAACGCTACCTATCAGATCAATCCTAGGTTAAATATATATGGTGGTTATGAAAACTTCACTTCTGAAAATCTGGCAGATGAATCCATTGTTCTAAATTCTGTTAAGGACCTTGATGCTAATTTCTTTTCTTCCGGCATTATGTTCGCCTCAAATCGACTCAATAATGTATTACAGAATATTAAAACAAGTTTAAACCTGGAAGGAAACATTGGCGAACGTTCTTTTCAAGAGACAACTGAAGATCAACTTATTCTCAGCATAAAGGGCTGGCACTACTTTAAGTTCAATTCAAAAAACTTCTTTTACTTAAAGAACGAATCATCCTGGATAAGGAGTGATTCTTATTTAACGAACGAACTAAAGCGGTTTGGGGGAATCTTATCTTTACGTGGATTTGAAGAAAACAGCATTGATGCTTCCCTATATTCTGCAACCCAAACAGAATATATTTATTTGCTTTCACAGGGTCTTTTTGTAAATAGCATTTTTGATGTGGCGTACTATCAAAATGATATCCTGGATTTAGAAGAGAGTTTATATTCTATTGGTGTCGGTTTTGGTTTAAATACGAAGACAGGCCTACTCAAATTGAATTTTGCCAACGGCACCACCTCTGATCAAAATTTTGAATTCTCAAATTCTAAAGTTCATATAAGTTTAATTGCTAATTTCTAAGGATTTAAAATTAAATATTACTAAAAACTCAAATAAAACTAAATTTTACTGATTAAATAGTTGTTATATTTAGTAATTATGATGATTTTTGGCTTCGGCTAATTCAAATAAATATAAAATGAGAACAAAGTTTAGTGGAATGCTAACGCTATTACTAGCGTTTGTAGTGCAACTTACGTTTGCACAAGAAAAAACAATTTCCGGCTTGGTAACAGATGATACAGGTTTACCTCTACCCGGAGTTAATGTATTGGTAAAAGACACTAATATTGGGACGCAAACAGATTTTGATGGCAACTATTCAATTATCGCAAACCCAGGTCAAATATTGGTGTTTTCTTATCAAGGATTCAAAAAACAAGAACTTGCAATAGGCCAAAGCAATACTCTAAATGTTAGTTTAGAAACGGACATTGCTGAACTCGAAGAAGTTGTAATCCTTGGGTATTACGATTCAAAAAGAGAGACAATATCCTCTGCCACGACCGTAGTAAGCGCAGAGCAAATCGAATCAAGACCTAATGGCTCATTTGCTCAGGCTCTGCAAGCTACCTCACCAGGTCTTAATATTGCTACAGGAAATGGTCAACCAGGAGGAAATAGCGTAATTTTATTACGAGGAGTTTCATCTATTAATGGTAATGTTGAGCCTCTTTTTATAGTTGATGGAGTTCCTGTGGATGAAGATAATTTTAGAAGCATTAATCAAGCCGACATCGAAACTGCGACGGTGCTTAAGGACGCAGCAGCCACGGCCATATACGGCAATAGAGCAACAGGAGGTGTAATCGTTATTACTACCAAAAGAGGTAAATTTGGTCGTAAGACTGAAATGAGCATTTCTAGTCAAACAGGTTACACTAACAGTCAAAGACTCACATTTGATATTGCAAATTCGGCTCAATTACTACAAATTGAAAGACGAGAAGATGTTGGTGTAGGTGGAGGAAATCCAGGATTGGGTGATTTTATTAATAATCAAGTTGGTATTCCTCTCACTGGAGCTCCTTTAACTGATAGTGAGATTCAGCAGGTTGCACAAACAGATACGGACTGGGTAGACGTTTTATTAAGAAATGGCAACTTCTCAAATCAAAATCTATCGTTTAGAGGTGGAGGCGAAAACATTAATTTTTTCACTTCCTTAGGATACTTTGAGCAAGAAGGACAAACAAGAAAGTCAGGACTTCAAAGAATGACGTTTAGAAATAACCTTGATTTTAAAAAGGATAGATTAAGAATTAATACTTCTCTAACCGCTGGATTTAGTAGGAATACGATTCCTTCTGGAATTAGGCAAGGTGGCACAAGTGGTGCACTAGATAATCCATTTTTAGCTCCCTACCTCTCAAAACCGTATTTATCTCCTTTTAATGAAGACGGCTCTTTAAACTTTCAAGGTGACACTGACCCTGCAAATGCTGCCGGTTTCTTAAACACCCCTTTTATCACATTAAACTCATCTGAGTATGATACGGATATGGAAGAAGAAATAAAAGTAATTGGAAGCATAAACGGTACTTATGATATAACAGATAATTTAAGTGCTTCCGTTCAGTTTGGATTAGATTATACTGATGAGGTTGCTACATTTATTCAACCACCAGAGTTAAGTATCAGAGGTAGAAATGCTAATGATGTAAGTGCGGAATTTCAGGGATTTCAATTTGAACAACTTAGAAAAGATGCAAGGCTTAATCTACAATCAAATATAACTTATGCCAATACTTTTGGAGATAGTCATAATGTAATATTTAGTGGAAGTACTGAATATATATATTCTGAATTAAGTGGATTTAGTTACAATCAAACTGGTTTAATCCCTGGGTTAGTTGGTAATGGCGCTGGGTTTGTAGATGGTAATACCACAGAAGATCCTGACGGTGATGGAATTTCGGATGCTTATTTTTATATTCCAACCCTCGGGTCTATAAATTTTATTGTTTCTCAACTTTCTTATTTTGGTAGATTTGCTTACGATTATGATCTTAAATATGGAATTGATTTCACTATAAGACGTGATGCTTCGTCTAGATTCTCTGAGGAAAATAGATGGGGTACTTTTGGTGCCGTTGGAGCATTTTGGAATATTTCAAGGGAAAATTTCCTATTAGATTCGCAAACTATCTCAAATCTAAAGTTAAGGGGTAGCTACGGAGTAACGGGTAATGATAGAATAGAAGGGGGATATTACGGAGGCTTGGACGTAATCTATGACTTATATTCTACTGAAAGTGCCTATACCGGTGCTGTTGGTTTAGCCCCATCTAAATTAGCCAATCCTCAAGCAGAATGGGAGACAACATATCAGGCTAACATTGGATTAGACTTCGGGTTATTTCAAAATAAAATTACTGGTAGTGTAGATGTATATGATAGAACAACTGAAAATCTTTTCGTTAATGTACCAAATACTCTTATTTCTGGTGATCCACTTGAAACACTTGCTGAAGATGAATTTAGCAATATTTCAGCAAACTCTGGAACATTGAGTAATAAAGGTGTTGAGGGAGTTATAAGATGGAATGTTAGTAATACTGAAGACTTTAGATTGAGTTTGTTTGCAAACGGGTCCTACAATAAAAATGAAATTGAGGAACTTCCCGGCTCTGTTGAAAATGATTTTGGAGAAATAATCTTAGATGATACACAACGTACGCCTGAAATCGTAGGTAGTGCCTTTAATACTTTTTATGCTGTAAGATGGGCTGGGGTAAATCCTAATGATGGTACTCCTTTGTATTTAGATCGCGATGGGAATGTAACTTCTGTATATGACATTAATAATCGAGTGAACACCGGCAAAAGTTCTGTTCCTGTCTATCAAGGTGGTTTTGGTTTTGATATTAGCTATAAAGGATTCTCTTTAAGTAATCAATGGTCATTTACCGCAGATGTTTACCGATATAATAATACATTGGGTGTTACAGAAGATCCTACTTTAATTAGTATTGCTAATGTTTCAACTTCTGTATTGAGAGCTTGGAATTCTCCTGGTGACATTACCGACATTCCTTCTTTAGATTCAGGAGCAACAAGAAATTTACTTACAGATCGTTACTTAGAAAATTCTTCATATTTGAGATTGAGGAATGCTGTTTTTGCTTATAATTTCCAGCCTGAGGTTGCTGAAAAATTGGGACTTAACCGCATGCGCGTATATGCTCAAGCAGAAAATTGGATTACATTCACAAGCTGGAGAGGTTTTGATCCTGAATTTGACCCTTTTACCCCTTCTGATTTTTTTGGTTATCCTAACGCAAGAACTATTTCATTTGGTATAGATATAACTTTATAACATTTACGATGAAAAATACTTTTAGAATTTTAAAATTTTTGATTATTGGAATATTGCTTTTTTCATGCGATGATTCTTTAGAACAACTCCCCCAAGATGGGTTAAATGCAGCAAGTGCGTTTAGAACTGTTGCAGATTTACAAGCAGGCTTAAACACAGCTTATAATGACTATGATGCTAATACAGTAATTGAATTTAATTCGATTTTTACAGATAATACTAAACTTGGTATAGATAATGGAGGTCAGCAAGTACCATTGCATTCTCTATTTCTAGACGAAACCAGCGGAGATAGTTTTGATCTTTGGAGAACTCGATATGGTATGATTAATAATGCGACTCGAGTAATTGAAGCTGTTGATTTAATTACTAGAGAAGATGGAGATGAAGATGAAGTTAATCATATATTAGGACAAGCTTATGCCCTAAGAGCATTTGCCCACTTTGAATTATTTCAATATTATACTCCAGATTATTTGAATCCGGATGGAATTTCTGTTCCAGCTATTGATTATATCGTTACAGTTGAAGATAATGCAAGGAACACAGTATCTGAGGTATTGTCCCTAATTAATGAAGACTTAAATACATCTTCTCAACTTCTTGATCCATCAGAGGCTGGAAATCCTATTTTTATAAATCAGGATTTCATTACTGCTTTAAGAGCGAGGATATCATTATTTACCGCTGATTACTCTAGTGCTTTAGCAAGAGCGAATGAATTGATAGATGATTATCCTCTGGCAAATAGAGATCAATATGTGGATATGTTTTTAGATGCAGACAATACTGAGGTTATTTGGAAAGCCCAACGAGTGAATGGTGACCAGCTTGCAGGAGGAATATGGAACTTCCAAAATTTTGGTCCATTTATAGAAATGTCAAATTCATTATATGATTTATTTGACCAAGATGATGTTAGATTTGGTGTTAACTATTCTGAAGAGTTTAGCAATCCAAATGCTGGGGTGTATATCATATACAAATATCCTGGTTCGACCTTCCAATATCTGAGTGATATGAAAACATTCAGAGTTTCCGAAATGTATTTAATAAGAGCTGAAGCTCTAGCGAGGAATCAAAATTTTGATGATGCAGAGTCTACATTAAAACAACTAAGAGATGCACGATTTGGCTTTGATACAGATAGACCCTCGTTTAATAATTTAAATGATGCCCTTGATTTTATTGTTACTGAACGAAGATTAGAATTGGCTTATGAGGCACACAGATATTTAGATCTAAAGAGACTTGGTCTGCCGCTAGAACGAGCAGACGAAGACTGTAGTGAACTTAGTAATGCCTGTACACTAAGCCCTAATGATAGAAGATTTACTTTACCTATCCCTGGTGCAGAATTAAACGGTAATGATTTAATGATACAAAATGATGGATATTAAAAACATAATTATGAAAATAAAAATTCTAGTTCTTATATTAATTGCAGGTATTTCATTCTCATGTGATACTGAATTCGAAGAGGTAGTTTATGAACCAAATTCAGAAAAGTCACTTGTTTATTTTGAAGAATCTTCGGTAAATATTGATGTTCCTGAAAATGAAACTATTACTACAACGTTATCAATTCTCATTACATCCATTTCAAATTCTGAGAGATCAATAAACCTAAGTTACGTAGAAGAAGATTCTGAGTTACCTTCTTCAGTAATTTCATTTCCTTCTCAAATTACAGTCCCAGCGAATTCTTACACAGGTACTTTTGAAATTGAGGTAATGGATGACGATTTAATAACCTCAACTAGACAGGACGTGTTTTTACAATTATCTGAATCTAATAACATAAGCGTTGATGAAGATTCATCTTTGCTACGATTGAGAATTTCAAACTAAAATGTGAATACAATGAAAAAATTAGCCTTTTTTGCTTTAATCGGTTTCGCAATTATTTCTTGTGAAAATGATGAACCTATTAGAACCGATACTGATGGAAATACAGTCGAAATTTATAATCCTGATGCTCCTGAAGCAAGCGTTGAGATTATAGACGTGACTGAAGATAGCGTCCTATACAATCTCTCATCCTCTGGTGAGGGAATAATATATTATGTAGTCTATGATAAAAATGATAGTTTTCCGGCACCCAATTCAAATCTTGTTGTAGTAAGAAATAGACGCGTAATATTTGAAGAAAGCGGAGTTCAGGAATTGGAGATTAAGAGATATAATACGTCTCCCGAAGCAAGTTCTACTGCGAATTTAGATTCAAATACTGAATACCAAGTCTATTTATCTTCTATCAACGAATACAACGTTAGAAATGAAGAAGTTTATACTTTTGAATTTAAAACAGAAGAGGACTAATAATAAATAGGTTATTAAAATTACTAGTCATAAAAGACCATTACAGTATTAATGGATTATAAATACAAAATCTCAGATCAGACTCCCGGCTGATCTGAGATTTTATATTTTGTTGACTTATTTATTATGGGTTTACATGTAATTAACAAAAAAAGGCCATTGGGCACTCTAAATTTTAATGATTTGTTTAACAATTTTCCTCATAATTTTATAGTCTTTGTCTTAGTCCTTTCCCATGAAAACCCTTGTTTTAAAATACGATAGGTAATCTTCGTTAATTATGTGTATCTGTTATTACCACAACATAAAGAAAGAAGGATATACACTTAAGGCTACCATTATTAATTTGAGTAGTCTCTATATATATAAGTGGTCGATAATGTAATAAGGATAACAGCTGGTGTGGTAGTTGTATGAGAGGCACTGGAGATTCAAGACCAATCAGAAATTAATAATATATCAATCAGAGGGAGACAATTTAGTTCGAAAAGATTTCTCAACGTCATATTGTCTAATCTTATAAACTTAGCATTACGGGTAAAGGAAGAACGATTGATATTTTATGAATATGACTTCTGAGTAGAAGTGAAAATTACAAGAAAGATCTATCTTAAATGTCTTCCAAATGCTTTTAATCTATACCAATAATACTCTTCATAATATAAATCTTATAACAATAAGAGAACACAAAAAGGAATCGACGATCAAACGCCTCCTATAAGTTATTTGATATAACAAGAAAGAGCAACTTCAAAAAAGCGCTCAACTTAACTAAATATTACATGCAAACCGTCCAAAAAATCGAAAAAGCATGATCAAGATAATATTACAGAAGTAGAAATATTCTTAATTTAAGAATGAGAAGAAAATTTAAATAAGTAACAAAATTAGATGTCTACCAAACAAGTATATTACCCCTATAATATTGACACAGTATATCTTAAATATAAATTATAAATGTTATTTTAGCAAAATAAGAATTTTATCAAATCTATTATGCCTATTGGGGTTTATAGTTATTTGATACTAATGAGACATAAATTATTTCCTAATTACGGGTTACGGGCTTAAAATTTGAAATTAAAATTTATATGATAAGATTTTTTATTCTTTTATTTTTTATCTCTTACTTTAATTCATTCTGCCAAACGACTGATCGACAGGTAAGAAGTCGTTTTTTTAATCGCCTTACCTACGATAATCCATTGGATTATGATAAAATAAATGGATCCCCTTTTTTAAACAATAAGTTTTTGCCAGGTAAGATTATTAATAAGAACACCTTGGATATTCAAAATGTTTACTTAAGATATAATGTTTATAACAATTTTTTTGAGGTTAAAGAATCTGATTCAGGAGATGAAACTTTTTCGTTAATGAAAAATAAATTTATAATCCCTTCTATAAATCAACAAGAATTTTATTTGACAAAATCAATAGAGAATGATGAGAACATATATGTCTCTTTAGTAAGCAGACTTAATGATAATAAAATTATCTTAAAGGCATATACGTGTGAATACAAGGAAGGAGTTATACCTAAATCGTCATATGATAAAGGTCGGCCTGCTAAATTTATTTCGAACGAAGTTTATTATATCGCCGCCTCTGAAGATTTTAAATTATATAAAGAATTTGACTTAAGTAAAAGGGATTTATTGGATATTTTTGATGATAAGCGAGATGCTTTGAAAAAATTTATTAAACAGAAGGATCTGAAATTTAAGAATGAAAATGATTTGATAATATTAATAAATTATTATAAAAGTATTTAAAAACTATCCCGTAAAAAATGTTAACTATAAACACTCAGGGTTTGAGTTTTAAAATCTATTCATTTCTTGAGAAATAGTTGAACTTACAAAATAGCGCCCCTATTTTAACTATCACTTTTTGTTTACTTTTCTAGCGCTAAAAAAAGATTTTCTAACAGCTTCCCCGTCAGAGAGAATAATTAACTTTTAGATTACATACTAACTCTTCAATTGATATTCGATAAGATTTTTTTAGTAAATTTTCTTATTTCTAAGGATAGATTGGAAAATGCTATAAATTCTTTTCAGTTATCTCTCTAACTCGTTGTGCATATGAGATTCCTATCATGTTGTGTCCAAATCCTCTTGAGAAACTCTGCTGCCACTTCGTAGGGCAAATTAGATTTTTATAAATACTTCACTGTTCTTCAAAACGTCATATTCGTTAGAATTTCTAATATGACAAACAACATTGGTTTAAATTAAATTCTTGCCGCACAGATTTTTGATTTTTGCGGTAGATCCATTAACCTCATCATTTCTCTGAAACTGCGCAAAAAAAACTTTAAACTTACTGATAGGACAAAAAGGAAGTTCACCCTATTAATTTAAAGCAAAAGTCGTTTTAGGTGCTCTCAAGAGGCGATCTACAACTTAAGAGATCATTCAGATTTGAAATCAACGTAAACAAGTTAATCTATCAAACGTGCATTTTTGCAAGATGCCGAAACAGCTTTTCCCTAGGAATTCGCTCTATAAAATGTGAAGCAGAACTAAAAGAAGATCGCTTGCCACAGGCAATCTGTCATCTAACGATAGAACTAGATTTTTAAAAAGGCCTTTGGATGAAGCCTGCCAAAAAGAAAAACAATGATAAGCAATGAGTATTACGACTTAAATGTTGTTGGTCGATCTAATCTGCCTAGCGTCACCGCCGATAATGGATTCATAGATCTAAATCAGCGAGTGAGCTAAACCTAGACCTAATGTGGGTCATAGATGAAATTACACCTGTCACTTTTTAATGGAGCTAGACGAATGCGTACTTGGCTTAGAGCGGACAAGCTATTCAGTGCTCCACGTATGCATAAGGTTACCCCATAATAATGTATGGGCCTTAGAGTTTTTGTGCCAGGAAAGCATAATCAAAAAGGCATAAAGATCATGAGGTGCGTCCTTATCTACTGAGCAATTTAACTATAGAACGAACTAATTAAGTCTGGGACGCCAATGTCACTTATATCTAACATATAAATGACTTATATATCCAGTTGCCATGATTGATTCGAATAGCTGTTGTGTGTTAAACTGATCGTATCCAATAGAAGACCAACTGTTGTGCAGAAGTACTACCAGAGCTTATAATCCCTACGGTAAACGGAAATCGTTGATACCGATCAGAAGAGCAGTTACCCTTGGGGATATTTCTTAAAGTAATATTATCTAAACAACATAAATTAGCAAGAACGGCAAAGAAACGCTAATGCACAATATATTTATATAGCGCCTGCGGCGAATCATAAATGAGAGAGTATTTACCTAAATCCTATAAAATCAAGCCTTAATATATCTTCGAAGTCAAATATGTTTCGATTATCCAACAACGAATGGTGAATTTAGGGAATCGATAATCAAATTATTACCAGCCGATATTCGACAAAACAACGATAAAGTAAATAAATATTGGCCCGAACTCATTCGAGAATGAACTGTTTAAAAGGATAGGGAAACGATTAAACCAAACGCACATAAATTTACTTTACAATTTAGATTGCTCATATTGTCAAAATTTAAATTATCATAATAAGATCTTCCATCTCATAAGAACAGATATTAATACTTATAAAAAAACATCATTATTTAAATTCTCAAAGAGTATTAAAATATTTTATTGTTATAAGTTTGCGTCTTTAACTTTTTATTACCACTTTTGGCATTGGCTAATTCAAATAAATTATAAAATGAGAACAAAGTTTAGTGGAATGCTAACGCTGTTATTAGCGTTTGTAGTGCAACTTACGTTTGCACAAGAAAAAACGGTTTCCGGTACGGTGACCGACGATAGCGGTTTACCCTTACCAGGTGTAAATGTAGTCGTCAAAGGTACAAATAAGGGTACTCAAACCGATTTTGACGGTCTTTATTCTATAAATGCTTCACAAGGGGAAACCTTAATATTTAGTTACCAAGGATTTAAAGCTAAAGAAGCTAAAGTAGGAGCTGGAAATACTATTAACATCCAAATGGAAACGGATGTTGCGCAATTAGAAGAAGTAGTTATTACAGCACAAAATATTCAGCGCGAAAAAAGATCTCTTGGATATGCCGTAAGTCAAGTTAAAGCGGAAGAAATACAAGAACAACCTCAAGGAGATATAGGACGTATTCTTCAAGGAAAAGCAGCGGGGGTAAATATTACCGCTACTAATGGGGTTTCGGGATCAGGAACGAACTTTATTATTCGTGGATACTCGTCCATTTCAGGAAGCAACCAACCTTTATTCATAGTGGATGGAGTTCCATTTGACGGAGGAGCTAATGAACAGACAGCATTTTTTGATAACGTTTCTGAGTCTAGCAGATTTCTAGATTTAGATCCAAACCTAATTGAGGATGTTCAAATTCTTAAAGGATTAAGTGCAACCGTTTTATATGGAGAAAGAGGAAGAAATGGTGTTGTTTTGATCACTACTAAGAATGGTAGTACTACCGGAGGATCAAACAAAAAGATGGAGGTAACGGCTACGACGTCTTATTTCATTAACGAAGCAGTGCTTCCTGATTATCAAACGGAATATGGCGGTGGTTTTCATCAAGCTTTTGGCTTCTTTTTTAGTAACTGGGGACCATCATTTAATAATACAAATGAAAACATATATGGTTCATCCTTTAGAGGCATAAGCCCTAGTGGAACTGTTCTTGTTGAGCATCCATTTAACAGAATTAATGATGCCACGCTAGTAGAGGGCTTTGAAGATTTAGCAGCTAGTGATTATGAGTATCGTAATTATGATAATGTTGATGAATTTTTCAGGACTGGGGGAGTTTCTACCACATCTATTAACTTACGTGGAAATACTGAAAAAGTAAATTACAACATTAATTATGGATACCTTGACGATAAAGGTTTCACACCAGGAAATAGTTTAAGAAGAAACACCTTTGGTATTGGTGGGTCAGCAATTTTGGCTAATAATTTATCGGCAAATGCGTCACTTAATTATGTAACTACTGATTATAAGACACCTCCTATATCCGCTTCTGCCGGGTCTGGGACTATTGGTGATGGAGGATCTGTTTTTGGAGATGTCCTGTATACTCCTAGAAGTGTTGATTTAATGGGTTTACCGTTCCAAGCTGCTGATGGAAGAAGTATTTACTATAGATCAGGAAATGACATTCAAAATCCAAGATGGACTGTGAGAAACGCTAAGGTCACTCAGGGAACAGAGCGTATTTACGGGCGTTATAGCTTAAACTATAATTTCTCTGAAGATTTCAATGTTAATTACCTCTTAGGGATTGACAACTACACCGAATTCAATACGTATGGTCAGAATAAAGGAGGAGTTGATGGTGAATTTTTAGGTATTTTCAGAACAATTTCTGCACGAAATACTATTTGGAATCACACGCTCAATTTTTCATATAATACAGAGTTAAGCGAAGATTGGAGTTTAAATTCAGTAATTGGTGCCCAAACTCGTCGTGACGTTTTTGATCAGGATGGTGTTGAAAGTACTCAGCAATTAGCATTTGGTGTATTAAGACATTTCAATTTCGTTACTCATTCTACAGTGAATAGTTTTACAGGAGGAGAAATTGCGTTTAGAAGTGAGGAAAATCAAATTGGTATTTATGGAGATGTCTCTATAGGTTTCAAAAATGCCCTATTCTTTAATGTATCAGGACGTAATGATTGGAGTTCAACTTTAGAGACAGATAACTATAGCATTTTCTATCCTGGTGCTAGTTTATCTTTCGTACCCACCACAATGTTTGAAGAAATATCTTCTAAAAATGGATTAAACTACTTAAAGGCGAGAATTGGATTTGGTACATCAGCAGGTTTTCCTATTCCTTACGGAACACGAAATCAACTTGCCTTAACATCCCGCGATTTTGTAGATTTAGCTGGGAATGTTATATCCAGCAACTCTGTAGCTAATCGATTAGGAAATCCTGATTTAGAGCCTGAACGAATTTCTGAAATTGAAGCTGGTATAGATACAAGATTTTTTGATAATAGATTTGGATTAAATGTAAGTGTATTTAGAAAAAATTCTGAAGATTTAATAACAGATCAAAACCTAGATCCTTCTACTGGTTTTACAGTTGTGAGAATTAATGCAGGAGAATTAGAAACAGAAGGAATAGAAATTGATTTCGATGTAACTCCAATACGAACAGATAATTTTAATTGGAATATATCTGGTAATTTCTATGCAGATGAGAACACAATTACTAGATTACCTGAAGGAACAGATCAAATTGTACTGACATCCTCTATTGGTGGAAGACCCGCTAATTATGCTGTAGAAGGTGAACCATTTGGGGTACTTTTAGGAAGCACCATTCAAAGAGATGAAAATGGAAATAAAGTCGTAGGCGACAATGGCCTCTATCTAGTAGATCCTGAATTAAGTATTATTGGTGATCCAAATCCAGATTGGACCTCAGGAATAACCAACACCTTTTCTTACAAAGGATTTAACTTTTCTTTCAATTGGTTATATCGCCATGGTGGTGACATTTTTTCTCAAACAGCGTCTACTCTAGTAGGTAGAGGTGTTGTAGATTTTGATGACCCCATAGACAGAACTCAAACCTATATTCTACCGGGTGTAAATAGTGATGGATCCGTTAATACTAATCAAATCACTGCTACGAATGTTGGATTTGGTGAATTTGGTTTCGGAGCAAATGAAAATCAAATTTTTGATGGAACTACAATTCGCTTGAATGAAGTTAGTTTGGGCTATAATATTCCTCAAAAATTTCTTGAAAAAACTCCATTTGGAACCTTTAATATTACTTTCCTAGGTAATAATCTATGGTACAGAGCTGTTAATTTTCCCAAAGATGTTAATTTCGACACCAATACGCTAAGTACTGGTGTAGGAAATGGACAAGGTATTGACTATATTACTGGACCAAGTTCTAGAAGATATGGATTTAGTGTAAGAGCCACATTCTAAAATAAAATTTATTAAAATGAAATTATTACAAAAAACAATCTTTACGTGCTTAGTATTTGCAGGATTAATTTCCTGTGAAACGACTGAGTTAGATTTGCTCAACTCACCTAACGCTTTGAGTCCTGAGCAAGCTGATATTGATCTTTACTTAAATGGTATTGAACGTGATTTTGCTACTTTTTTCGAGCAAGTTACCGAAGAAGGGATGGAAGTAACACGAATACTCCACATGTTCGGTCCTATTTATCAAAATGCTTATTCTCCAGATAACTATAATGCAACGTATACAAATGCGTATGCAAATATATTAGCAGACGTTAGAGCATTAGAACCTGTTGCTGAAGAAGCAGAATTGTATACGCATATAGGTATTTCTAAAATTATTGAAGCCTATGTCATAATAACAATGGTCGATTACTTGGGAGAAATTCCATATTCTGAAGCAATACAAGGATTAGAATTTCAAAATCCAACTTTAGATTCTGGTGAAGCTATTTATGAAGCTATGGAAGCTCTTTTAAATGACGCAATTGTACAATTAGACAGAGACGAAATTTCTGGTGCAGATAGCGACCTGTTTTATGGAGGCGACGAAGATGCGTGGAAAGCTGTTGCAAATACACTAAAATTAAAATTGTATCTGCAATCTAGGCTTGTAGATAATGATGCAGGTAGCAAAATTGAGGATTTATTAGATGAAACTTTAATACTTGACCCCTCCTTAGATTTAGCGTTTCAATATTCTACTACTGATCAAAATCCTGATAGTAGACATCCAATATTTGGAAGAAATTTTGATGTGCCAGCAGATGTTACAGATTACATGTCTAATGACTTTATGTCAAGGGTAAAAGAAGATAATGATCCTAGAACGCGTTACTATTTCTATAGACAATCTTTAAACTTTACTCAAGATCCCAACGAAGCTGAATGTATTACCCAATCTGCCCCGCCTCATTATCCAGCTGGAACACCATTCTGTAATATTGGTGATGGTTATTGGGGTAGAGATCACGGAGATGATGATGGTATCCCACCAGATGGTGGCGTAAGAACCACATGGGGGGCATATCCTATAGGAGGTCCATTTGATGGCAATCAGGGCACATCTATTCCAGGACGAACTGTTGGACTTCAAGGTGCAGGTATATCACCTATCCTATTGAGTTCATTTACTAACTTTATGTTAGCTGAATCGTCCTTGACACTAGGAACATCTGGAGATCCAAGAGATTATTTAGAGACAGGTATAAGAGCCTCAATGGATAAAGTGTTAAATTTTATAGCACCTGATCCAAATGAAATTATAGTAGAGGATGATCCTGATACAGATGAGGATGAAACAGTTTTACAAGGGGCTTTTATTCCAAATAATGAGGATGTTGATGATTACGTAGATCTGATTTTAAATCGTTACGATAATGCTGATAATGAAGGAAAATTAGCTATTATAGTAGAAGAATACTTCAAGGCATTATTTGGTAATGGAGTAGAAGCGTACAATACTTATAGAAGGACAGGTTATCCTGAAGATCTTCAACCAACTTTAACAGAAGATCCGGGAGAATTTATTAATTCTTTCTTTTATCCAAATGAATTAGTGCTACAGAACTCTAACGCTGATCAAAAACCGGGACAAGGTATTCGAGTTTTCTGGGCGGTAAATGGTCCTACTGTTGATTAAATTAAAAAAAAAACAAATGAAAAATTATATAAAATATTTCTATGCAGTACTATTCTTGATAAGTGTAGTAGCTTGTGAAGACGAAGATAAAGATCCTTTCCCTTCATCAAATTATGAAGAAGATGGGGGAGTCTTAAGAACGATAACAGGAAAGGCTAATGAAGTTGATATAGCTGATATTGAAAATTCAATTATTACCATAGAAGTGGAAGCGGAAGCTTTCACAGATCAAGATTTGATCGAATCTATGGACGTCTATGTTGAATTTAGAGATACTTTTGTTGATGAAGATCAAGAGACTCCTGATACAATCGATGATGAAGATATCAGCAAAGCTGAAGTCCTTCTAACCACTATTGATATTTCGGAATTCACTGAAGGACCGAATCAGTTACCGCGTTATGAGTTGAATATTCCGGCTCCTGATGCCATTGATGCTCTTAATTTAAATGATGATTTAGAGAGTGTGGATGGAGGTGATATTTTCAGAGTAAGATTAGCACTCAACTTATCTAATGGAGAAACATATAGTGTGGACAATGTAACCAATAATGTTACTGGTATATTTTTCGACTCGCCTTTTTCCTATGATGCCAATGTTATTTGTGGTTATTCAGAAAATTTCCTAGTGGGCTCATATCAGATGGATTGGATTTCTGGTGTTTTTCCAGCATTTGGCGTGACTCAAACATTTGCTTCTAGGGAAGTTGAAATTATTGCTAACTCTGGAACAAGTCGAACTATTGTTGAAACTACCTATTTAGTTCCTTTCGATTTTACTGGACCATTAGATTTTGATCTTATTTGCGGTAAAATCATCGTGCCGATACAAGAGCTAGGTGGTGGAGTTACATGTGATCAAATTACTACTTTAAGTGGAGGAACCGTATCTCAATTAAACAGTGGTACATTTGATATTACTGGTACTGATGACTCAAGTTTCTCCATGATTATCATTGATGCCGTAGATCCTGCGGGATGTGGAGTCGGTCCTTACGAAGTTGTTCTACAATTTACAAAACTATAAATAGAAGATAAATTGCTTTTTTGAAAACCGCTTGTTTTACAAGCGGTTTTTTTATTATCTTTATTTAAAATTTTTCTTATGAAATATTTGTTAATTTTACTTTTAGTTATTAGTTATTCAGTTCAATCACAAATAGGCCTTGGGGGAGGCACTGCTAATCGTTCTAGTACAGCTTTTGGATTGGAAGGAAATTTAGCTTCTAATTCGATATTGAGGGGACGCAATGTTATTCAAGAAATAATAGATGTAAAAAAACTAAACATAACAGTTGATGATGTAGAGGGTAGTCCTTATATCCCCAAAGAATTTGTGATGGGTAAACTGATATTAGATGGTAAGTTAACTGAAAATAATCTTTTACGTTACAATGCATATGGAGATCAGTTTGAAATCCGCAATTCTGACGGATCCATTGGAGGTATAAATAGAGAACCCTATTTAGATATCATTTTAATGAATGAAACATATTCATGGTTTAAGTATGAAAATGAAAAACAAGAAAAAGAAGAGGGATACTTAAAATCACTTTATGATGGAACTTCTGTTGATTTATTAGCAAAAATTGAAATGGAATTTAAACTTGGAGAAAAACCAAGAACTAGTCTACATCAAGAAATTCCCCATAAGTTTGTGAAAAACCAAAGGCTTTATATTAAATTTCCCGACTCCAATCCGAAAGCAATTAAGGGTAAAGATATAATCAATCATCTAGACTCTGATTATAAAAATGTATTGAAAAAATATACTAAAAAAAACAATCTCAATTTAAAAAACAATTTACCTGATCTTATCTCTCTTCTTGATTATTATGAAAGTTTGAAATCCCCCAAGTAATCACTCCTCTTCCCAATCCATAAAGTTTTCATCCATATCAAAATTTCTCATAAGGGATCACTGTTTTCATCAATGTACTCCTATTCTAATGCATACTTTTATGAAAAGTAAATCCACTTTTACACGAAAATAGCCAGCAGGATTCCTAATAATAGACCCCATAGGTGTATCTCTCACAAAATCTCTAGGTCTTTGGGCAAAATCCCACGATCCAAATTCATCTATCAGATTTTCATGTCTCAAATTGAAGAGGCTATATTGGTGAGGCAGTCTCGTTTTAAATTTTCAATATATAGCAATCAAAAATCTTTCCTTTGGAATTCAAATAGTTTAATGGACGCTCAATTGATGGAGCTTTGATCTATTCCTATCTCTAGTATACTTATTGAAAATAATTCAAAGTTAATAGCTACTTAATGAATTCCTTTTTAACAATGTCTCTAATGACTTATTATTCTATTATTGAAGTTGAATAAAAACTTGTAACACACTATATCCCCTTTTTTATCCTTCAATTCTTTTATCAATAGTCATATCAATTACCTCACCTTTATCGATAATATACAATTTAATCGTAAAGGTTAAACGTCAAGATATTATATCTCATAAATTTCCAATAAATCAAAATCTAAATGAGAAAACTAGAAGACCATATTAGTTCAAAACTATAGTTTAATATAAAAATAAGGACCATAACTGTAAATTAATAGCTTACCTCAACAATTAAAGATAAAAATTAACCGGATTACGCAAGAACTATATTAAGTTCAAAAATCATTTCGCAAGAATGAAAAATTACAATTAATCTATCCGATTTAATTTCCTAAAATAAAATAATTTAATAAAAAAAGAAAATATTTCATAAGTTTTGGTTAATTTCTTTGAAATAATTGAGCTATCTTTATTAAATCTTTGATAATATATATGAAAACAAAACTACTCAAAAAAGTTTGCTTTTTATTATTTCTAGCCATTTCCACCGCATGGGCTCAGGAAAAAAGCATTCAGGGAACAGTTGTCGATAATAACGGTCTACCCCTACCCGGAGTGAACATCGTTATAAAAAATTCAAGTATTGGCACGCAAACAGATTTTGACGGGAATTATACCATTACTGCATCTACAGGACAAACACTAGTATTTTCATACCAGGGATTTAAGAATAAGGAAGTTCAAGTCACCGATGCGAACGAAATTAATGTACAATTCGAAGAAGATGTAGCGATACTAAATGAAGTTGTAGTAACAGCACAGGGAATAAAACGAGAAAAAAGAGCACTAGGATTTGCACAAACTAATGTAGAAACAGAAGAGCTAGAACAAAGACCGAATGCAGATGTAGCTAAAACATTACAAGGAAAAATAGCCGGTGTTCAAATTTCTCAAACGGGTGTAATAGGTGGAGGTTCAGGTATAACTATAAGAGCTAATACCTCAATCACAGGAAACAACCAGGCCTTGTTTGTTGTAGACGGTGTTCCAATAAACTCAGGATCAGATGACGATGGTTTTACCGGGGCAGGTGCAATAGACTCTAATCGACTTATAGATATTGATCCCAACAATATTGAAAGCATGAGTGTTTTAAAAGGACTAGCCGCAAGTGTACTGTACGGAAATCAAGGCAGGAATGGTGTTATTTTGATTACCACTAAAACTGGAAATGCTTTATCCGAAAAGTCTAAAAAATTAAATGTGACATACTCAAATAGTATCTATTTTAATACTATTGCCAATTTGCCGGATTTTCAAAACAAATATGGTAGTGGATTTTATTTGAGTAATTTAAATGGCGCTAATGGAAGTTTCGGACCTGAGTTTGATGGACAGATTGTACCTAATATACTATCTAATAATTCAGCCTTACAAGATTCCTTTCCAGAGTTTTTCGATGACCCCTCAACTCCAGATGTTATTGAAGGAGGAGTCCCTTATAGCGCGACCCCCAATAATGTTGAGGACTTCTTTAGAATAGGATTAGGAAGAAATATTGGTATATCGGTGTCTAAAAGTACTGAAAATATGTCTTTCAGTACAAGTTACAGTAATACCAGTGAAGAAGGTTTTATTCCACTTAATAAATTAAGAAGAGATAACTTTAGCATAGGTGGATCGGTTAAATTAGCGAATAATTTTACTGCTACAGGTACTTTTAATTACGTTATTAATGAAATTGAAGCTCCTCCAATAACTGCAGCAAACGGTGCGAATGCATTCTCCATATTCGAACGCCTATTGTTTATCCCAAGAAATTTTGATATTAATAATCTACCTTTTGAAGATCCTGTTGATGGAAGTAATGTTTATTATTTGAATGCAGTTGATAATCCAAAATGGGTCTTAAATAATTCACTTTCCACTCAAAAAGTAAATCGCTTTTTTAACAGTGTATCTTTGAAATACGACTTCAATGATCATATCAACTTAACCTATCGTTTAGGATTGGATTCTTTTAATGAAAGACAATCATTTTATGTAAATAGAGGATCAAGTGATGGTAATGCTATATATGCAAATGGGTATCTTAGAGTTCGCTATCTTGAGCGGCAACAATGGGATCATTCCCTTATTTTAACTTCAAATTATAAACTTAATGACGACTTTGGACTTGCAGTTATAGCAGGAGCCAATAGTAATAGAAGAACAATCTTTAGAGAAGGAACAATTTATCAAGATCAAGTGTTGAGGGATAATTTTAGACCATTCAATTTTGAAACAGTAAGCAATATAGATCCTTTTACAGGAACTCAAATTGATTTTGAAGAGGAAATAAATATTCTAGGGGTATATGCACAGTTGGAGTTTGACTACAAAAACTTCGCGTATCTAACTCTAGCCGCAAGAAATGATTGGGGTTCGTTATTGGAGGCAGAGGAAAACTCTGTATTCTATCCAAGCATATCTGGTTCTTTTATACCAACCACTGCATTTTCAGATATGAGATCAGATTTTCTATCATATTTAAAATTAAGAGGGAATGTTGCATCTGGTGTACAATTTCCTGATGATGCATACACGACTAGACCGGTACTTTCAACGAACAGCAATGCGTTTGGAACTGGCGGGGTAGTAACTCAAAGCGTAAGCAATTTAGTCCCTAATAGAGACTTAAAGGCTGCCACTCTAGTAGATTACGAAATTGGTATTGAATCTAGATTTATTAAGAATCGAGTCAGTCTCACTGCGAATGCTTATCTTAGAAACATTAGTGATCAAATATTCCAACAGGAAATAGGAGCAGAAACGGGAGCTACATCTACATTTGTCAATATTGGAGAATCAGAAACAAGAGGACTCGAAATTGAACTTGACATTAATCCTATTCGTACGGAAAATTTTAGATGGGATCTTAGTTCAAGATTTTTTGCATATGAAACCGAAGTTTTAGAACTCCCAGAGGGAATCGACCAACTAGCAATAGGTGGATTCACCGATTTAGGAAATTTCGCAATAGAAGGAGAACCCCTAGGTGTTATTGTGGGATCATTTGCCGTAAGAGATCAAAATGGTAATTTAATCATAGATCCAAATAATGGTGAAGTTATACCAAATTCAGCCGTTGGATTACCTGATAAAATAATCGGCGACCCCAACCCTGACTGGACTAATACCTTAATTAATACATTTTCTTACAAAGGTCTATCTCTATCTGCACAGTTAGAATATAGACATGGAGGAGATATTTACTCCCTCACGGCGCAAAATTTATATTTTAGAGGAGTAGTGGACATAGAAGGTATTGACCGAGACTTTTACGCTTCTGCTATTCCTGGAGTATTAGCACAAACAGATGAAAATGGTAATATTCTTACAACAACTAATCAAGAGGGAGAAATAGACGGTGTACTTCTACAGCAGGGAGGTGATGGAAATCCAATCGAGAATAATATATTACTCCCTTATGAGGACACTATATTCAACAATCTAGAACAAAATGCAGCCGAAAATATTTTTGACGGCTCACTAATAAGACTAAGAGAATTGTCCATGTCTTATCAATTACCTGCTAAATTATTGGAAAAAACACCCTTAGGTTCTCTAAGTCTTAAGCTTTACGGTCAAAACTTATGGTTTGACGCGATTAATTTTCCAGATGCCTTAAATTATGATGTAGAAGTTGGTAGTACAGGTGTAGGGAACGCAAGCGGATTAGATTTCCAAACCTCTCCTTCAGCTAAAAGTGTAGGATTCGCAATCAAAGCAAGTTTCTAATTTAAATGCACATTATGAACAATAATATTAAAATAGGCCTAACGACAGTCGTAGTGATATTAACAGTTTTGCTAAACGGGTGTGAAACTACAGAATTAGACGTACTAGATGATCCTAATAATGTCAATCCTGAAGAGGCTAATCCTGATTTCTTAATCAACCAAATTCAGCTAGATTTTAATTCTTTTATTGGCCAAGTGAATGGGATAGCCATGGATTATTCACGAATGACCCATCTCTTTGGAGAATATTTTTTTGATCCGGCAGGTTTAAATACTGCTTGGAGGTTAGCTTATGCAGATGTTTTTGAGGATACAATTCTATTAGAATCCGTTGCAGAAGAAAGAGAGTTTTATACGCATGCTGGAGCAGGACAAGTAATGAGAGCATATACACTGGTTACCTTAGTTGACCTTTTTGGTAAAGTGCCTTTCTCAGAAGCAAATGATGTGAGTATTTTAAATCCAAAAGTAGATGAAGGGGAAGATGTCTATGCAGGAGCTATGGTCACGTTAGATGAAGCGATTTCCAATTTAAGTATAGAAAATGCTCCACCAATTCAAGAGGACTTATATTTTGGAGATAATAGTCGACAAAACTGGCTTAAACTCGCTAACTCATTGAAATTGAAAATGTTGGTTCAAACAAGATTAGTCAATGAAGAGGCTTCAAGAGATGGTATTAACGATTTACTAAATGAGCCAGATCTTCTTATTGAAAACGAGAACGAGGACTTTGCTTTTCAATACCTTACCGTTTCAACTCCCAATGATAGCCGTCATCCATCTTTTGTTGCTAATTATAATAATGGTTCAACAAGCTTCATGAGTAATAACTACATGAATATTTTGAAGAGTTCAGATGATCCCCGATTACGATATTATTTTTATAGACAAAGAACTCTTGATCCCCCAAATAATGATTTGCCCTGTATCGATTTGGAATTAGAGCTTTGTTATATTGGCGATGGATATTATGGGAGAGATCACGGTGACGGTTCATTCACTACGAATGGAATGTTCAATAGAAATACTACCTGGGGTGCCTATCCCGTTGGAGGAAGATTTGATGATAACTCAGCCGATAGAACAAATCCAGAGGATGGTGGTCAAGGAGAGGGAATAAGACCTTTACTCCTATCCTCTTTTGTCGAGTTCATGAAAGCTGAAGCTGCTTTAACACTTGGAACAGTAGGTAATGCGAGAGAATACTTAGAAAACGGAATTAGAAAATCTATAGACAAGGTTATTCCCTTTGGAGATCTCAACGAGAATTCAGACACAGACTTTACACCCTCTCAAGATGAAATTGACAATTTTGTAAATACTATTTTAAACGAGTACGATGACCCTGCAAATTCTGAGATAGAGAAACTCGATATTATTATTACGCAGTACCACATTGCGCTATGGGGTAATGGAATAGAAGCTTATAACAATTACAGGCGAACCGGTCTACCAAGTGCTATACAAGGAACACAGGTCATTTTATCAACGGGTGCTTTTCCCAGGGTTCTGCAGTATCCTGCCAGAACAGTCACTTTAAATAATAACATTAGCCAACAAAATATTACAAATCAGGTGTTTTGGGATAATAATGATGAAAATTTTATTGATTAAAAATCCAAAAGAATGAAAAATAAGCTAACAAAACTGTTTGTCCTTCTAATTTTTATAGTATCATCATGCGAGGATGACGAAAAAACCGGATTAGAAGTGTTAGAAAATGCCGCTATCGTAACTTTTGAAGTAATTGATGAAGATATTAATATTAATCCTTCAAACATACAGGATTTTAAGGCTGTTATTGACGCCTATCAAGATGTGGAGACTTATTCTCTTAGTGTAAGTAGAGTCTCTCAGGGTGTATCATCAGATACTATTCCTTTTAATACATATCGTAATTTTCCTTTAGTGTTAAATATCTCTATAGAGGATTTGGCTAATACCTTTAATATATCTGCAGATGATATCATTGAAGGCGATGAATTTGATTTTGAAGGAACTACCGTAGCTTTTGATGGCACAACATATACCTTTCAAAATTTTGATGATGGAAGTGGCTTCATACCGGGAGTCTCAAGTTTACAATTTAATTCTGATGGCTATCGTTTTAGTATAGAAATAGTTAATGAAGAAGACTAACATGTGATATCTATTTTTATTTAGCAATCTCTTAAAATAAGTTAAGCCCTTTATTTATGACCTTTTAAATCTTAATTACGAGAATATTTGGTCTAGGAGTTTTTTATTTTAATGTATATAACAGTATAAGAGAAAAAATAATCACAGTAGAATAAGAAGAGTTTAATTCCTTTATAAATAATAAGTTACTCCTCCTCCCACTCCACAAAGTTTCCATCCTCATCAAAATGCCTCATAAAAGGATCCTTAGTCTCATCGTAGGACTCTAATTCCCACGCATACTTTTTTGCAAACTCAATCCTATCTCTAATAAAAATGGCTAAAAGGATTCCTGATAGTAAACCGGATAAATGCCCCTCCCATGAAATCTTAGGATCATAAGGCAAAGTTCCCCAAATTAAACTCCCGTAGAGAAAAACAACTATAAAGGACACCGCCGCCAAGCGATAGTTCCTTGCCCAAATTCCTTTAAAAAATAAAAAACCTGCCAGCATATAGATTATCCCACTGGCACCTATGTGTAACGATGCTCTACCAATAATCCAGGTTAAAAGCCCCGTAAGAATATATCCCAGTACAAAAACCCTTAGAGACACTCCCCGGTAAAAATAAAGTAAAGCACTTGTTAATACTAAAATGGGCACTGTATTGTGCCATAAATGTGTGAGGCTTCCATGGATAAACGGACTACATAAAATTCCAACAATACCTGATAATCGCCTTGGATAAACTCCCCAACTATTGAAGTTAAGATGAAATCGCACTTCAACCCAATACACCAACCACATCAGTAATACAAATAACGCTGGCAATAGGATAACCTTAGGGGGTATGATAGGTATTGATTTTTTCACGTTTGAAGATAGTCAATAAACATTCCGATTTTGAGAAGGTGAAAACTTGTCATAGAAATGCTATTTTTACGAGATGAATCAACCCCTTGCAGAACGACTTAGACCTAAAACCCTTCAAAACTATTTAGGGCAATCGCATTTGGTAGACTCTAATGGAGCATTATACCATCAAATCACCGGTGGGAACATACCCTCTATCATTTTATGGGGTCCACCCGGAGTAGGAAAAACGACCCTAGCCAACATTATCGCTTTAGAAACAGACCGACCCTTTTATACCTTAAGTGCCATAAATAGCGGAGTCAAAGATGTTCGCGAAGTCATTGAAAAAGCAAAAAAGTCTGAAGGTCTTTTTACCACTAAAAACCCTATTCTCTTTATTGATGAAATTCATCGGTTTAGCAAATCACAACAGGATTCTCTGCTAGCCGCAGTAGAAAAAGGCTGGGTAACCTTAATTGGTGCTACAACAGAAAATCCCAGTTTTGAAGTAATCTCTGCGCTGCTTTCTAGATGTCAGGTGTATGTCTTAAAACATTTTGAACGTGAAGAACTTGACAAACTTCTTCGAATCGCTATTCAAAAAGACATCCTTTTACAAAAAAAGAAAATTACCCTTAAAGAGACCGAAGCTCTGCTTCGGCTTAGTGGTGGCGACGCCAGAAAATTACTCAATATCTTTGAATTAGTCGTTAATTCAGTGGTTTCAGAAGAAATTGTAATCACCAACGAGTTAGTTTCCGCGAAAGCGCAACAATCTACTGTATTATATGACAAAACAGGTGAACAACATTATGACATTATTTCGGCTTTTATAAAATCCATTCGAGGCAGTGATCCTAATGCTGCGGTTTATTATCTCTCCAGAATGATTGAAGGTGGTGAAGATGTTAAATTCATTGCACGTAGAATGATCATTCTAGCCAGTGAAGATATTGGAAATGCAAATCCTACAGCTCTAGTTATAGCAACCACAACCTTTGAAGCTGCATCTTTGATTGGCTTTCCTGAGTCGCGTATTATTTTAAGTCAATGTGCAGTTTATCTGGCTACCTCTCCAAAAAGTAATGCAACCTATATAGCTATCAATGAAGCACAGCGAAAAGTCAAGGAAACCGGTAATTTGCCCATTCCTTTAGAAATAAGAAACGCACCCACCAAGCTGATGAAAGACTTAGGATATGGTGAAGGTTATCAATACGCTCATAACCATGAAAATAACTTTGTGGAGTTTAATTTCTTACCTCAAGAAATAAGCGGCACAAAATTTTATGAACCCGGCACCTCGAAGAGGGAGGATCAAATCAGATTTTTTTTAAAAGAACGCTGGAAGAAAACCTATCGCTACTAATTTTTTACGATATACATTAATGTAACCAGCTTACCGGTAGCTTTATCTAAATACTCAACGACAATATCCTTTTTACTACTAAAATTAGCTACTCCCTGAATATCGCCGTCAAAATAAATATAATTACCAGATTCTGTTTGAATCAATTTTATTTCTTCATCTTCACCACTAGGTTGTAGCACGAAACCATCTTCTATTTTCTTTAGATTGTAGACCTGATCTTTGTGTTTATACATCAAATTCTCTGATTGATCTAGACTTTCATTACTTGCATCATCAGAGGATAGTGTGCCAAATGATTTTTCTACAATACCGTTATAGGAGTATGACAAAATGGATAAAGATTCGAAAGCCCGTTTGAGCGCTTCTTGATATGCCTCTTTATATGCTTTCTCCTTGCTTCTTCCTTCATCCGAAGAATATACCGGCATACCATTACAGTCACGTAATTTTATTTTAATTTTAGTGACAAATAAATTAGAATCTTCTTCAATATCTGCATAAAGCGCCAAACATTTTTCGTCTTTTAAATCTTGGGGTAGAGGCTGATCATCTAAATATGCGTCAAAACCATTTTGCTTAAATAAATAAGCAGTCATATAATTTAATCTAAACTGATCTCTTTCTTTTAAGAAGTCAAATTTCGAAGGAACTACCACATACTTGTAATTGTCTACATCTTGAGCATAAATTTTACATCCAAAAAAGTTTAGTAGTATAAATAAAATCAGATAATTAATTTTCATCATATTGTTTTTTAGTATTCCCCACATTACGCGTCAAACATACATAAATTAAAGGATATTTTTTAGTTCCTCTAACCTACTGATTGAACGTGAATCTGTCACCTCACCTTTAGGATTAAAATAAACCGTATCCAGACCAAAATCGCGGCCACCGCATATATCTGCCTCATAGGAATCCCCTACCATCAAAGAATATTGCGGACTAGCGTTTGCTTTTTGCATCGCCTTTTCAAATATTAAAGGGTGCGGTTTTTTCTTGCCAGCATCTTCAGAGGTTGTCACTGTTTTGAAATAGTGATCAATGTTGCTCTTTTTAAGCTTTTTATGCTGTACTTCTTCAAATCCATTGGTAATAATATGTAGGCTATAGCGGTCATTAAGGTACTCTAATACCTCAATACATCCTCGAAATAAGTAGTTATTTTTGGGTAAATATGTAATATAGTCTTTAGCTAATCGATCAATCATCGTAGCTGAAACTTCTTGACCATAGGTCCTAAACGCTTTATCGAGACGTCCAAAACGCAATTCTCCTTTTGAAATCTTATCATTTCGATACAATCGCCAATACTCAAAATTTATGGGACTATAAACGGCAATAAATTTTTCGAGATTGATTGAAAGTCCGTGTAATTCAAAAATATCCTCATAGGCTAGCGCAGAATTTTTTTCGAAATCCCATAACGTATGATCTAAATCGAAGAAAATATGCTGTATTTCCTTATTTTTCATGCTGAAACTTGATTAAACTAAATACATCTTCTCTTTTCTTTTCGTCCTCAAAAGTACTGTTAGAAAATATCATTACTAATTTACCCTCTACATGAATTAATTTATTTTTTATTCTAACTAACTGCATATTCATCTGATCACGCGTTTCTATTCCTAGTGTATAATCATGAAAAACATACGGAACTACCTTTAAAGGAGTAATTTGCTCATAATTGATTTCATAAAATAAAAATGGTGAACATGTACCAGCCCTAAATCCAATTTTATTGGGATATCCCATAGAGTAGTCTTTCTCAACTTCTAAAAACACCAAATGATTAAAATAGTCTGGTAAATTAAGTTCATTCTCACTGACAATTGTTTTCTTGAGCGCTTCATTCGTAATATCTTCAAGCCGTAGCTTTTCTTTTTTAAGAACTTCTTGCCGCTTAATCGCAAATGTTCCTACATGTAAACCTACTGATCCATAATCTGCCAAAGATTTAATTTGAGATCTATATTTAACACGCTGAAAATTTATATTTCGGTTGTCGATACTAAAATCGCTCAGTTGAAACATAAATGTGAAATTGATCTGGTTGGTTTTACTAAAATCTATTAAGTCATCATAATGGTCATAAGGATCACTTTTACCTCCTAAGAGTACTTTTATACGCGTTAGAATTCCCTGTAAATTAAATGTAGATAAATCTGTAATAAATCCCCCCACGGTGCGTAAAATCCCTTTTTGCTGATAACGGTATAATTCTTTTACCGTTAAAATAGTTTCAGGTTTAGAAATAGGTTTATCGACGATCACGTCGAAACGTTTTTGCAAGAGACTTAAAAATTTCTGAGCCCAGATGTCAATTACGGGAGAGTCCAAAAAATTGTGTTTATATCCAAGGCTCTCTTCTGCAGGAAATCTTCCTTTTGAATCCTTAACATGTGGCATATATTCTTCATAACGGCTCAATAAATAAAAGGAGGCTGAAAATATGTCAAACGGCAAATCACTATTCTCTGAAACTTTAAAAAAACAAATCGTGTCATCCCATGGCTGGACTTTAACCGTAACATCTGAAAAACCTTGCTCATGCAGTAAACCATGTTGTTTTACAAAAAACTCGTTACCTAGTCGTTTTTGACCATAGGATATTTTTGGTCCTTCATGCGCTACAAATTCATCTATAATCGACGTCAGCCTTGCTTCGATCCCCAACAGATGCTGACAAATATGCTTGAAAATATAGGTAATGCGTGAAGTAAGCTTTGGGGTGTATACCAGTATCATAACTAAGATTAAAGCAGGCCTTGATCTGCAAAGCTAAAGTAAGAAGTTTGTGTGACGATAATATGATCTAACACTTTAATATCTAAACCTTCACCGGCTTCCTTAATTTTTAGAGTGATTTTTTTATCTTCATTACTAGGGCTTGTATTACCAGAAGGATGATTATGTCCTAAAATCAATGCTGTAGCGCCTAATTCTAATGCACGTTTAAATAAGAGACGTACGTCTACCAACGTACCCGTAATACCACCTTTACTTAATTGTTCTTTTTGAAGAATTTTATTCGAATTGTTTAAAAATACAATCCAAAACTCCTCATGAGGTAAGTCTGAAAGTAGAGGTTCAAGCGCATGATATGCATCCCGACTGCTTCCTATTTTACTCTGCTTAACGACATCTTCTGCTGCTCTTCTTTTCCCTAATTCTAAGGCTGCGACTATACTTATCGCTTTAGCCTCACCTATCCCTTTAAATTTCATGAGTTCCTGTACAGAAAACTTTCCAAGAACATTTAAATTATTTTCGGCTTTAGCCAAAATACGTTGACTTAGCTGCACTGCACTTTCTGTCCTGCTTCCTGATCCTATCAAGATAGCAATAAGCTCTGCGTCGCTCAAAGAAGCTTTTCCTTTTTGAAGCAACTTCTCCCTGGGGCGATCATCAAGCGCCCAATGCTTAATCGAAAAAGACGCTGAAGAGTCTGACATAGATTGTTATTTTGTTAAAGATAAAAAATGTAATTTTATCAACCTCAAAATTGATTTTTATGAAGTCTCTGTTCGAAGAAAACACCTATGCTGAAATCACTTCTCGTCTAAATCAACTTGACGAATCTAGTGAACGCCAATGGGGTAAAATGACGGTGAGTCAAATGTTGCACCACTGTCAGCTTCCGTTAGCTCTTGCTCTTAAAGAGCATACGCTGGAAAAACCAAGCTGGTTTATGAAAATTATGGGCAAGTTCTTTAAAAAAACGCTCTACAATGATAGTGAATGGAAAAAGAATTTACCCACTCCAGCCAGATTTAAAGTAATAGAAGACAAAAATTTTGGACAAGAAAAAGATATACTTTCAGGCTTGATAAATAGATTTCACGACCAAAAGGAGAAGAAAAATTGGGATCCGCACCCGGTATTTGGTCACTTTACTGTAGCCCAATGGGGTCAAATGCAATACAAACATTTAGACCATCATTTTAGGCAATTTGGAGTTTAAGAACAATACCTAATGAACAAATACCCCCCACCTCATCACCAAGAGCAGAATCCTGAAAATATTATTAAGGTTATACAGCATTACCCCTTAGGAACTCTGGTAACCGCTAAAGATGATGAAGCACACATTACGCATATCCCTTTGATTTACGAAGCTGATGATTCTAAATATGGTAAGTTAGTTGCACACATTGATAAATTTAATCCACAGGTGAATCATTTAATTAATGATAGCTCTGCGACCGCTGTATTTCATGGGCCGCAAACCTACATCTCACCGAGTATTCTTAGTACTACTCAACTCCCCACATGGAATTACATCATAGTTCATGTAAAAGGAAAAATACATTTACTTAAGGATCGAGATCAGGTAAGGGAAACACTTATAAGGATGACCTCTTTTTTAGAAGGAGACAATCCCGCTTATGTGTTAGCTGAGAATAATCCCAGAATGGAAGCTGCGCTAGATTATATCATTGGCTTTGAGATTGAAATCACTTCGTGGGAAGGGAAATTCAAATTTTCGCAGGATAAAGCGAAAAGAGATAAAGCACTTGCCAAAGCTGAGCTAATTCAATCTCAACAAAATTCTGTGAGAGCATTTATAGATGATTTGTTTGATCATCACCACCAAATCATAACAAAATAATCTATTACAGAAGATTTTTAAGCTCTGTCAAATCCAATCCCCCATAGTTTCCAGAACTCATCATGAGTAATACAGCATCATCTAGTTTTTCCTTAAAAAGCTGAGATTTGAATTGTGTAGGATCAGTAAACACCTGTAGGTCATCTCTGCCAAAAGCCGTCTTAATATCCTCTTTACTTATCGGATCCAGTTTTTTTAAAGCAACAGCCCCGGGAGAATAAAATACCATGGCAATATCTGCAGGGTTCAAAGCATTTTTATATTGTGCTAAAAATTGCGGAGTCAGACTACTAAAGGTATGTAGCTCCAGGCATGCAATTAATCTTCGATTAGGATATTGCTCTTTTACCGCTGCCGTGGTCGCTGCAACCTTAGAAGGACTGTGCGCAAAATCCTTATAAATCAGAGACGATTTATTTTCTGCAATCTTCTCAAGTCGCTTAGAGGCTCCTTTAAAGGTGGCAATGGCTTCATAAAAATCTTCTTCATCAACACCCATATGTTGACATATCCACTTTGCTCCTGCTAGATTACTTAAGTTATGTCGACCAAAAATATCAACCGGCATAAAGCCATCGGGAGTTTCTAAAAGAGTTACACCATCTTCAACCTGAAAATTAGGAATCACATAGCCATGTTTTCTGGTGGGTTTAGTCGCAGCTTCAGCTATTCGCTTTACCTGCGCATCTTCTTCGTTATAGACTAAGATTCCGCCATTACTAATTTCTTCAGCAAATATCTCGAACTGTTCTACGTAATTTTCATAAGTAGGGAACACATTAATATGGTCCCAGGCTATTCCGCTGATCAGCGCAATATTCGGTTTATATAAATGAAATTTTGGTCTTCGGTCGATAGGAGATGATAAGTATTCGTCGCCCTCTAATACGATAAAATCATTCTCATGGGTAAGATGCACCATGGTGTCAAATCCTTCTAACTGTGCGCCTACCATGTAGTCCACCGCTTTTCCGTGATAATGCATCACATGTAAGATCATTGAAGTTATAGTAGTCTTTCCGTGTGATCCGCCAATAACAACCCGTGTTTTTTGTTTGGCCTGTTCGTATAGAAACTCAGGATACGAATAAATTTTAAGATTGAGTTCCTGCGCTTTAAGGAGTTCAGGATTATCCTTTTTTGCATGCATGCCTAAAATCACGGCATCCAGATTTTTATCTATTTTTTCAGGAAACCACCCGAATTCTTGAGGCAACAAACCAAATTTCTCTAAGCGTGATTTAGAAGGTTCAAAAATGGCATCATCACTTCCTGTAATTTGATCTCCTTTATGATGAAGTGCCAATGCTAAGTTGTGCATTGCACTACCACCAATCGCAATAAAATGTATTCGCATAAAATTCTTCTAAATGGTAAAGATACGTATACCATTACAGGATTTAAAAAGCAGATTGAGTTTCACATCATTGTAATATTGCAATATTACAATGACGCCCAATTATTATTAAAGTTTTGATATATTTTCCCGCTCTATTTTTGCTTCCTTAAAGTCTTCTCTTTCAGTCAAGGCTTTTTTAACCCATAATTCAGCTTGACTTTTAGCTCCATTTTTACGGTAAATTTGAGCCAAACGTAAATACGCCCATTCTTTCCCTACGCTATCTTGAAACGAATGTCGCTCAATGAATTCATTTAAGGCTGTGATCCCTGTTTCGGCATCTAAATTATATTCGGCCACAATGCGTCCAATTTGATAGTTGAGCTGATTGCGCTTGTGTTTTGTTTTGGCCGACAGCTTTGTCTCTAAAGATTTTTGAGCATTCCCACTTTTCTCGTAGTGCGTACTTAGTTTATCGTAGGTATGCATAGAGCCACCAATTTCTACCGCCTTTTTATAGTGATATTCGGCATCTTTTTTTCGATCGTTTTGGTCTGCGATATATCCTTTGGCCAAATGCCCATCTACCTTAGACAACTCAGCTAATTCTTTGGCATAGATTAAGGCTTTTTCTTCTCCGCCTCCTAAGAGGTAAGGCAACTGAATGTAAAACTCAATCAATGCCCATCTTGCTTCAATATGACTTGGATCAAGTTTTGCGGCTTTTAAGAAAGACTCCTCGATATCGTCTACGTAAAATACAGCTTTTACTTTTGGCATCTCCTGCACGTGATACGCCAAAGCTCCCCCGTATCGGAATTGATAATCTGCATTGTTCGGAAAACGCTCTACTAAAAGTGTATAGTACTCTAACGCACGCTCAAAATCTTTTTGAAACATCGCAATGTCTCCTAAATACATTTGTGTGCGCTCATCAGTAGGATTTGCCTTAAGATAGCTTTTTAGCAGTGGTTTTGCCTTGAGATATTCTTTTTGATGGTAAAGTTCTTCTGCTTGCTCAATATTAGTTTGAGAGAAAAGTAACGCAAAAGATAAAAAAAAGAAACACGACAGAAAAAAGATCTTTTTTGGATGATGTAATCTTCTGTATGCTTGAAATATGAATTCCATCCTAATAAATACCGCGTAAATTTTTAGGAATTATAATTTTCTGATGCCTTTTCATTATCTGTAACTTCTTGTATGGTAAGCATTTTCCAAAGCTCATCTTTTAATTCCGTTAGGCCTTGCTGTGCGACAGAAGAAATAAACAGATAAGGTTGATCTAAGGTAGTATCTAATTCTTCTTTGAGCTCTGCTTTTAACTCATCATCCAGCATATCGCTTTTAGATATCGCCACCAGGCGTTCTTTATCCAACATTTCAGGGTTGTAACGTCTTAGCTCATCGAGTAAAATATCGTATTGTTTTTTAATATCATCTGCATCTGCCGGAATCAAAAACAGCAACACCGAGTTACGTTCAATATGGCGTAAAAATCGATGACCTATTCCCTTTCCTTCTGCTGCACCTTCTATAATCCCGGGAATATCTGCTACCACAAAAGTTTGAAAATCCCTGTATTTAACAATGCCTAGATTGGGTTTTAGCGTTGTAAACTCATAGTCTGCAATCTTAGGTTTGGCGGCGGTAATGACGGATAACAAGGTGGACTTACCGGCATTTGGAAATCCTACCAAACCTACATCTGCCAAGATTTTAAGCTCAATAGTAATATCAATTTCTTCACCGGGAATACCGGGTTGAGCGTAACGCGGAGTCTGATTCGTAGAGGATTTAAAGTGGGCGTTCCCTCTCCCCCCCTTTCCGCCTTTGGCGACAATAATCTCCTGACCGTCTTCAACAATTTCATAGATAATCTCCTGTGTTTCAGAGTCGCGAACTACGGTTCCCAATGGGACCTCAATGATTTGGTCTTCTCCATCTGCTCCTGTACTGGTTGAACCACTCCCGTCGCCTCCATTTTCGGCTTTGATATGACGTTTAAACTTTAAGTGATACAGCGTCCAAAGATTCTCACTACCTTTTAAGATGACGTGACCACCCCGACCTCCATCACCGCCGTCCGGTCCTCCCTTTGGGATATATTTTTCACGTCTTAAATGCGCAGAACCTTTACCCCCTTTTCCTGAAAAGAGGTGAAGTTTTACATAGTCTACAAAATTTCCTTCTGTCATATTTATCTTCCGCGAAAGCGGAAATCTTTTTATCCTCTGCGATGGCAGGAATCTTATTCACTAAAATTTTACTGGTGGCTCAGCTTGTCGAAGCCACCTCTCAAATAAATCTACAACTGATCAATCACAGTACTCAATCGATCTGTGATTTCTGAAATAGAGCCCACACCATTAATACCGTAATATTTGTCTTCTGCCTGATAATACTCTTTTAAAATAGCTGTTTCAGCGTAATACACTTTTATTCGATTACGAATCACTTCTTCGTTGGCATCATCTGCTCGCCCAGAAGATTTTCCACGTTCCAATAAACGCTCTACCAAAACTTCATCATCAACTTCTAGCGCAATCATGGCTTTCACTTCGGTTCCCATACTATTCAGCAATTCAGCTAAGGCCTTAGCTTGCGCTTTAGTTCTGGGAAATCCGTCAAAAATAAATCCTTTTGCTTCCGGATTTTTCTCCACTTCTGCCCGTAGCATATCAATAGTCACACCGTCTGGAACCAACATCCCTTTATCGATGTAAGACTTTGCGGTCATTCCCAGGCTTGTTTGGTTTTTTATATTATATCTAAAAACGTCACCCGTTGAAATGTGAATCAAATCGTAGTTACGTTTTAAAATTTCGGCCTGTGTTCCCTTACCGGCTCCCGGAGGGCCAAAAAGCACCAAATTAGTCATGTCTTGTGTTGATGTTAATTTATAAATATGGTTTAAGTTTCGGCCCAGCCCTTTATAGTCCAGTCCAAAACCTACAATAAAATCATTTGTGATTTCTAATCCAATATAATCGACAGGATATGTTTTTTGATAGGCCTCAGGCTTATAAAATAAAGAAGCAATCTTGATTTGCTTCACGCCCTCTTTTTCTAAAATGGCGATAATGGCCTCAATGGTATTGCCGGTATCCACAATATCTTCTACGATCACTACTGTTCTAGCTTTCAAATTGGGTTCTGCCCCCATCACCGTAGAGATATCCTCTCGCTGCGTCAATCCATCATAAGATGCGACCTTTATAAAACTCAGTTCACACGCCCCTTTAAAACGTTTCACCAATTCTGCCGAAAATAAAAACGCACCATTAAGCACAGTTAAAAATACAGGTCGAGTATCCTTAAGGTCTTTGTTCAATTGCGCAGAAACCTTGCTAATCGCTTTTTCTATTTCGTGCTCATCAATGAACTTTTCAAAGGTTAAATCGTGTAATTTCATCTAAAACTGTACTAAGGGGCAAAGATACATATTCAAAAGCTTAGAAACGATCTTATCAGTCCAATCCTGTAAAAAGCCTATTTTTACCTCATCAAATTCAATTTCATGCATTCGTATTTTTCTTCAGATTTTAAACTCGGTATTCTAGGCGGTGGTCAATTGGGCAAAATGATGTTGTATGACACGCGCAAATACGACATCCAGACCTACGTACTCGATCCCAGCGCAGACGCTCCATCACGCATTGCTTGTAATCATTTTGAGCAAGGCGATTTAATGGACTACGACACTGTGCTTAAATTTGGACAAAAAGTAGATGTGCTCACCTTTGAGATCGAACTGGTGAATGTAGACGCATTAGAACATTTAGAAAAGGAAGGTAAAAAGGTATATCCCTCGTCTTCGACATTACGCGTTATTCAAGATAAAGCGCGACAAAAGAACTTCTATCAAAATCATGATATTCCAACAGCCTCTGGGACCTATTTCGCTTCCGCGGAAGCAATCCAACACGCTTCTCATTCTTACCCTTTTGTTTGGAAAAGCACTACAGGTGGGTATGATGGTAAAGGAGTAATGATCATTAAATCTGATGCTGATCTGCATAATATCCCAAATGTACCCTGTATAGCCGAAGAAATGATCCCTTTCAAACACGAATTGGCCGTTATCGTTGCCCGAAACCCTAGCGGAGAAATCAAAACCTATCCTGTGGTAGAAATGGAATTTCACCCCGAAGCCAATCAGGTAGAATATGTGATCTGCCCAGCCAGAATTGACGATAAAGTCGCTCAAAAAGCCCGAAGCGTCGCCATGAAGGTTTCTGAAAAACTTCAACATGTAGGTTTACTTGCCGTAGAATTATTCCAAACTCACGATGATGAGATTCTAGTCAATGAAGTTGCACCACGCCCTCACAATAGTGGCCATTATAGCATTGAAGGGAGCATTACTAATCAATTCGAACAACATATTCGCGCTATTCTTGATTTACCGCTGGGAGAAACAGCCAGCAAAATAGGAGCAATTATGGTAAACCTGGTAGGAGCTGAAGATCATACCGGCGATGTACATTATAGAAACATTGAAGAGATTATGCGCTTAGAAGGCGTGACTCCTCATATCTACGGTAAACGCCAAACAAGACCCTTTAGAAAAATGGGACATGTTACTATCGTTAATAAAGACATTAATAAGGCAAGATCTATTGCCGAAAAAGTAAAAGAAACCATCAAAGTAGTCGCTAAGTAAGGTATGATACGGCTGATTAAAACAACTAGCGATCATCCAGATTTTATTGGGTTGGTCAGCCAATTAGATGCTTACCTAAAAGTAACCGATGGTGATGAACACGAGTTCTACAATCAGTTCAACGGCAGGGATCAATTAAAGCATGTAATCTTAGCCTATAGTGATGAACAACCAATAGGCTGCGGAGCATTCAAAGGATTTGATACAAACAGTATAGAAATTAAACGCATGTTCGTTACCCCTAATCTTCGTAATCAGGGAGTTGCAGCTGCTGTATTAACAGCTTTAGAAAAATGGGCAAAAGAGATTTCCTATACGCGTGCTGTGTTAGAAACAGGAAAGCGTCAAACAGAGGCAATTCACTTTTACCAAAAAAATGGCTACTCACAAATTCCTAATTACGGGCAGTATAAAGGAATGGAAAATAGTATGTGCTTTGAGAAACTAATCCCGTAATACTTCCCGCATTTTCTAGCTTTAGTAAACCCTTTTTTCTTAAAGCGCATTAGAAAGTTTATCTTTGTAATCCTTAAATATACACCTATGCCAAAAGTAGCCGTAATTATGGGTAGCACTAGTGACCTACCTGTCATGCAAGATGCCATTGATATCTTAAAAGAACTCTCTGTTGAAGTAGATGTAGATATAGTTTCTGCGCATCGTACGCCGGAGAAAATGGTAGATTTTGGTAAGAATGCGCATAAAAATGGCTATCATGTCATCATTGCAGGTGCCGGTGGAGCCGCTCACTTGCCGGGGATGGTTGCTTCCCTTTCTCCCCTTCCTGTAATTGGCGTACCGGTAAAGTCGAGCAATTCAATCGATGGTTGGGATTCTGTCCTTTCTATTTTGCAAATGCCAGGCGGAGTCCCGGTTGCAACCGTAGCACTTAATGGAGCTAAAAATGCGGGAATCCTGGCCGCCCAAATTCTGGGCAGTCAAAATTCAGAAATTCAAGAGCGGATTATTGCCTATAAGGAGTCCTTAAAACAGAAAGTAATTGAAGGCGCTAAACATCTAAATAAACCAAGTTTAGGATACAAATAAAAAAAGAAGTCGAAGATTTCACACTGTCATTTAAACGAACAAATTACACAGCTGATTTTTTAATCAATGAAAGATAATCCCCTACTCCAACCTTTTAACGAAGCTCCATTTGAGCAAATCAAAACCGATCATTTTAAACCTGCGATAGAACAAGCGATAAAAGCTGCTAAGGCAGAAATTGAAACCATCACCAGTTCTACCGAAGCTACTACATTTCAAAATGTGATTGAAGCCTTAGAATTTTCAGGAGAGCAATTGGATCGCATCACCTCTATCTTTTTTAACCTCAATAGTGCAGAAACCAATGAAGATATTCAGCGAATTGCGCAAGAAGTTTCCCCCTGGTTAACCGATTTTAAAAATGATTTGCTGCTTAATGAAACGCTATTTAAAAAGGTTGATGCTGTTTTTCAGCAACAAAAAGAGTTAGATCTTACTTCTGAACAGCAGATGTTGCTGGACAAAAAATACAAGGCTTTTGTTCGTAATGGGGCTAATCTTTCTCATGAAGACAAAGACGCTTTACGTGAAATCGACAAGCAACTTTCTAAATTATCGCTGACGTTTGGGGAACATGTGTTGGCAGAAACAAATCGCTATGAACTCCACATCACTGATGAAGCTAAACTTAGCGGCCTCCCCGAAGGTACTAAAGAAGCGGCCGCTCAATTGGCGAAAAGTAAAGACAAAGAAGGTTGGATATTTACGCTGGACTATCCCAGCTATGTTCCATTTATGAAATACGCCGATAACCGGGAACTACGCAAAGAACTTTCTATTGCTTTTGGAGCAAAGGGGTTTCATGGCGACGAGTTAGACAATCAGGAAATCGTACTAGAAATCACATCTTTACGTCATCAAAGAGCCAATTTGCTTGGTTTTGATACGCACGCTGATTTTGTTTTGGCAGAACGAATGGCCAAAAGTCCGCAGGGAGTGCAGAACTTTTTGCTTGACCTGCTTCAAAAAGCGAAGCCCGCTGCAATAAGAGAATTTAATGAGCTTACTGATTTTGCGAAAGAATTGGATCAACTCCCATTTTTAGAAAAATGGGATGGCGCCTATTATGCTGAAAAGCTTAAGAAAAAACGGTTCAATCTGGATGATGAAGCGCTCAAACCTTATTTTAGATTAGAAAACGTCATCAACGGAGTATTTACCGTAGCTCAAAAACTATTTGGTTTGACGTTTAAACAAGTTGATAATATCGAAGTCTATCATAAAGAGGTAAAAACCTATCATGTGCTTGATGCAGAAGGTGAATTTGTCTCGTTATTTTACGCAGACTTCCACCCACGTCCTGGTAAACGGGGTGGTGCCTGGATGACTTCATACAAACCTCAATCCATACGTGACGGTAACAACGATCGCCCACATGTTTCGATCGTTTGTAATTTTACCAAACCCACAGCAAGCAAACCCTCTTTACTTACATTTAATGAAGTTACCACGCTGTTTCATGAATTTGGGCATGCGCTGCATGGCATGCTGGCAAACACCACCTACCCTAGCCTCTCTGGCACATCGGTGTATTGGGATTTTGTAGAGTTACCCAGCCAAATGTTAGAAAACTGGTGTTATGAACCAGAAGCCTTAGCGCTCTTCGCCACCCATTACGAAACCGGAGAAGTGATCCCAACAGAATATGTTGAAAAAATCAAGGCATCATGCAATTTTCATGAAGGCATGCAAACCTTGCGTCAGCTGAGCTTTGGGATGCTAGACATGGCATGGCATGGTGAGGATCCCGGTGAAGTAACCAATGTTAAAGAGCATGAGAATAGCGCCTTTGAGCAAACTAAGCTGTATCCAGATGTCAACGAAAATTGCATGAGCACCTCATTTGCACATATTTTTCAAGGTGGCTATTCTGCGGGTTATTACAGCTACAAATGGGCAGAAGTATTGGATGCTGATGCGTTTGCCTATTTTCAGGAAGAAGGGATTTTTAATACAGAAGTTTCGCGAAAGTTTAAAGATTTTGTGCTTTCACAAGGCGGCACTGTAGATCCAATGGAATTGTATGTTCGCTTTCGCGGAAGAAAACCAGATCCCAATGCACTGTTGAAGAGAGCGGGATTACTGCCGGGATGATAAATTCCCACTTAGATAGGAATCTTATCTATATTTCGAGTCACTAAACTAATCTGTTTCACAAAGCTGCGCAAAGAAGCACGAAGCTTCACAAAGTCATTATCATTTTACGATCTGTCATTCCTGCGTCCGCGTGTCGCCGAAGCTTCTCGGCCTTCGTAGCTTTGCTACTATGGCGAATGAGGCTAGCGGAGGAGCAAGGCAGGAATGTATTTGATTTATAGAGACCATTACTATTGAGATTCCTGCCTGCGCAGGAATGACAAAATCACCTATTTTTGATTCTTCTCCTCAATCCATTTACTCAAATATTTAGTGCTTTGAAGCGAGTGGTGCAGCAACATACTCCCGATAAAATTGTGCTGTCGGTGGGTTTTGATATGCTTAGTAAGATCATTCAGTCTTTCCAAAAATCTGGGAATAAATCGTTTTTGGTCAAATTCATGTTCCACGATCTGCCGTCCACGGTCAGAAGCTATTTCCCAATCTTCCTGAGTTTGATAAAGTTGTATGGCTTCTTTGGCAAAGACTTTTTGATCATCGCAAATCGCTCCGCACCACTCAAGTGGATCCTGCATGCCCTCTGCACCTATGGTGGTGGTAATAGATGGTGTACCGCAAATCATAGCGTCCAACAATTTGCCTTTGAGTCCGGCGCCAAATCGAAGCGGTGCCAGCATCACTCTAGCAGATTGAATGACCTCGTAAGCATCTTCTGCCCGGGCTTTTACCAAAAACCCAGTGCCCTTATCTTCTAATTGCTCATCCCGCTGCTTGGCGTATGCCCCATAGACATGTATTTCAACCTGCGGAAGCTCTTTTTTAATCAGCGGCCAAATTTCTCGTTTAAGATACTGTACGGCATCCCTGTTGGGTGCATGTAAAAAATTACCAATGCTTATAAAATGTTGACGCTGACCAAACCCCGGCAAATCAGTCTTTTTGGGTAAGCTTGAGCAATCAACTAAGAATGGTAAGTAAAAAAGTAACGCCTTTTTTATGCCAAATAGGGTGTTTAACAATTCCATTTCAAAAGTTGAAATAATGAGACTTAAGTCGCATCTATAGATAGAGGCAATTTCTCTTTTAGCAAGAACTGAGGTTAAAAAATCTTCCGGTAATACGTTACGGCTTTCTTTTAATGTGCTTTCTCTGGCTTTTCTAAGAAAGTGGAGATCTTCAGTATCTAAAATGCGTAAAGCTTTTGGACACTGTTCTGCCACACGCCACCCGTATTGCTCTTCGGTCATAAAACGATCAAAAAGTACAACGTCAGGCTTAAGCTTCCGCAGAAAATCATCTGCCATAGCATCATTGAGTTGTATTTCTACCTCGTCCACAGGGAACAAAAACTCAGTAGCATAGCTGGACTTTTCCGCCGCACAGGCGAAAACAATGTGATATCCTGCGTTATGAAAAACACTCATGAGTTGAAGCATTCGTCTACCGGCAGCAGATGAAGTAGGCTCTGGCCAAACGTGACCTATGACGAGTAAGGTTTTCATACAGTGGTAAAATAAGGAATTTTAATTTTCGTTTACTACTTTTGAACAGAATCAAATAAAATATGAGTTCAACGGCTATAAATCCAAGCGAGTGGGTTTCGCGTTACAGCGATTACTTATTTAACTATACTATTACGCGGGTAAATGATCGTGAGCTTGCGCAGGATTTAATTTCAGAAACCTTTTTAGCTGCGTTAAAAGCCAAAGATAATTTTAAAGGAGAAGCCCATGAGCGCACTTGGCTGATTTCTATTTTAAAGCGGAAAATAATCGACTATTACAGAAAATCAAATTCTGCTAAGGGTAAAGCCGAAGTTCGCATGCCCGATTATCAAGATGAAGAGGGTAGCTGGCTGGAACAACGCGTTGCTGATCCATATGACAAAACGGCTGAAGATAACTTAGAAAATACAGAGTTGAGCCTTGCTATCATGGATTGCCTGGCTTTACTGCCACCTAAGCAAGCGCAGATTTTTAAGCTTAAAACCATTGACGAATTTGATACTGAAGTTATTTGTAATGATTTAAAGATTACTGCGTCTAATTTATGGGTGATGATCCATAGGGCGAGAAAAGCCATGATGGATTGCATGAAAAAAAGTTGGTTAGATTAGAATTTGAAAAAAGTATGTTAGTATCCTGTCAAAAGGCAATTGAGTATAGCGAAAAACTACAGTATAACGAGGCTACCCGTTGGGAGAAGGTCAAATTATACGTACACAACCTGCACTGTAAATTATGCGATCGTTATCATACGTTAAACAGCCTTTTTTCTAAAAAGTTCGCGACACATCAACCACAGTTTTTGAGCCAGCGGGAGAAGCGAAAACTAGAACAGTTGATTCAAAACAAGTACTGATTCTTTTTTATTGCGGGAGCTTAGGAGCCCTCATTCTTCGGGTAGGAGTAGATAAAGTTTCTATGAAGGCAATGAGATCCTCTATTTCGGTTTTAGTTAAATTTAATTCTTGTAACAAGGGAGAGTTTTCTGGGATCAAAGTATCTCTTGGAGTTCCCAAATATTTTTTCTGAATAGGAGAGGGATTTCCCAGATCGTAGAATTGAACTACATCCAGAAGAGAAGGAAAATTACCGTGATGCATCCAGGGTCCAGTTCTGCTTACTTCCCTGAGTGTTGGTGTTTTGAATTTTCCAATATCCACCACGTCATTCGTAACATAATATCTGCCAAAATCTTCATCTTTGGTTCCAAATAGAGTTTGACCATCATTATGGAATTGATTGTCACTAAAATAGGGTGTGTTATGACAGTTGATGCATCGTGCTTTAGTGCGATACAAATGCAAACCATTTACCTCCTGATCACTAAAAGCATCTGACTTTCCTGAGACAAATCGGTCAAATTTACTTGGCGGACTTTTTATCGTACGCTCAAAAGATGCGATGGCTTTTTGAATTCGATCTAAGGTAACTTCAGGATCTCCATAAGCCTTTTTAAATTGTGCTTGATACCCTTTAAGAGCCGCAATGCGTTGAACGGCTTTAGGCAGCTCTTCATTCATCTCTACAGGATCTGCGATGGGAAACATGGCTTGATGTTCTAAGCTGTTCGCTCTACCATCCCAGAACAACTTTTCGGCGTAGCCCGTATTAAGAATGGTCATTGCATTACGCCTACCGGTCTGTCGATCATGTCCAAATGATCTGGTGATGTTATCTGTCCAGGCAAGTTCAGGATTGTGACAGGAAACGCAAGCTATTTGACCGCTTACCGAAAGCCTGGGATCAAAAAAAAGTAATTTACCCAGCTTTTCTTTTTGTTTGCTTTTTTGATTATCCTTAGGATACGGCATATCCGGGAGAACACCTATATCCTCAAACGTGGTTTTATCAATCAATGAATCCAGTACTGGGGCTGGCCATTTGCGGTAATCGCCACTGCTGTATCTTTCTCTTAAATCAGCAATTTTGCTATATGATGCTGCCTCGTTTTTAGATTCATTTTTACACGAAAAGAATCCCGATAACAATAGCAGAGAAAGAAGTATTCTAATGTTCATCTTATAAATTAATTGGTCCAAAGCAGGATTCGGCTAAAGGGTCGGGTTCGTCAAAATTACTAGTATTATAGATCACGTATGTTGCTTCTACCGTACCCCAAAAAAGTTCATTATTTGTCGCTCTAAGCGTCAATTGTATTTGGAAAATTTCCGGTTCTACTTCCTGGTATGTTCCTTCACCTTGAAACCCTATGCAATAGGAATTACCATCTCCAGAAATCGTACCAAAAGTAGGTATAACCTGTACACTGCCAGAGGTTGTACTGGTTCCTTCATCATTGGGGATAAATTCTAGTGAAGGGTTAAAATTAAATCCGGGAGAGACTGAGGCATTACTGGATTCATTATTAAACCAACGTTTAAGATTGAATGAATTGGTAGTATTCCCTGGTGTGGGTGAACCGAATCTTACTTGAAAGGCATGATAGTAGACATCATCACTCGTATCACCTGGTGTGTCTGATCCTTCTCCTAAAACAGCAAACTCATTATCCTCATTTACCTCAACGGGATAAGTAAATTGATTAAATGCGGACCAGGCGCAGATGCCATCATCATTCGCATCTAACCAGTTTTCTCCAAACGTACGATAAAATTGATTGCTAGTATCATAAAAATTCGCGGCAGTATTGACACTTACTTCTCTGGGAACATCTAATGGAATTTGCACTTGATAACTAGAACTACCCACCTGAATATACTGGTCTACCTGATTTAATTTAAAGAGAGATACGATGTACAACTCATTCTCTTCAATAGTTTCATTTAAGGTCAATTGATATGTTATTTTTCGATCACCATCTTCAAAAGGAAATTCGGCCAAGGTATAGTCAAATCCCGGATTTTCTACAAATAAGTCAACATCTTCAAGCTCATCTTTAAATAATCCATTCTCAAATAATACATCAAAAAATACTTCGGTGCCTGATTGCCCGGATATACTTTCATTATTTTCTTGCGGAAAACCAATCGTTGTAAACGTATCCCTAAGAGTAACATCTACTTTTGTGGCAGGATTGATCGTGTTTGGGTAGCCTATGTTTACCTCCTCGTCCGAAACTTGTTCGATCTCGAAGGATAGTTGATTTACCTCATCTTCATTAAATCTTCTGGATGGTAAAATGCGTATAGTGTCAACAAGTTTATCTTTGTTAAAGCTGAAAATAAGGTCTTGATTAAGCAGGGAGTAGTCCTGCCCTTCGGTAAGGTTTTGAGAGGTAAGGCTTACCACAACGTCAACCTCTTGGGTAAGATTGGCGTGGGATAAGGCAATTGGAATTTTTACCTCGCGTAGTGATCGGTGTGTATATTCGCTTGCAGGCTCTGTAAGATTAGAAATCGAAGGAAACTCAAAGGGCATACCATTATTATCCAGCTTTAGATCGAATCTTACAAAAGGTTCTGTCAATTGATTATATGCATCTAAATCATCCTCTTTACAAGAGAAAAATGTGATCGTTATCAGTAAGAAACTTATATACTTTTTAATACCCATCATTCTGCACTAAATTTTCATTCAAATTAAGATTACGTTCCGGTATGGGGAGTACGAATCTAGTATTGGGATACAATAAATTGCATTGCTGTGCAATACAATCTCCACCAAAGGTATCTCTTATCACATCTTTTTCAAAGCGTGCGAGATCATAAAAATAGTGTCCTTCAAAGGCTAATTCTTTTCTTCGCTCCAAGAGGATGGCATCCAGTAAATCCTGACCGGTTGCCGTCACCGGAGTTACGCTTGGATTTGCTCTTTGCACAATGGTATAGAGATAATTTTGTGCTACGTTATCGTTGCCCAGGCGCGCTTGAGCTTCGGCGGCGATAAGGTAAACTTCAGAGAGACGCATGATGATCGTACCGGGATTATCCTGAAATTTTTTGGTCCAATAGTAGGTCACGGGTATATTTTCCTGATTGATGGTCGTGATAATGTCTTCGGCAATAAATAAATCGCTGCGTACATCCAACGGATCATAAAGGGATCTAAGATCTTGGGAGGCTACAAAACGTCCCCATTCTACCGGGGTGTATCCAAACGTCCCTTCCAAGCTTCCACTTACATCTCCACCATTATCTGTGGGTAAACTCAACTCCAAAATGACTTCACTCACAGGTGCATTGGGCTGTTCCCATTCTGCCACGTAATTCGCGGTAATCATGAGCGGGATGGAGGTCTCTGCGATGAATTCTTCTGCTAGATCTGCCGCTCTTTGCCAGTTTGCTGCATTGAGGTACGCTCTTATAAGCAAGGCTGTTATACTTTCTTGGGAAAAATAGCTATAATTAGGACCTAGAGGCAAGACACTTTCGGAGGTAATAAGATCCAACGCTTGTTGGTAGTCTGCGATGATGAGCGCGTAACTTTCGGCTACTGTTTTTCTTGCCGAAAAATCTACTCCCGGTTCTTGAGGTTCAGTGTTGTATACAATACCCAGGTGAGAAGCATCTGCGGTAAACAAATAATGCTGACCGTATAATCTAAGTAATTGTTCGTGAGTGAATGCTCTTATGGCTAGTGTTTCGGCTTTAATTTGATCCTTTTGAGCAGTAGAGGCATCGGTTAAATTATCTACATAGTCAAGCATTAAATTTGCACTATTAATAACTTCGTAGAAGCTTTGATAGACCGATGCCAGATCAGAATCTTCTTCTCGATCATTAAAGGTGTAGATGTTTTCGACATTATTTTCGACATTGACGGGTCGTTCTTCCTCAACTGGAGCAAAAGTGATATTCCCTCCTAAAAGATCCGCATACGTATAGAATTCTCTTTCTCTAATGACAGCTTCTAATTGAATGTAGGTGCCATTCATCACTTCTTGCATGCCTGCGTAAGAACCTAACTGCTCATTGAATGAAACAGCATCAACAGGTTCTTTGTCCAAAAAATCCTCGCATCCTATCGCGAATATCAACACAAGTATGTAATAGCATTTTTTCATCCTAAAAATTTGTACTTAAGCCCAAGGTTATGGTTCTGGATTGTGGATAAATAAATCTAAACTCTCTGGCTGCATTTAATCCATCTAATGCTTCATTTTTATACCAATAGGCAACATTCGATATGTCTATAAACACCGAAGTGTTTTTAAAATAGGTTTGGCTTTTTAGCGGAAGCACATAACTTAGATTGATATTTCTTAGTTGTATATGAGAAGTGTCATATACATATTTAGAACTGTTATTCACGATTAGGTTATTGTCTACTCTCGGATTGAATGTAATGTCGCCCGGCTCCTGCCAATAATTGAGCGCGTTGGTGGATAAATTTCTAGTTGGTAGTAATCGATATAAGTCAATGAGTTCGTCCCCCACTAAAATATCTGTTCCCCAAGAGTAGGTCATCATCACCGCTAAAGAGAATCGATCAAAAAATGTAAACGTATTTCTAAATCCTCCAAAAAAATCAGGTTGACTATTCCCAAGTTCAACCCAATCTTTTTCATCAAAGGCGTTATTCAAGGTGGCGTTGTCATAAAGATCACCATTAACGCTAAATAAATTTGTTCCGGTTGCAGGGTCTACTCCCTCGTATTCATAGCCCCAAATCGCAGAGGTACTAGATCCTATACGTTGTGCCCTGGCAAGTTCGGCACCACTTTCATCTGATCCTAAACCTCTCAAATCTGTGATTTCGTTAAAGTTTCTGGCGAAGTTAAAGCTACTTCTCCAGGAGAATTTTTCAGCAAACCTAAGGTTCCCTGTAAGGGAAAATTCTACACCACGATTATACATTTCGGCGCCATTAATTTGAACCGTGGCATATCCACTTTCATGCGGGACATCACGAGAAACGATTAAGTCCCTTAGATTTTCATTGTACACCTCAACCGTAGCCTGAAGATTATTATTGAATACTCCAATATCTATCCCGGCATTGAATTTAATATTCTTTTCCCATCCCAGCTGATCATTTGGCGGAGAACTTTCGTCGGGGAATGCAACGCCAATGTTGCCATTATATCCCAGATCGTCCTCATCGTAGTCAAATAATCCTAATGCACGATACGATCCTATTCTGGAATTACCCGTTGAGCCATAACTTGTCCTTAGGCGCAAAAAGTTCACTCCATTATCCTTGTTAAAGAAGCTTTCTTCACTGATCACCCAACTCGCTCCGGCACCAATATTTATGGCAGTATCCACATCACCACCAAAGGCCGAACTTTCATCCTGCCTTGCATTGACCAAAAGAAAATATTTACTCTTATAGTCATAATTGAATTGAGAATAGATAGAAATCCCGCTGCGTTCACTCCCGTCTTGATTAAAACTTTGTCCTCCTAAAGCTTCAGAAATAAGTTGTACTCTCTCAAAATCAAGAAAACCTGTGGCTAAAGCTCTACTCACCTTGGTAACTTCATCAAAGGTCTCTATCCCCAAAAGACCATCAAAAGTATGTTCATCCCTAAATTTCTTTTGATAATATGCCTGCGCACGCCAGTTCCAACGATAGGATTCTCTATTATTAATTACTCTTGCACCCCAATTTGGATAGGTCTCCCCATTAAGTTCAAATGTTCCTGATCTTCTTCCGGATTCGTTTGCCCCAGAAAACCACCGATCTTGATCTTTATTATTATAATCTATGCCGAAAAACGTTGAAATATCTAATCCCTCCAATACTGTGTAAGACAAGTTTAGACCGCTTAAAAATCCGGAGGTTTCGGTACGGTTTCTATTCTGTTCTGTGACTGCCAGGGGATGACCACTCCCTCTAATGCCTAACTCGGCAAAATTTCCTTCCTCATCAAAAACCGGTAATGCCGAAGGGTAGGCATACCCAAATAAGGTGTTAGGTTGATTTTTATTGATGAAATTTGGACTAAAGGTCAATGCTGCCGAAAAATCTTTATGATTAAATGTGACATTTGAAGAAAGGCTAATGTTTTCAAATTCGTTGCCACGTTGGGCTTCATCATTAAATAAATAACTCCCTCCTACCCGATAAGCTATTTTTTCACCCCCTCCTGAAACACTGAGCTGATATCGAGAAAAGAATCCCGAATTGTTCAACAAGTCAAACCAGTCTGTGTCAATGCTTTCATCAAAAGTACTTAACTCTTGCCCAAGGTTTTGTTCGTATTGATTGAGGAGAGTTCTGTACTGATCTGCGTTGAGGTAGGTGATTTGGTTAATTGCTTCAGAAATACCGGATTGCACCGAAAAATTAATTTTTGGAGCTCCCTTTCTTCCGGTCTTGGTCGTAATTAATATCACGCCGTTTGCGCCATCAGCTCCATATAGACTAACGGCTGCGGCATCTTTAAGCACGGTGAAGGATTCGATATTTTCAGGAGAAATTCTGGCAAGAGGATTCAATCCGCTTTCATCAAAGGCTCCAGTCCCCGAAAATAGCATGTTGTCAATGGCAATTTCCTCTCCTACCACAATTCCATCAATAATAATCAAGGGTTGACGTGAAGTAGAAAGCATATTACCGTTTAATGGGGTTAAAGTGCCTTGTCCTCTAATATCAATGGTCACCGGTGCACCGGTTTGAGGATTCCCTTGGATGAGGACTCCTGCAACTTGGCCTTCTAACAATTGATCAACGCTCTCAAAGGCTTCAAACGTATTGATTTCTTTGGTATTGATTTGGGAGACACTACCGACCACTTCTTGCTTTAGTTTTTTTGTGCCGTACGAACTGGTAATGATTACCTCATCTAATGCACTCACGTCTTCTTCAAGATAAATGGTAAAGGTAGATTGATTACCTACTGTTATTTCTTTGGTTTGATACCCCAGAAAACTAATGACCAATGTGGTCGCAGAAATATTTTCGGCCTTAATTAAATACGTAAATTCTCCATCAAAATTAGTGATTACTCCTACGCCCGTACCTTTAACTCTAACGCTGGCTCCCGGTAATGGAATATTATCTGATTTTGAAAGAACTGTTCCTGTGATCAGGCGTTCTTCTTGCGCCCATAATTGTACGCTAAAAAAAATTAGTGATATGATGATTACAAAATTCCGCATAAAAAAGCTCTGTTCAGGATATCCTAAACAGAGCTAAATGTAAGGAGAAATTGATTATTTTACGATGAGTTTTTGTGTAAAACGTTGCGTTTTGTTCTCTACCTGTAGCATATAAACACCTGTAGATAATGATATGTCCAGTTCCTTTCCTAATAAAGTTCCTCGCCCTACCGATTTACCCGTAAGATCAGTAATCGTATAGGTTCCACCTGTCATGTCTTCACTAAAATTAAGTCTGTTATTTACAGGATTGGGATAGGTTGAAACAGTTGAAAGACTAACTTCATTGATAGACAAGTTATTTGGATCCAGCGAATAAAGTTCAATTCCGTTGCCACCCTGATCATCGGCTCTAAAATAGATCACGCCATCATAAAGTGTTAAATCATTTACATCTGTCACGCTATCATCCACTAGACTTGTAGTTGTACCATCTGTTCTCCAGATATGGCGTTCACCGTCATTTCCATCCTCTGCGGCATAGTATAAAAATCCGTCAAAAGCAGCAAAATCGGATGGATCGTGATTTTCATTGTCTCCAGAGATATCGCTAATTTTTGACACTTCATCCAAGAAAGGATCGTACTTCCACAGTTCATCACCGGTACCATCATCTCCTTCAAAATATAGATTACCATCCCAAACAAACAAGTTATTTACTCCGTCGATATTGGCATTCGTGGCTGCTTCGACATCTGTTGTACCTGCTTCGGTGCCATCTGTTATGTATAAACCTCCTTCGGCTTCAAAATAGACTGCACCATCTAATAGCGTAAAGTTTGAAATACCAGAGTCTCCCGTGCCTATTTCAATATCTTTTACTAATGTGAATATCCCTACGGTAGGATCATATTCATACAATTCATTTCCTACGGTTGCATCATCTTCAGAATAATTCATATACAACAACAATTTATCATTGTACGAAATAATATTACCGCCAAAAATAGTCTCTTCCCCGGCTTGATTATCTTGAGCTTCTGTCCCTGTTGTTCCGTCAAAAGCTAACAACCTATTATTATCTCCGGTTTCGTTTCTTCCGATAACATATATCACTCCATCTAGCAGTTTAGGATTTTGTGGACCGGCAAATCCTGCGGCATACATGGGAGCAGCGGTTACATTGGTTCCGTCTGTAAAATAAAAATCCTGTCCTCCCCGATCTACATTATATGCAGTGAAGTAAAGATTTCCATTAAAATCAATAAAATTACCAGGTGTACTTGAGTCATCCCCAGGTCGTATGTCCTCAATTAATTGAACGGTTTGCGTATCGTCATATTTATATAACTCAAAGCCTAAATCTGGCGTTCTAGCCCTAAAAAATAGTGTTCCGTTATAAACATTGAATACTGCCGGGGAGCTATTTTCTATATCATCTGTATCATCTGCTATATTTTCAACTAATATTGATTGAGCATTACTCAAAAGTGTAGCTAAAAAAAGCACTAGAATAGTGTAGTTTATTTTCATCATTATTTAATTTAAATTTCTACAAAAATAAGCATGGAAGTGATGACAACTCTTGGTTTAACAGACTTTAACCCTGTGCTAACCACAAAGTAACAAACCAACATATAGGTATCCCCTCTATCCAAAAAGAAGTGATGTAACGAGAATGTTTTTCTTTAATTCTTAGCACACTTACTAATCCCATTAAACCTATCACACCAGTAATCCATACTGTCTTTAAAGAGGAGTTTCCTATAAATTCCATTACAACAAAGATAATTATCAAAAAGCTGCCTACTGCTTTTGTTTGCTTTACACCAATCAAGAGAGGAATAGATCCCAACACCGATCTGTCTTCATGCATATCTCTAATTTCAAAAGGTAATGTGATTGCAAATACGTATAAAAACCGTTGACTGGCTTCCAACCAAACGCGTTCAGAAAGCGGGAAGTTAGCGTTTATTATTGGTAGAATTACCGTGACCACAGTCCAAACCAATGCAACTACAATAACTTTTATCCCTGTGAATGTCCTTAAGCTTTTCTTTTGCCTGGGTAACGGTAATGTATAGGCGATTAAAACCCCGCATAAGACCGCCATAAAAATTTGTGTTTTGGACCCTAAATAAATTCCAAAAAGCATAGCTCCAACAAAAGAAAATAAGCTCACCAAAAAAAATGTATCCTTAAACAATTTATGAGGATAAATTGCCTTTTTCCATCTGCTCCAATATTTCACAAAATTGTACCCTAAGATTGTAGCGAAAAAAACAAAAAAATAATATGCATCTGCTACAACAAAACGCAAAGAGAAATGCGAAACTGCAATCAGAGACACCACAGCTAACGCCACGTGAATACTGCCATCTACATAAATATTAAACACTTTTTTTAAGCTCCTCACCTAACAAAAATAGACTATTGGGGATAATTCTTAACAACAGTTGAAAAATTACAATAGTGCCTTAACCAATTTTATGATTTGTTAGGTGTAAAAGCTGTATTTTTGCACTTTATTTATTGATGTGATGATGAATACAAATAGCTTTGCGTTACGCCACATAGGTCCTAGACCTCAAGATGTTTTTTCTATGCTTGAAACAGTTGGTGTTGATTCCATGGAACAGTTAATGTTTGAAACCATTCCGGATGGGATTCGATTAAAAAAAGAATTGGATTTACCCACTCCGCTCAGCGAGTATGAATTTTCTAATCACATCAATCAACTTGCTGCTAAAAACCGTCTATTTAAGACTTACATTGGATTGGGCTATCATGAATCTATCACCCCCGCGGTTATAAAACGTAATATTTTAGAAAATCCGGGATGGTATACTGCTTATACGCCGTATCAAGCTGAAATCGCTCAAGGACGTTTAGAAGCCTTGCTTAACTATCAAACCATGATCACCGAACTTACCGGCATGGAGTTAGCAAATGCATCTTTATTAGACGAATCAACTGCAGCAGCAGAAGCAATGTCATTATTAGTTGGAGTTCGAGATAGGGAGCAAAAAAAGAACAACGTGCTCAAGTTTTTTGTCTCTGAAGAAGTTCTGCCACAGACCATCGATTTACTTAAAACAAGAGCGATTCCACTGGACATCGAACTGGTCATTGGTGATCACGAAAATTTTGAACCTACCCAAGAATATTTTGGTGCGCTATTACAGTATCCCGGTAAATCTGGTAAGGTATATGACTATGCACATTTTGTAAAACAATCAAAAGAGAAGGGAATCAAGATTGCCGTTGCTGCAGACATTCTTAGCTTGGTTATGCTTACTCCCCCCGGTGATCTAGGCGTTGATGTTGTTGTAGGTACTACTCAGCGATTTGGTATTCCTATGGGTTATGGTGGTCCTCACGCTGCTTATTTTGCTACCTTAGAAGCATATAAACGAAATATACCCGGTAGAATTATTGGAGTCACTCGTGATATGGATAACAACCGTGCGCTTCGCATGGCGTTACAAACTCGCGAACAACATATTAAACGCGATAAAGCCACTTCAAACATTTGTACTGCACAGGTGCTACTTGCAGTAATGGCAGGTATGTACGCAGTATATCATGGCCCAAACGGACTAAAATATATTGCACATCAAGTGCATCAAAAGACAGCGACGCTGGTTGACGCATTAGAAAATTTAGGAATTTATCAGGCTAACGAAACATATTTTGATACGATCCAGTTAAAAGTAGATGCTGAAAAGATTAAAGCAATTGCAGAACGCCATGAGCTTAATTTTTATTACGCTGATGCGGAAACAGTTGCGATCTCTATAAACGAAACTACATCTTTAAGTGATTTATCTGCAATCGTAGCTGTATTTGCAGAATATGCCGACAAGAAAGCCGAAGAAATTACTGAAATAGGAGAATATAGCATTCTGCCCGAAGCTTTAAAACGTACAGATGATATCCTGACCGAAAAAGTATTTAACACTTATCATTCTGAAACCGATTTGATGCGTTACATTAAATCCTTAGAGCGCAAAGATCTCGCACTTAATCACTCTATGATTGCGTTGGGATCTTGTACTATGAAGCTTAATGCAGCTGCAGAAATGCTTCCACTTAGTGATTATCGTTGGGGTAATATGCATCCGTTTGTACCGGTAGAACAAGCAGAAGGATATCAACTTATGCTTAAGGATTTAGAGAACTACCTTACAGAAATCACCGGTTTTGCCGGCACATCGCTTCAACCTAACTCCGGTGCACAAGGTGAATTTGCCGGGCTTATGACCATTAGAGCCTATCATCAATCCAGAGGAGATGACCACCGTAATATTTGTTTAATTCCCTCATCGGCACACGGTACCAATCCGGCGAGTGCGGTAATGGCGGGAATGAAAGTAGTGGTTACTAAAGCATCTGCAGATGGAAATATTGATGTAGATGACTTACGAGAAAAAGCCCTTGCGCATAAAGATAATCTGGCCGCGCTAATGGTGACGTATCCTTCTACACACGGGGTGTTTGAGTCTGCAATTCAAGAAATCACCCAGTTAATCCATGATAATGGTGGTCAAGTGTATATGGATGGTGCCAACATGAATGCACAGGTTGGATTAACCAATCCCGGAGCGATTGGAGCTGACGTATGTCACTTAAATCTACATAAAACATTTGCGATCCCACATGGAGGTGGAGGTCCAGGCGTAGGACCTATTTGTGTAGCAGAACAATTAGTTCCGTTTTTGCCAACTAATCCCTTAATTCCTACAGGCGGTGAACAAGCTATCACGCCTATTTCCGCGGCACCTTGGGGATCAGCTTTGGCTTGCTTGATCTCCTATGGCTACATTAAAATGCTAGGGACTGACGGACTTAGAAAATCGACGGAATATGCTATCCTAAATGCAAACTATATTAAAGAGCGTCTTAATGGACATTTTGATGTCTTATACGCTGGTGAACGTGGTAGAGCAGCTCATGAAATGATTATAGACTGCAGACCATTTAAGGAACATGGGATTGAGGTTACTGACATTGCCAAGCGTTTAATGGATTATGGATTTCACGCCCCAACGGTTTCGTTTCCAGTGGCGGGAACCATGATGATTGAACCTACAGAAAGTGAAAGCAAAGAAGAGTTAGATCGTTTTTGTGATGCGTTTATCGCTATTCGAAAAGAGATTAATGAGGTGTCTAAAGATGACCTAAGTAATCCACTAAAAAATGCACCGCATACGCTAGCAATGATTACCGCAGATGAGTGGGATCTACCTTACTCAAGATCAAAGGCAGCATTTCCGTTAGACTATCTGCATACAAATAAATTCTGGCCCTCAGTTCGTCGCGTTGATGATGCCTATGGAGACCGAAATTTGATCTGTACCTGTGCTCCTATTGAAGAATATATGGAAGCCTAAACGGTGATCTGATTATAAATATAAAGCTGAAGATCAAATTCATTCTTCAGCTTTTTTCTTCTGTTGTGTTTTCTGCCTAATTTAAGTTAACGATTTCGTAACATTAAGAAGTAAAAAGTATCAAATCCTTAAAAATTTTCCAGCTAAGGTATATTTACGTCTGTAATTCAAGGGGATATAATTAATTTAGCCAAAAAAAAGGAATATGGGAGTGAAGATTACCGGTGTTGGAAGTTACATTCCGCAGCACGTTGAGAAAAATGAGTCCTTTATGGAAAACACTTTTCTCAATACGGATGGCTCAAAAATTAATTATTCGACTGATGTTATTATCGATAAATTCAAAGCCATAACAGGTATTGCCGAAAGACGTTACGCAAAAACTCATCAAACTGCTTCGGATTTAGGTTTCCTTGCTGCCGAGAAAGCCATCGAAGATGCCGGCATTGATCCCGAAACCTTAGACTATATTATTGTTGCTCATAACTTTGGAGACGTACGCAGCGATTCTGTTCAAAGCGATATCCTTCCCAGTTTAGCATCACGCATTAAGCACAGCCTTGGGATTAAAAATCCAAGTTGTGTAGGCTACGACATTTTATTTGGCTGCCCAGGTTGGGTAGAAGGTGTAATACAGGCTAACGCCTATATTAAAAGTGGAATTGCAAAGCGTTGCTTGGTTATTGGTGCTGAAACGCTCTCACGCGTTGTAGATAAATACGACAGAGACTCTATGATTTACAGCGATGGTGCGGGTGCTACTATTATCGAAGGAACAGCTGAAGAAGGAGGCATTCTCACCCATAAAACTGCCACGTTTGCAGCAGATGAAGCGTACTATTTATTTTCAGGAAAAAGCTATGCAGAGCCAGAAAATGATACGCGTTATATCAAAATGCACGGGCGGAAGATTTACAACTTTGCACTAACAAATGTGCCTCTCGCCATGAAGGAGTGTGTGGATGAAAGTGGAGTAAGCATTGACCGTATTAAAAAGATTTTTATTCATCAGGCAAATGAAAAAATGGATGAAGCTATTGTAGCGCGCTTTTATAAGCTATACGATAAGCCCATGCCAGATCATATTATGCCCATGTCCATCTCTAAACTCGGCAATAGCAGTGTAGCAACTATACCTACCCTGTATGATCTTTATTTGCAGGGAGAAATTCAACAAGATAACCTCAACCCGGGAGATGTTATTATATTTGCAAGTGTTGGCGCTGGTATGAATATCAACGCCATGGTGTATAAATATTAATCCCACTGGCGTAAGTTATATTTACGTTATAATGCATCGCATTGCTGTAGCACTGTGGTAAAACGCTTATGTACGAAGGATCTTATCCCTCAAAACGCTTTAAAGAAACACTTGATTTCCTTACGGAAATACTTCAGCCACCGGCAAAAATCTTGGATCTTGGAGTTTCTAACCCCTTTAGTGACATCATGCAAAAGCAGGGGTATACTGTTACCAATACTACGGGAGAAGACTTAGATGAGTCACGAGAAGCATTAACTCAGTCTGGCTACGATGCAGTAACTGCTTTTGAAATATTTGAACATATACTGAATCCGTATGAGGTTTTAAAAAGCATCAAAGCAGATAAACTTTTTATTAGTGTGCCGCTTAGACTTTGGTTTTCAGCTGCATATCAAAGTAAAACAGATCCATGGGATCGACACTATCACGAATTTGAAGACTGGCAATTAGATTGGATTTTGGAAAAAACAGGATGGAACATCAAAAAGCGAATTAAATTTACTCATCCTGTCAAAAAATTTGGAGTAAGACCTCTACTACGTTTAGTTACGCCTAGGTATTATTTGATCTATGCAGAACGAAACGCATCATGAACATCTGCATTGTTATATCCGCACACAACGAAGAAGAGTTTCTAGCACAAACACTAGATTCTATTCTCGCACAAACGCTTCAGCCGGTGCAACTAATTGTGGTAGATGATAATTCTAGTGATCAAACGTTTAATATCGCTTCAGATTATGCAAAGCAACATAAATTTCTTTCAGTCGTAAAAAATAGCTCTAGCGATGAACATCTTCCGGGGAGTAAGGTGATCAATGCGTTTAATGAGGGGTTAAAACATGCCTCACAAGCGTATGACGTGATCTGTAAATTTGATGCAGATTTAATTTTTCCGAAGGAATATCTTGAACAAATCGTCAACATTTATGCTAACGATCCTCGTGTGGGTATGGCTGCAGGACTTTGTACTGTTTTTAATGGAAGCAAATGGATTACTGAAGGCGCCACAAATAAAGATCACATTAGAGGGGCGCTAAAATCCTATCGCAAAGCCTGTTTTGAAGAAGTCGGCGGACTTGATGAAGCGATGGGATGGGATACGGCAGACGAATTAAAAGCACGGTTTTTTGGTTGGAAAGTAACAGTGACAGAGCAGCTGCTCGTAAGACACCTTAGACCCACTGGTCATAACTATTCAAATGCCCAAGCTCTTAAGCAAGGTGAAGCCTTATATAAATTAAGGTATTCGTTCGCTCTGGCTATGATTACGGCCTTAAAAATGGCATGGAATAAAAATAGTATTGGCTATTTTTCAAACTACCTAAAAGGATTCAAACGAGCAAAAACAATGGATAGTAAACCAATTGTTTCTAAAGAGCAAGGAGCATTTATTAGAGCATATCGATGGAGAAATCTCCTTAAGAAATTAGGTTAAAACGTACCAATAACACCTACTTGACCGGCACCGGCCGTAAAACGCCAACTTATTTTGTTTAAATTATGGTCTTGCGCATAACGCTGAGACTTTTTCAAATAATTATCAGCACTATCCACGGTGAAAATACTAATTGCTATCCCCAGGAATACGTCTGAAGCCCAATGCTGATTAGCCCACATTCTGGAAATAGGTGTAATGGATCCCAGAGCCAATAACCCTGCTTTTATCCATTTACTTTCAAACTGTTTAGACAGTGCATACATGGTTGTAAACGCAAGTATAGCGTGTCCAGATGGAAACGAATGGTATTCTGCTGAATTATCAAAAGGCCTCCAATCTGTTTTAGCACCAGCTGCAGGTCTCGCCCTGCCAGCTACAGTTTTTGTCAACGTTTGCAATAGTCCCCCAGTGGTATTTGCAGTAATTAGGAGCACCCCCGTTCTTCTTATTTTTTCGCTCTTAGCTAGCAGACCTATGGTGTAAATTCCCGTGGTCATTCCATAGTTAAATAGCGGTTTACCAAATCTAAAGCCCACATCTTTGACCAACTGAGGTATATCTTCATTTTGCTTATTAAATGCTTCATTCAATGGATCATCAAACGCAAAAACAAAAGCCGCTCCTAAGGCAACTTGAGATAAGGTTACAAAATCATCGTGTTGCCAATGAAAAGGTCTAGAGTACGTGTGGGTTATCCCATTAAAGATAGAAACCCCATCATACTTTATGGTTTCAAACGTTGTAAGAGTATCTGATTTATTTTGACCGTAAATCGTGTTGAGTAAAAACGTACTGAAGAAAAAAGTTAAGGTTAAAATGTGCTGTTTATTCATTTGGGGCTATTCACTATTTGACGCAAAAATAAACCAAGAGGAATTTTCATTATCTTAATAATAATTTAAAGTCCTTTTGAAATAGCCTCTGGCAGAACTTTGCCAGTAGCACCATTGGGAAATGCAATCTCCAAAATGGAAGAAATTGTTGGTGCAATATCAATTACCTCTACTTGACGATTTGTTTTTCCTTTATTGATACCATTACCATAAAACAGTAAAGGTACATGAGTATCATAGGTAAAACCCGTTCCATGAGTTGATCCTGTGGTAGAATATGCAATCGTAGCAGGATTGAGCACTATAAAAACATCACCACTTCTTTGCTGGTGAAACCCTTGTTGTATCAAATAACCCATTCCCTTAGAGAAATTCGTATCCTGAAGCTGATTACGGGTAAATACACGATCTACTTCAGGAAATTGAGCGATATAATGTGCTAATTTCTTTTGAAGTTCACCCATATCTACTTCCAGTTCGTCGATAACTTGATAATTAAAGAATATTTGATAGTTAGAGATATTTCTAATCAAACTATCGGTTCCAAATTTTTTCTCTACATACTTCTTAATGTTCGCATTGAATTCTTTCTCATTTAAATAACCAGAAGGAATTTTCCTTGAAGCTAAATAGGAAGGTACGTGAACACCGCCATGATCGGCAGTAAGAAATACCGTATAGTTACCTTTACCTACTGCGAGATCAATTTCTGAAAGCAATCGTGCAATATCACGATCCAGTCTCACATATGCATCTTGCGTTTCGACTGCGTTTACGCCAAATCTATGTCCAATGTAATCTGTGCTGCTATAACTTACGGTTAAAAAGTCTGTATATTGATCTTCTCCTAGCTTCTCTCCCTTTATTGCTGCGATAGCAAAGTCTGTCGTCAAGCTATTACCAAAAGGAGTATACTTGATGATATCTAATCCACCATTTTTATCTTTTAAGGCTGTTAGATCGTATGGAAAAATGGCTTTATCCTTTCCTTTAAACGTACCTTCAAACCTATTATCATCTGGACCACTTTCAGAATACATGCTTAGTTTCTTTATTGGCTTCCACATTTTGAGGTAGGATTGAGCTTTCCCGGAAGTATTAAATTGCATCACCCAATCAGGTAATTTTTTCATGTAGTGCGTACTCGTGATCCAACTCCCTTCTTCTTTCCCTAAGAACCAGTATGCCGCATTAGCACTGTGACCTGCTGGTAGAATGGCTCCACGGTCTTTTAATGAAATACCGATGGTTTTTCCGCGCATTTGCGTATGTAATCTATTTTGATCAGCAACCGATGTGGTTTTCATACGATGGGGTGACATTTTACCTGCGTCACTTGATGTACCCACAGGACTCACCTTTGGATCGCCCGCACAATACACCATCTGATCCTCAAACTTGTTAAACCAGTTATTAGCAATTATTCCGTGAACACTGGGTGTGGTTCCTGTAAAAATTGAAGCGTGACCGGGTCCGGTATATGTAGGAATATAGTTAAAGTGAGCATTGGTAAATGTATGCCCATTTTTTACCAATCGCTTGAAGCCGTTTTCACCATAATCTGACCAAAAACGTGTTAAATAATCGTATCGCATTTGATCAACTACGACACCTACTACCAACTCTGGTGCGTCTTTGGAACTGGTAGCTGGTATTGTTGGATTTTCATGTTTTTTTACAGTAGCACATCCTATAATAATGATAAAAAATAGTGCGCATATATATTTCTTCATAGCCTTATTTAAGAGTAAAACAAAAATACCAATTCTTACGCTCTACTAACAAAAGTATAAAGTTAAATACCCTACCTTGCTTTTTAGTATTTTAGCGTGACCAAAAATTCACTATGACATATTTGACTGATATCGGAAGATATATTTTAATGATAAAAAATATCTTTAGAAGAATGACAAAAGCTTCGGTAATGAAGCGATTGATTTTTAATGAAGTCGAAGATTTGATCATTAGCTCTTTAGGAATTGTTGTATTTATTTCATTTTTTATTGGTGGAGTTGTCGCAATACAGACGGCGCTAAATCTTAATAACCCTCTTTTACCAAAACAATTAATCGCTTTTGCTGCCCGTCAATCTGTAATTCTCGAGTTTGCGCCCACTTTTATCTCAGTAATCATGGCGGGTAAAGTAGGGTCGTATATAACTTCCAGTATTGGTACTATGCGTGTCACTGAACAAATCGATGCACTCGAAGTTATGGGAATTAACTCAGTTAACTATCTCATTTTACCTAAGATTATCGCCATGTTGATATATCCATTTTTAATTGCTATTGCAATGTTTATGGGTATTTTAGGAGCCTATATGGCAGGGATTTTTGGAGGATTTATTTCATCCACACAATTTCTTACAGGATTACAAGAAGAATTTATTCCTTTTCATCTGGCTTATGCATTTATTAAAACATTTTTATTCGCTTTTATCTTAGCAACAATTCCTGCGTACCATGGCTACTATTTGAAAGGAGGGGCCCTTGAGGTTGGACAGGCAAGTACAACCTCATTCATTTGGACCTCTGTTGTTATAATTTTAACCAATTTTGTTGTCACCCAATTATTCTTAGGCTAATGATTAAAGTAGAAAATATACACAAATCGTTTGATGGAGAAGAAATTCTGCATGGTATTGATGCTACCTTTGAAACCGGAAAGACAAACCTAATTATTGGTACTTCAGGGTCAGGTAAAACCGTATTCTTAAAATGCCTCTTGGGTTTATTTAGGCCTGAGCAAGGTTCCATTCACTACGATGGAGATCGTTACATGGATATGTCTGAAGAACAGCAACGGGAACTTAGAAAGTCAATGGGAATGGTTTTTCAAGGTAGTGCATTATTTGATTCTATGACGGTGGCTGAAAATGTGATGTTCCCACTAAAAATGTTTACCAAACAAAAGATTACCGAAATGAATCATCGCGTTAAGGAAGTTCTTGATCGGGTTAATTTAGATGGTGCAGATGACAAATATCCGTCAGAAATTAGCGGTGGTATGCAAAAAAGGGTAGCCATAGCACGCGCCATTGTTAACCGTCCTAAATATTTATTTTGTGATGAACCCAACTCTGGATTAGATCCAAGAACAGCTATTGTGATTGACAACCTTATACAAGAGATTACACGAGAATACGATATTACAACTGTTATCAATACACATGATATGAACTCTGTACTGGAGATTGGAGAAAGTATTATCTTTTTACAGTTTGGTGATCTTAAATGGACGGGGACCAAAGATGAAATCTTTAAAACAGATAATAAAACTGTAACTGATTTTGTCTACTCTTCTAATCTATTCAAAAAAGTGCGAAAAGCTCAGCTCAAAGGGCTGTAATTATTGCACAATCAAGCTATCAATTTTGAGACGATATCTTAAATACGTCGCTAATTTTTTCTTTTCTGTCTCAACCTGTTTTTTAGGTATGCTATCATACCAAACTGAAGAAAACATGGGGACAGTATCTATTTTGTCAAACGTAGAAATGATAGTATTAGAAAAACTCAACGCCTTTAATCCCTCGTAATTTATCTTGGCAGTATTTGTAATATCTTCAAAAGGGATTTGAAGCTTTTCTAATTCTGATAATTGTCTTACTCTACTTTCAAGGAATACAATTTTTTCGGTCTGAGACATTAACTCCAGTGAATCACGCGCACGTAATTCTTGCATATACCGCATTTCACTCAATCCTTTATTGGTGTTTTGTTTGAACTGAAGCAACGTGTTATCAAGATGACTGTACTCTTCATCTCGCATCCTGTTTTGAAGCAAAGCGACAGTCTCATCGGGTATTTGATCCAATCCAAATGTCGAAAAAGTTAATGTTGAAATTCCGCCGGGATTATACTCAAACCTCGCATTTCGCTTTATATATTCTGCATTAGGTATACCAGATAATTCATTCTCTATGAAAGCTTGCACATCGTTTTTAAAATTACTTTCTCTATATACCTTAACAAAAGTTATAATGGCAGGTATCGTGACGAGAATTGCTACAAGTGAAGCCAACTGTGATATTCTTCTTCGACGTTTCGAATTTGCGTAGCGCTGCATGGGGAAACGAAGAATTTTGAGCACGATAAATGTAGATAAGGCTATAAAGATTGTATTAATTGTAAATAAATACATCGCCCCAAAAAAATATTCCAAATTCCATATTGCCAGTCCAAACCCGGCTGTGCAAAGGGGTGGCATCAAGGCTGTAGCGATAGCAACTCCTACAATAACACTTGTAATTAATCCTTTTTTTGTTTTAGCAATGACCAAGGCCAATCCGCCAAAAAAGGCAATCAATACATCTCTTACGTCTGGTGAGGTTCGCGCAAGTAACTCTGATGATTCATCATCTAATGGAAAAATCCAAAAAAACAGAAAAGCGGTGAAAACACTCAATACCACCATCACCCCAAAATTAATAAGAGACCGTCTTAATGTATCCAGATCATTTATTGCAATAGACATTCCCATTCCTACGATGGGTCCCATTAAAGGTGAAATTAACATCGCTCCGATAACTACAGCGGTTGAGTTAGCATTAAGTCCGATAGAGGCTACAAAAATGGCAAAAACTAATATCCAGGCGGTATGACCTCTAAAAGGTATATCCTTTTTGATATCTTCAATAGATTGCTCCTTATCAGTTTCCTGTGCGATATTAAGTATTCCTGTGAGAAAATCTTTAAAACTATCCCAGGTACTCTGCATTTTTTCGGCAACCTCGGCACGTTGAGCATCTGTTTCGCCGTGCGCATCTGGCGGAGTATATTTTTTTTCATCCATGGTATTTATCCTAAATGATTACCATATTTTTCTTGAGCTTGCGATCTTATTTTTTTGATATCCTGCTCTTTATTTTTAGGTACGATAATTAGTACATCTTCTTCATCCACCACGATATAGTTATCTAATCCATCGATCACAACTACTTTTTCTCTATTGGTCTTTACGATATTACCATGGGATTCTCTCAAAACCGTTTTAGCCTTGACCACGGCATTATCATTAGCATCTTTTTCTAGCTTGTCGTATAAGGCACCCCATGCTCCCAAATCGTTCCAATCAAAATTAACAGGGAGTACACGCACATCTTCGGCATTTTCCATTATCCCGTAATCAATAGAAATATTATCAGCCTTAGGATATTCGCTATTAATGAATTCTTGTTCTTTCTCTGAATTTAAATAATCGATCCCACTGTAAAGCAGAGAAAACATCTTAGGCAGATTTTGCTGAAAAGCCTGTACAATAGAAGATACACTCCAGATAAAAATGCCGGCATTCCACAAATAATTACCCTGCTTTATAAAAGCTTCAGCTTTTTTTACATTTGGCTTTTCAGTAAACTGAAGTACCGGTTTGATCTGTGATGCTTCATTTTGATCATATTGTATATAGCCGTACCCGGTATTTGGAAAAGTAGGCGTGATTCCTAAGGTCATTAACATATCTTCTCGCTGACAGGCATCAAAAGAAGCCTGAATGTCCTTTACAAACGCGGCTTCATCTTCTATCCAGTGATCACTTGGTGCTACCACCATCAACGCATCTGGATTTTCTTTTTGAATTTTTAAGGCTGATAGTAAAATACAAGGAGCCGTATTTCTCATTGCAGGCTCAAGGATAATTTGTTGATCAGTGATTCCTTCTAGTTGCTCCTTTACCAGCTCATCATATTTTGCATTCGTAAGGATTAAAATATTTTGAGGTGGAATGATCTTAGAGAGCCTTTTATAAGTACGTTGAATCAACGTTTCCCCCGTCCCCAGCATGTCGTGAAATTGCTTAGGAAAAGCGGCTCTACTTACCGGCCAAAACCGCGATCCCACTCCACCTGCCATTAAGACAGCATAATAATTTTTATTCATTGATTTCATTAGGTCGTTATCCATTCTACCTGTGCATTAGGCTGAAACAGGTATACTTTCCCGGTGGTTAATTCGACGCATTCATATCGTTTGACACGTTGATTACCACGTTTAAATACCTTACCGTTATACAGTCTAAATGTACTCCCATAAGGAAGTTCAAATATATAGCTTTTGTCAGTAGGTTGATCGTAGCGCTGTAAAGCTACTGTCAAATGCGCATCGGTGTCACTGCTTGCTTTTGGATTCTTAAAATGTCGTGCCAGTAAAGGCAAAAGATTATTAGGAAATACCGCCGGATTAATATACGGAAGAATTAAGCGCGTAAATGTCATTTTCCATTCTTGTCCGTGAGGTTTAATTCTCCTTCCATATGTTTGAAAAGCCACTAGATGAGCAATCTCATGGATAAGCGTAATTAAAAAACGGTATTTATTTAAACTACCGTTAACTGTTATTTGATGTAACCCATCTGGAAGCTTACGGTAATCCCCATGGCGGGTTTTTCTCTCATTGACAATCTTTAAATATACTTGATTAGTTTTAATTAATTCAAAAACAGGATCTATTGCACGATCTGGTAAATATTTACGTAAAGTTTCCTTCATCTTAAGGGGTTGTACTTGATGCTTGCAATACCTTCCCGTTGTAAAATTTGTTTCCCGTTAGCGCAAAGTGACCAATATAGTCTGCCATTTCCTGGGCAGAAACAGGAGCCTCATAACCGGGGAAAGCCTCTTCTAGCATTTCGGTTTGAACGGCGCCTAATGCGATCACATTAAAGGAAGGCCCGGTTTCTTTGTACTCTTCTGCTAAAAGTTCTGTAAGGGTAATTACTGCTCCTTTTGAAGAGCTATAGGCGGCAAGGCCAGGGAATTTCATACTGCCTTGGATACCACCCATGCTGCTAATCGTAACCACGTGGCCTCCTTTTGACATAAACGGTAAAACAGTTTGAATAAGTTGAGCCACACCAAACACGTTAACTTCGTACACTTGTTTAAATTTGACCATTGAGGTTTCTGCAAAAGGCTTATTGAGTAGGCTTCCGGCATTATTAATGAGAATATCTACCCGAGGCCAGTCTGACACAACGTTTTTTACTTTTTTATAATCTTCAGCTAGAGATAGATCAAAATCAATAGCGATAATATTAGTATGATTTAAGGACTTTATCGCAGTAGAATTCCGCGAAAGCGCTAATACCGTATGACCTTTTATCGCAAAATATTTTGCTAGTTCAAACCCTATTCCTCTACTCGTACCTGTAATAATAATATATTTACTCATATAATGTAATCACTTTAGTAGGGGTGTTACTCATCCTTTCAATTGCAGGAATCATAGCATTGATCACCTTGGCCATATGATCCATATTCATCAATTCTGCTTCATCATTGACGCCGTGATAGTGATCAAAATTAGTAAAATCAAACGTGCTGATGGTGTGCGCCGGAATATTAAATTCCTGATAAAAAGGATAATTGTCTGAACGTTTAAAAAGCTGATATTCTTTTGCTTTTGGTAGCGAACCTACTACCAAACTATCTGCCACAGCATTTAATTCTTCTGCCATATTTGAAAATTCGTATCCTGTTAAGTAAACCAAATAATCTGTAGTCATGGGAACACCAATCATTTCAATATTAAAGACCGTGTAAATATCAGCTCCACTTTCTTTCATGCGCTTTGCCATGTGCTTAGATCCTAGCAGCCCTTTTTCTTCAGCAGAAAATAATGCAAAGACCAAGCTTCGTTTGTTCGATCTTTTTTTACCGAAATACTTTGCCATTTCAAGAACAGCTGTAGTTCCCGATGCATTATCATTAGCACCATTAGCAATGCTATCGCCATCTTTTGCTGTTTTTGTTCCAATGTGATCGTAATGCGCACCAATCACGACTAATTCATTTTTAAGTTCAGGATCGGTTCCTTCAACTACACCAACAATATTGAACGCACGGTCGCCATTAGATTGAAAATCATCGCGATAGTTCTCAAAATAAGGAGAAACCTTATGGACTTTAAATTGATTTTCAATATACGAGGCAGCCTTTGCGATTTGAGGTGAGCCGGTTTCACGACCCTTTAATTCATCTGAGGCTAAATAGTTAATATGATCTTTGACAGCATCTGCAGTGGCCATTTTAGTGGAACAGCTTGCAGCAATGCATAAAGTAATTACCAGAAAAAAATTGCTGATTGGTTTCATGAACGAATGTACGTTTTATTAAAATTAAAGATAAAAAAACCTGATTAGAAAACTAATCAGGCGTGTAAATGTTATTCTATGTAAAACCTTAGGCTAACATTGTAACTGGGTTCTCCATATATGTTTTAAAGGTCTGTAAGAACTGAGCTCCTGTAGCGCCATCAACGGTACGGTGATCACACGCTAAAGTAACTTTCATCGTGTTTCCAACCACAATCTCACCATTTCTAACCACTGGTTTTTCAACAATAGTACCAATGGATAAAATCGCCGAGTTGGGTTGATTGATGATACTGGTAAATTCTGTTATGCCAAACATTCCAAGATTAGATACCGTGAAAGTACTTCCCTCCATTTCATTGGGTTGTAGTTTTTTGTTTCTGGCTTTACCGGCAAGATCTTTAACATGACCTCCTATTTGAGTCATAGACATTTGATCAGCAAATTTTAACACAGGAACCACAAGTCCATCATCTACTGCAACCGCTACTCCCATGTGAATATGCCTAGCGATAACCGTAACATCATCTCTCCATTGGGTATTGACCTTAGGATGTTTTCGCAAGGCCATCGCACTCGCTTTAATGACCATATCATTAAATGACACTTTTACCTCTGGCATTTCATTAATTTGCTTGCGTGAAGCCATCGCATTTGCCATATCAATCTCTATCGTAAGATAATAATGAGGCGCAGTAAATTTTGACTCTCCTAAACGCTTTGCAATAGTTTTACGCATTTGAGAATTCTTCACTTCATCAAATCCCTCTTCTCCTACCGGCATAATATATGACGCAGCAGAACCCGTCTCTGCTGTTTTTTCAGAAAGAGGTTTCGCTTGCGCGGAAGCTGAGCTACTTGTTTTAGCTTCTTCCTTATAGTTTTCAATATCTTTTTTAACGATACGACCATTTTCACCACTACCAATAACCGAAGCTAAGTCAATTCCACGATCCTCTGCCATCTTTTTGGCTAAAGGCGATGCAAAAATTCGTTTATTTGATCCCGAAGTGTCGGGAGAAGACGAAGATGAATCTGAAGTTACATCTTGATTAGATGTATCTGAACTCACTTCTTCTTTTGAAGATTCTTCTTTTTTAGGCTCTTTTGAAGGAACGCTGTTAATACCGGAAACATCTGTCCCTGCGGGCCCAATGATCGCCAACAGAGAATCTACTTTTGCCGTTTCTCCCTCTTGAATCCCTATTTTAAGCAAAGTCCCTGAATAGAATGATTCAAACTCCATCGTGGCTTTATCGGTTTCGATTTCAGCTAAAATGTCACCCTCTTCAACCTCATCGCCTTCACCTTTGAGCCAGGCTGTCACTGTACCTTCCTCCATCGTATCACTTAAACGTGGCATGGTAATAATTTCAACGCCTTCTGGCAATGCTTCAGAGCCTGAAGAATTTTCAGCCTGATCATCAATACTTTCTCCCTTCTCATTCTGGGAGGTATCCTCTTCTTTATGATCGTTTTCGTTTCCGCTTGACGGGGATGAAGAGTCATTAGAGCCATTTAAAAGGTTTTCATAATCCTCTCCTTCTTCGCCAATAATGGCCAAAAGAGTGTCTACAGGAGCTGTTTCTCCCTCCTCTACGCCTATATGAAGTAAGGTTCCCTCATGAAAGGATTCAAACTCCATGGTGGCTTTATCGGTTTCAATTTCAGCTAAAATATCGCCCTCCTCTACTTTATCTCCTTTTTGTTTTAACCACTTTGCAACAACACCTTCTTCCATGGTATCACTCAAACGCGGCATATTTATGATCTCTGCCATGATTACTGTGGTTTATGGTTTAAAAATGGATAATCTTCTTGTTCGTAAACGCTGTCATACATCACATTTTTTGAAGGATAATCAGATTCTTCGGCAAATTTCTCGCATTCTTTAACCCTATCTTTTACGCGTTTCACTATTTCTTCTAATTCTTCCTCTTTAGCATATTTCTTCTCTAAAATAACATCCTTTACTACGGTAATAGGATCTATTTTTTCATACTCCCCCACTTCATCTTTACTTCTGTACTTTTGAGGATCACTCATAGAATGTCCTCTATATCGATACGTTTTCATCTCTAAAAAAGTAGGTCCGCCACCTGTTCGTGCTCGCTCAATGGCCTCATCTACTGCTTCAGCAACTTTTACCGGATCCATACCATCCACAGGACCACAAGGCATTTCATATCCTAATCCAAGTTTCCATATATCGGTATGATTCGCAGTTCGTGCAACGGAGGTTCCCATGGCATAACCGTTGTTTTCACAAATAAACACCACCGGTAATTCCCACAACATTGCTAGATTGAATGTTTCGTGAAGCGATCCCTGGCGCACTGCTCCATCGCCCATATAACATAAGGTTACATTATCACGATCAGAATATTTATCTGCATATGCCAATCCCGCTCCAAGAGGTATTTGACCTCCTACAATTCCATGACCACCATAAAAGCGATGTTCTGGCGAGAAGATGTGCATAGATCCACCTAATCCTTGAGATGTACCCGTTGCTTTTCCATAAAGCTCTGCCATGACACGTTTAGGATCAACACCCATCCCTATAGGCTGGACGTGGTTGCGATAAGCGGTAATCATACGATCTTTAGAAAGATCCATCGCGTGTAGAGAACCTGCTAAAACAGCTTCTTGCCCGTTATACAAATGAAGAAATCCTCTTACTTTTTGCTGGATATACACCTGCGCAAGTTTGTCTTCAAATTTTCTCCAGAAAAGCATTTCTTCATACCAATTAAGGTAGGTTTCTTTGGTAACCTTTTTCATAAATAATATTCAATCTTTTTGCAATTCGATTTTAAAGAATCGCGTCGTTGGTGTATGGACAAGTAACAAAAATAATATTTAAATGCTCATTCTGAAACTCTTTGCGTATCTTTTAAAGAAATCGTTATAGTAGTGCAGAATCAAAACTTAAGGGCTGCAAGTCTGCAACAGCATTGGCCATAATAATATTGCCTGACTCACCCATAAAGTAGAGTGGTATACTTTTTTGCTGTTTTTTCTCGTATTCTATTAAAGCCTGTCGGCAAGCACCGCAAGGCGCTGCCGGAGCGGTAACGGGATGATTTTTTGATGCTGCTGTTATAACTATTGCTACTATTCTCTTACCTGGATGATTTGCGCCTGCTGCATAAATGGCGGTTCGCTCTGCACATAAACCTGATGGATAAGAGGCATTCTCCTGATTATTTCCTTGAACAATAGTGCCCCCTTTTAATAAAACAGCCGCCCCTACCTGAAAGTTAGAATAAGGAGCATAGGCATTGTTTCTTGCCTCAACAGCTTGCTTCATGAGTGCCTGGATTTTCTCGGGTAATTCGTTAACATCCTCAAACACCTTAAAGGAAGTTGTAATTGTAATAGTTTCCATTTATATCATTGAGAATTTAAATTCCAAGATAAACAAAAAAGCGCCATTACAGAGTAATGACGCGTTGTTTAAGTAAATTTTACAGTATGACTAGTATTCGTCATACGTTTGTCCAAAATCAAAAGACAAACTAAATCTAAGCGTTCCTTCTAATGGATTTACCACAGCCGGTGCTGTATTAAAAAGGTAGGACATGTCGATTTTAATTGAAGTATATCTAAAACCTGCCCCAACCGTTAGGTATTTTCTAAACCCTTTATCTTCTGCTTCGTTAAAATAACCCGCACGTAGAGAGAACGAATTTTCATAAGTATATTCTGCTCCAAGAGCCCATGTAATTTCTTTTAATTCTTCACTAAATCCACCGGGTGCATCTCCCCATGATGTGATAATTGCGCTAAATTCATTGATATCGTAATACTCTTCTGCATCAGTACTATCTAAAACTCCGTCGTTATTGAAGTCCTGTGGAGTAGGAACAAGTAGTTTATTTATTTCGGCAAATGCTCCAATTTTGTTAGAAGCATCTAAAATAAAATCAAATCCACCACCTAATCTTAAATTGGTCGGTAAATAACTTTCCTGACCGCTATCATCATAGCTTAATCTAGGACCAATGTTCGAAATATTAAACCCACCTCGTATCCTACCGTCAAAATTATTGAACACGATTTCTTCACTTTGATAGTACCCAGATACATCTACCCCAAGAGTGACTGCTGGTGTTGAATCCTCTGATCCCGGACCTGACGGAATTCTCAAATTAGAATAAATCATTCGTCCTGTAACTCCCATAGAGAACCGCTCACTTAGTTTCAATGCGTATGTGACATCAAAGGCAAACTCATTAGGCTCTACGGGGCGTTCTTCAGACTCAAAGCTCTCTCGTAAAAAAATTTCACCTAAAGAAAAATAACGTAAACTTGCTGCAAAAGCTGATTTCTCATTAAAGCGATTATAGTACGATAACTGTCCCAGATTAATATCTGTTACGATTTCTCTAAGGTAAGGTGTATACGATAATCCTATTGACTGACCACTTTCGGCAAACGCATATTTTGCAGGATTATATTGTTGTGAAAATGCATCTGGTCCAGTAGCTACACCCATATCTCCCATACTTGCTCCCCGGGCATCACCTGCAATTAATAAGAAAGGGACAGCAGTGGTAATGGTTCTTTCATCAATACCTACTTCATCATCCTGTGCACGTAAAGGTTGTGCTAAAATTAGACATAGACCGATGAATACTAAAAACGTGTTTTTCATAATTTTTCTAATGAGGACAAATATATTTAAATCTATTAGAGAATAACAAGCTTCTCGTACTTCTCTGTTTTTTTGTTGGTTAGAGTGGATCGTACAGTTAATTTATAAACATAGACTCCCTTTCCTATTCGGCTTCCAAAATCATCCCTGCCATCCCACGTAATGTCTCTTGACCGTCCTTCACTTACAATGGTTTGATTTCTAGACCAAACGATCTTCCCTGAAACTGTAAAAACTTGCACCTGTACTTCTAAGGGTTCAAAAGGGCGATTGTGGTCAAACCAAAACTCGGTATAACTTGTAAAAGGATTGGGATAATTCAACACATGCTCAACTTTTATTCCCTGGTCATCTGCCACTACAAATTGAATCTCTGAAGTAGCTGAATTATTATAGGTATCCCAGGCTCTAAACGTCAATGTATGTAAACCTGGCTCAATATCCCTTAATTTATAACTAACGGTTCCTTTTGTAAAATCATCAACATTAGATTCGTAATAATCGTTTACCACGTAAGGATTACTTTCATCTCCATCCAAATAAGCAATTAGATCATGTCCCACCCCACCGGTAGTATTAATTCCATTCTCATCACTAAGTTTGGCAATGATAAAAGGACTCTCATTCGTAATCCCGCCAGATACAAATCCTTCGTAATTCATGAATAACTCAATTTCTGGCCCTATATTATCCTCTGGAGCATTTTCATTTAATCCTCCAATTAAAATATCATTATTATATCCACGTTGATCTTCTAATACTCCCTCACGCTTGGCATAGAAGCTAATTCGCCCTTTACCTACATTTAGCTGAATATCTTTAGGTACGACAAATTCAAAATCAAATAACCCATTGGTGATGGATGCCTGACCACGATATATGATATTCCCCAATGTGGTAAATTGAAGCTTTAGTACATTTCCGCCGTTTGAAACATTATCATTCGCCAATGTTTCTCTGGCAATGCGTTTGTCAAAAATAGTTGTTTCTAGTGTTCCGTTATAATTAGTGACCACTTGACCAGAGCTGTTCACTAAATTTCCAGAGATCTTCACCTTATCCAGGGCCTTAATTTGTTCAATTCCATTAGTTATTGGGGAGTCGTTAATGGCCGTTAATTGGATTTCTGGCTTAGGGAATGCAATTTTCAAGGCGGGATCACCCACAAAAAATAGGACACGCTTAGATCTACTGGATAATTCTACCTTAGCCTTTCTAAATGATTCAGCTGCAGTATCCAGGACTAGATTATTATCATAGTTAAAAAGGTAGCGCGCTAAGGTGTCATTAATGATGTCACCATTATTAGCATCAATCGTTCTTGTGGTGGTGATCATTGCAATAGACCCTCCCTGGGGATTCCAGTAATTGTATTCTCCGGCGGTCTTTCTCAAAGGATTATCAAATCGTGTAAACTCACAGGTTACGGTGATAAGAAGATTATATTTGTTTGTATTGCTATAATCCTGTACTTGCCCTTTAGTAACAATAAATTCTTTGGCAAGTCCATCCTCTCCTCCATGACCAAAATAATTGATGACAGATGCTCCTACTTCTACCGCATTCGCAATCGCCTCATTTACCCTGGGGTAGCGATCACCACCTGCAGAAGATTCTTGTAGAAATGCATCACTATGAATTTTATATACGTTAATAAAAGGTTGCCGGAGAGACAGATCATCTCCCAGAGAATCCAGCTCTACTTGAATATCACTATGCTCCCAAACTTCATCAACATCGTCTGATATTAAAACAAAGTTGTTTCTCCAGCGACCGTACGAAGGTTCAGTCTCATATGCAATAATTTTATCCACCATTTCTTTAGCCAACTGGGGCGTATCTGCTAAGATTCTCCCCACAGCAATATCTAGTTTGTTAACACTATTTTCTGTATCAAGTCTTCCTTCCTGTGCGTCCATCATCCCGAAGAAATCATCTGACATAAAATTTGCAGCTCCTCCAGAGTTACTTACAAATGCATGATATGTAGGGACAATATTATTATTATCGCGTAATCTGTTCTTATAATCCAACGATGTATCACCGAATAAGCATAAGTATTTTAATCTATTAGTGTCTCCGGAAGCATTATCATATACATACTTTACAAAATTACGTATCGCCACGATATCCTGTGCTCCCGGACCAAACTCATGATAAATCTGATCTAACGTGACAACTCTTGTAGTCAAGTTATCTGATTCCGCGCGATGTTGCGCTAATCGCTCTGCTTGGGCTTTTAATTCTTGTGACGTGATCACTAGGTAATCTATATCTTCAAAACCTCCCTGACCGTTATTAAATATGGTTCCCTTTAAATTTTGATTAGAAACCTGACTTGTGTTATCTATTCTCGGGGTAAAGAATTTACCTTCCTCAATAGCAGCATACAATTTCTTAGTCCCCATTGGAGCGTTGAATGTAAGCAATGATGAATTATCTGTGTTTGAAATGGCAGAAACACTGTAAGGAGATGTTATATCCCAAACAGCAGAAATATTTTGTGCATCTTCAATCCTATATTCTCCTATACCAGAAAGAGTTTCTACTTCTTCATTAGAAAATATCAACTGCTTATCCGCCGACCTAAGTTGGCGCTGAGCCTCTACCGCTAAAAAATCTAAATACCCAATGTTGCTGGGGTTTCCTTCATTATTATATGTGAGTGTAATATCAAAAGACTCTTTTCCAGGGATTGATATAGGATTAGTATCTTTAAAATTGGCTAGACTATTCCCGTAGCCCACTGTTATCAATTCCTGCCCATCGACCGATATGGTATGAGATCCGCCATTGGACGCTGATGCTGTGAAAGGAATTACCCTCATCGTAGAATTTGGAACCAGATTAGCAAAATCAAAACTATAGGTGCGTTCAGATTGAATATCAAAGCGGTCACCTATCCACCTGCGTCCGGCTTTAGCGGGGTTTTCTTCATCAGACTCGTAGAATTGTCGCTCAGTGAATGATGTCAATACATGCTGGGGAATTCCAATTGGCTCATTGTAAGGAGTCACGCGTTTGCCATTGTCGCCTTCTACCCTGATATAATAGTAAGCACGATCTGTATATGCATTTACATGGGTTTTAAATTCAGGATTATAGCCACGTGTGCTTTCGCCATAAAATAGGATGTAATCCCCCGAATCAAAACTACCATCGTTTCCTCCCACCACTTCTATACTTAGTTGAGGGATGTCATAGAACAAATTATCTGAATTAAGATAAGGCATCATTCTACCTCCGTAACTATAAATTTTAATTTTAGAAGGATCTATAGTGCCTACGTTATAACCCAGGTTACTTAAAAAGCCTCTGTCAATCCGTTGAATGCCGTTTTCTTCTACATAGAATCGCCTCCAGGTGCCCTCTGCCAAAACAGAATTGCTTATGGCTTGAGCTTTATTCTCTACTTTCAACTGAGTAGAGGTCCTGTTCAATGGCACAGGGAATGTGTAAGAAACAACTTTTTGATAGGTATTTCCCTTTTTGATAATAGGATTGAACCTAATAGTTTTATAACCTACCCCACGCGCAGAGGAATAAAAAACCTTGGCATCTATTTTTGATGGTACGTTAGCTACATCTAGACCCTCCAACTCATTTGCTGATATTGTTTTATAAACTACATTCTTAAGCTCAATGCTACTATTTAGACCACGTTCGGTCGTTTTTATTTGATAAGTATATGAAATAGTCTTTTCATCGGCAGAAAAGTAAAGCGTTGGATGGGAAAAATCACCAAAACGCTGAATCATACTACGTGCTTTAATACGGGAATTATCACCCCAATCGACCTCAATTTTTCTCGATTGACCATGAAGTGTAACAAAGAGAAATAATAAAAATATAGTTAAAAAACCTCTCATGAGTCTGTAAAACGCTAAATAAAATGCTGTAGTATTCAATTAAACAAAAATAATACCTAAGGAGTAATAATGCAGTATCAATAGCGTTTATTCTGTAAGAATTTGGCGCAATCTGGAGTAAAAAAATAATTCATATTGCTAATTAAGGGTTAATTATTATCTTGCGCCCTTAAAGCCTACAAATTATACACTATGAAAATGACTGTCGTTTTCAGAATTTTTACAGTAATAATGATGGTTGCCATCGCAACCAGCTGTAATAATTCAAGAGATTACAAAGATTCATCCAGAGCTACAGGTTGGAAATTCAACAGTAGAGATGGAGGTTTTCAGTACAATACCTCTTATCAGGAACAAACTACCGCCCCAGGTTTAGTTTTTATTGAAGGAGGAACCTTTACTATGGGTAGAGTTCAAGATGATGTGATGCACGACTGGAATAACTCCCCGTCACAACAGCACATTCAATCCTTCTACATGGATGAGACAGAGGTTACTAACCTCATGTATCTTGAATACCTGGACTGGTTAAAGAGTACATTTCCTCCCAGTGAGCCAAACTATATGAATATTTATAATGGTGCTGTTCCAGATACGTTAGTGTGGAGAAATCGTCTAGGCTACAATGAAACTATGATTAATAATTACTTGCGCCATCCGGCTTATAGAAATTATCCTGTTGTAGGAGTTAATTGGATTCAAGCGGTCGAATTTAGTCAATGGAGAACAGATCGTGTAAACGAATTAATTCTTGAAGAACAGGGATATAGTACACGAGGCGCGAGATACGCCGCTCAAAAAGGAGAAGTAGATATTCCTTTCAACACAGAAACATACATTAATGCGCCGACTCAAGTTTATGGAGGTAATGATTCACTATTACAAGGTAGACTTGTTGAAAGAAGACTAGAACGTGACAGTACAACAACTGGAATATATGTTCAACGAAAAGATGGTGTTTTACAACCTGAATACAGACTTCCTACTGAAGCTGAATGGGAATATGCTGCTTTAGGTCTGATAGGATTGAGAGAATATAATTCTTATCGCGGAAGAAAAAAATACCCGTGGGACGGAAAATATACGCGTACTTCTTCAAGACGTGGACGTGGAGATCAAAGAGCTAACTTTAAGCAAGGTGATGGAGATTATGGAGGAATAGCTGGTTGGAGTGACGATGGCGCTGATATCACAGCAGAGGTAATGTCTTACGAATCCAATGACTATGGACTTTTTGACATGGCAGGTAATGTTGCAGAATGGGTTGCAGATGTTTATCGCCCGGTTGTGGATGATGATTTTAATGATTTTAATTACTACCGTGGTAACGTTTACACTAAAAACGCTATTGATAGTTTAGGACAGGTAGTTGTTGTAGACCCGCAAACTGTTGTCTATGATACCTTAAGCAATGGTCGCATTATTGCCAGAAACTTACCTGGTGAGATCGTTAATGTTCCCGTAGATGAGAATGAAACGTACCTAAGAACACAATTCTCTGAAAGTGATAACCGTGACTTTAGAGACGGCGACAGAGCCTCATCGCGTTACTACAACCAAGGAAATAATGGAGAAGAAATACCCGCGTCAAAAAGGATGTATAACTCCCCAATTCAATCAGTGGGTAAAGCTACAAGAACAGTATATGATACAACGTACGGTGAGCGCGAAGAGTACATCGATGGTGAGTATGTAATGGTTCCAGATACCATTATCGCCCCACGTGAGGTGAAAATGGATGAAATGACTAGAGAATATGATAGAAGTGGCACCAGAACATCGTTAATAGACAATCAGGTTCGAGTGTACAAAGGTGGATCATGGAGAGATAGAGCGTACTGGTTAGACCCAGCGCAACGTAGATACTTTCCACAAGATATGGCAACAGATTATATTGGATTTAGAAATGCAATGTCTAGAGTTGGTTCTAAATCTCAAGGTAATAAACGTCAACGCGGATAATTATTTGAATTATAATACATAATTTGACCCTTTTCAGTAACCTGAAAAGGGTTTTTTTATAATATAGAATACCATGATTGATATCAAGAATTTACACCAAAAATTTCTCAACAGTAGCGGAATATCTACCGACACTCGATCAATTAAACCAAATAAACTATTTTTCGCACTAAAAGGAGAGAATTTCAACGGTAATCAATATGCTAGGGAAGCAATAAAAAATGGAGCTACTTACGCCATCATAGATGAAACAATAGATGAAACAATAGATGAAAAAAATGATCACCTTATACTAGTAGATGATGTTTTAAAAACCCTGCAAGAACTGGCAAGTTATCACCGTAATTATCTAGGTATCCCGGTGATCGCCCTAACCGGAAGCAACGGAAAAACAACCACAAAAGAACTCATCACCGCCTGCCTCTCTGCACAATTTAATATTACAGCTACCAAAGGAAATCTCAATAACCATATAGGTGTTCCATTGACGTTGCTGTCGATGAACTCGTCTACTCAAATAGGCGTAGTCGAAATGGGGGCAAATCATCAAAAAGAGATTCAAGCTCTCTCTAAGATTGCACAACCGGACTATGGATTGATCACAAATTATGGTAAAGCCCATCTTGAGGGTTTCGGCGGAATAGAAGGAGTAATAAAAGGCAAAAGTGAACTCTACGATCATCTAAGATTACATAATAAAACGGCTTTTGTAAATGCCGATGATCGAATTCAACTGGAAAAATCAGCCGGAATAGAACGTAATACATTTGGTAGTTCAACTGCCGATTATCCAATAGACTATTTACCAGAGACAGAATTTGCCAGTGTTAGGTTTAATGGAGTCACAATCAAAAGTAATCTCACAGGCTTTTATAATTGTTCGAACATTGCCGCGGCTTGTGCGATTGCTGCTAATTTTAACGTCTCTGTTACTGAGATAAAAAAGGCAATAGAAAATTATGTTCCTAGAAACAACAGATCCCAGATCATTAAAAAGAACAGTGCTACTATTTTATTAGATGCTTATAATGCAAATCCCACCAGTATGAATGCTGCCTTAGAAAACTTATTTAAAGTAGCCAATTCCTATAAAATTGCAATTCTTGGCGATATGTTTGAAGTTGGAAAAACTGCCTTAGAAGAACATCAGGCCATTGTTAATTTAGCTGAATCCGGTGACATAAATCAGCTAATTTTGATTGGAGAAACATTTGGACAAACTAGTTCTACAGAACAAAAAACTAAACGCTTTAGTGATTATAATGAAGCCGAAGCTTTTTTGAAAGGAGTCAACTTTTCAAATACCTATTGTTTCATTAAGGCTTCACGCGGAATGGCCTTAGAACGAATCGTTGACCTCATTGAATAAAAAATGCGGTTCATATAGATTGAACTGTCTTTTTAATAAGAGGTGCGCTAGATTTATTTTGCATCCAGAATCAATTCTACTTCTAATCCGCTAAACGCAAACTCTGGAATTTTCAGTTTTTCCACGATCTCAAAGCTCTGCTTTACTTGTTCCAAAACTAAAAATCCCGACCCATTTTGCAATGGATCGGGATTATGCTTTACGTGAAGTGTACTGGATTCGAACCAGTGACCCCCACCCTGTCAAGGTGGTGCTCTGAACCAACTGAGCTAACACTCCTATTACTTCACAAATATACTAAACTCTATTATCTCAAGACTCAGATATTTACCCAAAATAAAAAAATCCTCATCAAAAAAGATGAGGATTTTTCTCGTGGGCAATGAGGGATTCGAACCCCCGACCCCCTCGGTGTAAACGAGGTGCTCTGAACCAACTGAGCTAATTGCCCTAAGCGGGTGCAAATATAGCGTATTTTTCTATGTAGAAAAATAAATTTAAAAAAATATCAAACAATTTCGGCTACCGTAAAAGTGCTGCCTCCTATGAATATAACGTCATCCTGATTCGCTTCTTTAATTGCTTCATTATATGCAATTAGAACTGAGCTGAACGCGCTACCAGCTAAGCCGTATTTTTCAGCTTCTCGCTTCAAAACCTCTGCCGCTAGTCCACGCTCTACGGTAGGTGAACAAAAATAATAAGTCGCAGTCTTTGGAAAAAGAAGTAATAATTTTGATAAGTCTTTATCTCTTAAGGTTCCCAGAACTATATGCAAGTGTTTATAATTTTCCTGAGCCAGCTGATCCAACACCAGTGTTAAACCTTCTTGATTATGCGCTGTATCGCAAATCACCTTTGGGCGTTCTTGAAGGACATGCCATCTCCCCTTTAAACCCGTATTTGCAACTACATTTTTTAACCCTTCAGTTTTATGTTTTTCAGATATACTAAACCCTTTATCAATAAGAATCTCCAGTGTTTTTAAAACGGTTTTTTGATTCTTCTGTTGGTAAACTCCTTTTAAATCACTTTCATAATTTGTTATATTATCTTGATCCGCAAAATAAATTGGGGATTTATCTTCTTCGGCGAAAGCCATAAACACATCTTTCGTTTCGTGCTGAGTTTCTCCAATAATTACTGGAGTCCTTGGCTTAATTATTCCGGCTTTTTCTGATGCTATTTTAGTTAATGTATCTCCTAAAAATTGCTGGTGGTCATATCCAATATTAGTAATTACAGAAACCATAGGGGTAATTATATTAGTGGAGTCCAGGCGACCCCCAAGACCGGTTTCGATAATAGCAATATCCACCTTTTGCTTTTGAAAATAGTTGAATGCAAGCCCCACGGTCATTTCAAAAAAAGAAAAATGATGTTGTTCAAAAAAGTCCTTGTGCTTTTCTACAAAAGATTGTACATTCTTTTTTGAAATCATCTCGCCATTAACCCGAATACGCTCTCTAAAATCCTTTAAATGAGGTGAGGTGTACAACCCAACGGTATATCCAGCCTCCTGTAAGACCGAAGCCAACATATGGCACGTAGAACCCTTACCGTTCGTCCCAGCAACGTGTATTGTTTTGAATGCAAGATGAGGATGACTTAGATGCTGATCGAGAAGCAAACTATTAGAAAGATCTGCCTTATATGCAACTTTTCCCTTTTGTTGATACATGGGCAATTGCAAGAACAACCATGCTATGGTTTCAGGATACGTCAAAGTTCTAATCTGAAAGTCTGAATTCGTAAATGATGGTCCCTACCTGTTTGGATGGGGCGTTTGCATCTGCATTAAATGTAGTGGCTAAAGCTGCGCGTTTTGCCGGATTGGTTAAACAGGATGCGTTATTTGTAGTTCCCTTTACTCCGGGGATAGCAAGAATCACCTTACCATTTTGATCGACCTCTATTTGAACCACTACTATCCCTGATTCGTTGCACTCTTGAACATATTTTTTCTTGCTAAGTGCTTTTCGGCCTTTTAATCTGTAGTTTCCATCGCCATCTAAGCCAACCCCACTCCCATAATATGATTTTGCGTTTGGATCACCATCTGGTGAACCTTTATCACCGGGTTTATTATCGTCTCCCTCGCCTCCGGAGTCTCCATCTGAGGATGCTACACCACCGATTAGCGCATCCAGTTTTCTTTTTTTCTCGGCTTCTTCTCGTTGCTGTTTCGCAATACGCTCTGCCTCAGCTTTAGCTTCAGCCTCTGCCTTGGCTTTTTTTACGGCTTCAGCTTTACGCTCAGCTTCCTGTTTTTTCTTAAGTGCAATTGCTTCTTGAGATTCCTGGGTAACGACTTCTTCTTCTATAGCTGTTTCTTCTGGTTTGGCTTGCGCCGAAGAGGTTTTAGGAACAGATTCGGCAGGAGTCACAACTTCTTCTTGAGGAGCAGATTGAACGGATTTTTGTGGCTGAATGTTTCCGCTACCCACCTCTGATGTTCCAAAGTTTACCGCAATTCCATTCTCCTCGGGTGGATCTAAATATGTAAACCCAAAGAATAGCAACAACAATATAAGCACTACATGCACTGTAATTGTAATAGCCATTGATTTTCGTTGATGAATGGTCTCAAGCATGGGATATGTTATAACAAATGATGCGTAGCCTTACTGCATAGAATACTATTTGATTAGTCTGGACGTACGGCCAATACGACCTTGTATCGATTGCGATTTGCAATATCCATCACTCGTACCGCCTTTTCGATCGGCACGCCCTCTTCTGCTCTTAGAATGATTGTAGGATCTTCAACACTACCTAAACGGGTGGTAAGTTTACGCTCTAAGTTAGATTCTGTCACGCGTTCTTTATTGATATAATACTGCAAATCTTTTGTAATACTAACCGATAATGACTGAACATTGCTGGTTTTTCCTTTCGCCTTAGGCAAAATTAAATCCAGTGCTTCAGGCGTAATGACCGGCGATGTCAACATAAAGAAAACCAGTAACAAAAACACAATGTCTGTCATGGAAGACATACTAAACTCCGGACTTATCTTATTTCTACCTCTTAAATTCATTTTTTAGAGGGTTCATTTAAGAGATCCAAGAAATCAACTGCAGTAGCTTCCATTTGATGAACGACCTTATCTGTTCGTACTACCAGGTGATTGTAACCAATATAAGCAATAATCCCAACGATCAGTCCTGCTACTGTGGTGGTCATTGCGGTATAGATACCTTCTGCCAGTGATCCCATTTCGGCTTGACCGCTACTTGATGCTAACTCGTGAAATGCCACTACCATCCCTATAACAGTACCCAGAAATCCTAACATAGGTCCTGCCCCAGCAATGGTTGCTAAAACACTAACATTTTTTTCTAGTTTATATACTTCTAGTCTTCCGGCATTTTCAATCGCGGTATTGATATCATCAAGCGGTCGACCAATATGCGATATGCCTCGTTCAGTCAATCTGGCCACAGGAGAATTTTCTTTAGCGCAACGTATTTTTGCCGCTTCAATATTTCCAGAGGATACAGAATCTTTAATTTGATTCATAAAATCCTTATCTGTTTTTGAGGCTGCTTTTATGGCGAAGAACCGTTCAAAATAGATATAAATTGCCGTGAATAACAAGATGAATAAAATACCAATAATTATGGTTCCACCCGTACCACCACTTAATAAAAGATCAAGTAGAGAAAGTGTTTTTTCTTCAGAAACAGGTTCTACTTCTTGTACTTCCTGAATGAAAGTTGCTAGCATGAAATAATAGATTTAGTAAGAATAACGTAGTAAGTATGATTTCATTGTAATCAAAACATCGCTTGTATTCCCAAAAAAGTAAATGCCCCTGCAATGAAACCAATGAATGCAAGCCATGAAAGCTTTTTAAGGTACCAAATAAAATCTATTTTTTCCATTCCCATAGCTGCAACTCCGGCAGCAGATCCGATAATAAGCATACTTCCACCGGTCCCTGCTGAATAAGCAATGAAATGCCATAATTCTGAATCTGTTGGCGAAACATACATCCCCATTGACGCAGCAACTAAAGGCACATTGTCAATGATCGCAGAAAGTACTCCTAACAGTAGGACAACTACATCCTGATTGGGAATGGCATTTTGAAGAACTTCTGCCAGATAGCGTAACGTCCCTACTTCTTCCCCACCAATTGTTCCAAAAACAAGAGACTCTAACGCCGCAACGGCCATCAATATTCCTAAGAAAAAGAGAATGCTAGAGATTTCTATTCGCGATAAAGCTTTATGCGCAGAGTAGAGATGCTTCCGCTCATTCGTAAAATCTTCTTCGGGATGAATATATTCAGATACCAACCATACCACTCCTAGTGCTAACATCATACCCATATATGGAGGTAAATGCGTAAGTGTCTTAAAAACCGGTACAGAAACTATTCCGCCCAACCCAAGAAAAAGCATAGTTTTACTGGACAACAAACGCTGTGAAACTTTATCTTCTTCAGAATTCTCCAATTCCATCTGTCCCTTAAAAATGGGAAGAAATGATGCCACCGTAAAGGGAACAACAAAACAAACAATTGATGGAATAATCAAATATTCCATCAAACCTAATGCCGTCACTTTATTAGCAATCCACAACATAGTTGTTGTTACATCACCAATAGGAGACCAGGCACCACCGGCGTTGGCTGCAATAACAACTAAACCAGCGTACCATAATCGATCTTGCTTATTTGGAATCAGCTTTCTTAATAAAGTGATTAGAACAATAGTTGCGGTCAAATTATCAATGATGGCCGAAAGGATAAACGCCAACACGCCAATGATCCAGAGCAGTTTTCGTTTGCTTCTGGTTTTAACTGCTCCCTTTAATATTTCAAATCCCCGATGTAAATCAATGATCTCCACTATAGTCATAGCACCTATTAGGAAGATCAGGATTTCGGCTGTTTTACCTAAGTGATGTAAAAGAGTGTTTTCAAAACCTTCCTCTGCTGCTTCACCTCCCGTAAGAAAGCTATAGACATGTTCATGCGTGTCAACTACGTTAAACCAGCCGTTTTTAAAACCCACAGCCAGCAATGCCCACATTACGGCAGACATAATCAAAGCAGGGACCGTCTTGTCTAATTTTAAAGGATGTTCTAGGGTTATTGAGAGATATCCAAGGATAAATACAAGAATAATAATCGATTCCATATGATGTTATGTATTAAACAAGTTGTGTTAAGGCGATTTCAAAAGCCGATTGACTAATATGTGTTTTTTCTGGGGTTAACTCAAATATACGCTGTATAGCTGACTTAATAGTGGAGGAAGTATCCTCAAATATAGCTTCGTCTGTCATTTGAACCTTACGCTCCATAAAATACGAAAATACGCGCGCCATTCCACAGTTTGAAATAAAATCTGGAATCAGACTTACTTTCGCATCGGTACTTTCCATAATAGATCCAAAGAAAATTTCTTTATCAGCAAAGGGTACATTGGCACCACATGAAATTACCTCGAGTCCGGTTTCAATCAATTGATCAATTTGATCTTGTGAAATCAGTCGTGATGCCGCACAGGGTAAAAAAACTTCGGTTTCTAAGGACCAAATAGCGTCATTGATCTCTTCAAAGGAGATCATATCTGGATGATACAATTTATTTCCCTGCTTAGATAAATATAGGCCTTTAATCTCTTCAAAAGAAAATCCTTCTTCATTGATTAAGCCACCTGCATGATCAATAATCCCAACAATTTTAGCTCCCATTTGGGTAATATAATATGCCGCAGACGATCCAACATTACCAAAACCTTGAACAACTACACGCTTACCTTTTAGATTTCCACCAAAAATATCATAATAATGCCGCGCGGCTTCGGCCACCCCAAATCCTGTGATCATATCAGCAATGGTGTACTTTCTTGAAATATCTGGAGAAAAGGCAGGGTTCTCTATGACCTTGATAACACCTTGCCTCAATTGACCAATGCGGTTAATTTTATCAGCTTCTGTAGGCTTAAAATACCCATTAAAAACACCTTCCTGTGGATGCCAAACGCCGCATTCTTCTGTGATTGGAATTACTTCATGAATCTCATCTACATTCAAATCTCCACCAGTGCCGTAATAACTTTTGAGCAAGGGAGAAACCGCCTTATACCAACGTTCCAGTACACCTCGTTTTCGGGGATCCTGAGGATTAAAATTTATTCCAGATTTAGCTCCGCCAATAGCAGGTCCAGAAACCGTAAACTTCACCTCCATCGTTTTTGCTAAGGATAGTACTTCATTTTTATCCAAACCTTCACGCATCCTGGTTCCACCACCAGCAGCTCCCCCACGTAAAGAGTTGATCACGGTCCATCCCTCAGCCTCAGTTTCGGGATCATTCCAATGAAAAACGATTTCGGGTGATTTATTTTCAAATTGGCTTAGAAGCTCTTTCATATAGAAAAAAAGGTTGAAGATGTGCCACAAAAAGTACAGCATCACAAATATATAAAACTCCTTAGCCTATGACTTCAAAATTCAAATATTTTTGATTTGGTCCTGTTAGAATCTTCGTAGTTTAAGAATTCGCAAAAACTAGAGGCTTCCATTGATAATACCCTAAGTAAAACTTATATTTGCAGCGCTTTATAACTGATAGAATATACCCAACTATGGATTTTAAATTGACTGAAGAACATCAAATGATTCGTGATGCTGCAAGAGACTTTGCTAAAAACGAATTGTTAGATGGCGTAATAGAAAGAGATAATACCCAGACCTTCCCCGCCGAACAAATTAAAAAATTAGGTGAACTGGGATTTATGGGGATGATGGCTGATCCTGAATATGGAGGTGGAGGAATGGACACAATTTCATACGTTATTGCTATGGAAGAATTGTCCAAAGTTGATGCTTCAGCCTCTGTAGTAGTTTCAGTAAACAATTCCTTGGTATGCTGGGGATTAGATACCTATGGATCCAAAGAGCAAAAAGAAAAATACTTAACCAAACTTACTACGGGAGAATCTATTGGAGCCTTCTGTCTAAGTGAACCCGAAGCCGGTAGCGATGCAACTTCTCAAAAAACAACTGCGATTGATAAAGGTGATCATTATATCCTAAACGGAACCAAAAACTGGATCACTAACGGAAATTCCGCAGACTATTACCTCGTAATCGCTCAAACCGATCGTGAGAAAAAACATCGCGGGATAAATGCCTTTATTGTAGAAAAAGGATGGGAGGGTTTTGAAATAGGTCCAAAAGAAGATAAAATGGGTATTCGTGGGAGCGACACACATTCATTAATCTTCAATGATGTAAAAGTGCCTAAAGAAAATCGAATTGGTGAAGACGGTTTTGGTTTTAAATTCGCCATGAAAACCTTGGCAGGTGGTCGTATAGGCATTGCTGCTCAAGCATTGGGTATCGCTGCCGGAGCGTATGAATTAGCGAAGGAATATTCAAAAGTGCGTAAGGCTTTTGGTACAGAAATCATGAATCATCAGGCAATAGCATTTATGCTTGCAGATATGCACACAAAAATTGAAGCCGCCAGATTATTAGTATATAAATCCGCAGCAGACAAGGACAATGGCGATAATTATGACCTTAGCGGTGCGATGGCCAAACTATATGCGTCACAGGTCGCGATGGAAGTCGCTACAGATGCCGTCCAAGTCCATGGTGGTAATGGTTACGTCAAAGAATATCACGTAGAACGCCTTATGAGGGATGCAAAAATCACTCAAATTTATGAAGGCACTTCAGAAATTCAAAAAATCGTCATCTCTAGAAGTGTTCTAAAAGATTAAGTTCTTAACTCTATCAACTAAGCATCTTACGAAAGTAAGGTGCTTTTTTTATATTCAAGCGTAAAATCAAATTGATGGACACGCTAGAAATAACCCTACGAATTTTTGGAGGTATAGTACTAATACTTCTAAACGCTATGTTTGTCCTTACAGAATTTGGTCTCACTCGTTTACGACAATATGACAAAGAAGAATTAGAAGAAAATCCCGCGCTGGATAGAGCTTGGGAGATGACTAATAAATTAGAAATATATCTAACGGGGTGTCAGCTAGGTATTTCTACGACCAGTGTACTTTTAGGCGTTATTTTTGAACCCGCAGTCACAAAATTGATTGAACCCTTAATCACAATGTTTGGTTTCTCATCAGGAACAGTCAAATCGATCTCAATTGTAGTTGGACTGATAATCATTAATTTAGCACACAAAATCTGGGGAGAGCAAGCACCAACCTACTTTGGAGTAGAGAAACCCATTAAAGCTGCAAAATTCGGAAGTGGGTTTCTCTACTGGTGGACTAAAATCATGTATCCATTCATCATTTTCGGCGATGGCTTAGCAAAATGGACCTTAAAACTCTTTGGAGTTGAGATGACCAGATCTTGGGTAGAACAAGAAGGTCAGTCAAACGATTCCGAAGAAAAAAATAACGATAATACACAAGCAAGAACCACAACAAGAACAGCCATTGTAGATTTTCTTAAAGAAAAAACCTCCCTTTCTAAAGATCGCGTTGATGAAATTGTTAAATCCTATGATATTGGCAACACACCCGCAACAAAAATAATGGTTAAACTAAAAAATGTCATCAGTCTTGATGAGAGCATAGACTTTCAAGAAAATATTGAGCGCATTGCACAGAGTAAACACTCTAGATATCCGCTAATGAATCAATCAGGCAAGCAGTACGCTGGCAATATATATGTCCCATCTATTCTACTTAATTATGAAGCCCTTAATACTGGCAAGAAGAAAATATCCAGTCTCACAAAAGGCAAAATGACCAGAGATTGTTCTATTTCGATCAGTGAATTAATAGATGCCTTCCAGTCCGAAGATCAAGAACTTTGTATGCTCCTTGAGAATAATAATGTAGTTGGTCTAGTCACCTTAACAGATGCAATAGAAAATGTTTTTGGGCAGTTAAAAGACCCGTTGGATTAAACGTATGTTTCTGCGTGCTCTCGTCTCATTCTGTCGACGTGACCGGGCTATCCGCTATATCTCTTTCCCAGAGTTTTGGGAAAGAGGATGCCGCTGCTATCCCTGCCCGAAGGGAGTTGCGAGAAGCCTATGCTTCGAAGTAATCTTTTGATTGTACACGTAATATTCCCTTGAACCTATACATTTAAACAGCATCCGGTCTTAGACCTCAGTCTAATAACCCTCAAAATCAAGCACTCAGGTACCTTACTATTGAAAATGTATAGAGTCCCCCTTAGGGGGATTTAGGGGGAGGGGATTTTAGGGGATAAGATTTAGTGGATAAAAAAAGACCCAACCATATAAATGATTGAGTCTTTAAAAGAAGGCGGCGACATACTCTCCCACGGATGCAGTACCATCTGCGCTGATGGGCTTAACTTCTCTGTTCGGAAAGGTAAGAGGTGAGCCCCATCGCTATAACCACCTTAAATCATTGTGACTTCCATCGCTACTACGTCCACCGAAGCTTCAGCGTAGGTGGAGAACCACCTTAAAACTTAATCCCGGACTTGATTCGGGATCTCTTCCTACCTAGGCAGGAATTAATATCTTGACATAAAAAATAATAAAGCAATTTGTACGCTCTTGAATCGAGCACTTGTAGATTTTAAAAATCTTGAGCGATAAGCTCATACGGGTTATTAGTATCACTTGGCTATGACATTACTGCCTTTACAC
>NZ_BAAAFG010000017.1:0-3258 GCF_039523415.1 Gangjinia marincola
CCGTCACCACCACATCTGTGATGCTGGTCGTACCATCGTTGTCTACCGTAATCTGATAGGTCAGTACTTCACCTGCTGCTGTCACAGGATCTGCTCCTCCTGTTTGGGTCTTGCTCACTGTAAGACTCTCTATAATTATTACAGGTGGCGTAAAACAAATCTCATCATCTTCTATTGCAGCATCTCCATCTGGATTAGCATCAGGTGTACTATCAGGATCATCCTGATCACTTGCTGTGATTTCAGCGCAATTTGTATAACTTCCTGTCTCCTGAACAATGGTATTAAAGGTTAGCGTTATAGTGTTTCCGGAGGTAACAGATAAACCAGACCAACTTACAATGTTACCACTTGAGGTTCCTGAATTACTAATTGCTGTAATGGTAGAATATCCATTCGGCACAACATCACCAACTCCGACACCTGTTGCATCTTGAGGACCACCATTCGAAACGGTAATTTCAAATGTGATCACGTCGCCCGGAGTAATTGTTCCAGAACTGTCAACATCATTGAAAATTGATGCTGATTTAGTGATAGATAAATCTGCACCGGGGTTACAGACATTAATTACAGATGCTGTGGTTACATCACCATTGGTTCCAGGATAAGAAGCTGCAATTACAGAACCATCTGGATTAGTCGCAGCTGGTGTTCCTGTTCCAAATTGACCTCCATCACCTCCATCTGCATTAGGATCGTTATACGCTTCATTGGCATCACTACATCCATCATTATCGCTATCCAATTCAAATGAATCTGGAATACCATCTCCATCTGAATCCAATGGTATACAATAGGAAAACTCGTAGAACTGCAAGGTTATATTTGCATTGTTGATTCCACCACTAGAATCCTTTCCTGTAGTTATTCTGATTTCATCAACAGGACCCTCTATTGAAAATTGAATGCTGTTATTAGGTGCATTTCCAGCGCTGTCTATACTTAATACTGTATTATTATTTACATAGAAGAAATCTGCCGGATCAATTGTTAAGTTGGTAATGTTTGATTGAAATACCGGAACACTAACACCTCCTATAAAAGCCTCAAATTGAACAGTATCGCCATTGTCAATCCCTCCTACTTTAAAATTTAAATTATTTACTTCTTCATTAAAGTTTAGGCTATAAACAGCAATGTCTCCATTTTGAAAGTTTGTTGTATTTGCCTGAACATTAATGTAATCTCCATCAGGATTGATGGCGCCATTATTTAAAATTCTGATGCCGCTGTTCCAGTTCGCTGTACCCTGAAGTTGAAATCCAAAATCAATATTAACTCCATTATATTCTACTAAATCAGCCAATGGTGATGAGGCCGAAAAATCATTATTGATAGTATAACCCGGCGTGTTAACTTCAGTTGGATCTGGCGAACAGTCGTACTCATCAATATCCAGTATTCCGTCATTATCATCATCTACATCAACAGTATCTCCTATGCCATCACCATCATTATCTCCATCTATGAAAACGGTAATGCTATCCTGATCATCTTCAGAAGGATCTCCATTTGCCGGTGTAGAGTCAGGATCTGGATTAGGGCTTAATGCCACTTCGGCTACGTTGGTGTAGTCGCCGGTATTATTTACTGTGGCAGTGATGTCTATTGAAGCTGATCCACCATTTACTATTGCCGGCAACGACCATATCCCAGTGGCATCACTATAGCTTCCGCCGGAAGGCGCAGCACTTACGAAAGTAAATCCAGAGGGTAGATTATCTGTAATTTCGGCTGAAGCTGAGGGGATATCCTGAGGACCATCATTGGTAACTGTTATTGTAAATACTACAGTTGATCCAACTGTCACCAATTGCTGATCCACCGTTTTAGTTATTGAAAGATCAGATCCAGGTATACAGACATTAATCGCTGATGCCGTGGTAACTTCATTGTTTGTACCAGGATAAGAAGCTGCAATTACAGAACCATCTGGATTAGTCGCAGCTGGTGTTCCTGTTCCAAATTGACCTCCATCACCTCCATCTGCATTAGGATCGTTATACGCTTCATTGGCATCACTACATCCATCATTATCGCTATCAAGATCCAAATAATCGGGATTATCTGTACTATCAGAGTTTTGGATCGTATAATTAATAACATCACTGTCTGGCGAAGTTTCAACAGCATCTGGTAATCCATTAGTGCCCACAGAGCCATCAACAACACCATTAGTTTGTGAAGCACCATGACCAGCCTCGACTGCATCATAAATCCCGTCATTATCTGAGTCTAAATCCAGGTAGTCCAGTATACCATCTCCATCTGTGTCACAAGCTACATTGAAGGTATTGTTTAACCATCCAAAAACCGATCCTCCAGCAGAATTATGTTGAACTATAAAAATTTCAGAAATGAAATCAGCTGAAGCATCCAAAGCTGCAAACTTATCAGACTGTGCGTTTCCTGCACCGGGATAGGTAGTCGTAAGTTCACCGCTTGCATTTGTGGTTAGTTGTGAACCAGCAGAACCAAATGGGATTCCATTTACCCCTTGCCATCCAAACCAATTGCCACTTTCATAGGATACCACCACACCTTGGATTGTAGTATACCTAAACAAGGGAATCGATTCAATATAGGGAGACGTTGTTTCAAAATCTGATACTCTAAACTCAAATCCCCGTAAACCTATTGGCTGGCCTGTAAGTGTATTTATAAATTGAATTTGAATAGACTCACCTGTAAGACCAACACCTGTATAACCGTCGATCGTATTATCCCCAGTGATACCATTTCCAACCGTGGCTGAGGCAGTCGCAGGAGCTGTAGTAATTATAACGTCAAAAGGAGTACCATCTGAGGTAGTATATCCAGTTAATGTAGTTGTCCCGTTGGCTAAATCACCATCTATTGTTTGAGGAGAACTAATAGTATTTGTATTATCTGCAAATACAATCCCGGTAGTATTTCCACAATTTTGTTCTACTGTATCGGGAATACCGTCATTGTCGTTATCTAAATCAACTAAATCTCCTATCCCATCTCCATCAATGTCTGCACACGCTAGGGAAATACTTGCGTCCGTTACGTTAGAATTCGTTCCAGGATAACTCGCTGCAACTACACTACCATCTGCATTGGTTGCAGGTGGATTGCCTGTGCCGTAAGCACCTCCATCTCCTCCATCTGCATTGGGATCATTATAGGCTTCATTAGCATCACTACATCCATCATTATCGCTATCCAAATCAAAACAATCTAAAATACCATCACCATCTGTATCTACCGCAACAGCCGCCTTGATTCCAA
>NZ_BAAAFG010000017.1:3416-4216 GCF_039523415.1 Gangjinia marincola
CAGTAAGCCGTAAGCTTCGTTATCACCGCCATTAGTCGTTGGATCCTGAATATAATTTATCCCGCTTAGCTGAAACTTCTCTACTATTTCAGTATTACCGCCTCCTGCACCTGCAAAATCTTCCGTCGTTGCTAATACATCAAAGTTGACATTGTTGATGACTGTACCGTTATTTAAGGTAACACTAAAATTACCCAGACGAGCAGTTGAAGATGATCTACGACCAAAATCGCGAATATAGAATTTGAGATTGGTTACAGGATCTGCAAAACTTACTGTAAACGTTCCATTATTAGCAGCACGTTCGTTGAATTCTATGTAGTCATTATTTCCATTTGCATCAAATAATCCTCCTGTCGTTGAGACGGTTACACTAGTAGCCCCAACGTTTGAATTTAATACTGCTGTTTGATTTCCTGTGCCTGAAGTACTACCTCCAGTCTCCCATATTTCTGCCTCACCACATTCTACCGTATCTAAAATTCCATCATTGTCATCATCTACATCTACAGTATCTGGAACTCCGTCATTATCACTATCAATGATGGTACATGCAGTAGATATAGAAGCATCAGTAACCGTACTATTCGTTCCAGGATAACTCGCTGCGACTACACTACCATCTGCATTGGTTGCAGGTGGATTGCCTGTACCATACGCACCTCCATCGCCTCCATCTGCATTGGGATCATTATAGGCTTCATTAGCATCGCTACATCCATCATTATCGCTATCAAGATCAAAACAATCTAAAATACCATCACCATCTGTATCTACCGCAACAGCCGCCTTGATTCCAA
>NZ_BAAAFG010000018.1:0-1971 GCF_039523415.1 Gangjinia marincola
TAGATGATAATGCTACAGCAGACCCATTAGTAAGTGAGGTTATTGATATCTTAGGCAATGATGATTACCTGGATAACTTAGATCCAAACAATCAGGGAACAACTACAATTACGCAAACAGGCGGTACAGCAAGTGGAACGGTTAGCTTTGATGCTGATACGGGCGAGTTGACGTATACCCCAACTGTAGGAGAAGCAGGAACTACCGTTACAGTAATCTATGAAGTATGTAATGATGCAAGTGGTAGTGCTGTATGTGATACTGCTATAGTAACTATCACAGTGAATGATCCAGGAGGAGTCGATACCGACGGTGACGGTAATCCAGACGGAACCGACCCAAATCCGACAGTTCCAACGGCAGTAGATGATAATGCTACAGCAGACCCATTAGTAAGTGAGGTTATTGATATCTTAATTAATGACGATTACTTAGGTAACTCAAACCCTAATAACGTAGGAACGACTGAGATTACAGATTTAGGAACAGGAACCGCAGCCGGATCAATTACATTTAATAATAATACAGGCGAATTGATTTATGTTGCTACTGTTGCAGAGGCAGGTACTACAGTTACGGTAGACTACCAGGTCTGTAACACAGATCCGGACCCAGATGTATGCGCAACGGCTACAGTTACTATTGTGGTAGGTAATCCTGATAATGACTTAGATGGAAACCCAGATGCAACCGATCCTAATCCAAATACGCCAACAGCAGTTGACGATAATGCAACAGCAGATCCTTTAGTAGCTGAAACGATAGACATTTTACTAAATGATGATTATTTAGGGAATAGTAATCCCAATAATCTTGGTACCACTGAGATTACAGATTTAGGAACAGGAACCGCAGGCGGATCGATTACATTTAATAATAATACAGGCGAATTGATTTATGTTGCTACTGTTGCAGAGGCAGGTACTACAGTTACGGTAGACTACCAGGTCTGTAACACAGATCCGGACCCAGATGTATGCGCAACGGCTACAGTTACTATTGTGGTAGGTAATCCTGATAATGATTTTGATGGAAACCCAGATGCAACCGATCCTAATCCAAATACGCCGACAGCAGTTGACGATAATGCAACCGCTACTCCTTTAGTGACCGAGGTGATTGATATTCTAATTAACGATGACTACTTAGGGAATAGTAACCCAAATAATCTAGGTACTACGGAGATTACAGATCTAGGAACGGGTAGTGCTGCTGGAACAATCGCGTTCAACAATAATACAGGAGAGTTATTATATACTCCAACAGCTGGAGAAGCCGGTACAACGGTAACAGTAGATTACCAGGTTTGTAACACAGATCCCGATCCAGATGTATGTGCTACGGCCACGGTTACTATTGTAGTAAGTAATTCAGATACCGATCAGGATGGTAACCCAGATGTGAGTGATCCAAACCCTGCAACACCAACAGCAGTTGATGATAATGCAACAGCAGATCCTGGCGTAGCAGAGACGATCGATATCTTAGGAAACGATGATTACCTGGATAACTTAGATCCGAACAATGTAGGAACGACAGCGATCACTGACTTAGGAACAGGAACAGCCGCAGGAACAATTGTCTTTGACAATGATACTGGTGAGTTGATCTATACTCCAACAGCAGGCGAAGCCGGTACAACAGTAACGGTAGATTACCAGGTATGTAACACAGATCCGGACCCGGATGTATGTGCCACAGCAACGGTAACAATTGTAGTAAGCGATCCAGGTGCAGTGGATACTGATCAAGACGGTAACCCAGATGTGAGTGATCCAAACCCTGCAACACCAACAGCAGTTGATGATAATGCAACAGCAGATCCTGGCGTAGCAGAGACGATCGATATCTTAGGCAACGATGATTACTTAGATAACTTAGATCCGAACAATGTAGGAACGACAGCGATCACTGACTTAGGAACAGGAACAGCCGCAGGAACAATTGTCTTTGACAATGATACTGGTGAGT